>JBFJNH010000074.1:0-16487 GCA_041618295.1 Marmoricola sp.
CACCACCTTGCGGACCGGGTTGATCACCTCGCGGTACCGCTCCAGGTTGGCCTGCTCCGGCGAGTTCGGCCGGAACATCGGGCGCAGCCGGTACGCCAGCCACAGGTTGACGCCCACGATCAGGCCCATCAGGGCACCGAAGACCAGGAAGAGCAGCGTCCGGGTCACCAGCAGCTTGTTGAAGACGTCGCCGTACTCGATGCTCGAGAACCACAGCTTCTCGGTCCAGATGTTCGCGAAGAGCGAGAAGCCGATCAGCAGCACCGCCATCACGATCAGGGTCAGCACCAGCGGCCGCGGCCGCCGTGAACCGGGGGCGGGGCGGGGCGGGACCGGGCGAGCCGGTCCGGCGTCGTCGGCGAAGAAGTCACTCATCGGCCGTTGTCTCCTCAACATCGAGCGTTGCATGCAGCTGCGTCACCAGACCAGGCACCAGGTCGGGCCCGGTCAGGACCAAGTCGTCCGCGTCATGCGACCTTAGCCGCAAAGCGCAAGCAGAATCACCGTTGCGGAGCGCGGCGGCAACCATCCGCACCTCCTGGCGGTCGGGGTGGTTCACGGCGTACTCCTGGGCCGCCGCCGGGTCCTCGGGGGCTTCCGCGTCGGCGCCGGGCGGGAGCACCAGTCGCTCGGCGATGACCGCGACCCCGGCGACCTCGGCGGGCCAGGCGATCTGGCCGAGCACCTCCTCCAAGCTCTGCCCGGACGGGAGTTCCTGCTCGATCGGGGTGAACGAGGGGTCCTCGGGGACGGCGACCAACCCCAGCGCGGCGGCGAAGTCGGGCTCGCGGTTGACCAGGTCGGCGGTCGCGGCGAGCGCGAACAGGCGCTCGGGTTGGTCCCAGCCGGAGCTGCTGGCGTGCGCCTCGAGCTCGCGGACGACGTCGAACAGCGGGCCCGGGTGGTTCTGCAGCGTCTCGGGCAGGTCGGTCATGCAGTACACCTCGGCAGGTCGGCGTCGGGGTTCGTGCGCCAGGCCGTGACGGCCTCGATCGCCTCGGTCAGGGTGTGCACCCTCACCAGGCTGAGCTTGTCGCGGTCGTAGTGGGACCGCAGCGCCTCGGCACAGTTCTCCTCCGGCACCAGGAACAGCTCGACCCCGTCGCGCTGCGCGCCGATCAGCTTCTGGCCGATCCCGCCGATCGGCCCCACCACGCCGTCCGGGCTGATCTCGCCGGTCCCGGCCACCGACTTGCCGCCGGTCAGCGATCCCGGGGTGAGGACGTCGTAGATGGAGAGCGCGAAGATCATGCCGGCCGACGGACCACCGATGGTTCCGGGCAGCTGGACGGTGACCTTGAACGGGAACGCGTACTTCGATCCCGGCGCGATCCCGATCCGCGCCGAGGTCGGGTCGTCGGCGGCCGGGCGGGTGGTGATCCGGACGTCGCGCTCCTTGCCGTTGCGCAGGATCCGCACGGTGATCGTCTCCCCCGGTACGGTTTCGCGGATCCGGTTCACCAGCACGTTCGGATCGGGGTCGGCCTTGCCGTCGATCGCCCGGATGACGTCACCCTTCTTCAGGACCTTCGCCGAGGCGCCGTCCGGGGCCACCTCGGCGACCACCAGGTCGGTGCGGTACGCGATCCCGAGCGCGTCCAACGCCGCCGCGGTCGCGAAGTCCTGCGACGACGACATCTGGGCCGCGGACTCCTCGCGGACCGACTCGTTGGTCTCGTCCTCCCGGTAGATGCTGACCGGGTAGACCGCGTCGTCGGGATTCAGCCAGGCAGCCAGGACGCTGAACAGGTTCCTGGTGTTCTCCGGGCCGTCGGGGAGCACCGTGACCATCCGCAGCGCGCCGTCGTCGTCGTAGGTCTTGCGGCCGGTGACCTTGATGATCTCCTTGCCGTCGAACGGGCCGAGAACGTCGATCGTCGGCCCGGGGCTGAACCTGACCCAGGGCGAGGGCATCAGCGTGGCGACGCTCAGCAGCACCGCGCCCAGGACGAGCGCGAGCAGCCCGGCGACCGTCCGTTGGTTCATGCCTCCACCCTCTCAAACACGCCGAAACCTCGGTGCTCCGGGCCGCCCAGCGGGATCAGGCCCGGTGGGTCAGGCAGAGCGGCGAGTGCTCGAGGGACGGACCGCGACGCCGGTGCTGCGTTCCCGCTGCCGCGGCCGGGGAGTGGACTTCGGCAGCGGCTTGAGGATCGCTCGGGCGAACCGCTCCTGCTCCACGTCGGTCCGCTCACGCTCCGGGCGCTCGCGCCCCACCCAGCTCACCCAGGCCATGGCGACACCCGTCGTCAGGGTCGCCGGCAGCAGCCAGAGCAGGATCTCCACCGCTCCATGATGCTCGCCTGGGTCCGGTGGACGGTGCAGAACACGCGGAACGGAGTCAGCCGAGCATCGCGGAGAGCTTGCCGGCGATGTCGTCCAACGGCAGCACGTCGTGGGCCAGCCCGGCCGTCGCGACGGCACCCGGCATCCCCCAGACCACCGAGGACGCCTCGTCCTGGACCACGATCCGGGCCCCCTTCTCGGCGAGCAGTTGGCAGCCGATCAGCCCGTCCTGTCCCATCCCGGTGAGAATCAAGGCCGTGGCGGCGCCGTCGTACGCGTGCGCCGCAGAGCGGAACAGCGCGTCGACGGCGGGGCGGCAGAAGTTCTCCTGCGGGCCCTCGTCCAGGTGCACCCGTACGACGCCCGCGGACCGGAGCACCCGCAGGTGGAAGCCGCCCGGGGCGACCAGGACCTCGCCCGGCTTCGGGACATCACCCTCCACCGCCTCGCGGACGGTCAGCGGCGAAGCCCGGTCGAGCCGCTCGGCGAACATCGTGGTGAACAGGGGCGGCATGTGCTGCACCACCAGGACCGGCACCGGCAGCGTCGCCGGGAGGTTCTCCAGCACGTGCGACAGCGCGTCCGGACCGCCGGTCGAGCATCCGATCAGCAGCACCTCGGCGTTCTTGGTCGTCGCCGCGGCCAGGGCGACCGGCTCGCGCGCCGCGCGCCGCTCGGCACCGGCACCCGGTTCCGGAGCCGCACCGACAACCCGCTGCGCGCCGACGAGGGCTTTCAGCTTCGGGATCAGCTGCTCCCGGACGCTGGCCATCGACTCGGCCATGCTGGTGGTGTTCGAGGGCTTGGTGACGAAGTCCGAGGCGCCCAGCGAGAGCGCCTCCAAGGTCTTGGTGGCGCCCTTCTCGGTCAACGTGCTGAACATGATGATCGGTAGCCGGCGGTGCTTGCGGCGGATCGCGTCCAGGGCGCCGAGCCCGTCCAGGATCGGCATCTCGATGTCGAGGGTGACCGCATCGGGTTTCAGCTCGTCGACGCGCTCGACCGCCTCGCGACCGTGGACCGCGATGCCGACGACCTCGATCTCGGGGTCGAGGCTGAGGGCGGTGGTGACGAGGCGGCGCACCAGCGCCGAGTCGTCCACGACGAGAACTCGGATCACACCCCGAACATCGGCACGAAGCCAGGCGGTATGAGGCGTCTCGACAAGCTCGACGACCGAGGTCCCGGAGCAGGTCGGGACCAATTCTCCTCAGGAGCAGCCGGCCGCGGACGATGAGACCGCCGTGACGATTTCCCAGTCGAGCTTCGCGTTCGTCTCCGACCTGGTGCGACGGGAGACGGCCATGCTCTATGACCCCGGCAAGGAGTACCTCGTCGAGGCGCGCCTGCTGCCGCTGGCCCGCGAGGCCGGCTGCGCAGATGTCGACTCCTACGTCGCCAAGCTGCAGACCGACCACGGCGAGCGCGCCAAGGTCCTCGACGCGCTGACGATCAACGAGACCTCGTGGTTCCGGGACAACGCGCCGTACCAAGCCTTCACCGACGTGATGCTGCCCGAGATGATCGAGGCCCGCGCCCACGTCCGGCACATCTCGATCTGGTCTGCCGCGTGCAGCTCGGGGCAGGAGGCCTACAGCCTGGCCATGCTGCTCGACCAGCACCTGCCCTCGGGGTGGACCGCCCAGATCCTTGCCACCGACGTCTCCCCGAAGATGCTGGCCCGGGTCGACGCCGGGCGCTACAGCCAGGTCGAGATGAACCGCGGCCTCCCGGCGACGTCGCTGGTGAGGTACTTCACCCGCGCGGGCAGCGAGTGGGAGGTGTCCGACGACCTCAAGAAGATGGTCCGCACCCAGCCGCTCAACCTGTCGACGCCGTTCCCGCTGCTGCCGACCTTCGACATCGTCTTCATCCGCAACGTGCTCATCTACTTCGACATGGAGATGAAGCGGGACATCCTGCGCAAGGTCCACCAGGTGATCTCCCCCGACGGCTTCATGCTGCTCGGCTCCTCCGAGACGACCCTCGACATGGACGACCACTGGGGTCGCGAAGCCCACGGGCGGGTGCAGATCCACCGGCCGGCCGGAAAGCCCACCACGAACACCCCGCCGGCGGCTGCCGCCGCGTGGCAGCCCACCACCACCGCACTGACGGGAGCCTGACCCATGTACGCGCTGATCATCGACGACTCGCGGGCGATGCGGAGCATCCTGCGCCGGATCGTCACCGACCTCGGCTTCGAGACCCTGGAAGCCGCCGACGGCCAGCAGGCCCTCGACCACCTCAACGAGGGCCGGGTCCCGACCCTGTGCCTGATCGACTGGAACATGCCGGTGATGGACGGTTACACCTTCATCACCAACGTCCGGGCGAACCCGGAGTGGCGCGACATCACCCTGATGATGGTCACCACCGAGAGCGAGCACGGCCAGATCGTCCGGGCCCTGGCCGCCGGCGCGCACGAGTACGTGATCAAGCCGTTCACCCCCGACGCCATCGCCGACAAGCTCGAGCTGCTCGGCCTGGTCGCCAAGGCGGTCCCCGCATGAGCTCGCTGGAGCTGGTCGCGCCGTCCCTGACCGACGTCGAGATGGTGGCCGCGGAGGTCTGGAGCTCGTTCCTCGGCGACGAGGAGCCGCTGCTGATCGGCCCGCCGGCCGAGCTGACCGTGGGCTGGTCCGCCGCCGTCAGCGTCTCGGGTGAGTGGCAGGGGATGATCAGCGTCGAGCTGTCCGCCGAGATGGCCGACCAGGTCACCCGGCGGATGCTCTGCCTCGACGACGGCCCCCTCCCGGACGAGGACGTCGCCGACGCCGTCGGAGAGCTCGTGAACATGATCGGCGGAGGCGTGAAGAGCCTGATGCCCGGTCCGAGCGCTCTGTCGCTGCCGGTCGTCGCGGCCGGCCGGGTCGCCCGCCCCTCGGACGTGACCGAGGTCTGCCGTTTCGACGCCCAGTGGGCCGGGTCGCCGTTGGTGATCAGCGTCCACATCCAGTCCCCCAAGATCTGAGGAGCCCCCGATGAAGATCCTCGTCGCCGACGACAGCCGCGTGATGCGGCAGATCGTCATCCGCACCCTGCGACAGGCCGGGTACGTCGGCCACGACGTCGTGGAGGCCGAGAACGGCCGGGACGCCCTCGAGAAGGTGCACAGCGAGTCGCCGGACCTGGTCCTCTCGGACTGGAACATGCCGGAGATGAACGGCATCGACCTGCTTGCCGCGCTCCGCTCCTCGGGGTCGACGGTGCCCTTCGGTTTCGTCACCTCCGAGGGGTCCCCGGACATGCGCGCCCGGGCCGAGGCCGGTGGCGCCCTGTTCCTGATCGCCAAGCCGTTCACCCCGGAAGCGTTCGACGAGGCGCTCTCCCCGGTCCTGAAGGGCTGAGGTCGTGTACGTCCAGACGTCCTACCTGCCGACGACGAAGGAGATCCGCGACCTGCTCACCGATCTGCTCGGCCGGGAGATCCAACTGTCCCCGACGCCGCCGCTGGCGCCGACGCCGAACAACCCGTGCACCGTCGCGGTCTACGTCGACGACAGCCTGCAGGTCACCTCGGTGATCGCGTTCGACCTGCCCCTGTCCGCGTACGCCGGCGCCGCGATCGGGCTGGTCCCGGTCTCCGGTGCCGAAGCTGCCGTCGAGGAGCGCATCCTCAACGACACCCTGCGCGAGAACGTCTACGAGGTGCTCAACATCGCCGCGTCGCTGTTCAACCAGGACGGCGCCACCCACGTCCGCCTCTACGACGCCCACCACATCGGCAACCCGTTGCCCGGCGACGTGATGGTCAAGGCAGTCACGTTGGGACGCCGCGAGGACCTCGCGGTCACCGTCGCGGGCTACGGCAGCGGCCGGCTGAGCGTCGTCCTGGTGGCCTGACCGCCTCCACCACCTCCCGCACGGACACACCGAGGGGAGCGCCCCCTTCGCCAGGGCGCTCCCCTCGATGGCGTCCGGAGGGACCCACGGCGACGACCGGACAGCCGCGACGGGACCAAGGTCCTGAATCCGGGCGACCCGGACCGGATTCGCTCAACTCCCCTACCGGGGGACCGAAGAACCCCCTGAGCACGGATCGCTCACCCACCGCCACGGACAGGCACCCCGCTTCGACTACGGAGGCTCCTGTGCCGTTCGCCGTGTCCGATGCCGTCAGCCAGGTCCTGGCTTCGGCTCTCGACGGTGTCTCCACCCGTCAGCGGGTGACTGCCGACAACATCGCCAACGTCGACACCCCCGGCTTCCGTGCGCGCAGCGTCGACTTCGAGACCCAGCTCCGCTCCGCGATCGGCGACGGCGACTTCGCCGACGGCCTCCCGGTCGAGTCCGGGGTGACCACCACGCCGACCGACACCCCGGTCGGCGCGAACGGTAACAACGTCGATCTCCGCAAGGAGACCATGGCCGCGCTGCAGAGCCAGTTCCAGTACCAGATGCTCACCCGCGCGGTGAACGACAAGTTCAGCCTGATCAAGACCGCGGCGATGGGGCAGTGATGGGCGCCTTCGACATGCTCCGCATCGCCAACACCAGCCTCGGCATGCACCAGACCTGGCTGGACGCGCTGGCGAACAACATCGCCAACGTCAACACCGCCAAGCGCACCAGCGAAAGCGCCTTCCAGGGCCAGATGGTGATCGCCGGGGCCCGCAACGACGGCGGCGTCGACGTCGCCGGCATCGCCTACTCCGACCCCGAGGGCCGGATCGTGAACGACCCGACCAGCGCCCTGGCCGACGAGGACGGCAACGTCCGGCTCCCCGAGATCGACATGGCCAGCCAGATGAGCCAGCTGGTGATGGCGCAGCGCGGCTTCCAGGCCTCGGTGCAGGTCACCAAGAACGCGCAGGACACCTACAACTCCGCACTGCAGATCGGACGCAGCTGATGTCAGTCAGTGGAATCGAGAGCGTCGGCTTCACGCCGTACGTTCCGCCGACCGTCCCAGGAAATGGGCCGGCCACGCCCACGGCGAAGGTCGAGAGCGGGAAGGAGTTCGGGAGCATGGTGCTCGACGGGCTCGACCGACTCGAGCAGGTCCAGGACCGTGCCGACCAGCTCGCCGTGAAGGCCGCCACCGGTGACCTCGACAGCATCCACGACTACACGATCGCCGCGACCGAGGCCTCGGTGACCACGCAGCTCACCGTCGCGGTCCGCAACAAGGCGGTCGAGGCATTCACCGAGATCATGCGGATGCAGGTCTGATGAAGGAGAACCTGAGCCGCGCCTTCGCGCGCTACCAGCGCACCTTCGTGGCCTTCACCAGCGGCCAGAAGCTCATCGCCGTCCTCGGTACCGGCGCCCTCCTGCTCGCCGGGTTCCTGGTCTTCCAGTGGGCCGCCACCCCGAGCTACGCGCCCCTGTTCAGCAACCTGAGCTCGGCCGACGCCTCCGCGGTGATCGACAAGCTCGATGCCGACGGGGTGCCCTACGAGATCACCAACGGCGGCGCCACCGTGATGGTCCCCAAGGACAAGGTCTACTCGTCCCGGATCTCGCTGAGCGGCGAAGGCCTCCCGAGCAGCTCCGACAACGGCTACTCGATCCTCGACAACCAGGGCCTCTCCACCTCGCAGACCCAGGAGCAGACCAACTTCAAGCGGGCCATGGAGGCCGAGCTGTCCAACACCGTGGAGGCCATCAACGGCGTCCAGACCGCGGTCGTGCACCTGGCGCTCCCGCAGAAGCAGGTCTTCTCCGACTCCCAGGCCCCGGCCACCGCGTCGGTCCTGGTCGCCACCGGCCCGGGCAGCTCGCTGAACGCCGAGCAGGTCCAGGCGATCGTGCACCTGGTCGCCTCCAGCATCGACGCACTCGACCCCAAGAACGTCACCGTCGCCGATTCCTCCGGCAAGGTGCTCACCTCCACCGACGGGGAAGGCGGGATCGGCGCCAGCACCCGCAACCAAGAGGTCGAGGACTACCAGACCGAGATGAACGGGCGCATCCAGACGATGCTCGACCGGGTCGTCGGTCCCGGTAACTCCACCGTCGCCGTCACCGCGAACCTCGACTTCGACAAGTCCGTCACCGAGACGAAGAAGTACACCTACAACCCTCGGAACCCGGCCCTCGCCGAGACCACCAACACCGAGAAGTACACCGGTCCCGGCGCCGGCGCCGGCTCCGGGCTCACCGGGGTCGTCGGACCCGACGGCCAGATGGACTCCTCGGGGACCGCGGGCGGCGTCGACTCGAGCTACGAGAAGGTCCAGGAGACCAAGGACAACGCGGTCGACACCACGATCGAGCGCCGCGAGAACGCCCCCGGGGCGGTCCGCAACCTGCACGTCGGCGTCGTCCTGGACGCGGCCACCGCCAAGACCATCGACCCGAACGAGATCCAGGAGCTGATCGCCAGCGCCGTCGGCATCAACGAGGAGCGCGGCGACACCGTCCAGGTCTCCTCGCTGACCTTCGACCGGACCGCCGAGAAGGCGGCCGCCGCCGAGCTCGCCGCAGCCCAGAAGGCCGACGCGACCGCCAGCCAGATGAACCTGATCCGCAACGCCGGCCTGATCCTGGTCGTCGTCCTGATCCTGGTCCTCGCCTGGCTCAAGGGCCGCAAGAGCGCCAAGGCCCGCGCCGCAGCCACGACGTACGTCGTCGAGCAGCTCAAGCAGGACGCCATCGAGCGGGCGGCGACCCCGGCGGTCGACCCGGCCGCGGCCCTGCTCGCCCTGGAAGCCACCGAGAACTCCGAGACCGAGGACATGCTCGACGAGCTCGCCGCCCTGGTGGAACGTCAGCCCGAGGACGTCGCGTCCCTGCTCCGCGGATGGCTGGTGGAGCGCCCATGACCTCCATGACGATCGCCGGCGTCGGCATCCGCAAGGCCGCGATCCTGCTGATCCAGATGGGCCGCGAGCGTGCCTCGGCCGTGCTCAGCCACCTCTCCGACGCGGAGGTCGAGGCGATCTCCGCCGAGATCGCTCGGCTGGAGTCGATCAGCTCGGCCGAGACCCAGCAGGTGATCAGCGAGTTCAAGGACATGATGACCGCGCGGCAGCACATCCAGCAGGGCGGACTCTCCTTCGCCCAGCAGTTGCTCGAGCAGTCCCTCGGCTCCGACCGCGCTGCCGAGATCATGGAGCGGGTCAAGGCGGCGGCAGTGCAGATGCCGTTCCAGTTCCTGCACCGCGCCGACCCCGCCCAGCTCCGGTCGTTCATCATCGACGAGCACCCGCAGGTGATCGCCCTGGTGCTCGCCCACATGACTCCGGACAAGGCGTCGTTGCTGCTCTCCGGGCTGGCCCCGGACCAGCAGGCGAAGGTCGCGCACCGGATCGCGGTGATGGACCGGACCTCGCCCGAGATCATCCGTGCGGTCGAGAGCACCCTGGAGCGGAAGCTGTCCTCGATGCTCCAGCCCGCCGAGATGTCCCGCGTCGGCGGTGTCGACCCGCTGGTCAACATCATCAACCGTTCCGACCGCTCGACCGAGCGCCAGATCGTCGACGGCCTGGAGGCCCTGGACGCCGCCCTGGCCGACGAGGTGAAGAGCCGGATGTTCATGTTCGAGGACATCGTCAACCTCGACGACCGGTCGGTGCAGCTGGTGCTCCGCTCGGTCGAGGGCAACGAGCTCGCCCTGGCTCTCAAGGGCGTGCCGGACGCGGTCCGCGACAAGATCACCACGAACCTCTCCAGCCGTGCGGCGGAGAACCTGGTCGAGGAGGTCGAGCTCCTCGGCTCGGTCCGGCTCACCCAGGTCGAGGAAGCCCAGCAGTCGATCATCCGCACCATCCGCCAGCTCGAGGAGCAGGGCCAGATCATGGTCCGGCGAGGGAACGACGATGAATTCATCTCCTGAGCCGGCACCTCTCGCGACCCTCGCCACGCCTGAGCTCCGGACCGGTGTCTGGACCCGCTTCGGCGCCGGCAACGTCCTCGGCGACCAGGTCACCGAGGGAACCCTCGCCGCCCTCGCCGAGAGCACCCGCACCGCGGCCAGCTCGCAGGGCTATGCGGTCGGCTGGGCCGAGGGCCAGCGAGCAGCCCGGGAGGCGGTCCGGCTCGAGGCGGTCGCGGCCGAGGAGCAGCGGCTCCGGGCCGAGGAGCAGCGCGAGGCCGAGCACCAGGCAGCACTCAGCGCCCTGGAGCACGCCGCAGCCCGGCTGCACGGCGCCGTCGCCGAGGTCTGCGAGCGGATCGAGACCCAGGCCGTCGAGCTCGCCTGGGAGCTGACGCGTGAGCTCGTCGGGCGCGAGGTCGCCTGCGCCGACAGCACCGACGTCGTACGCCGGGTGCTGGCCCTGCTGCCCTCCGAACCCGTGGTCCGGGTCCGGCTGCACCCGCTGGACGCTCCCGCAGCCGACGCACTGACCGCCGACGGCGTCCTCGTCGTCGGCGACCCCACGCTCTCCCGGGGCGATGCCCTGGTCGAGGCCGAGGACCACGTCCTCGACCTCCGCCTGGACACGGCCCTGGCGCGGGTCCGCGAGGTGCTGCGATGAGTCTGCTGACCGCCGACCTGCGCCACCGCGCCCTCGAGGCGGCGGCCCCGCTGGTGCTCGGCCGGGTTGCCGAGCTGGTCGGCCTGCACCTGGTCGTGACCGGACTGCCGGCGGCTGTCGGCGACCTCGTCGAGATCGTCGGCCACGGCGCCGGTCCTGAGGGTTCCGCTCTCGCGGAGGTCGCCGCGAGCGGCCCCCACGGACTGATCTGCCTACCGCTGGCGCACACCCACGGTCTCCAGGTGGGTGCGCTCGTCCGGCACACCGGCGGCCCGCTGCGGATTCCCGTCGGGGACGACCTCCGCGGCCGGGTCCTGGACGGTCTCGGCCGCGCCGTGGACGGCGGCCCGTCGCTGGACCACCTGCCCCGGGTCAGCGTCGACAACACCGCACCGGCGGCCCTGAGCCGCCCCCGGATCCAGCACCAGCTCGGCCTCGGCGTCCGGGCTCTCGACACCCTGGTGCCGTGCGGCCAGGGCCAGCGGATCGGCATCATGGCCGGCTCCGGCGTCGGAAAGTCCAGCCTGCTCTCGATGGTGGCCCGGGGCACCGACGCCGAGGTCTCGGTGATCGCCCTGGTCGGCGAGCGCGGCCGCGAGGTCCGCGAGTTCCTCGACAACGACCTCGGCCCGGAGGGACTGGCCCGTTCGGTGGTGGTGGTCGCCACCAGCGACGCTCCCCCGGTCGAGCGACTCCGCGCCGCCTTCGTCGCGACCCGGATCGCGGAATCGTTCCGTGACGCCGGCAAGCACGTGGTCCTGATGATGGACAGCCTCACCCGGGTCGCGATGGCCCAGCGCGAGATCGGCCTCTCCGCCGGCGAGCCGCCCGCCACCCGCGGGTACCCGCCGAGCGTGTTCGCCCTGCTCCCGCGCCTGCTCGAGCGAGCCGGCACCTCCGAGCACGGGAGCATCACCGGCCTCTACACCGTGCTCGTCGAGGGCGACGACCTCCAGGACCCGATCGGCGACACCGCGCGCTCGATCCTCGACGGCCACGTCGTCCTCTCCCGCGACCTGGCCACCGCCGGGCACTTCCCCAGCGTCGACGTCCTGGAGTCGATCTCCCGGGTCACCGGTGCCGTCACCGGCCCCGAGCAGCAGTCCTCCGCGATCGCGCTGCGCCGGATGCTGGCCGCGCACCGCAACGTCCGCGAGCTGGTCGAGATCGGTGCCTACGTCGCCGGAGCAGACCCCGACGCCGACATCGCACTCGCCCGGATGCCCCAGATCAAGGCCTTCCTCCAGCAGCGGATCGACGAGACCACGCCGACCGCGGAGAGCTGGACCCGGCTCGCAGCCCTCGTCGAAGGAGCTGAGGTCCGATGAGCACCCACGCCGACGACGCCGGGATGCGCGCGGTCGCCCGGGTCCGGAGCGTGCGGGAGTCCGACAGCCGCGTCGGTCTCCAGACCGCGCTGCTGGAATCCCGCAGCGCCCAGACCACCGTCGACGACCTCCGCGGACGGATCGCCTCGGCGTCCGGATTCGCCGCGGGCAGCGCCGCCGAGTTCCTCGCCCTGCGCGCGTCGCTGGGCGCCCTCGGCGAGGTCCTGATCACTGCTGAGGAGCACCTGGACGCGAGCCGGACGATCAGCGAGGCGGCCTACGCCCGCTGGCAGCAGGACCGGACCCGGCTCGCCGCGATCGAGATGCTCCTGGAGCGCCGCGCCGCTGCCCGCCGTGCCGAGCGGGAGCGCACCGAGGCTCGTGAGCTCGACGACATCGCCGCCCAGCGCTGGCTCAGCCAGCAGCGCGAGGACCTGCGGACGGAGGCAGCCCGATGACCTTCACCGACGTGACCGCCCGGATCCAGCAGATCCAGTCCCAGCTCGCCCTGCTCGCCCCGCCGACCAGCCCGATCAGCGCCAGCGGCACCAGCGCCACCGACTTCGCCCGCGCGCTCGAAGGGGCGGTCAGCACCGACGTCCCGACCGGAACGCGCGGCGATGCCGTCGTCGCGGAGGCGCGCAAGTACCTCGGGACGCCGTACCTCTGGGGAGGGACCGACCCGGCGAAGGGCCTGGACTGCTCCGGCCTGGTCCAGCTCGTCTACAAGAACCTCGGCATCGACCTGCCCCGGGTCTCGAACCAGCAGGCCGCCAGCGGCCGACCCGTCGCCAGCATGGCCGAGGCACAGCCCGGCGACCTGATCGCCTGGGACCGCTCGTCGCGCAACAACGGCGCCGACCACATCGCGATCTACATCGGCGGCGGCAAGATGATCGAGGCGCCGCGCACCGGGCTCGACGTACGGATCATCGACGTGCCCTCCACCCCGGACATGATCCGACGGGTCCTGCCCGACAACGCGGTCGCGCCCGTCGGCGGCGCACGGGTCGCCGCGACCAGCGGCACCCCGTACGCCGACCTGTTCCGCTCCGCCGCGGCCAAGTACGGCGTGCCGGCGAACCTGCTCTCCGCTGTCGCGCAGCAGGAGTCGGGCTTCGACCCGAAGGCCGTCAGCCCCGCCGGGGCCCAGGGCCTGATGCAGCTGATGCCGGCGACCGCACGAGGTCTGGGCGTCACCAACGCGTTCGACCCGGTGCAGGCCGTGGACGGCGCGGCCCGGATGCTCCGCACCCTGACCAACCGCTTCGGCAGCACCGAGCTGGCGCTGGCGGCCTACAACGCCGGACCCGGTGCGGTCCTGAAGTACGACGGCATCCCGCCGTACCCCGAGACGCAGAACTACGTCCGCAACGTGATGACCCTGATGAAGGCGGCCTGATGAACGTCACCCCCCTGGCGGCGGGCTCCGCGCCCACGGCTCTCGCCGGCACCGAGAGTGCTGCTGCACCCGGCGACTTCCTCGCCGTCCTGGCCGACATGCTCGGCACCGCGACCGACCCAGGCACGGACCCGGGCACGGATCCAGCCTCGGACACGGAGCTGGCAGCGGCGCTGCTCGCGGACCCGTGCCCGGTCGCGCCCACCGAGGACGCCACGTCGGACGCAGCACCGGCCAGCGACCCGACCGCCCAGGTGCTCACGATCGCCGGCGTGCCGGCCACCCCAGCGACCCCCGCCACCCCCGCGACGCCGGCCGCTCCGGGCCATCGGCAGGCAGGCTCGGACGGCTCCGTCGCCGCCACCCCGGCGACCCCCGCGACCCCGGCAACCCCGGCCCCGGGTCCGGCCCGGGGTCCCGCGAAGGGCGCCGGCCAGGCGACCCGCCAGGTGACCGGCCAGGGCGCGCTACACCGCTCCGAGACGGGCGCCGCCCACCAGCAGGCCGATGCGGCTCCGGGCCGGGCCTCGGCGGAGGCGGCACCGGTCGCCCCGGCCATGGGCCAGCAGAGCACCACCACGCCCAGCTCCCCCGTCAGCGCCCCCGTCAGCGCCCCCGTCAGCGCCCCCGTCAGCGCCCCCGTCAGCGCGCCCGGCACCACGCCCGGCACCACGCCCAGCACCACGCCCGGCACCACGCCCAGCACCCAGCTCGACCGGGTCACCGCGCAGGTGTTCCCCGAGGTCACCGGCCTGGTCAGCCGCGGTCCGGGCACCCACCGGGTCACCCTGACGCTCCAGCCCGAGCAGCTCGGCGAGGTGCGGGTCGTGATGACGATGCGCCAGGGCTCGGTGCACGTGCGGTTCGCGGCCGGGCACGACACCCAGGCCTCCCTTGCGGCCGGGTCGGCCGAGCTCACCCGGCTGCTGGAACAGGCCGGCATCACCGAGACCCGGATCGTCGTCCGCGAGCTCCCGACCGCCGCCACCCAGACCTCCCCGACCCTCCCCACCGCCGCGAACCCCGACGCCCACCCGGGCACCGCTGGGGAGCGCAACCAGGACCAGCACGCAGGGACGCGTGCGGACCACCTCGCCACGGATGGCGCCGACCACCCCCGCAACCACCGTGCTCCGGTGTCCGCGGAGGTCCGACCCATCCAGACGGTCCCCGGCACCCGCGCAGCGGGTGTGGACCTGACCATGTGAGGAGGCACCATGTCGATCCCTGCAACAGAAGCAGTGACGACGGGCATGTTCGGGCCCACCGGCTCTCCGGGAACACCGGCGAGCCAAGCCGACAAGGACATGTTCCTACAGCTCCTGGTAGCCCAGATGCGCTACCAGGACCCGATGAACCCGACCGACTCCAGCCAGTTCCTCGCCCAGTCGGCGCAGTTCACGGCCCTGGAGAAGATGCAGGACGTCGCCGATCAGACGGCGGCCCTGTTCTCGGCCCAGATGGCGTTCGGCGCCAGCGGGCTGATCGGTAAGCAGGTCACCTGGAACGACGCCGACGGTGTCGCTCAGACCGGCTCCGTCAAGGGCGTCACGTTCGGGGTCGACGGCCCCGTCCTGGACGTCAGCGGCACTGACCTGCCGATCGCATCCGTTATCTCCGTCACCGACTCCACCCTCTAGTTAGGACATCACCATGCTTCGTTCGCTCTTCGCCGGCATCTCCGGACTCCGCGTCAACCAGACCATGCTCGACGTCACCGGCAACAACATCGCCAACGCCAACACCACCGGGTTCAAGTCCAGCTCGACGGTCTTCCAGGACACCCTGAGCCAGATGCTGACCGGCGCCTCGGCCGCCAGCGTGAACCGCGGTGGCACCAACCCGATCCAGGTCGGCCTCGGCGTCCAGCTCGCGGCGACCAACGCCAACTTCACCCAGGGCTCGACCCAGACCACCGGGCGCCCGACCGACCTGATGATCCAGGGCGACGGCCTGTTCGTCGTCCAGCGGGGCACCGAGACCCTCTACACCCGGGCCGGCGCCTTCACGTTCGACAACTCCGGCACCCTGGTGACGCCGAGCGGCAGCCGGGTCCAGGGCTACGCGCTGGACCTCGCCGGGCTGCCGACCGGCGGCCTGGTCGACGTCACTCTGGACTTCTCCGCACTCGCGGACCCGGTCCCCCCGGGTGTCACGCTGACGTCGTACACCATCGGCAGCGACGGCAAGCTGCGCGGCATCTTCGACGACGGCATCCAGCGCGACATGGCGCAGATCGCGATGGCGGACTTCGCCAACCCGATGGGCCTCGAGCGTGTCGGCGAGACCTCGTTCCGCGAGTCGGCGAACTCCGGTGCCGCCACCGTGGGCGTCCCCGGGCAGGGCCGCAACGGCACCCTGGTCGGCGGTGCGCTGGAGATGTCCAACGTCGACCTCGCCGCCGAGTTCACCAACCTGATCCTCGCCCAGCGCGGGTTCCAGGCCAGCTCGCGGGTGATCACCACCTCCGACCAGGTGCTCGAGGACCTGGTCAACATCAAGCGCTGACGACTGCTGCGCCCCACTGCGGCCCGCCCCGATCCGTCGGGGCGGGCCGTCGTACGTCCGGAATCGCTCAGGTCCGCCGCGCGACGGCCGATCAACACCTTCGAAGGGCCACGGACGGCCCCGGTACTGAACGGCAAGTACGCACAGGGAAGGTGCGCCCATGATCACGCTCACGCGACTCTCGGGATCGGTGTTCGTCTTGAACTCCGACCTGATCGAGCGCATCGACGCGACGCCGGACTCCGTGGTCACGCTCGTCGACGGCAAGAAGTACGTCGTCGCGGAATCCCTCGACCAGATCATCGACGCGGTGCGCCTCTACCGCAGCCAGGTCATCACCCTGAGCGCCCAGATCGCCGACATCCCGGTCCCGGTCCCGGCACCGCCGTCGGAGCAGCGCCTCGCCACCGTCGCCACCCTGCCGACCCTCGGCCACGGGGAGGGCTGATGGACCTCGCGCCCACGATCGGCATCGGAGGCGGCTTCGCCGTCGTCATCACGGCCAACGTGATGGAGGGCGGCAACCCGATGAGCCTG
>JBFJNH010000075.1:0-16369 GCA_041618295.1 Marmoricola sp.
ACCTTCTGTTCCTCGTTGACCTCGCGGTGCGCGACGGTCATGCCGAACACGGTGGTGTAGAGCTCGATCGCCGCGTCCAGGTCCGGTACGGCGACGCCGACGTGGTCGATGCAGACGAACAGGTCTTCGGGCAGGTCCAGGGGAGTGGTCATGGGGGCCATCCTCGACCACGGCACCACCCCTGCTCAAGCCGCGCACACCCGGTGTGACGACGACGACACGCACCAGGACCTGAGACCCCTCCCCGGATCGACTACCGGTGGGTAGTGTCTCTAGGTAGCCAATTTTCTCTTCCAGGAGGACCGCATGTCCGTCAATGTCATCGTCGCCGGCGCCCGTACGCCGATCGGTCGCCTCCAGGGCGGCCTGAAGAGCCTGTCGGCGGCCGACCTCGGCGGTGTCGCCATCAAGGGTGCGCTCGAGAAGGCCGGCGTGAGCGCCGACCAGGTCGACTACGTGATCATGGGTCAGGTCATCCTGGCCGGAGCGGGCCAGAACCCGGCGCGCGGCGCCGCCCTCGCCGGCGGCATCCCCGCCAACGTCCCGTCGATCACGATCAACAAGGTCTGCCTCTCCGGCCTGAACGCGATCGCCACCGCGGACCAGCTGATCCGCGCCGGGGAGCACGAGATCATCGTCGCCGGCGGCATGGAGTCGATGACCCAGGCTCCGCACCTGCTCCCGAACTCCCGCGACGGCTTCAAGTTCGGCGACACCAAGCTCGTCGACTCGATGGCTTACGACGCTCTCTACGACCAGGCCACCAAGCAGGCCATGGGCGGTCTGACCGAGCAGATCAACGCCGAGGGCGTGAAGCTGACCCGTCTGGAACAGGACGAGTTCGCCGCTGCTTCCCACCAGAAGGCCGCCGAGGCCTGGAAGAACGGCCTCTTCGACGACGAGGTCGTCCCGGTCACCATCCCGCAGCGTCGCGGCGAGCCGATCGTCGTCACCGCCGACGAGGGCGTCCGCGGCGACACCACCGCCGAGTCGCTCGGCAAGCTGCCCGCAGCCTTCGCCAAGGAGGGCACCATCACCGCCGGTTCCGCCTCCCAGATCTCCGACGGCGCCTGCGCCGTCGTGGTGATGAGCAAGGCCAAGGCCGAGGAGCTGGGCCTGGAGTGGCTCGCCGAGATCGGCGCTCACGGCATGGTCGCCGGCCCCGACTCGAGCCTCCAGCTGCAGCCCGCCAACGCGACCGCGAAGGCCTGCGAGAAGGAGGGCATCTCGCCCTCCGACCTGGACCTGATCGAGTTCAACGAGGCGTTCGCAGCGGTCGGCATCGAGTCCGCCCGCAAGCTGGGCCTCGACGATGCCAAGATCAACGTCAACGGCGGCGCGATCGCCCTGGGTCACCCGGTCGGCATGTCCGGTGCCCGGGTCGTGCTGACCCTGGCGCTCGAGCTCAAGCGCCGCGGTGGCGGCGTCGGCGCAGCCGCTCTCTGCGGTGGCGGCGGTCAGGGTGACGCCCTCATCGTCCGCGTGCCGAAGGTCTGAGCGAGCGTAGCGAGCGAGGAGGTCGAGGAGGTCGCCCTGCGACCGTCTCGAAACCCCCGTGTGCCGAATCGCTAACCTCACCCCTGTGAGCCGTAGAAGCACCAACGACGTCCCCGGACTGGTCGAGAAGGCCAGGTCCGGGGACGCTCGTTCTGTCGCCCGGTTGATCTCGTTGGTCGAGGACGCCTCACCGGCCCTGCGCGAGGTGATGGCCCTGCTGGCGCCACTCGCCGGCTCGGCCCGTTCCGACGGCGGTGCCCACGTGGTCGGGATCACCGGTTCCCCGGGCGTGGGGAAGTCCACCTCGACCGGTGCCCTGGTCGGGGCGCTGCGCCGGCAGGGCAAGCGGGTCGGCGTCCTCGCTGTCGACCCGTCCTCGCCGTTCTCCGGCGGCGCCCTGCTCGGCGACCGGATCCGGATGCAGGACCACGCGCTCGACCCGGAGGTCTACATCCGCTCGATGGCTTCCCGCGGTCACCTCGGCGGGCTCTCCTGGGCCGCGCCGCAGGCGATCCGGGTCCTCGACGCAGCGGGGTGCGACGTGATCCTGGTCGAGACCGTCGGTGTCGGTCAGAGCGAGGTGGAGATCGCCTCGATGGCCGACACCACGCTCGTGCTGCTGGCCCCTGGCATGGGTGACGGCATCCAGGCGGCCAAGGCCGGGATCCTGGAGATCGGCGACCTGTACGTGATCAACAAGGCCGACCGGGACGGCGCCGACACGGTCCGGCGCGAGCTGCGCGGCATGCTGGCCCTGGCCCAGCGGCCCGAGGGCGCCTGGGTCCCGGAGATCATCAAGACCGTGGCGATGACCGGGGACGGCATCGACGAGGTCGTCCTCGCCCTGGACGCGCACCGGGCCCACCTCGCGTCCTCCGGCGAGCTGGTTCAGCGCCGTACCCGCCGGGCGCGGGAGGAGATCGAGGCGATCGCGGTCACCTCGCTGCGTGAGCGGTGGGGGGACGTGCACGCCCGCTCCGAACTCGACGTCCTGGCCGAGCAGGTCGTCGCCGGGACCTCGAACCCGTACGCTGCCGCAGACGAGCTGCTCGAGACCCTGTGAGCGGGGAGGAACCGTGACCATCGCCACCGCCCCGGTGATCCAGCTGTGCTGGGTGACCGAGGACATCGCCGCGACCGAGACGTTCCTGTCCGCGAACTTCGGTGTCGGATCCTGGACCCGGCTGAACGACATCCGGTTCGACCCGGAGAGCTGCACCCTGCACGGCGAGCCCGCGGACTTCACCGTGCACGTCTCGCTCGGGTACGCCGGGGACCTCCAGCTCGAGATCATCCAGCCGGTCGCCGGAGAGTCGATCTACACCGAGTTCCTGGCCGTCTCCCCGCCAGGGCTGCACCACCTGTGCTTCGAGGTCGAGGACATGGCGACCGCGCTGGAGAGCGCCCGCGAGGCGGGGATCGAGGTCGTCCAGGCGGGTTCGATGATGGGCGGCGGGATGGAGTTCGCCTACCTCGACGGGTCCGCGCACGGCGTCCCGTACGTCGAGCTCGCCTATCTCGGCCCCGACATCAAGGCGTTCTACGAGGCGATCAAGACCGGTTGAGCAACGCCCGCTGAGCGCGCCTCCCCGATATTCGGTCCTCCGATTGGTAGAAACGCAGCAGACATGTGCGCGCTCGGGTGCGTACTGCCGGATCCGAACGGGAGTGAATCGATGGCGCTGAAGAAGGTCGTGCCCCTTCTCCTGGTCGTGTTCATCGGCTACTACATGTTCACCGACCCGAACGGCCTGGCCGAGCTCGCCAAGGACGGCGGCACTGCCGTGTGGGACGGACTCACCCAGCTGTTCACGGCGGTCATCGACTTCCTCGACGCGATCCTGTCCTAGGCGCGGTCGCAGATGGCCTTGCTCCCGCGGTTCCTGACCGATCCGGACATCGGGCGGCACCTGCTCCGCGAGGAGGGCGAGGTGATCGTCGACGAGGTCCGCAAGCACGGGGTCGTCTACGTGGTCCCGACCCTCGGGGCGGTCGCGGGGATCGGCCTCCTGATCGCCTCCGGCGTGGTCGACGCGGACGTGTCGATCGTCCCGTTCCTCCTCGGTCTGGCGGTGCTCGGCTGGGCGGGGTGGCGGTCGTTGGCTGCGAGCCTCGACCGGTTCGTGATCACGAACATGCGCGTGTTCCGGGTCAAGGGCGTGCTGGCCAGGTCGCTGGCGACGATGCCGCTGGGCCGGATCCTCGACATCACCGTGGTCAAGCCGATGACCGGCCGGATCCTCGGGTACGGCCACTTCACCTTCGAGTCGGCGGCGCAGGACCAGGGTCTGCGGGAGATCCGCTTCGTCGGCAGCCCGGACCAGCGCGACCTCTCCATCCAGCGGGTCGTCCAGCGCGCGGGCCTGCGCGGGCCCCGGGTCAACTGAGAGCGGACGAGGACGCGAGATGCTCGACTTCGATCCGATCGACGAAGCCGCCCGGCAGTGGGGGCTGCGCTGGGACGGCGTACCGGTGATGCACGCGGTCACCTCGTTGATGCGGGTCCACCAGCTGGTGCTTTCCCGCCTGGACGCGGTGCTCAAGCCGCACGACCTGACCTTCGCCCGCTACGAGGCGCTGGTGCTGCTCTCGTTCACCTCGAAGGGCTCGCTCCCGCTCGGCAAGATGGGGGAGCGGCTCCAGGTGCACCCGACCTCGGTCACCCCGATCGTCGACCGCCTCGAGGGTGCCGGCCTGGTACGGCGGCGCCCGCACCCCGACGACCGGCGCGCGGTCCTGGCCGAGATCACCGACGCCGGCCGTGCGCTGGTGGAGGTCGCGACCGCCGACCTGCTCGGGGCCGGCTTCGGACTGGGCGCCCTCGACGAGGACGACCTGCGCTCGCTCTCCGCGTTGCTCCGCCCGGTCCGCGAGGCGGCCGGCGACTTCTGAGCGGGGCTTCCCAAAAGTAGTTGGGTGTCCTACTATCGTGCCATGGAAGACTCAGTGCCGAGGTCTGCCCGCCAGCGCTGGCAGGACCGCTACGACGCCTCCCGTCTGCGCGACGCGGACTTCACCACCCTCTCCGGGATGGAGGTCGAGCCGGCCTACGGCACCGACGAGTCCGAGTGGCCCGGCGAGTTCCCCTTCACCCGCGGCCTGTACGCCGCCGGCCAGCGCGCGCGGACCTGGACCATCCGCCAGTTCGCCGGGTTCGGCAACGCCCGGCAGACCAACGAGCGCTACAAGATGATCCTCGGCCGCGGCGGCGGGGGCCTCTCGGTCGCCTTCGACATGCCGACGCTGATGGGGCGCGACTCCGACGACCCGCGCTCGCTGGGCGAGGTCGGGCACTGCGGCGTGGCCGTCGACTCCGCCGCCGACATGGAGATCCTCTTCGACGGCATCGACCTCGGTGAGGTCACCACCTCGATGACGATCAGCGGTCCCGCGGTCCCGGTGTTCTGCATGATGCTGGTCGCCGCCGAGCGTGCCGGCGTCGAGACCGGGAAGCTCAACGGCACCCTGCAGACCGACATCTTCAAGGAGTACATCGCCCAGAAGGAATGGATCTTCGGGCCCGAGCCGCACCTGCGCCTGATCGGCGACCTGATGGAGTACTGCGCCGAGAACATCCCGGCGTACAAGCCGCTCTCGGTCTCCGGCTACCACATCCGCGAGGCCGGCTCGACGGCCGCGCAGGAGCTCGCCTTCACGCTCGCCGACGGGTTCGGATACGTCGAGCTCGGCCTGGAGCGCGGTCTGGACGTGGATGTCTTCGGTCCCGGTCTGAGCTTCTTCTTCGACTCCCACCTGGACTTCTTCGAGGAGATCGCCAAGTTCCGCGCGGCCCGCCGGATCTGGGCGACCTGGATGCGCGACGTGTACGGCGCGAAGACCGAGAAGGCGCAGTGGCTGCGGTTCCACACCCAGACCGCCGGGGTCTCGCTGACCGCCCAGCAGCCCTACAACAACGTGGTGCGGACAGCGGTCGAGGCCCTCGCCGGGGTCCTCGGGGGTACCAACTCGCTGCACACCAACGCTCTCGACGAGACCCTCGCGCTGCCGAGCGAGCAGGCGGCCGAGATCGCGCTGCGTACGCAGCAGGTGATCATGGAGGAGACCGGCGTCATCAACGTCGCCGACCCGCTCGGCGGCTCCTGGTACGTCGAGGCACTCACCGACAAGATCGAGGCGGAGGCGAACGCGATCTTCACCAAGATCCTGTCCCTCGGCGGTTCCCCGCTGGCCGGGACGGAGCACGCCGGGCTCGCCGCCGCCACCGCGGCCGGCGAGAAGCCGATCACCCGCGGGCTGCTCCGCGGTATCGAGGACGGCTGGTTCACCTCCGAGATCGCCGAGGCCGCCTTCGTCTACCAGAAGGCGCTGGAGAAGGGCGAGAAGAAGGTCGTCGGCGTCAACTGCCACCTCGACTCGGTCACCCACGACCTGGAGATCCTCCGGGTCTCGCACGAGGTCGAGGTCGACCAGGTCCGCGAGCTGCGGGTCCGCAAGGACGCCCGCGACGCGGGGCTGGTCGAGGCGCGGATCGCCGCGATGGTCGAGGCCGCCCGCTCGGGCGCCAACATGATCCCGACCATGCTCGACGCGGTCCGCGCGGAAGCGACCCTGAGCGAGATCTGCGACGCCCTCCGCGCCGAATGGGGCGAGTACCGGGAGCCGGCGCGGTTCTGAGCCTCAGGCGACCTGGAACCTCACCGCGGCCGCGGGCGAGTTCGGCAGCGTGACCACGAAGGTCGACCCGGTACCGGACGGACCGGCCTCCACCCGGATGCTGCCGCCGTGCCGGTCCGCGATCCGGTGGCAGATCGCCAGCCCGAGTCCGGTGCCCAGGTAGCCGCGGTGCGCCCGGTGGAACGACTCGAAGATGAGCTCGCGCTCCTCGGCCGGGATCCCGATGCCGTTGTCGGTGACCCGCACCTCCTGCTGGAAGCCGACCACCCGGCCGGTGACGCTGATCGAGGGGCGGACCCCGGGTGCGACGTACTTGACGGCGTTCCCGATCAGGTTGTCGAACAGCTGGCGCACCAGGCCCTCGTCGGCCCAGACCGCGAGGCCCTCGTCGACCAGGATCTGCGGGCTTCCCGGGCCGTCGGCGTAGAGCCGCCCGAGGTCACGTGCCACCGCAGTCAGGTCGACCGGTCCGGTGCGCAGCGACTGGTCCTTGGCCACCGTGTAGGCCAGCAGGTCGGCGATGAAGGCGCGCATGTGCGAGGCGGCGCCCTGGATCCTGGTGAGGATCGGCAGCGCCATCGCGGCCGGGACCGGCCCGGCAGCGAACTCGTCGACGAGCGCCTCGGTCCACCCGTCGACGACGGTCAACGGGTTGAACAGGTCGTGCGCGACCACCCCGGCGAACGAGGCCAGGCTGTCCCGGTGCTGGCGGTCGACCGTCACGTCGCGGACGTTCACCATCGCGCGGCGCGGCGCGGACAGGTCGTGGTTCTCCAGCGGGAGCGCACTGACCTCGACCACCCGGCCGTCCGGGATCGACGGGGCGCGCACGTGCAGGTCGACCGGCGGGACCGTCTCGCCGGCCAAGGCGCGGGCTCCGGGGAGCTCGGACGCGGTGAGCGGCACCCCGTTGGCGTGGTAGAGCCCGTACGCCGCCTCGGCCAGGTCGCCGTACGCCTCGGGGTCGCCCAGTCCGACGAGGTCGCGACCGGCGGTGTTGCAGACCAGGACCTGGCCACCCTCCTCGACGACGACCACGCCTTCCTTCATCGACTCCAGCACGGCGTCCAGCAGATGGGCGCGCTCGTCGGCGGAACGACGTGCCGCGGCGAGCTGGCGGTGGGCGACGTCGCGCTCGGCCCGGGAGAACGCCAGTGCGAGGCCGGTCAGCACCGTCATCGCGACGAAGGCCTGCGCAGCCACGGCCCGCCAGTAGACCTCGGCGACGGAGGCGAAAGGACCGTTGCCGGCGACAGTGAAGGCGACGCCCGCCGCACCCATCAGCACCCCGTGCACGGTGACGACGACCGCCGAGAACCGGATACCGGCCCAGACCGACATCACCAGGAGCAGGAAGGCCAGCGACTCGCCGGTCGAGGTCACGAAGACGACGCAGGTCAGCGCGACCGTCGCCGCCAACAGCCAGACGACCTCGGCGAACCGGCCGACGGAGGCTGGTGTGAGGGCTTCGCGGACAAGGCGGCCCGCGGCCCGCGGGCTTCCGCTCCCGGCCAGCGGCTGGCCGACCAGGATGCCGAGGGTCGAGAGCACCACCAAGGCCACCGCGTTGCGGCCCCACCACGCGACCAGCAGCACCGGGTGCACGTGACCATCGACCAGGAGCAGTCCGACCGACCCGACGGCGAGGCCCGCGAAACCTGCCATGCACGAGGCGACCACGAGGCGCCCCAGCTCACCGACGCGGTGCAGCGGCTCGGTGCCGCCGAAGCCCCAGAGGTGGGGGATCCACCCGCGAGCGAGACCGACGAAGACGGAGACCTCGACGAGATTGGTGGCCACGAAGGTCAGCGCGAGCGCAAAGGTGCCTCCGGTGGCCATCGTGACCAGGAAGGTCGAGGCGACGAGGGCGAGGCCGTCCAGCGGCCACGTGCGTCGGTTACCGGTGCCGATCCAGAGCCCGGCGACCCCGATCGCAGGCCAGATCAGGCTCTGGCCGTCCTCGGAGAGGCTGGTCGAGCGCCCGAGGTAGCCCGCCACGACGAAGAGCGCGGTCCCGGCAAGCAGGCGCAGCAGCCGGCGCGTCCGCGTCGGCCCGTCTGCACGTGTGCGTGCTGCTGCCACCTCTGCTACGTCGGCGTAGGACGGGCGGACCTGAGGGAAATCCGAAATCCTCCGATACTGGTCTGCACCGGTGCCCTGGCTCCCCGACGGCAGCGGCGGTCGGTCAGAATGGGCCCATGACGCAACAACCGTTCTCCCGTCCCGGCGCGATCGACCTCTCCGGCCTCCAGGGCGCCGCCGCCCCGGCCGGGGCTTCCACCGCAGTGAGCGGGGCCTACGCGGTCCAGATCGACGAGCAGAACTTCCAGTCGGTCCTTGAGAGCTCGATGAGCGCCCCCGTCCTGCTGGCCTTCTACTCCTCCACGCGCTCGCCACAGAGCGTGCAGCTCGCCGACGACCTCCAGGTTCTGTCCAACGAGTTCGAGGGCCGTTTCCTCCTCGGTCGGGTCGACATCGACGCCGCCCCGCAGATCGCCCAGGCGATGCAGATCCCGTCGGTCCCGCTGGTCGTCCTGGTGGCCCAGGGCCGGCCGATGCCGCTGCTCCAGGACGCGGCCCCGATCGAGGACCTCCGCGCCGCCATCACCCAGGTCCTCCAGCAGCTGACCACCGGTGGCTTCACCGGGCGTCACCAGCCGCGCAGCGGCGAGGTCGACGCCGAGACCGGCGAGGAGGTCGTCGACCCGCGTTACCTGCCCGCGCAGGAAGCCCTCGAGCGCGGGGACATCTCGGCAGCTGTCGCGGAGTACCAGAAGCTCGTCGACGCCAACCCGGCCGACAGCGAGGCCGCCGCCGGGCTGGCAATGGCGCGGGTGCTCCAGCGGACCGACGGCGTCGACCTCAACGCAGCCCGGGCGGCCGCAGCAGCGAGCCCGGACGACGTCGCCGCCCAGACCCTGGTGGCCGACCTCGACCTCCTCGGAGGACACGTCGACGACGCCTTCGACCGGTTGATCAAGCTGGTCGCTCGCACCGCCGATGCAGACCGGGACGCGGCCCGTACCCACCTGATCGGACTCTTCGCCGCGGTGGGCAACGACGACCAGCGGGTCCAGCGGGCCCGGCGTGACCTGACCTCGGCGTTGTTCTGAGGATGACCGCGATCGAGCGCGACCGGACACCCTGGGTCGTTACCGCGGTTCTGGCGGTCGTGCTCTTCGGTGGTCTGGGTTACCTCTACGCGATCCGGGAGGAGGGTCCGGGAAGCGTCCAGGAGGTCGCCGACCGTGCCGTCGAGGCCGTCAGCCGGTACGACGTACGGGCCGGCGGACGCCTGCTCTGCGACCCGCTGACCGAGGAGCAGCGGCTGCGGCTCGAAGCGCTCGTGCAGACCGGCCGGGAACGCGCGGACGACCCGGATCCCGAGCTCGACATCGTGATCAGCGACGTCCGGGGGAGTGCCACCGGCAGCTTCCGGGTCCGGGTCACCAGCCCGCTACCGGGGCTGGTGGGGATCTTCGGCTCGGCGACGGTGCTGGTGGCGGAGCGGGACGGCCGCTCCTGCGTCGCGGGCCTCGCGGACGAGGACTACCAGGGCGGCCTCGACCCGCACTGAAAACGAAACCGTTCGGTCTCGGTCGGTCTCGTGTTACGAGCGCGTGAAAGCTGATTTGTTACGGCCTACTCACGGAGCCGCACGGGCCGCGTGAGCGGGCTCACGCAATTCACACCGGCACCCGGCCCCGCGCGAGAAACGGTTTACCTACGGGACATCGCACGCGTGATCGCGGCGAAACATGGCCCTGACACCTTCATCGTCAGGATCCACCCTCGGATCCGTGACCATGAGGAGTACGGATGTCCGTCACCGAGACGCCGGCAGCCGCGGTTGAAACCGATGGCCTGACCGCGGACCTGAATCCTGGGCGCGCCCAGCGCGGCAAGAGCTGGATCGAGCACTGGGAGCCCGAGAACGAGGAGTTCTGGGAGTCGACCGGCAAACGCGTCGCCAAGCGCAACCTGATCTTCTCGATCTTCGCCGAGCACCTCGGCTTCTCGGTCTGGTTGCTCTGGAGCGTCAGCGCGGCGATGCTGGCCAAGGCCGGCTTCAACTTCACCCCCCAGCAGCTCTTCTGGCTGGTCGCGGTGCCGAACCTGGTGGGCTCCCTGCTCCGGCTCCCGTACACGTTCGCGGTGCCGTTGTTCGGCGGACGGAACTGGACCATCATCAGCGGACTGCTCCTGGTGATCCCGACGACGCTGTTCGCGGTCTTCGTCCAGCGCCCCGACACTCCGTACTGGGTCTTCGTGGCGATCGCGGCCACAGCCGGCTTCGGTGGCGGCAACTTCGCCTCCTCGATGGCCAGCATCAACCACTTCTACCCGCAGGCGAAGAAGGGGGCCGCGCTCGGCCTGAACGCGGCGGGCGGCAACATCGGTGCCTCGTTCGTCCAGTTCTTCTTGCCGATCATCGTCGGCGGCGCCGGCGCCTTCGGCCTGGTCAAAGCCAGCCAGAGCGGCATCGTCCTGGAGCGCGCCGGTTACCTGTACGCCGCCCTCGCGATCCTCTCCGCGGTCTGCGCCTTCTTCTTCATGAACAACCTGCACGCGGCCTACTCCAAGCCCCGCGAGCAGCTCTCGGTGGTGAAGTACAAGCACACCTGGGTGATGTCGTTCCTCTACGTCGGCACCTTCGGGTCGTTCATCGGCTACTCGGCCGCGATGCCGCTGCTGATCAAGATCAACTTCTTCCGCTCGCCGATCCCGACCGAGTCCATCGGCATCAACTTCGTCTACTACGCCTTCCTCGGCGCCCTGGTCGGGTCGCTGACCCGTCCGGCCGGCGGTTGGCTTGCCGACCGCATCGGCGGTGCCCGGGTGACCCTCGGCTGCTTCGTGGCGATGATCGTCGGCACCCTGGTCGTGCTGTACACGCTGACCCTGCTCGACCCGGTTCCGACCCCGGCGCCGGAGAAGCTCGCGGCCTGGAAGGCCGACCCGGCCAGCTTCCCGGGCTTCTCGCCCGAGGTCGTGGAGGCGGTCAACCACAACTCCGGCATCTTCCCGTTCTTCCTGATCGCCTTCCTGTTCGTCTTCGCGGCGACCGGTGTGGCCAACGGGTCGACGTACCGGATGATCCCGGCGATCTGGAAGGCGCAGGCTGCGGCGACCGGCGAGCCGGGTTCGAGCGAGCGGATGATCGCCCAGGCCTCGGTCCACACCGAGACCTCGGCCGTCCTCGGCTTCGTCAGCGCCGTCGGCGCCATGGGCGGCTTCCTCATCCCGATCACCTTCGGGGCACCGTGGGTCGCCGACCCGGTGGGTGCCGTCAAGACGGCGTTCGCAGTCTTCGCGGGCTTCTACGTCATCTGCCTGGCGGTCACCTGGTACTTCTACCAGCGCCCCTCGGCCCAGATGGCGAAGGCGAAGGTCTGACCGCGTGACCGCCACGCACTGCCCGTACTGCGCCCTGCAGTGCGCGATGACGCTCACCCCCTCGCAGGAGGGGGTGAGCGTCACGCCGCGCGCCTTTCCGACGAGCAAGGGGGGTCTGTGCCAGAAGGGGTGGACCAGCGCTGCGGTGCTGAACCTCCCCGACCGGATCACCCAGCCGCTGGTGCGCTCGCAGGCCGGCGTGCTGGAACCCACGACCTGGGAGCACGCGCTCGCCTTCGTGGCGGCCCGAGTCACCGCGATCCAGGACGCACACGGACCTGACAGCATCGGGGTCTTCGGAGGTGGTGGGCTGACCAACGAGAAGGCCTACCAGCTGGGCAAGTTCACCCGGACGGTGCTGCGCACCAAGCACATCGACTACAACGGCCGGTTCTGCATGTCCTCGGCTGCCGCGGCCAGCAACCGGGCGTTCGGGATCGACCGCGGGATGCCGTTCCGGGTCACCGACCTGGCCGCCACCGACGCGGTGCTGCTGCTCGGGAGCAACGTCGCCGACACGATGCCGCCGTTCGTGCAGCACCTCGCCGGGGTCCGCGAACGCGGGGGACTGATCGTGGTCGACCCCCGCCGCTCGGCGACCGCGGCCCTCACCGACGCCGCCACCGCCGGCGAGGCCGGGATCCACCTGCAGCCGTTGCCGGGGACCGACCAGACGCTGCTGCTCGGGCTGCTGCACCTGGTCGTGGCCGAAGGACTCGCCGACGACGACTACCTGGCCGCGCGCGTCACCGGCTGGGACGAGGTCCGGCGCTCGGTCGCGCTGTGGTGGCCGGAGCGGGTCGCGGCGACCACCGGCGTCCCCGAGGCGCAGCTGCGGCGTACGGTCGCGCTCCTCGCGGCGGCGTCGCCGGCGCGCGGCGGCCGCGGCGCGATGATCCTCTCCGGGCGCGGCTCGGAGCAGCACAGCGACGGGACCGACACCGTCACGGCGGCGATCAACCTCGCCCTCGCCCTGGGTCTGCCTGGCCGACCGGCCAGCGGCTACGGCTGCCTGACCGGCCAGGGCAACGGTCAGGGCGGTCGCGAGCACGGCCAGAAGTCCGACCAGCTGCCCGGCTACCGGATGATCGACGACCCGGCCGCCCGGGCCCACGTCGCCGCGGTCTGGGGGGTCGACCCGGAGTCGCTGCCCGGGAAGGGCGTCCCGGCCGTCCAGCTCCTCCGCAAGCTCGGCACCGACGTGAAGGCGCTCTTCGTGCACGGCTCCAACGTGGTGGTCAGCGCGCCCGACGCCAGCGCCGTCCGCCGCCGGATGGAGGCGCTCGACCTGCTGGTCGTCTGCGACTTCGTCCCCAGCGAGACCGCTCAGCTTGCCGACGTCGTCCTCCCGGTCACCCAGTGGGCCGAGGAGGAGGGCACCATGACCAACCTCGAGGGGCGGGTGCTGCGGCGCCGCAAGGCTCTCGATCCCCCGGGCGAGGCCCGGAGCGAGCTGCAGATCCTGGCCGATCTCGCCGCTGCCCTGGGGTCACCGGTGCGCTTCGACACCGAGCCGGCCACGGTCTTCGACGAGCTCGCCCGCGCGAGTGCCGGAGGCAAGGCGGACTACTCCGGCCTCTCGCACGCGATCCTGGACGCCGAGGACGCCGAGACCGGTCACTTCTGGCCGGTGCTCCCGGGGTCCACGGGCACGCCGCGGCTCTTCGCACGACGCTTCGCCCACCCCGACGGCAAGGCCAGGATGGTCGCGGTCTCGCCCGGTGCGCCGGCCGACGACCTCCGTCGCGACGCCCCGGTCTACCTGGTCACCGGGCGGGTGCTGGCGCAGTACCAGTCGGGCGCCCAGACCCGTCGGGTCGCCGACCTGAACGCGGTCGCCCCGGCCGCCTTCGTCGAGCTGCACCCGCACCTGGCCAAGCTCCACCAGATCGACGACGGCGAGGACGTCGCAGTGACCTCGGTCCGCGGTACGGCGATCGCCCGGGCCCGGATCACCTCCTCGATCCGTCCCGACACCGTGTTCATGCCGTTCCACTGGCCTGGCGACGGGATGGCCAACGCGATCACCAACGACGCCTGCGACCCGATCTCGGGGATGCCGGAGTTCAAGGTCTGCGCTGTCTCCGTCGGCCGTGCCGACCTGGTGGCCAGCATCTCGGCAGGTTCCACGACCGACGAAGGAGTGCACGTATGAGTGAGCGGGTAGTCGTGGTGGGTGCCGGGATGGTCGGGCACCGGTTCGTCGACGAGCTGGTCCGTGCCGACCGGACCGGTCGGTTCGCGGTCGAGCTGATCGGCGCCGAGGAGTACGAGCCCTACAACCGGATCCTGCTGTCGGAGGTGCTCGCCGGGCGCGCCGACCTACGCGCGCTGGGGCTCCCGCTGCCGGACGCCGACCGGGTGCGGTTCCGCCGAGGCGTCGCCGTGGACGCGATCGACCCGGTCGCGCAGGAGGTGCTGCTCTCCGACGGCACCCGCTCGGCGTACGACCACCTGGTGCTGGCGACCGGGGCGCAGGCCTTCGTTCCGCCCCTGCCCGGGCTCGAGGACGACCCCAAGCACGTGCACGTGCTGCGCACCCTGGACGACACCCGCAACATCGCGGCCCGGGCCATGAACGCCAAGCACGCGGTGGTCCTCGGCGGCGGGCTGCTCGGCCTGGAGGCCGCCTGCGGTCTGCGCCGCCGCGGCGTGCCGGTCACCGTCGTCGACCTCGACTCGCACGTGATGGCCACCCAGCTCGACGCGCCGGCGGCTCGGGTGCTCACCGCGCAGCTGCGCTCGTTGGGGATCGACGTGGTCACCGGCACCAGCGTGGCCGAGGTGGTCAGCGCGTACGGCGAGATCGTCGCCGTCCGGCTCACCGACGAACGGCTGCTGGCAGCCGACCTGATGCTGGTCTCCTGCGGGATCCGGGCCGAGGCCGGCCTGGCCTCCGGAGCCGGCCTCGTCACCGACCGGGGGATCGTGGTGGACGAGGACCTGCGGACCTCGGACCCGCGCGTTTTCGCGATCGGTGACTGCGCCGAGCCTCCGTCGGGGATGACCGGTCTGCTCGCACCCGGGTGGGCTCAGGCGGACGCCCTGGTCTCGGTGCTGCTGGAGCGCGACGAGCTCGATCCGGACGCGGTGGCCGACGACCGGGCCGACCCGGTCAAGCTCAAGGCGGTCGGGGTCGACCTGGTCACCATGGGCGTGCGCCCCTCGCAGGCCCGCGACGACGACCGGGTACTCACCGTGAGTGACGGCGGCGGGAACCGGCACGCCGACCTGGTCGTCCGTGGCGGGGAGCTCGTCGGAGTCACCTGCCTGGGCTTCCCCGAGGTGTCCGCCGCCCTCACCCTCGCCTACGACCGGCGGACGCCGCTGCCCGCGGACCCGCTCGCGCTGCTGGTGCCGGCGTCGGCCGGCGGCGGCGTGGAGGCGACCCCGTCCCCGATGCGGATGCCGGGGTCGACGACCGTCTGCCGCTGCACCGGGGTCACCAAGAAACAGATCGTCAACGCCTGGGAGGACGGTGCGACCAGCGCCGACGCGATCGCCGGTGCCACCCGGGCGACGACCGGGTGCGGCGGCTGCAAGGAGGTCGTCTGCGGCCTCGTCGACTGGCTCAACGCCAGCGACCCGGGAGCCGGTGCCGCCGGGGGTCCCGCCGCTGTTGACACACCCGTAACAAGCCGAAACATGACCGTAGATTCGACTACCTAAGGTGCCTGATATGACCAGTACTCACCCTTCACTGGCTACCAAGCGACTGTGCGTCGTCGGCGGCGGCATGGTGGCGCACCGCCTCGTCGAGGCGCTGCGCGACCGTGACTCCGACGGCGTCTGGAGCATCGACCTGTACTGCGAGGAGCCGCACGCGCCGTACGACCGGGTCGCGCTGACGTCGTACTTCTCCGGGCAGAGCCCGACCGACCTGCTGCTCGGCGACGGTGACCTGGGCGCCGACCCGTTGGTCACCGTCCACCTGGGCACCGCGGTCACGGCGATCGACGTCGAGAGCCGAACGGTCCGCGCGGCCGGTGCTGACCAGCCGTACGACGCGCTGGTCCTGGCGACGGGCTCGTCCGCCTTCGTCCCCCCGGTCACCGGCGCGGACCTGCCGGGCGCCTTCGTCTACCGCACCATCGAGGACGTCCAGACCCTCGAGGCGTGGGTCCAGGCGCTCGGTGCTGGGGTGCGCGGCGTGGTCGTCGGTGGCGGCTTGCTCGGCCTGGAGGCCGCCGGGGCGTTGCACGGCCTCGGTGTCGAGACGACGGTCGTCGAGTTCGCGGACCGGCTGATGCCGCTCCAGGTCGACGAGGGCGGCGGGGCCGCGCTGCGCCGCATCGTGGAGGGCATGGGCGTCGAGGTGCTGACCTCGACCGCGAGCGCGGCGCTGCACCCCGGCGCGGACGGTCGGGTCTCGGCGATGGAGTTCGCCGACGGCACCAAGGTGGAGGCCGACGTGGTGGTCTTCGCCACCGGTGTCCGGCCGCGCGACGAGCTGGCCCGGGACGCAGGCCTCGTCATCGGCGAGCGCGGTGGCGTCGTCGTCGACGACGCGTGCCGGGTCTCGACGGGCTCGAGCAGCGAGTTCGCGATCGGCGAGGTGGCCTGCATCCAGGGCCGGACCTGGGGCCTGGTCGGTCCGGGGTACACGATGGCCGAGGTCGTCGTGGACCGGCTCCTCGGCGGTGACGCCACCTTCCCGGGGGCTGACACCAGCACCAAGCTCAAGCTCCTCGGCGTCGACGTGGCCTCCTTCGGCGACGCGTTCGCCGAGGCCCCCGGAAGCCTCGAGGTCGTCTACGCCGACCCGATCGCCGGGGTCTACAAGAAGCTGGTGATGTCCGACGACGCCAAGACCCTCCTGGGAGGTGTCCTGGTCGGCGAT
>JBFJNH010000076.1:0-16015 GCA_041618295.1 Marmoricola sp.
CCGGGATCGCGGTGTCACCCGGCTGGATCACCGACGACTCCTTCAGGTACGGCGCGCCGTCCGTCCGGGGTGCCAGCTCGACGTACTGCTCACCGACCGCGGACTTGTTGCCGACGGTCGCCAGGGTGTCGGCCGGGATCTTGTCGTACTGGTTCTCGATGTCGAGGACCACGTTGACGCCGTCGGTGATCAGCTTCATGTCCGAGACCCGACCGATACCGACGCCGCGGTAGGTCACCTCGGCACCGACGAAGATCCCACCGGACTGGGGGAAGTGCGCGTTGACCTGGTACGACGAGTCGTAGACCAGCTTGTCCAGGCGGGCGTAGCGGGCGCCCACGTAGGAGACCCCGACCAGCGTGATGAACACGAAGACGAGCAGCTGCTTCTTCGTGCGGGAGGTGATCATTCGAAAGCCACCCCCTGCAACAGCAAGGTGCCGATCCCGGGGTCGTACCCGGTCCCGGTGAGCAGGAACGGGTCGACCGGCACGGTCGGGTCGTACGCCGCGCTCGGCGCCGTCCGCCCCAGGCCGCCGAGGAGGCCACCGAGCAGGTCGTTCAACGGGTTCGTCGGCGTGCTGGGCGTCGGGCTGGTCCCACCGAGGAGACCACCCGGGTTCGGCGTCGGCTGACCGCCGCCACCCTGACCCGGCGTGCTCGCGCACAGCGCCGGAAGCGCCGTGCACAGCTGCTGGAGCTGGGTCCCGCTGAGCAGGTCCTTCACCGCCACGCAGGCCGGGGCCAGCGGGGTCGCGCCGCACTCGTCGAGCAGGTCGGCGATGCTGACGCCCGGGGCCAGGCCGGGGATGCTCGGCAGGTTGAACAGGTCCAGCGTCAGACTCACCGACAGGTTGGTGAAGTCACCCATCCGGAGGTCGCGCGCAACCTGCGGGTCGCGGCCGACCGCTTCGTCGATGAACGGGTAGGTCAAGAACACCTGGAGCGACTTCGGCAGGTTGTCATCGGCTTCGCCGAGAGCTGTCAGGACCGGCGCCAGGTTGCGCAGGGCGTCGATCGTCGACTCCTTCGACGCCGCGATCACCTTGGTCCCGACCGAGCTCAGGTCGGCGAGCGCGGTGAGCATCTTCACCAGGTCGTCACGCTGACCGTCGATGGAGGCGAGCGCCGCCGGGACGTCGTCCAGGGCGGCCTTGATGGTCCCGTCCTGACGGCGGAGCTCCAGGGAGAGCCGGTTCAGGTTCTCCAGTGCGGTGACGATCGAGCCCTTGTTCGCGTCAAGCTGACCCATGAAGTCGGAGACCTGGGTGATGATCGACTTCACCGCCTTCTCGCGGCCGCCGAACGCGGTGTTCAGCTCCTCGGAGATCGTCTTCAGCTGACCGACACCACCGCCGTTGAGCAGCAGCGCGAGCGCACCGAAGACCTCTTCGATCTCGGGGTTGCGACCGGAGTTCTTCAGGTCGATGACGTCGCCGTCCCCGAGCTGACCCTCGGGCGTGGCCGGCTTGCTCAGCGAGACGAACTTCTCGCCCAGGAGGCTGGTCTGCCGGATCTCGGCGCGGGCGTTGTCCGGGAGCTCGACCGTCTTCGGCAGTGCCACGGTGACCTTCGCGATGTACCCGAGGAGCTCGATCTTGGTGACCTTGCCGACCGTGACGTCGTCGACCTTGACGGTCGACTGCGGGACCAGGTCGAGGACGTCGCGGAACATGATGGTGACCTTGATCGGGTCGTCCCCGACGTCAGCACCACCGGGGAGCTGGACGTCGTAGATCGAGCAACTGCTCAGGGTGAGGGCGCCGACGACGCTGGCGACCACCGCGGCAGCGCGGGAACGCATCCGGAACTTCATCGGGCCACCACCAATCCGGCCAGGGTGGAGTCCGGTCGCGGGCCGGCCCAGGTGCGGCCCTCGGAGTCCTCGGTCAGCGCCGGGGCTCGTCCGAGCCCGAGCACGCCGAGGAGCTGGGTCAGCGGTCCGCAGGCATCGGGAGCGAAGGCGCAGAGCACGACGCTAGGCCGCGACTCCAGCTGTGCAACGGTCTCGCCGATGTTGGCTCGGGTGTCGAGGGTGCCCGTGGTCTCGTTGTAGGCCAGCGCCAGGTTGTTGAGCGCGTTGGGGGCGTACCGCAACGACTCCTCCAGTGCCTTCCGGTTCTTCACGAAGACCTTGCTGATCTGGTTGAGGCCCTTGATGTTCGTGGAGAGCGCCTGCTTGTTCTCCGCCACGAAGGTCCGCACCTCGGTCATCGCGACCGAGAGGTTCTGCAGGACCGCGGCGAGCTCCTCGCGCTCGTCGGCCAGGAGGCCGGCACCCGCGGCCAGCGACTCGTTGAACTTCCGGACCGTCTCGTCGTTCGCGGCCAGGGTGGTCGTGAACTCCTCGACCTCGGCCAGCGTCCCGAAGAACTCGTCCTTGTTGTCGGCCAACGTCTTGGTGAGCTTGCTCAGGTTCCGCAAGGTGGCGTTGAACTGGACGCCCTGGCCGCCGAAGTTCCGGGCGGTGGAGTCGAGCAGCCGGGTCAGCGCGCCGGTGCCGCTCTCGTCCGGCCGGTTGGCGCCGTCCGGTCCGAGCGCCTTGTTCAGCTCGTTGAGCGATCCGAAGATCTGGTCCAGCTCGAGCGGGGTCGCTGTGCGGTCCAGGCCGAGCGTGGCGTTGTCGGGCAGGACGTCGCCGCCGCGGAAGACCGGGGTGAGCTGGATGAACCGGTCACCGACGATCGACGGGGAGATCACCGCCGCCTTCGCGTCCGCCGGAACCTTGTACTTGGCGTCGTAGTGGAACTTGACCCGGACCTTCGTCCCGATCGGGTTGACCTCGTCGACCTTGCCGACCGCGACGCCCAGGATCTTGACCTCGGAACCCTCGTAGAGAGACACGGTGCGCGGGAAGTCCGCGGTGACCGTGCGCTTCTCGTCGCCCGGCATCAGCAGGAGCGCTGCGGCGAGGACCACCAGGACGGCGACGATGGCGACGGCGGGGTTCTCCTTGACGAGCCTCACTGTCCCACCCCCAAGGCCGGTGCCGGCGGGAGGTTCGAGATCCAGGTGTCGAACCACGGTCCCGTTCCGAGCGTGTTGTTGAAGACCCGGTAGAACGGGGCCAGCAGACGCAGCGCGTCGTCCAAGTTGGTCTGGTTCTTGCGCAGGACGCTGACCACTCCTGTCAGGTTGGCCAGTGCGGGTTTGAGGTCCGCACGGCTCTGCTTGACCAAGGTGGTCAGCTCGGTGGAGAGCCTGCTGGTGGTGACCAGCAGCGTGTGCACGGCGTCGCGCCGGGCGACCAGCGCGCGGAGCAGGACGTCGCCGTCCTTCATCAGGTTGATGATGTCGCCGTCACGCTCGGCGAGCACACCGGAGACCTTCCGGAGGTTGACCAGCAGCGTGTTGATCTGGTCGTCGCGGGCGGCCACGTTCGCCGACAGCGCGGAGAGGCCCTTCAGCGTGCTGCGGAGCTCCTCGGGCGTGTTCGCCGTGGTCTCGGCAAGCGTGTTCAGCGCCTCGGTCAGCTGCGGCAGGTCGATCGCCTCGGCCCGCTCGGCCAGGCCGGAGAACGCCTCCACGACGTCGTAGGCCGACCGGGTCCGCTCCTCGGGGATCGTCGAGCCCTCCTTGAGCTGGCCGGAGCCGGCCGGCTGGAGAGCCAGGAACATCGAGCCGAGCAGGGTCTTCACCTTGATCTCGGCTCCGGTGCTCGTGCCGAACGCGGAGTCGGTCTTGACCTTGAAGGTCACGCGTACGTGGTCACCGTCCAGCTCGACGCTGTTGACCTTGCCGACGCGGACACCGGCGATCCGGACCTCGTCGTTGGGCTTGAGGCCGCTGGAGTCGGAGAACGACGCGTAGTAGGTGTCGCCGCCGCCGATGAGGGGCAGCGCGTCCGCCTTGAAGGCGACCAGGACGAGCAGGACCAGGGCCACCAGGCTGCCGGCACCGATGGTGACGGGGTTGCGCTCACGGAAGGGGGTGCTCATGAGAGGTTGCACCTCCCGTTGCCGGCCGGGAACGTGCTGTACGGGATCTCCTGGACGCCGGTCGGCAGCACGATCTTCGCCTTGAAGTCGCAGAGGAAGAAGTTGAAGAACGATCCGTAGATCGCGGTCCGCCCGATCTTGTTCAGCTTGATCGGCAGGATCTGGAGCGCACGGTCGATCTCGTCACGTCCCTTGTTGAGGTTCGTCGCGACCGTCCGGAGGCCCTTGATGCTGGCCACCAGGCCCGGACGGATGCCCACGGTCAGCTCGGCGGTCTCCCGGGTCAGCTCGGAGACTGCGTCGAGCGAGTCCAGGATCGCGTCCTTGTCCTTGACCAGGCCGGCGAGGAAGGTACGGAACTGGACGATCAGGTCCGACAGCTCCGCATCACGGTCGCCGACGGTCTGGAGCACCGCGTTGAGGTTGGTGATCACGTCGCCGATGAGCTTGTCGCGGTTGGCCAGCGTGTTGGTCACCGAGCCGGTGCTGCGCAGCAAACCTTCGAGGTTGCCGCCCTCGCCCTGGAAGACCTGGATGATCTCGTAGCTCAGCTTGTTGACGTCGGCCGGCGTAAGGGCGGCGAACAGCGGCTTGAAGCCGTTGAAGAGCACGGTCAGGTCGAGCGCGGGCTGGGTGCGGGTCAGCGGGATCGTCGCCTTCTCCGGCAGCCGCGAGGTGTCACCGACGCCCTCGGTCACCGAGATGTAGCGCTGACCGACCAGGTTGCGGTAGCGCACGGTTGCCGTCGAGCTCCGGGTGACAGGGGTGGCGTCGCGGACCGTGAAGGTCACCTTCGCCTTGGTCCGGTCGACGATCTCGACGTCCTTGACGCTGCCGACCTTCACCCCGGCGACCCGGATGTCGTCACCCTTCACGACCCCGGTGGCGTCGGAGAAGATCGCCCGGTACTCGCGGGTCTTCTCGAAGGTCAGGTTGCCGATCAGGACGACCAGGACCCCGGTCGCGAGCGAGGTGACGACGATGAAGGTGACCAGCTTGATCAGGTCACCGCGGGTGCGCTTGTCGAGCATCTTCATCGTTCACTCACCTCCCGAGCCGGCGATGAGGGGACCGTAGAGCAGGGTGCCCATGTCGGCACTCTCCGGCGTTGCGAAGGGAGCCGTCCGCTGCGCGTCTCCACGCTGGAGGCCGTCGACACCGTCGTTGAAGTTCGGGGTTCCAGTGAAGGGCACCTTCGGGTTCGGGAGGCCGAGGCAGACGGGGCCGTTGTCGGCGCCGTACACCTGCTTGTCCTGCGGACCGTAGCCGCGCGGCTGCCGCGGCAGCGTGATCAGGTCGATGTGGAAGACGAAGCCGCGGAAGGTGCTGGCCAGGCGCGGCGCCTGGTCGACCAGACCCTCGAGCAGGCAGGGGAACTCGGCGGAGTACCGGTTGAGCAGCTTGGTCTGCGGAGCGCTCAGCTCGCCGAGCCGGACGATGTTGTCGCCGTTGGCGTCCAGGAAGGTCTTGGCGGTCCCGGAGAAGGAGGCCACGTCCTTGAGGAACGCGTTGAACTTCGCCTCCCGCTCGACCAGCGTGTTGCCGGTCGTCACCGTGTTGCGCAGCGTCTCGGCGATCTGCGGGGCGACGTCGGCGTAGGTGCCGCTGACCTTGGCGAGGAGCCGCAGGTCTTCGACCAGCTCCGGCACCTGCGGGTTCAGCCGCTTGAGGTAGGAGTCGAGCGTCTCGATGTTCTGGCCGATCGCGTCGCCGCGACCCTCGAGGGCACCGGCGATCGCGTTGAGGGTGTAGTTGAGCTCGGCGGGCTGGATCGAGACCAGCAAGGGGTACAGGTCGTTGAGGACCCGCTCGACCTCGATCGGCAGTGCCGTCTGGGTGATCCGGTCACCAGCCTGGAGCGCCTCGGCCGACGCCACGCGCGGGATGACCAGCTCGACGTACTTCTCGCCGAACAGCGTCTTGGGCAGGATCGAGGCGGTCACGTTGTCCGGGATCTGAACGATCTTGTCCGGCTTGATGCCGAGTGTCAGGACCGCGCCGTCGGCACCCGACCGGGCCTCCATCACCTGACCGACGATGACGCCCCGGACCTTCACGTCGGCGCGCTCCGGCAGCTGGAGGCCGATCGTGTCGGTGTTCAGCTCCACCTCGTCGAAGGAGAGGAACTTCTGGCTGAAGACCGCGTTGACGATCCAGACGCCGAACACGAGGAGACCGACGAACAGGACGCCGAGGATGCGGTTGCCGAACAGGATCTTCCTCATCTCAACCCGCCAACCTGACGGTGGTCGTCGAGCCCCAGATCGCCATGCTCAGGAACAGGTCGATCACGTTGATGGCCACGATGGAGGTCCGCACCGCGCGTCCCACGGCCACACCGACGCCCGCAGGTCCGCCGCTGGCGGTGTACCCGTGGTAGCAGTGGATCAGGATGACGACGACAGCGAACACCAGCACCTTGCCGAAGGACCAGAGCACGTCCCCCGGTGGCAGGAACTGGTTGAAGTAGTGGTCGTAGGTACCCGTGCTCTGGCCGAAGAACTGGGTGACCACGAGTCTGGTGGCGAAGTACGAGGAGAGCAGGCCGACGACGTACAGCGGCGTGATCGCGATCAGGCCGGCGACGATCCGGGTGGTGACCAGGAACGGCATCGACGGGATGGCCATCACCTCGAGGGCGTCGACCTCCTCGGAGATCCGCATGGCGCCGAGCTGCGCGGTGAAGCCGCAGCCGACGGTCGCAGCCAGCGCGATGCCCGCGATCAGCGGTGAGATCTCCCGGGTGTTGAAGTACGCCGAGACGAAACCGGAGAACGCGGCCGTGCCGATCTGGTTCAGCGAGGCGTAGCCCTGGAGGCCGACCTCGGTGCCGGTGAAGAACGCCATCGCCGTGATGACGCCGACGGTGCCGCCGATGACGGCGAGCGCACCGCTGCCCAGGGTGACCTCGGCGAGCAGCCGGAGGATCTCCTTGGGGTAGCGGGTGATCGAGCGCGGGGTCGCGATCAGGGCGCGGATGTAGAACGACAGCTCCTCGCCCATGCGATCGAGCAGACGGAGCGGCGCCTGTGCCTTGTTCATCAAGTCCGACATCGCGCTAACCCGTCTTTGGTGGAACGAGCTGGAAGTAGAGGGCACTCATCACGAAGTTCACGACGAAGAGCAGCATGAACGTGATGACGACGGATTCGTTGACCGCATCGCCGACACCCTTCGGACCACCGGCCGCGTTCATGCCCTTGTAGCAGGCCACGATGGCCGCGATCAGGCCGAACACGAGTGCTTTCGCCATGCCTTGATAGAGGTCGGGCAATTGGGCGAGCGCGGTGAAGCTGGCGAGATAGGCGCCCGGGGTGCCGTCCTGGAGGACGACGTTGAAGAAGTAGCCACCGCAGACGCCGACGACGCTGACCAGGCCGTTGAGGAACACCGCGACCAGCATGCAGGCCAGCACCCGCGGTACGACGAGCCGCTGGATCGGGTCGATACCGAGGACCATCATCGCGTCCAGCTCTTCGCGGATCTTCCGGGCGCCGAGGTCGGCGGCGATCGCCGACCCGCCGGCACCCGCGATCAGCAGGGACGTCGCGATCGGCCCGGCCTCACGGACGACCGCGAGGACCGAGGCGGACCCCGTGAACGACTGGGCGCCGAACTGCTTGATCAGACCACCGACCTGGAGCGCGATCACCGCGCCGAAGGGAATGGCGACCAAGGCGGTCGGCACGATCGTCACCGACGCGATGAACCAGGCCTGTTGCAGGAACTCGCGCGTCTGGAAGGGTCGCTTGAACAGCGACCTTCCGACGTCGAGCCCGAAGGCGAAGAGCTTGCCGGCCGTCCCGATCGGTGCCAGGAGCCGGTCCGCAGTGGCGGAAGACATTCTTCGTCAGGCCCCCGGTGCCATCGACATGTTCTCGGCGAACGACCCGGGAGGGGGCGTGACGCCGTTGAGGCGGCACCACTCACCCGGGGGACGCTGGGAACGGCGCGGGATGCCCGAGGACGGCTCCTGCTGGAGCGGGATCGGGGGCAACGGCGGCAGCTCCTGGTCCTTCTCGGCCTCGAGCTCGTCGGCGTCCTTCTCCTCGGACATGCCGATCGGGCCGACGCGCTGGGCGTTGAGGAACTGACGCACCACCGGCTCCTCGCTGCTCAGCAGCATCTCGCGGGGACCGAACATCGCCAGGTGCTTGTGGTAGAGCAGGCCGATGTTGTCCGGAACCGTGCGGGCGGTGTTGATGTCGTGGGTCACGATCAGGAACGTCGCGTCGATCTGCGCGTTCAGGTCGATGATCAGCTGGTTCAGGAAGCTCGTGCGGACCGGGTCCAGACCGGAGTCCGGCTCGTCGAAGAGCACGATCTCGGGGTCCAGCACCAGTGCCCGGGCCAGCCCGGCGCGCTTGCGCATACCACCGGAGATCTCACCGGGGAGCTTGTCCTCGGCGCCGAGGAGACCGACGAGGTCCATCTTCTCCATGACGATGTTGCGGATCTCGGACTCGGACTTCTTGGTGTGCTCGCGCAGCGGGAAGGCGACGTTGTCGTAGAGGTTCATCGAGCCGAACATCGCGCCGTCCTGGAACAGCACCCCGAAGAGCTTGCGGATCTCGTAGAGCTCCTTCTCCGGGCACGAGGCCAGGTCGACGCCCTGGATGATGACCTTGCCCTCGTCGGGCTTGAGCAGGCCGATGATCGTCTTCAGGAGCACCGACTTACCGGTACCGGAGGGGCCCAGCATCACGCAGATCTCGCCCGCGGGAACGGTGAGGGTGACGTCCTTCCAGATCAGCGACTTGCCGAAGCTCTTGGTCAGGTGCTCGATCTGAATCTCGACGCCCATGGACACAACTCCCTCTAGATCGACAAAGCGACTGAGTGTGACTCCCACGACACACGCACTCGGTGACACCAACGATGAATCGGAGGCTAAGTTACGCGGACATTACTGCACAGTCACTTGCGCGTCAGCATCCTGCGCCACCGTCTCAGATTTTTCGGGAAGTAGCAGCACCGCGCGTCTCACAACGCGACGAGCGGCCGCCCCCGAGGGGAGCGGCCGCTCGCGCGGTGGTGCTGGGACTACCTGAGTGCTGCTGCGATCACTTGAGCGAGATCGTGGCGCCGGCGGCCTCGAGGGCCTCCTTCGCCTTGTCAGCGGTCTCCTTGTTGACGCCCTCGAGGATGGCCTTCGGAGCGGCCTCGACCAGGTCCTTCGCCTCCTTGAGACCCAGGGAGGTCAGCGCGCGGACCTCCTTGATGACGTTGATCTTCTTGTCGCCAGCGGCGTCGAGGATGACGTCGAACGCGTCCTTCTCGTCAGCGGCGTCGGCGCCGGCAGCGCCGCCGCCGGCGGCCGGGGCAGCGGCAACGGCGACCGGAGCGGCCGCGGTGACGCCGAAGGCCTCTTCGAACTGCTTCACGAACTCGCTGAGCTCCAGGAGAGTCATCTCCTTGAAAGCGTCGAGCAGCTCGTCGGTGCTGAGCTTCGCCATGGTGGCGTTCCTTCCATTCGTCGGCCGGGCGCTCGGCGCCCCGCCAGGATTATCGGTGGGTGGTGTTGCCTCGGTGCTTACTCAGAAGCAGGTTCGGCGGGTGCTTCCTCGGCGACCTCGGCCTCGGCCGCGGGGGCCTCGGTCTCGGCAGCCTCGTCGGCAGCAGCCTCGGCCGGAGCCTCGGCCTCCTCCGCGGCAGCGGCCGGAGCACCGGCACCACCCGCGAGGACTGAGGGGTCCTGCTGCGCCTTCGCCTCCAGAGCACCGACGAGTCGGGCGGCCTGGGCGAGCGGGGCGTTGAGCAGGTAGACGGCCTGGCTGAGCGACGCGAGCATGGCGCCCGCGAGCTTGCCCAGGAGAACCTCGCGCGACTCGAGGTCGGCGAGCTTGCCGATCTCCTTCGCGTCCATCGAGGCACCGTCGATGAAGCCGCCCTTGATCACGAGGGCGGGGTTTGCCTTGGCGAAGTCACGCAGACCCTTGGCCGCCTCGACAACGTCGCCGTTGATGAAGGCGATCGCGGTCGGGCCGGTGAGCAGGTCGTCGAATCCTTCGACGCCGGCTTCGGTGGCCGCGAGCTTGGTCAGCGTGTTCTTGACCACGGCGTAGTTGGCGTTCTCGCCGAGAGCGCGGCGCAGGTCGCGCAGCTGCTTCACGGTGAGTCCGCGGTACTCGGTCAGCACAGCGCCCGCGGACTCGTTGAACGCGTCAACGATCTCCGCAACAGCTGCTGCCTTGTCTGGCCGCGCCATGGGGACTCCTTCCAACTTGCACTGGGATGTGCACGAACGTCGTACGGGTTGTACGGCGCCCGCTTCCCGACGGCGGGTGGAAAGACGAACGCCCCGGTGCAGGGCACACGGGGCGTGGGCAGCGCGAACGCTGCTGGGCTTCGGTGTCTCCTGCGCAGGCCGTCCGCTCTCGCGAACCTTCACATCTGCCAGGAACGAATCCTGCCGAGATGAACCGGCGGTCTTTGGTAACGGAGGAACTCTAGTTGCTCCGCGCCGTTGCGCCAAATCGGGCGACGGCCAGGACGCCGAGCTCGCCCGAGAACGCAGCGACCCGGCTCGCAGCCCACGACGTGCGCGGGGCTCCGAGCCGGGTCGGCGACGGATCAGGCGTTCTCGTCCTCGACCGCGACGTTGCGGATGCGGTTGGGGTCGACCTGGACACCGGGGCCCATGGTGGTGGAGACGGTGACCTTCTTCAGGTAACGGCCCTTGGAGCTGGACGGCTTGAGACGGAGCACCTCTTCGAGCGCCGCGGCGTAGTTCTCCGCGAGCTGGACCTCGGTGAACGAGGCCTTACCGATGATGAAGTGCAGGTTCGCGTGCCGGTCGACCCGGAACTCGATCTTTCCGCCCTTGATGTCGTTGACGGCCTTGGCCACGTCCGGCGTCACGGTGCCGGTCTTCGGGTTCGGCATCAGACCACGCGGACCGAGGACTCGGCCGAGACGACCGACCTTGCCCATCATGTCCGGGGTGGCGACGACGGCGTCGAAGTCGGTCCACCCGCCCTCGACCTTGGCGATGAGCTCGTCACCGCCGACGATGTCGGCGCCGGCCTCACGGGCGGCGTCGGCCTTCTCGGCGTTCGCGAACACGAGGACGCGAGCGGTCTTACCGGTGCCGTGCGGCAGGATGACGGTGCCGCGGACCATCTGGTCGGCCTTGCGCGGGTCGACACCCAGGCGCATGACGACGTCGACGGTCTCGTCGAACTTCTTCTTCGAGGTGGTCTTGGCGATCTTGATCGCCGACAGCGGGGCGTAGAGCTCGTCCTTGTCGAACTGCTCGGCCGCTGCGCGGTAGGTCTTGCTGCGCTGCATGGTGGTTCCTACTTTCAGGGTTTGTGGTGCGGACCAGCGCGGTCCTTCCACGGAGTTGTTGCGTGATCTCGACGTGCGCGATCAGCGGAGGATCAGTCGGTGGTGACGCCCATGGAGCGGGCGGTGCCCTCGACGATCTTCATCGCGGCTTCGATGTCGTTGGCGTTCAGGTCGACCAGCTTGGTCTCGGCGATCTCGCGCACCTGGTCCTTGGTCAACTTGCCGACCTTGTCCTTCTGCGGGACGCCCGAACCCTTGGCGATACCGGCGGCCTTCTTGATCAGCTCGGCGGCCGGCGGCGTCTTCGTGATGAAGTCGAACGTCCGGTCCTCGTAGATGGTGATCTCGACGGGGATGACGTTTCCGCGCATGGCTTCGGTCTGGGCGTTGTACGCCTTGCAGAAGTCCATGATGTTCACGCCGTGCGGACCGAGGGCGGTACCGACCGGCGGAGCCGGGGTGGCCGCGCCGGCCTGGAGCTGCACCTTGACCAGTGCGGCGATCTTCTTCTTCGGAGGCATTGCTCTTTCTTCCTTCTATCTCGTGGTCATGACGGGGCTGGTACCCCTGCCACCTGGGTGTTTCGCTCGGTGCGTTTCCTCACCGAGATTTCGAGACGGTCCCAGTCAGTCCCTCACACGTTCGGGTCTGACTGCGCCCTCCTCAATCTTTTCGGCCTTCACCTCTTCGCAAGCTCAGAGGTAGCCTCAAACCTTTTCGATCTGCGAGAAGCTCAGCTCGACCGGGGTCTCCCGGCCGAAGATCTCGACGAGGGCCTTCACCCTCTGCGCCTCGGCGTTGATCTCGGTGATCGTCGCGTGCAGCGTGGCGAACGGGCCGTCGACGACCATCACCGAGTCGGCGACGTCGAAGTCGGCGACGGTGATCGGCGCCCGGGTGCTCGGGCGGACCGGAGCACCGGTGCTGGCCGCCTCGGCGACCGCAGCAGCCTCGGCCTCGGCCTGGACGGCCGGAGCCAGCATGTTCTCGACCTCTTCGAGGCTCAGCGGCACCGGCTGGTGGCTGTGGCCGACGAACCCGGTCACCGACGGGGTGTGCCGGACGGCGGCCCACGACTCGTCGGTCAGGTCCATCCGGACCAGGACGTAGCCGGGGAGGACGGTGCGCTTGACGAGCTTGCGCTGGCCGTTCTTGATCTCGGCGACCTCTTCGGTCGGGACGATCACCTCGTGGATGTAGTCCTCCATGTTGAGGGAGGTGATCCGGTTCTCGAGGTTCGCCTTGACCCGGTTCTCCATGCCCGAGTAGGTGTGCACCACGAACCAGTCGCCCACCTTCGCCCGCAGGGCGGCGCGGAACTCCTCCAGCGGGTCTACGGCAGGAGCGTCGACGTCAGCGACCTCGTCAGCGACCTCGGGCGCGTCGACGTCGGCGTCGGGCGCGTCGGCCTCGACCGCGACCTCGGCGTCGGGCGCGTCGGCCGCGGCGTCCTCAGGGGTCGACCCGGACTCGTCACCCTCGACCTCGAGGGTCGACTCGACCTCGGACTCAGGCGCCTGCTCGACCTCGAGGTCGGCGTCCTGGTTTGCCTCGTCGTACTGCTCCGACACGTTTGCTCCGTACTGATTGGTGGTGCTGGGGTGGTGCTCGATGATCCGGAAGTTCTCTGGTGCGCGGTCCGTCCCGCGGCGGCGTCCTAGTCCCCGAAGAGCGCGAACACGGCCTTTCCGAAGCCCAGGTCGAGCAACGAGACGTACGCGATCATCACGAGAACGAAGACCATCACCACCAGGAAGTAGGTCACCAGCTGCTGCTGGCTCGGCCACACGACCTTGCGCAGCTCAGCGACGACCTGCCGGTAGAACGTGATCGGGCTCGTGCGGTTGGACTTGCCCGACCGCGCCGAGGGGGTTTCCGACACGACTTCCTTCTTCCCTAGGTTGATGCACGTTGGTGGAACTTCGTTTCGCAGGGCACGAGGGACTTGAACCCCCAACCTTCGGTTTTGGAGACCGATGCTCTGCCAGTTGAGCTAGTGCCCTTCGGCATCCTCCGGGCATGCCAAAGCATTGCCCGAGGACATCAAGCGGAGAGTCTACGGGGCACGGACAGGCAAAGTCGAACCGAGTGCGCACCACCTCGCGGACCCACCCGTGGCTCTGGAACGATGGGCTCCGTGAGCGAGCCGATCCAGCCCCCCGCAGGTCCCCTGTCCGAGCAGTCCCCCGAGACCGTGGCGTCCTTCCTGTCCGCCCAGCAGGCGGCGTACGACGACCTGAAGGGCCGGGGCCTCAAGCTCGACCTGACCCGGGGGAAGCCGGCCTCGGCGCAGCTCGACCTCTCCGACGCGCTGCTCACGCTGCCGGTCAGCCCGATCGACGCGCACGGCGTCGACACCCGCAACTACGGCGGCCTGGAGGGGATCACCGAGCTGCGGGCGATGTTCGCCGAGCTGCTCTGGGTCGAGACCGCGCAGGTCGTCGCCGGCGGCAACTCCAGCCTGGTGATGATGCGCGAGGTGCTCACCGACCTGTGGCTCCAGGGTGCCGTCGACGGCGAGCGCCCGTGGGGGCAGGAGGAGAAGGTCACCTTCATCTGCCCCGTCCCCGGCTACGACCGGCACTTCACCCTGCTCGACTGGTTCGGCATCGACACCGTCACCGTCCCGATGAACGCCGACGGACCGGACGTCGCCGCCGTCGAGGCCCTGGTCGCTGCGGACCCCAGCATCAAGGGCATCTGGATCGTGCCGACCTACGCGAACCCGAGTGGTTCGGTCACCACCCTCGAGGTCGCCGAGCGGCTCGCCTCGATGCCCACGGCCGCCCCCGACTTCAAGATCTTCTGGGACAACGCCTACGCCTTCCACCACCTCACCGAGGACGAGGCCAAGAGCGCCGACATCCTCAGCCTGGCCGCCGCGGCCGGCAACCCGCACCGGCCGATCATGTTCGCCTCGACCTCGAAGATCACCTACGCCGGCGCCGGGGTGGCTTTCCTGGCCGGTTCGGTGGAGACCGTGAAGTGGTACACCACCCACCTCGGCAAGGGCGCCATCGGCCCGGACAAGCTCAACCAGCTGCGGCACGCTCAGTTCTTCGGTTCCGCGCAGGGGGTGCGCGACCACATGGCCAAGCACCGCGCCCTGATCGCCCCGAAGTTCGACGAGGTCGAGCGGGTGCTCAGCGAGCGCCTCGGCGGCCTCGGTGTCGCCACCTGGACCAAGCCCACCGGCGGCTACTTCGTGAGTCTCGACGTCACCGACGGCACCGCGTCCCGCGTGGTCGCGCTGGCGAAGGAGGCCGGCATCGCCCTGACCCCGGCGGGCGCGTCGTTCCCGCACGGCGAGGACCCCCGCGACCGCAACATCCGGCTGGCGCCGACGTTCCCGAGCCTGGCCGAGGTGACCGAGGCGATGGAGGCAGTGGCGACCTGCGTCCTGCTCGCCGCGGCGGAGAAGCTGTCGAGCTGAGCGACCAGGTGCCAGGTTCCGAGTCGGGCTTCCGGGCGCCCGCGCCGCCACCACCACCGGGCCGCCGGGACCTCAGCACCCTTCCGAAGGCGCACCTGCACCTGCACTTCACCGGTTCGCTGCGGCACGGCACCCTGCTCGAGCTGGCCGAACGTGACGGCATCCACCTCCCCGACGCGCTCGTCGACGACTGGCCGCCGCAGCTCTCGGCCGCCGACGAGAAGGGCTGGTTCCGCTTCCAGCGCCTCTACGACGTCGCCCGCTCGGTCCTCCGCACCGAGGACGACGTACGGCGGCTGATCCGGGAGGCAGCCGAGGACGACAAGGCCGACGGTGGTCGGTGGCTGGAGATCCAGGTCGACCCCAGCGGGTACGCCGCCCGGTTCGGTGGCATCACCGCGTTCACCGAGTTGGTCCTCGACGCCGTCGCCGTCGCCGCCCGCGAGGTCGGGATCGGGATGGCGGTGGTGATCGCGGCCAACCGCACCCGGCACCCCCTGGACGCGCGCACCCTGGCCCGGCTCGCTGTCCAGTACGCCGGCCGCGGGGTGGTCGGCTTCGGGCTCTCCAACGACGAGCGGCGCGGCCGGACGGCCGACTTCGCGGGGGCGTTCGGGATCGCCGAGCGCGCCGGCTTGCTCCTCACCCCGCACGCGGGCGAGCTCCTCGGCCCGGCCTCGGTGCGGGTCTGCGTCGAGGAGCTGCGCGCCGGGCGGCTGGGACACGGGGTCCGGGTCGCCGAGGACCCGGCACTGCTGGACCGGGTGGTGGCCGCCGGGGTCGCCCTGGAGGTCTGCCCGGTCTCCAACGTGGCCCTGGGGGTCTACTCCGACCTCAGCTCGGTCCCGCTGCCGGAGCTGATGGCGGCCGGCGCCGAGATCGCCCTCGGGGCCGACGACCCGCTGCTCTTCGGGTCGCGGTTGGCCGCGCAGTACGCCACCATGCGCGCCGCGCACGAGCTGACCGACGCCCAGCTCGCCGACCTCGCCCGGTCCTCGCTGCGCGCCTCCCGTGCCGACGACGCGACCAAGGCCGGGTACCTTGACGAGGTCGACCGATGGATGGAGCAGGAACCGCGATGAGCAGCAGCGACGACCAGACGCCGGAGCAGTCCGGGGCCTCGGGCCCGTACGGCGACGTCCCAGCCCCGCCCGCTCCCCCGTACGGCCAGCCGGGCTACCCGCCGCCCGGGTACGCACCGCCGGGCTATCCGTCGCCCGGCTACCCACCGCCCGGTTACCCGCACGCCGGCTACGCCCAGCCGGTCTACGGACCGCCGGAACACCCGCGGGCCAACCTGCCCCTCATCTTCGGCCTGGTCGGTGTCCCGGGAGCGTTCCTGACCTGCGGCCTGA
>JBFJNH010000077.1:0-15579 GCA_041618295.1 Marmoricola sp.
ACGGAACGGCAGGGTGAGGACGTTTCCTGAAGTGCATGGGAACCGGAATTCGTGGCTGGGATTGGTCCCGGCTGCTCGAGACCCACTGCGGACGGGCCCGGCGTGCGCGCCGGGCCCTGTCGCCTGTTCATCGGCCGGGCCACCGGAGACCTGAGGTCATCGGGTGATCCCGACCGGCACGCCGACGAGGGAGGCGCGGATCACGGTCGTGGAGGGGATGACGGGAATCGAACCCGCGTAATCAGTTTGGAAGACTGGGGCTCTACCATTGAGCTACATCCCCGAGGCTCGGAACGAGTCCCGAGCCGCGTCTAAATTGTGCCACAACCGCCGGGGCGCTCGCACGTCGGGGAGTCCTCTAGACTCGGGCGGCCGGACCGTGCGCGGTCCGGAACGGGGCGTAGCGTAGTGGCTAGCGCGCCTGCTTTGGGAGCAGGAGACCGCAGGTTCGAGTCCTGTCGCCCCGACCATCAGAACCGCCCGACGGGAGCAGCCCGTGATCGTGTACGACGAGCTCAGCCCCGAGGCGCCGTACGAGCAGATCCGCTCGCAGATCGTCGAGGACGTGCTCAGCGGCGCGCTCCAGCCCGGGGACCGGCTCCCGACGGTGCGCAGCCTGGCTGCGGACCTGGGGCTGGCCACGAACACGGTGGCCCGGGCCTACCGCGAGCTCGAGCACGCCGGGGTGATCGAGACCCGGGGTCGGGCCGGGAGCTTCGTCACCGGCGACCAGGTCGAGAAGCGCGCGAAGGAGGCCGCGGCGGCCTACCTGACCCGGACCGCGGATCTCGGGTTGAGCGGCACCGAGGCACTGGCGCTGGTCCAGCACCTGGTCGAGCACCCGGTCCGGTCCTCGTGAGCAGCCGGGATTTCGGCGGCGCGAGCACGCTGAAGTAGGCTGACCCGTCGGCGTCGCGCGCCCGCGAGAGGCGAGGCTGCGCCCCCGAGCTCAACGCCGACAGCACCGAGACCACCCGCAACAAGGAGACACACCTGTGAAGAGCGCCGTCGAGACGCTGAACCCCACCCGGGCGAAGCTCACCATCGAGGTCCCGTTCGAAGAGCTCAAGCCGAGCCTCGACGCGGCCTACCAGCGGATCGCGAAGCAGGTGAACGTCCCCGGTTTCCGCAAGGGGAAGGTGCCGCCGACGGTCATCGACCGGCAGGTCGGCCGTGGCGCCGTCCTCGACGAGGCGATCAACGACGCCCTCCCGAAGCTCTACGTGCAGGCGCTCCAGGACAACGACCTCCAGCCGCTCGCGCAGCCGGAGATCGACATCACCAAGTTCGCCGACAACGAGACCCTCGAGTTCACCGCTGAGGTCGACGTCCGCCCGACGATCGACGTGCCGGCCTACGACGACCTGGCTGTCGAGGTCGACGCGATCGCCCTCACCGACGCCGACATCGACGAGCAGGTCGAGGCGCTGCGCGAGCGGTTCGCGACCCTCAACGAGGTCGAGCGTGCGGCGCAGGACGGTGACGTCGTCTCGATCGACCTGATCGCCTCGAAGGACGGCGAGACCGTCGAGGGCGGCGAGGTCTCCGGGTACTCCTACAAGGTCGGTGCGGGCGACATGCTCGACGGCGTCGACGAGGCGCTGCGCGGCCTGTCGGCCGGCGAGGAGGCGACCTTCGTCAGCCAGCTCCTCGGCGGCGACCTGGCCGGCCAGGACGTCGACGTCCTGGTCCGGGTCTCCTCGGTCAAGGAGCAGGAGCTGCCGGCGTTCGACGACGAGTTCGCGCAGACCGCGTCCGAGTTCGACACCGCTGAGGAGCTTCGCGAGGACGTCCGCGCCCGCCTGGAGCGGGGTAAGCGCCTGGAGCAGGCCTCGGCCGCCCGGGATGCCGTGCTCGAGGCGCTGCTGGACAAGGCCGAGATTCCGCTGCCCGAGAACGCGGTCAGCTCCGAGCTCGCCGAGCGCAAGGGCGAGATCGAGCAGCAGCTGATGTACGCCGGCATGACGATGGAGACGTACCTCGACAACGAGAAGCAGACCATCGACGAGTTCGAGGCCGACCTGGAGAAGCGGGTCCGGGACGCGATGGCGGCCCAGTTCCTGCTCGACGAGGTCGCCAAGGCCGAGGAGATCGGCGTCGACCAGGCCGAGCTCAGCCAGCACCTGTTCCGTCGCGCGCAGCAGTCGGGCCAGAACCCGGACGAGTTCGTGAAGCACATGGTCGAGCACAACCACATCCCCGAGATGGTCTCCGAGGTCGTCCGCGGCAAGGCGCTCGCGCTGCTGGTGGAGGGCGCGAAGGTCACCGACTCGGCCGGTAACCACGTCGAGCTGAAGCGCCTCCGTCCCGACGGCACCATCGCCTCGGAGGAGGAGATGGCGGCTGCCGAGGTAGCCGCTGCTGAGGCCGCTGCCGCGGTCGAGGCGCCCGCCGAGGAGTCCTCGGAGGACTGATTCCGTTTCACGGAACACACTCGGTGTACACCTGTGCACCGAGTGTGTTTCAATTCCGGCATGACTGATCGGACCGCCTCGCCGGCAGGAGCCGGCGTCCTCGAAGCCGCCGCTCTCGCCGCCGAGCACCTCGACCTGCTGGTCCTCGGAGCCGCCCGGGACATCCACGACTCGGTCTCGCAGCGCGTGCACGGAGTCCTCGACAAGGTCGCGGGTGGACCCACGGTGCCGCACCGGATCCACGACGGGATCGCCCAGGGTGTCTACGCCGGGATCGGCCTCGGGCTCAAGGGTGCCGCGAAAGCGCTGCGCCAGGCGGACCGCCTCGGGGTCGGACCGAGCATCGAGGACACCGCGAAGGGCCGCTTCGTCGTCTCCGCCGTCAACGGCCTGATCGGGGACAAGCTGGTCGCCGAGGGCTCGCCGCTGGCGATCGAGATCGGCGTCCGCCGCGACGGCCGCGACGTGCCGCTGACCCCGGACGGCCTCGCCGCGGCGTACCCGGAGGCGTCGGACGCGATCGTGGTCTTCCTGCACGGGCTCTGCGAGACCGAGAACTACTGGGACCGCCGCAGCCGCCCGCGGCGGCCGGACGGCTCCTCCGCGCCGTCGTACGGCGCCCGGCTGGAGTCCGACGAGGGCTGGAGCCCGGTCTTCGTCCGCGCGAACACCGGGCTCTCACTGGCCGAGACCGGAGTAGCGCTCAACTCGCTCCTCGGCCGGTTGATCGACGCGTGGCCCACCGAGGTACGCCGGATCGCGCTGGTCGGCCACTCGATGGGCGGCCTGATCGCCCGGGCGGCCTGCGCCGTGTCCACCTCGGCCGACCGGGACTGGACCGACCTGGTCACCGACATCGTCACCCTCGGGGCGCCGCACACCGGTTCTCCGGTGGAGCGCAGCATCGCCCGCGGGATCCGGGCCGCCGCGCACGCGCCCGAGCTGCTCCCGCTGGCGCGGGTCTTCGAGCAGCGCTCGGTCGGCGTCCTGGACCTGCACGACGGGATGCCCGAGGACGTCGCCCACGTCCCGAACGCCCGCTACCACCTGGTCGCGGCCACCCTGAGCGGGTCGGCGAAGAGTCCGGTCGCCGCCACGGTCGGCGACTACCTGGTGCAGTACCGTTCAGCCGTGGGGCTGCTCCCCGGCGGCGTCGAGATGTTCCCCGGCGCCGACGTGCTCCACGTCGGACGGGCCGATCACTTCGATCTGCTCAACCACGACGACGTGTACGCCGCGCTGCGCGGCTGGTTGGTGCACAAGACCCGCAGGTGATCCCAGGAGGTACGGCATGGGTGAGGCAGCAGCGCGCGAGCTCCGCGCCGAGACGACGATCGCAGCACCTCCCGAGGCGGTGTGGGCGGTACTCACCGACCTCCGCCGGATGCGGGAGTGGAGTCCCGAGACGGTCTCGATGAAGGCGCTCACCCCGGGTGGCCTCAAGGTCGGGCAGCAGTACCTCGGGATCAACCGCCGCGGCGCGGTGGTGTGGCCCACCCGTAGCGTCGTGGCGACCCTCGAACCCGCGCGGATCCTGGCCTGGGACACCCGGTCCAGCGGTGCCCGCTGGATCTACGAGCTCGCGCCGACCCCGGGTGGTACCCGGGTGCTGCACCGGCGCCCGGTCCCGACCCGGCTCACCGTGCTCAGCAAGGTGTTCGCGGCGGCCCTGCTCGGCGGCGGCGACGAGCACGCCGAGGAGCTCGAGGCCGGGATGGCGCAGACCCTCGCGCGCCTGAAAGCAGCCGTCGAGGCCTGAGCGGACCTCGGTTCCTGTTCGGCTGTGGGCGAACAAGGGCCCGTTGCCCGTGGAATTGCGGGTCCGTCCGTCTAGGGTCTGGAGCGTGAACCAGATCTCCTCTCCCCAGATGAACGGCACGCCCCAGATGAACGGGGGCAGTGCGTCGTACGGGCTCGACGACCACATCTACCAGCGGCTGCTCAAGGAACGCACCGTGTTCCTCGGCTCCGAGGTGCGCGACCAGAACGCGAACGCGATCTGCGCGCAGCTGCTCCTGCTCTCGGCGGAGGACCCCGAGGCGGACATCTTCTTGTACATCAACAGCCCCGGCGGCTCGGTCGACTCGGGGATGGCGATCTACGACACGATGAACTACATCCCCAACGACGTCGCGACCGTCGCGATGGGTCTGGCTGCCTCGATGGGCCAGTTCCTGCTCTGCGCCGGCGCGAAGGGCAAGCGGTACGCCCTGCCGCACGCGCGGATCATGATGCACCAGCCGTCCGGGGGCATGGGCGGCTCGGCCTCGGACATCAAGATCCAGGCCCAGCAGTCCCTGCACATCAAGAAGGTGCTGCTGGACCTGATCGCCCACCACACCGGTCAGTCGGTCGAGCAGGTCGAGGCGGACGCGGACCGCGACCGCTGGTTCACCTCCGAGCAGGCCAAGGAGTACGGCTTCATCGACAAGGTGATCACCAGCGCCCGCGAAGCCGCCGACGAGGGCCGCCCGGCCCGGAACAAGGACTGACCCATGAACTACTACATCCCGCAGTGGGAAGAGCGCACCTCCTACGGCATCCGTCGGATCGACCCCTACGCCAAGCTCTTCGAGGACCGGATCATCTTCCTCGGCACCCCGATCAGCGACGACATCGCCAACGCGGTGATGGCCCAGCTGCTCTGCCTGGAGTCGATGGACCCGGGTCGCGACATCTCGATCTACATCAACAGCCCCGGCGGCTCGTTCACCGCGATGACGGCGATCTACGACACGATGAAGTTCATCCAGCCGGACGTCCAGACGGTCTGCCTCGGGCAGGCGGCCTCGGCCGCGGCGATCCTGCTCGCCGCAGGTACGCCGGGCAAGCGGATGGCGCTGCCGAACAGTCGGATCCTGATCCACCAGCCGTACACGGAGGGCACCTACGGGCAGTCCTCGGACATCGAGATCCAGGCCAACGAGATCCTGCGGATGCGTGAGCTGCTCGAGCAGCTGATCGCCGAGCACACCGGCAAGTCCGCCGACGAGGTCAGCCGGGACATCGAGCGGGACAAGATCCTGACCGCGAGCGGTGCGGTGGAGTACGGCCTGATCGACTCGATCCTGGAGTCGCGCAAGGTTCCGGCGCTCGCCTGAGCGCGGGTCGCGGAGTGGATCGGTGAAATGTCTCGTGTCCCGGCGAAATCGTCCGATTGACGGAGTACGGTCAGAAGTACGCTGTTGTGCGCGTCACGCGGACGGCACGGTGAATTATGTCGACTTCGTGTCGGCACAGATGAGGGGAGTGGCCGCCCGTGGCACGCATCGGTGACGGTGGGGACCTGCTCAAGTGCTCTTTCTGCGGGAAGAGCCAGAAGCAGGTCAAGAAGCTGATCGCCGGCCCCGGCGTCTACATCTGCGACGAGTGCATCGACCTCTGCAACGAGATCATCGAGGAAGAGCTCAACGAGACCAGCGAGGTCGGACTCGAGGAGCTGCCCAAGCCCCGGGAGATCTTCGAGTTCCTCAACTCCTACGTGATCGGCCAGGAGCAGGCGAAGAAGTCCCTCGCGGTCGCCGTGTACAACCACTACAAGCGGGTGCAGTCCGGCGTAGCCGCCGGCGCCTCGAAGAGCGCCAAGGAAGACGCCGTCGAGGTTGCGAAGTCCAACATCCTGGTGATGGGCCCGACCGGGTGCGGCAAGACCTACCTCGCCCAGACGTTGGCGCGGATGCTGAACGTGCCGTTCGCGATCGCGGACGCTACCGCGCTGACCGAGGCCGGTTACGTCGGCGAGGACGTCGAGAACATCCTGCTCAAGCTGATCCAGGCCGCGGACTACGACGTCAAGAAGGCCGAGACCGGCATCATCTACATCGACGAGATCGACAAGGTGGCCCGCAAGGCCGAGAACCCGTCGATCACCCGCGACGTCTCCGGTGAGGGCGTGCAGCAGGCGCTGCTGAAGATCCTCGAGGGCACCACCGCGTCGGTCCCGCCCCAGGGCGGCCGCAAGCACCCGCACCAGGAGTTCATCCAGATCGACACGACGAACATCCTGTTCATCGTGGGCGGCGCCTTCGCCGGGCTGGAGCACATCGTGGAGCAGCGGGTCGGCAAGAAGACCCTGGGCTTCACCGCCGAGATGCGCGGGTCCAAGGAGATGGAGGCGGACGAGATGTTCGCCCAGGTCCGTCCCGAGGACCTGGTCAAGTTCGGTCTGATCCCCGAGTTCATCGGCCGGCTGCCGCTGATCGCGAGCGTGAACAAGCTCGACAACCCGGCCCTTGTCCAGATCCTCACCGAGCCGCGGAACGCCCTGCTCAAGCAGTACCAGAAGCTCTTCGAGCTCGACGGCGTCGAGCTCGAGTTCACCGAGGACGCCATCACCGCGATCGCCGACAAGGCGATGGAGCGCGGCACCGGTGCTCGCGGCCTCCGGGCGATCATCGAGGAGGTGCTTCTCAACGTGATGTACGAGGTGCCCTCCCGTGAGGACATCGGGAAGGTCGTCGTCACCGGCGAGGTGGTCTCCGACAACGTCTACCCGACGCTGGTCCCGCGCGAGCCCGAGGCGAAGCCGAAGAAGAAGTCCGCCTGATCTGAGCCCCGTCGTTGAGGTGGGCGTCCTGACCGGTTGAGGCCCGCGTCGTGACGGTCACAAGCCCGAGCTCGACGGATCAGCCGCGGAGGCCGGCGATCGCCCACACGGCGAACACCACCAGTCCCACGACCGTGGTGACGGACGGGAGCCGGCGCGGCCAGTTCGACTCCCACCGATCGAACAGGCCGTCGCGGGCGCGCTGACGGGCCCCGTCGACGGCCCTGACCAGCTGGTCCAGCTCCTGCTGCTGGGCATGCTCGTCCAGCAGCGGATCGGGCCCCAGCTCGAACTGCTCGTCCTCGCCCAGCTCGATCACCACCCCGTGGCCGAGGCGCCGGACCTCCGTGATCTCGGCGGGCAGCACCAGCTGGTCCAGCCAGGTGCTGGTCAGCCGCAGACCCCAACGCGACGGCAGCACCCGGTCCCGACGCAGTCCCCACCACCAGGCGGCGAGGCTCCCGGCCGGTACCGCGAGCAGGAACGCCTCGGGGCCAGCGGGTTCGCCCTCGTTCAGCCACGGCAGTGCCACCAGCCCCAGGACGAGGAGGGCCGCGACTCCGACCGGAGCGGCCAACCGGGCTCCGAGCAGCAGCCGCCGGACCAGGGCCGGCGTTGACCCGGGCTCGAGGTCGTGACCCTCCTCGGAGGGGCGATCACGCTCGCCGTGACCGCTGAGGCGACCGGCGACCCGATCGCCCAGCACCCGGTTGCCGAGGCGGAAGGCGACGGTCCGCAGCGTCCAGCGGTCCCGCGCCGGGCGGACCGAGGCCAGCACGGCGACGTCGCCGTCCGGGGCAGCGGTCCGCAGCACGCAGAGCGACCCGTCGCTGACCAGACCCACCACGCGTGCGGGCTGAAGGCTCTCCCCGACCAGGCCGGGGTACTCCTCCCGGTCGTCGTCGATCCATCGAGGCAGGGGCGCGTCACGGCGGAGGAGAACCTCCAACGTCGGCAGGTAGGCGAGCGGCCGCAGTCCTTCGGGGTCCGTGTCCGCGAAGACCTCGATACCGTCGTGGAGCGGGTGCAGCCGGATCAGCACCGGAACCCCGGCGTCGTCGGCCGACGCGAGTGCCTCGACCCGGCGTCGGCGACGGCCCACCTCGGGGCCGACGACGACGAGCAGGAGCAGGCCGGCCCCGATCGGGACACCCATGTCGGACCAGCCGGACGGATCGGCGTCCTCGGCACCGTACGGGGGCATCGCGCCGGTCGGGTCGACGTAGACGACGAACGTCGAGCCGACCGGGTGCTCGGCGGCGTCGGCGACGAAGAACTCCCGTTCCCGGCCGTCGACCTCGACGAACACGCTGTCGAAGGCGGTGTCGACCCGGCTCACCGGGAGTGCGGTCGGGACTGCACGGTCAGCCAGGGCCCGGACGTCGCTGCGCCACCCCGCGTACTGGGTGAACCCCACGGCGATCCCGGCGGTCACGACCGCGGCAAGGGCTCCGCGAACGAGCAGGTGGTGGTCGGCCCGCCAGGGACGTGCGCCGGTCGCGGGCGGTGCTGGCGTCGTACTCGCCACCAGGGCACGTTGGCGGAGCACCAGAACGAGGTCGAGCGCCACGACAGCCAGCCAGGCCCAGCCGACCAGGGCGAACCACTCGCCCGAGCCGTCGGAGCCCTCGGAGAAGAGCGGCGGGAAGACACCGACGGCCATCGCCCACGCGCCCGGACGCGGAGCGAACCAGCCGATCAGTACGGCGGCGAGGGCGACGCCGATCGGGATCCCGACCAGGAACCACGACCACGACGAGACCTCCGCGACGTCACCGGAGTACACGGCCGGCTCGTTCCAGACCGAGGCGACGGCGAGCACGGCCACGACCGGCGGTCCCAGGGTGAGCACCAGGGTCGGCACCCGGCGGTCCCACCCGTCGGCACGCAGGTCGTGGACGTCGGCGGGGAGGGGCGGGAGACTCATCCTCAGCCTTCGGCAGCCACCGGGGCGAGCTCGGCGCTGACGGTCAGCTCCGGGGCGTCGTTCGCGGTGAAGACCAGGTCCCCGACGATCTTGCCGACCTTCCGCAGGTCGTCCGCAGCCAGCCGGGCGGACTCCACCAAGGCTGCCGGACCGGAGATCTCGACCCGGGACAGCTCGGCGCGCATGGAGACCTTCGCCTGCGACTTGGCGCCGCGGATGCCACCGAGCGCGGTCGCGACGGCACCGAGGACGGCCGGGTCCGCGTCGGACGCGGAGCCCAGGTCGGCGGCCGTCGGCCAGGACGCGTGGTGCACCGAGCCGGCCTGCCACCAGGACCAGACCTCCTCGGTCACGTAGGGCAGGAACGGCGCCAGCAGCCGGAGCTGGACGTGCAGCGCGGTCACCAGGGCGGCCTTGGCGGACTCGGTCGCGGCGCCGCCGTCCTCGGCGTACGCCCGCTCCTTGACCAGCTCGAGGTAGTCGTCGCAGAACTCCCAGAAGAACTTCTCCACCGCCTCCAGCGCGGTGGTGTAGTCGTAGGCGTCGAACGCCTCGGTCGCGGCCCCGATGACGTCGGCGAGCCGGGCGAGCAGGGCGCGGTCGACGGGCTCGGTCACCGCGGCCGGGTCGATCGCGGAAGCGCCGACGCCGCCGAGGACGAACTTCGAGGCGTTCAGGACCTTCATCGCCAACCGGCGGCCGACCTTCATCTGGGCCTCGTCGAACGGCGAGTCCAGGCCGGGCCGTGCCATTGCGGCGCGCCAACGGACCGCGTCGGCGCCGAACTTGTCGAGGATCTCGGTCGGGACGACCACGTTGCCCTTCGACTTCGACATCTTCTTGCGGTCGGGGTCCATCACGAAGCCGGACATCATCGCGTGCGTCCACGGCAGCACCTGGTTCTCGTGGTGCGCCCGGACGACGCGGGAGAAGAGCCAGGTCCGGATGATGTCGTGCGCCTGGGTGCAGAGATCCATCGGGAAGGTCCGCGCGAACAGGTCCGGGTCGGACTCCCAGCCGCAGGCCAGTTGCGGGGTCAGCGACGAGGTCGCCCAGGTGTCCATCACGTCCGGGTCGCCGATGAAGCCGCCCGCCTGGCCGCGCTGGGACTCCTCGTACCCGGCCGGGGCGTCGGTCGACGGATCCACCGGGAGGGCGTCCTCGGTCGGCATCAGCGGGTGCTCGTAGTCCGGTTCGCCGTCCGCGTCGAGCGGGTACCAGACCGGGAACGGGATCCCGAAGAAGCGCTGGCGCGAGATCAGCCAGTCGCCGTTCAGCCCGCCGACCCAGTTGTCGTAACGGTGCTTCATGTGCGGCGGGACCCAGGTGATCCCGGCCCCGTCCTCGATCAGCTCGTCGCGCAGGTCGGCGTCGCGACCGCCGTTGCGGATGTACCACTGCCGGGTCGCGACGATCTCGAGCGGCTTGTCGCCCTTCTCGAAGAAGTTCGTCATCCGCTGGGTCGGCTTCGGTTCGCCGTCCAGGTCGCCGGACTCGCGGAGCTTGCCGACGATCTCCTCGCGCGCGCTGAAAGCGGTCTTCCCGGCCAGGTCGGCGTAGGCCGCCGAGGCGACGGGGGAGGCCAGCCACTCCGGCGTCTCGCGCAGCAGCCGACCGTCGCGGCCGATCACGGTGCGGACCGGGAGCTGGAGCTCGCGCCACCACTGGACGTCGGTCAGGTCGCCGAAGGTGCAGCACATCGCGATGCCGGCGCCCTTGTCGGGTTCGGCGGCCTCGTGCGCGAGCACGGGGACCTCGACGCCGAAGACCGGCGAGGTCACCGTGGTCCCGAACAGGGCCTGGTACCGCTCGTCGTCGGGGTGGGCGATCAGCGCGACGCAGGCGGGGATCAGCTCGGGCCGGGTCGTCTCGATGTACAGGGGCGCCCCGTCGGCCCGGTGGAACGCGACGCGGTGGTACGCGCCGGCGTACTCACGGGCCTCGAGCTCCGCTTGGGCGACGGCGGTCTGGAAGGTGACGTCCCAGAGCGTCGGCGCTTCCTGGAGGTAGGCCTCGCCGCGGGCGAAGTTGCGCAGGAACGCGCGCTGGCTGACGGTCTGGGCGTCCTTGCCGATCGTCGTGTACGTCGTGGACCAGTCGACCGAGAGGCCGAGCGTGCGCCACAGCGACTCGAAGACCTTCTCGTCCTCCTCGACGAGCTGCTCGCACAGCGCGATGAAGTTCGGCCGGGAGATCGGGACCTGCTTCTTCGGGTCGGGCTTCTCCGGCGGGGTGAAGTCGGCGTCGTACGGGAGCGAGGGGTCGCACCGGACGCCGAAGTAGTTCTGCACCCGGCGCTCGGTCGGCAGCCCGTTGTCGTCCCACCCCATCGGGTAGAAGACCGACTTGCCCTGCATCCGCTGGTAGCGCGCGATCAGGTCGGTGTGGGTGTAGGAGAACACGTGGCCGACGTGCAGGCTGCCGGAGACGGTCGGCGGGGGAGTGTCGATCGAGTAGACGTTCTCGCGCGGCTGGGTGCGGTCGAACCGGTAGGTCTCCGCCGCTTTCCAGCGCTCCGACCAGGTTGCCTCGAGACCTTCCAGCGCCGGCTTCTCCGGTACGACGACGGCGCCCGGAACGGCGGTCGTCGGGAGCGCTGACGCGTCGGTTTCGGGGGTCTGGTTCTCGGTCACCCGGACATGTTACGGGCGGGAAAGCCCCGCTCAGTCCAGCGGGTCCAGCACCCCGTGCCGGGTCAGGCCCGCGGAGAGCACCGAGATCTGCTCCCGGGACTCACCGAGCCAGTGGCTCAGCGCGGTCAGCCGCGACGTGTAGTGCCCGACGGCGTACTCGTCGGTGACCCCGATGCCGCCGTGCAGCTGGATCGCCTCCTGGCCGATCCGGCGGCCGGCGTGGGCGGTCTGGAGCTTCGCCCGTGCGCCCGCGTCGCGGATCAAGGTCGGATCGGCCGCGCTGTCGGTGTCGGCGGCGACCAGGGTGGCCCAGGTGACGATGCTCCGGGTCAGCTCGAGGTCGGTGTACATGTCCGCGGCCCGGAAGGTGAGTGCCTGGAAGGTGTTCAGGGTGACGCCGAACTGCTTGCGCGTCTTCAGGTACGCCGTGGTCATCCGCAGGGCGGTGTCCATCGCCCCCAGCGCCTCGTGGCAGGCGGCGATCTGCGCCCGTGCCAGCACCGTGGCCACCGTCTCCGACGCGTCGCCGCCGTCGCCGAGCGGGACGGCCGCGGCGCGGTCGAACTCCATCAGTGCTGCGCGGCCACCGTCGTGGGTCCGGTACGCCGTGACCTCCGCGGGCCGGTCGACCAGGAACACCTCGCCGCCGACCTCCCAGACGACGGTGTCGGCCCGGGCCCCCTGGATGACGGGTTCGGCGACCTCGCCGGAGGCGAACGTCAGCAGGCGCTCCCCGGCGGAGAGGGCGCCGAGGATCTCCTTGCGCTGCTCGGGGCTGCCGAGCTCGGCGACCAGACCGCCGGCCAGGACGACCGCGGCGACGTACGGCTCGGGGGCGAGCACCCGGCCGAGCTCCTCGGCGACCAGGGCGACCTCGACCGGGCCGGCACCCATACCGCCGTCCTCCTCGGGGAACGGCAGGCCCAGCAGTCCCATCTCGGCCAGTCGACCCCAGAGCGCCTCGTCGTAGCCCGGGTCGCTCGCGGTGACCTCGCGGCGGCGCTCGGAGTCGACGGCAGGGTCGTAGACCTTGACCAGGCCGCGCACGGCGTCGCGCAGCGCGACCTGCTCGTCATCGAGTTCGAAGTCCATGTGTGCCTCTCAGAGTCCCAGGATGGTGCCGGCGATGATCTGGCGCTGGATCTCGTTGGAGCCGCCGTAGATCGAGGCCTTGCGAAAGTTCAGGTACGTCGGCACCGAGTGCGCGGCCCACTCGGGCACCGTCTGCGAGCCCGATGCGATCGAGAGCGGTCCGGCCAGGTCGACGCTGAGCTCGGTGACGGCCTGCTGGAGCTCGGTGCCCTTGAGCTTGAGCACCGACGAGGCAGGGTGCGGCTTGCCGTCGGCGGAGTTCGCGACCACCCGCAGTGCGGTCAGCTCGAGCGCGAGCAGCTCGTTCTCCAGCTCGACGAACCGTGCTGCCATCAGTGGATCGGTGAGGGCGCCGAGCCCGATGGCGTGCTCCTTCGCGGTGGCCAGGGCGCGCTTGGTTGCGCCGACCGGAGCCACCCCGACCCGCTCGTTGCCGAGCAGGAACTTCGCCTGGGTCCACCCCTGGTTGACCTCCCCGACCAGGTTCTCGCCCGGCACCACGACGTTGTCGAAGAAGACCTCGTTGACCTCGTAGCCGCCGTCGATCATCTTGATCGGCCGCAGCGTCACACCGGGGGAGTCCATCGGGAACAGCAGCATCGAGATCCCGGCCTGCTTCTTCACGTCCGGGTCGGTCCGGGCGAGGCAGAAGATCCAGTCCGCGTGCTGGCCGAGCGTGGTCCACGTCTTCTGGCCGTTGACGACCCAGTCGTCGCCGCTGCGCTCGGCGCGCGTGGTCAGCGAGGCGAGGTCGGAGCCGGCGTTCGGCTCGGAGAACCCCTGGCACCACCAGATGTCCAGGTTCGCCGTCGCCGGGAGGAAGCGCTGCTTCATCTCCTCCGAACCGAAGTGCGCGATCACCGGGCCGATCATGCTGGCGTTGAACGCCAGCGGGGGCGGGACGCAGGCGAGCTGCATCTCCTCGTGCCACAGGTGCTTCTGCAGCGGGGTCCAGTCCTTGCCGCCCCACTCCACCGGCCAGTTGGGGACGGCGAGGCCGGCCTCGTTCATCACCCGCATCGACCGGACGAAAGCGTCCTTGTCGAGGTGGCGGCCGGCGCGGACGTCGTCGCGGATGTCCTGGGGGATCTCGGTGGTGAAGAAGGCGCGCATCTCCTCGCGGAACGCGGCCTCCTCCTCGGTGAGTCGAAGCCTCATGCCGAGACCTTAGCCCCGTTGCGGTCGCAGTTCCGGTCGGGACGCGGTGTGCCGGTGCGGCATCTCGGCACGCTCGACGACCGGTGAGGCGGTCAAGGGGCCGGCGCTTCGTTCACCAGACCAGGACCGGCTTCACGACCTTCCCGGCCAGGACGTCGGCGACGGCGGTGTTGATCTCGGTGAAGGGGTAGGTCGCGATCAGGTCGTCGACGTCGAACTCGCCGGCGGCGTTCATCGCGATCAGCCGCGGGACCATCTCCTGCGGGTCGGAATCGCCCTCGATCGAGGAGCGGATGATCTTGCCGGTCTGCAGCAGGTCGATCGCGTCGATCGCGTACTCCTCCGGGCCGAGCCCGAGCGCGACCAGGGTGCCACGGACCCTGAGGGACTGCTGGGCCTGCTTGACCACCGGCGAGATCGCGGTCGTGTCGATCGCGTACGACGCGCCTCCGCCGGTGAGCTCCTTGACCTTCTCCACGACGTTGAAGTCGGGGGCGTCGGCCGGCGTCGGGTCGACGCCGATCGCGCCGAACCGGGCGGCGGCCCGGCGGCGGCTCTCCATCGGGTCGACGGCGATGATCGTGCCGAGCCCGAGGTGCTGGGCCGCGGCGATCGCGGCGAGGCCGACGGCACCGCAGCCGAAGACCACCAGGCTGTCGGTCGGGGTCGGCTCGAGCACGTTCAGGACCGTGCCGGCACCGGTCTGGAACCCGCACCCGTAGGGGGCGACCTTGGTCAGGTCGACGGACTTGTCGACCACCACGACGTTGTCGGCGTAGGCGATGGCGTGCGCCGACAGGCTGGACTGGCCGAAGAAGCTGCCGAAGACCGGCGACCCGTCGCGCGAGTACGTCGTGCTGCCGTCCATCCGCATGCCCATGTAGTTGAGCAGCAGCGAGGAGTCGCAGTAGCCGACCATCCCGTTGGTGCAGTTCTCGCAGGCGCGGCAGGAGCGGAACGACAGGACGACGTGGTCGCCCACCTCGATCCCGGTGACGCCCTCGCCGACGGCTTCGACGATGCCAGCGCCCTCGTGGCCGAAGACGTTGGGGAACATCTCCTCGGGAAGGAAGCCCTTGAGGTGGATGTCGGTGTGGCACAGGCCGGTGGCGACGATCTTCACCAGCACCTCGTCGGCGAGGGGCTCGGCGAGGTCGACCTCCTCCAGGGAGAAGTCGGCACCTTGGGAGTTCACGACGGCGACGGTGGTCTTCACGAGTCTTCACGCTCCAGCCAGAAGTAGTAGTGGTCGGCGGTCCCGAAGACGCCCTCGAGCTTGCCGTTCATGATGCCCATCACGCAGGTGTCGTCGACCCGTTTGAAGTGGTCGAAGACGGCCATCGCGTCGTACACCATCGTGGCGGTGGTCTCGCCGCGGAAGCCGACCTCCCACAGCGAGGAGTAGCCCCCGCCGGCCGCGGCGGTGTTCGAGTACAGCTCGCCGTCCTCGCCCCGGCAGATCAGCGGGTGACCCTCGAGCGGGGAGTCGAAGCGCTTCCCGTGCCAGTTGATCTTGGTCAGCAGGCCGGAGGCCGGGTGGCCGGTCGCGAAGTCGCCGCCGCGCCAGGCTCCCACCATCTCCGCCACCGTCAGCACGCGGAGGTCTGCCCACAGGGCGTCCAGGTCGACGGGGGAGGCCGTCGCGGCGTTGCGCAGGGCGTCGAAACGCTCACGAGGGGTCACCCGAGGAACAGTAGTGGAACGCGTTCTAGGTTTCGAGACGGTTGCTTCCCAACTCCTCAACCCACCGGGTTTCGAGACGGTTGCTTCCCAACTCCTCAACCCACCGGGTTTCGAGACGGTTGCTTC
>JBFJNH010000078.1:0-15500 GCA_041618295.1 Marmoricola sp.
GCAGCGCGGGACCAACGAGAACACCAACGGCCTGCTGCGCCAGTACTTCCCCAAAGGCACTGACTTGTCCTTCTGGGGAGCCAGCTACCTGGAGAAGGTTGCAACCGAACTGAACAACCGCCCACGCAAGACCCTCGAATGGCGCACCCCGGCCGAAGCTCTCGACAAGCTACTGTCCGAACACGACAACAACCCCGGTGTTGCGACCACCGCTTGAATCCGCCTCCCAACCCCTCAACCCACCGGGTTTCGAGACCGCCGGCCGGTTGAGGAAGGCGCGCAGCGCCTGTCTCGAAACCCGCCACTACGATGAGCGAGCGATGACCGACTCTCCCGATGCCTTCCGTCCTGCTGACGCACGTCCTGCCGAGACCTATGCGGAGGTGGAGGACGCGCTGCTGTCCCGGTGGCCGGAGTCGCGGCTCGAGCCGTCGCTGGACCGGATCCAGGCGTTCACCGAGCTGCTCGGGGAGCCGCAGCGCAGCTACCCCGTGGTGCACCTGACGGGGACCAACGGCAAGACGACGACCGCGCGGATGGTCGAGACCCTGATCCGGGCCCTCGGGCTGCGGACCGGTCGGTTCACCAGCCCGCACCTGGAGTCGATGACCGAGCGGATCGTGGTCGACGGCGAACCGCTCTCCGACGAGGCGTTCGTGCAGGCGTTCAACGACGTGGCGCCGTACACGCACCTGGTCGACGCGGACTCCGACCACCCGCTGTCCTTCTTCGAGACCGTCGTGGCGATGGCGTTCGCCGCGTTCGCGGACGCCCCGGTGGACGCGGCCGTCATCGAGGTCGGGATGGGCGGCGCCTGGGACGCGACCAATGTCGCGGACGGGGCGGTCGCGGTGCTCACCCCGATCGCGGTCGACCACGCCCAGTACCTCGGCGGGACGGTCGCGGAGATCGCCCGCGAGAAGGTCGGCATCATCAAGCCCGGGGCCACCGTGGTCACCGCCGTCCAGGAGCCCGACGTGGCGGCCCAGATCGTCGCGCGCGCTGCCGAGGTGGGCGCGGTGGTGGCCCGCGAGGGCATCGAGTTCGGGGTCAAGACCCGGGTGCCGGCCGTCGGTGGTCAGCTGATCTCGCTGCAGGGCCTGCGCGGCGAGTACGACGACGTCTTCCTCCCGCTGTACGGCGCCCACCAGGCGCAGAACGCGGCCCTCGCGCTCGCCGCGGTGGAGGCGTTCGTCGGGGGCGACGAGCCGCTGAGCGCCGAGGTGGTCCGGGACGCGTTCGCCGAGGTGGTCTCACCGGGCCGCCTCGAGGTCGTCCGCCGCTCACCGACGATCGTGCTGGACGCGGCGCACAACCCGCACGGCGCGCAGGCGCTGGTCGATGCGCTCGAGGACTCCTTCACCTTCAGCCCGCTGATCGGCGTGGTCGGGGTGATGGCCGACAAGGACTACGACGGACTGCTCTCCACGCTGGAGCCCGTTCTGGCCCACGTCGTGTGCACCCAGAACTCCACCCAGCGCTCGATGAGCGCCTCCGAGCTGGCCGAGGTGGCCCGCGGGATCTTCGGCCAGGACCGGGTCAGCGTCCAGCCGTCGCTCGCCTCCGCGATCGACGAGGCGGCCGCGCTGGCCGAGGTGGGCGGTGTCTTCGGTGAGGGGCTGGGCTCCGGCGGTGTGCTGGTCACCGGCTCGGTGATCACCGTCGGCGAAGCGCGGGCGTTGATCCGGCCCCGGGACGACGGATGATGCGGCGGCGGCTCTGCTCCGCGATCCTGCTGCTGCAGTCGGTGGTGCTGGGGCTCAGCACCCCGGTCCTGGTCCAGGGTGAGGACCTGAGCACCACCCAGGCCCTGGTGATCGGCCTCGGTCTCGCCGGCTCCTGCATCCTCGTCTCGGGGATGCTGCGCAGCCCGTGGGGCTACTACCTCGGGTGGGCGATCCAGGCCGGCTCGCTCGCGCTGGGCATCTTCACGCCGGTGATGATCGTCCTCGGCGGGATCTTCGCGCTGCTCTGGTTCACCGCCTTCCGGCTCGGCGGCACGATCGACCGGGACAAGGCGGCAGCGGCGCCCGGCCCGCCCGCCGACTAGGGTTCTGCCATGACCCAGCGCACGCTCGTCCTGCTCAAGCCCGACACCGTCCGTCGCGGCCTCGTCGGTGAGGTCCTCTCCCGCTTCGAGGCCAAGGGGCTGACCATCGTCGCGCTGGAGCACCGCACCATCGACGCGTCGGTCGCCGACCAGCACTACGCCGAGCACGTCGAGCGGGATTTCTACCCGCCGCTGCGCGACTTCGTGACCAGCGGCCCGTTGGTGGCGCTGGTCCTGGAGGGCGACGAGGCGATCGAGGTCGTCCGCGGCATCAACGGCGCGACCGACGGCCGCAAGGCTGCTCCGGGCACCATCCGGGGCGACCTGAGCCTGAGCAACCGGGAGAACCTGGTGCACGGCTCGGATTCCCCGGAGTCGGCCGCCCGCGAGATCGCGATCTGGTTTCCCGAATTGTCCGTCTGACCCGAGCCGCGTGTCCTCCGCGGGTTGACCGCGTTCCACTTCTAGTCTCGTTACTGGTGGGACGCGTGGTTTCCGTGTTACGCACGGGACTGTGCGTCGTGCTCACTTCCCCACGATGCACACCTGCGAGGAACGATGGCGAACAACCTGGTCGGCCGTGACCTGGCCGTGGATCTCGGCACCGCCAACACGCTGGTCTACGTCCGCGGCCGGGGCGTGATGCTGGACGAGCCCTCCGTGGTCGCCATGCACACCCAGACCCGCGAGATCCTCGCCGTCGGGACCGAGGCCAAGCGGATGATCGGCCGTACGCCGGAGGGCATCACCGCGATCCGCCCGCTCCGCGACGGCGTCATCGCCGATTTCGACGCCACCGAGCAGATGCTGCGCCACTTCATCGCCCAGGTCCACCGGCGGCGCTACTTCGCGAAGCCGCGCCTGGTGATCTGCGTACCGAGCGGGGTCACCCCGGTCGAGCAGCGCGCCGTCAAGGAGGCCGGCTACCAGGCCGGCGCCCGCAAGGTCTACATCATCGAGGAGCCGATGGCGGCTGCCATCGGAGCCGGACTGCCGGTCCACGAGCCGACCGGGAACATGGTCGTCGACATCGGCGGCGGCACCACCGAGGTCGCCGTCATCTCCCTCGGCGGGCTGGTCACCACGCTCTCGATCCGCACCGCCGGCGACGAGCTGGACCAGGCGATCATCGCCCACCTCAAGAAGGAGCACTCCCTGATGCTCGGGGAGGGCACCGCCGAGGAGATCAAGATGACCCTCGGCTCGGCGTTCCCGCTCGCGAGTGAGCTGACCGGCGAGATCCGCGGACGCGACATGGTGACCGGGCTGCCGAGCACGGTCACGGTCTCCAGCGTCGAGATCCGCAAGGCGATCGAGGAGCAGGTGCACACGGTCGTGGACGCCGTCCGGACGACCCTGGACCAGACGCCCCCCGAGCTGGCCGGCGACATCATGGACCGCGGCATCGTCCTGACCGGCGGCGGAGCGCTGCTGCGCGGCCTGGACGAGCGGATCAGCCACGAGACCGGGATGCCGGTCCACGTCGCGGCGGACCCGCTCAGCGCGGTCGTCCTCGGGTCCGGCAAGTGCGTCGAGGAGTTCGAGGCGCTCCAGCAGGTCCTGGTCGCCGAGAACGTACGCCGGGGAGCCTGATGCTGCGCGCCAGTTCCCGACGCTGGTTCGGCGGCGGTCGACGCCCGATCGGCAGCGGACCCACCCGGGACCCCTCCCGCCGCAGACTCGGCCTGCTCGTCCTCGCCGCGCTGACGGTGATCACCCTTGACGCGCGCGCCGGTGCCGACTCCCCGCTGGACCCGGTGCGTTCGGTGGTCGGCTCGGTGGTCGGCCCGCTCGAGGACGCGACCGCCTCGGTGACCCGGCCCTTCGCCGAGGCCGGAGACTTCTTCCGCACCAACGACTCCCTGCGCGACGACATCGCCGCGCTCACCGCCGAGAACTCCCGACTGCGCACCGAGCTCGCCGGCGAGCCGTTGGACCGGCAGCGCTTGGCCGAGCTGGACGGCTTGACCCGGACGGCCGCCGAGACCGGCTACTCCCTGGTCGCGGCCCGGGTGATCGCGATGGGCCCGGCGCAGTCGTTCTCGCGCACCGTCACCATCGACGCCGGGACCTCCTCGGGCATCACCAAGGACATGACCGTCCTCAACAACGACGGCCTGGTCGGCCGGGTGGTGCAGGCGACCCGCTCCACCGCCACCGTCCTGCTGATCATCGACACCGAGTCCGTGATCGGCGGCCGGCTGGGGACGAACCTGGAGATCGGCTTCCTCCGCGGACGGGGCTCGGTCAGCGACACCGGGCGCCTCGACCTCGACCTGGTCGACAACGCCGTCGAGCCCTCGCGCAACGACGTCGTGGTCACCTGGGGCTCGCGCAACGGGGTCCCGTACGTCGCCGGCATCCCCATCGGTCGGGTCGGGTCGGTGGTCTCCTCGCCGCGGCAGAGCACCCGCCAGGCGGTGATCACCCCGTTCGCCGACTTCACCGCGCTCGACGTGGTCGGGGTCGTCGTACCGAACGGCACCGACGGTGACCGCACCGTGATCGCCGGCGGCACGGCGGAGGGCCGTTGATGACGAGCATCCGGGACACCGCCCTGGTCGCGGTGGTCTGCTTCGCCATCGTCGCCCAGGCGGCGATCTTCCGTTTCGTCAGCGTCGACGGCGTCGTCCCGAACCTGGCGCTGATCGTGGTGGTCGCCGCCGCGATCGCCCGCGGTTCGGAGTTCGCGGCCCTGCTCGGCTTCGGCGCCGGGATGCTCCTCGACCTCGCCCCTCCGGCAGACCACGTCGCCGGCCGGTGGGCGCTCGCCCTGGTCCTGGTCGGCTACCTGGCCGGCCGGGTCCGGCAGGACGCCCGGACCTCACCGCTGATGGCGGTCGTCCTGGTCGGCGCGATGTCCTTCGTCGGCACCTCGGTCTACGCGTTCACCGGGATCGTCCTGGACGACGGCGCGCTGGGGGTGGACGCGATGCTGCGGGTGATCGTGATCAGCATGCTCTGGGACCTGATGCTGGCGCCGTTCCTGGTCCCCGCGCTGCTCTGGCTGGTGGAACGCGTCCGACCTGCCCGGTTGGCGGTGTGACCCGGTGGCCGCCGTCCTGATCCGCCCGATGGCCTCGCTGCGCCACACCCGTCGTGGCCGGCTCCGGCTCCTGGTGATGCAGGTGCTGATGCTCTCGCTCTTCCTGACCCTGTTCGCCCGGCTCTGGTACCTCCAGGTCTTCACCGGCGAGGAGTACCAGGCGAAGGCCGCCGAGCAATCGGTCCGCGACGTCGTGGTGCAGCCGGTCCGCGGACTGATCGTCGACGCGATGGGGCGCTCGCTGGTCACCAACCGGACCAGCTGGGTGGTCAGCATCGACCGCACCGTGCTCAACAAGCTCGACGACCACGACCGCAAGGCGTTGCTGCGCAAGGTCGCCCGCACGGTCAAGGAGCCGTACGACGAGGTGACCGCACGGCTGCTGCTCTGCGGGACCGAGAAGGCGGTCTCCGGCACCTGCTGGAACGGCTCGCCGTTCCAGCCGATCCCGGTGGCCGAGGACGTCCCGCAGGTGATCGCGGTACAGATCTCCGAGCAGCCCGAGGAGTTCCCCGGGGTGATCGCCCGGGCCGAGACCGTCCGCTCCTACCCGTCGCCGTTCGGGATCAATGCTGCGGGGATCATCGGGTACCTCAGCCCGGTCACCGGCGACGAGCTCGAGGAAGCGGAGCGGACCGAGGACCAGTCGCTGAACGGAGCCTCGGTGGTCGGTCGTGCCGGTCTGGAGAAGTCCTACGACCGGTGGTTGCGCGGCGTCCCGGGCGCCACCAAGGTGGCGGTCGATTCCATGGGGCGGGTGCTCGGCGACACCGCGAGCGTCGCGGCCCAGCCGGGGGCGACCCTGGTCACCTCGATCGACGCGAAGGTGCAGAGCGTCGTGGAGAAGCAGCTGCACACCACGATCGTCAACGCGCGCAAGACCTTCGACCCGGTGACCCGCCGCAACTACGTCGCCGACAGCGGCGCCGTCGTGGTGATGGACGCCCGCACCGGCGGAGTGATCGCGATGGCCAGCCAGCCGACGTACGACCCGGAGGTCTGGGTCGGCGGGATCACGACCAAGGAGCTGACCGCGATCACCTCGGAGGAGTCGGGGCTGCCGCTGGTCTCGCGGGCCACCCAGGGTCAGTTCGCCCCGGGCTCGACCTGGAAGCCGCTGATGACCATCGGGGCGCTGAACAACGGCTACAGCACCGACACCCGGCTGAACTGCTCCGGAGGCCTGCAGGTCGGCAACCGCTGGTTCAAGAACTACCAGTCCGCTTCCTACGGGTCGATCGACTTCGCGAAGGCGCTCGAGCTCTCCTGCGACACGTTCTTCTACCGGATCGGTCTGAACTACTGGAACAAGTTCGGCTCCGACCCGGAGGACGTGAAGGCCAAGGACCCGCTGATCACCGTCGCCAAGCAGTTCGGCTTCGGCAGGAAGACCGGCCTGGACATCCCGGGTGAGGCCGACGGGCGGATCGCGGACCGCGCTTGGAAGCTCTCCTACTGGAACGCCATGAAGGCCAAGTACTGCAAGATCGATGCGCAGAACACCACCGGCAAACGCGACTTCCTGCACGTCTACGCCCGTGAGTTCTGCCTGGAGGGCAACCGGTACCGGGCCACCGACGCGGTGAACTACTCGATCGGGCAGGGCGACACCACGGTCACGCCGATCCAGCTGGCCCGTGCCTACGCCGCGCTCTCCAACGGCGGCACCCTCTACGCACCTCGGATCGCCAAAGCGGTGGTCAGCCCCGACGGCACCCTGATCAAGAAGATCAAGCCGGTCGTCCAGGGCAAGGTGAAGTCCACCGCGGCCGCCATGAAGTACGTCGACGACGCCCTTCTCGGTACCGCGAAGACCGGGACCCTGGCCTGGAAATTCGGCGGGTTCCCGCTCGACGAGGTCCCGATCCGCGGCAAGACCGGCACCGCCGAGGTCTACGGCAAGCAGAGCACCTCCTGGATCGCGACCTACACCGAGGACTACGTGGTGGTGATGATGCTGACCCAGGCCGGTACCGGCTCGGGCACCTCCGGCCCGGCCGTCCGGGCGATCTGGGAGTCGCTCTACGGGATCACCGGCGAGGAGGTCGACCGGGACCGCGCCGCCATTCCCGGGGTCACCCCGCCGAAGAAGCTCCCGCAGTTCTTCGACGACGGGTCGATCATGCCGCCGCCGGGGGTGGGCCGATGACGCTGCTCGCTCCCGCACGAGCCCGCGAGCTCGGGGTTGACCGCAGCCGGATGGACTGGGTCCTGGTCCTGGCCACCGGCGCGATCCTGGTGATCGGGACCCTGCTGGTGTGGTCCTCGACGTCCACGAACGAGGCCCTGACCGGCGGCAACGAGACCGCGTACCTGCGCAAGCAGCTGGTCAACATCGTGATCGGCCTCTGCCTGGGCGTCGGTGTCCTCCTCACCGACCGCCGGTGGGTCCGGATCATGGCGCCCGTCGTCTACGCCGGGTCGGTCGTCGGCCTCCTCCTCGTCCTCGCGATCGGGACGACCATCAACGGGTCCCGGTCCTGGCTGATGATCGGTGGCCTCTCCGTCCAGCCCGCCGAGTTCGCCAAGCTGGCCGTGGTTGTCGGGATGGCGCTGCTGGTCGCGGAACGGCTGGAGAGCTCCCGGCGGCGGACGCTCGGGACGCTCGAGGTCGTCCTGATGCTGGTGATCGCGGGGGTGCCGGCGGTCCTGATCCTGCTCCAGCCCGACCTCGGCACCATGCTGGTGCTGACCGCGACCATCGTCGGTGTCCTGGCGGCTGCCGGGACGCCGCGCCGCTGGCTGGTGGCGCTGGCCGCGGCCGGGTTCGCGACCGCGGTCGTCGTGGTCACGACCGGGGTGCTGAAGGCGTACCAGGTCAACCGGTTCATGGCGTTCACGAACCCCGACCTCGACCCCCGCGGCGCCGGGTACAACACGACCCAGGCGCGGATCGCGATCGGGAACGGCGGCCTCTTCGGTCAGGGTCTCTTCGACGGCTCGCAGACCCGTTCGGGGTTCGTCCCCGAGCAGCACACCGACTTCGTCTTCACCGTCGCGGGCGAGGAGTTGGGCCTCGTGGGGGCCGGCATCCTGATCACGCTGTTCGCGGTGCTGCTGTGGCGGGCGCTGCTGATCGCGCGCCAGGCGGACGACACCTTCGGACGCATCGCGGCCGCCGGGATCGCCTGCTGGTTCGGCTTCCAGACCTTCCAGAACATCGGGATGTGCCTGGGCATCATGCCGGTTACCGGAGTCCCGCTCCCGCTGGTCTCCTACGGCGGCTCCTCGATGTTCGCCTCGTTGATGGCGATCGGGCTGCTGCTCAACATCCAGCTGCGGTCGACGACGCGGGTCGCGAAGCGGCTGCCCTCCCCGCGGCTGCTCGGGGACCGCTGACCTGGTCGGACCGCGGATTCTCGGGGACTTCCGCGTACCCTGGGACCCGTCCCCGTCGTCGTCCGAGAGGTTCGTTGTGCCCGTCCTCAGCCCGTCCACCCCGGAGTCGGTGTTCAGCCGTCTCGAGCCGCACCTGCCGGGCGTGCAGAAGCCGATCCAGTACGTCGGCGGCGAGCTCAACTCGGTGAGCAAGGAGTGGGGTCCTGACGACCGCACCGTCCGGTGGGCGCTGATGTACCCGGACGCGTACGAGGTCGGGCTGCCCAACCAGGGCGTGCAGATCCTCTACGAAGTCCTCAACGAGGCCGAGGACACCCTGGCCGAGCGGACCTACGCGGTCTGGCCGGACATGGAGGCCGTGCTGCGCCGGGAGGGGATCCCGCAGTTCACCGTGGACAGCCACCGACCGGTCGGCGCCTTCGACCTGTTGGGGCTCTCGTTCTCCACCGAGCTCGGCTACACGAACATGCTCACCGCGCTGGACCTGGCGGGCATCCCGCTGCACGCGAAGGACCGCACCGACGGTCACACCCTCGTGCTGGCCGGCGGCCACTCGGCGTTCAACCCGGAACCGATCGCCGACTTCATCGACGCCGCCGTGCTCGGCGACGGCGAGGAGGTGGTGCTGAAGATCAGCGAGGTCGTCCGGGAGTGGAAGGGCGAGGGCTGCCCGACCGGATCGATGCCGACGGCCCGCGACGAGCTGCTGCGCCGGCTCGCGGTCAGCGGCGGCGTCTACGTCCCGAAGTTCTACGACGTGAGCTACGGCGAGGACGGCTCGCTCGGCGCGGCGGTCCCGAACGTGCCCGGCGTACCGGCGCGGGTCGCGAAGCACACGCTGATGGACCTGGACTCCTGGCCGTACCCGCGCAACCCGCTGGTGCCGTTGGCCGAGACCGTCCACGAGCGCTTCTCGGTCGAGATCTTCCGCGGGTGCACCCGCGGCTGCCGCTTCTGCCAGGCGGGAATGATCACCCGGCCGGTCCGGGAGCGCTCGATCACCACGATCGGCGAGATGGTCGAGAACGGGATCCGCAAGTCCGGCTTCGACGAGGTCGGCCTGCTCTCGCTCTCGAGCGCCGACCACACCGAGATCGGCGAGGTCGCCAAGGACCTGGCCGACCGGTACGACGGCACCAACGTCTCGTTGTCGCTGCCGAGCACCCGGGTGGACGCCTTCAACATCACCCTGGCCAACGAGTTCTCCCGCAACGGCCGCCGCTCGGGCCTGACGTTCGCGCCGGAGGGCGGCTCGGAGCGGATGCGCAAGGTGATCAACAAGATGGTCACCGAGGAAGACCTGATCAACACGGTCGCTGCGGCGTACTCGCACGGCTGGCGGCAGGTGAAGCTCTATTTCATGGTCGGCCTGCCGACCGAGACCGACGAGGACGTCCTCGAGGTCGCCGACCTGGCCCGCAAGGTGATCGCCAAGGGCCGCGAGGTCTCCGGCCACAACGACATCCGCTGCACCGTCTCGATCGGCGGGTTCGTGCCGAAGCCGCACACCCCCTTCCAGTGGGCCCCCCAGCTCGACCACGAGACCACCGACTCACGTCTGTGGAAGCTGCGCGAGGTCGTGCGCAACGACAAGAAGTACGGGCGCGCGATCGGGTTCCGGTACCACGACGGCAAGCCCGGCATCGTCGAAGGACTGCTCTCCCGCGGCGACCGCCGCATCGGCAAGGTCATCGAGGCGGCCTGGCGCGACGGTGCCCGCTTCGACGGCTGGAGCGAGCACTTCTCCTACGACCGGTGGATGACCGCCGCCGAGGCCGGCCTCGCCGGCAGCGGAGTCGACGTCGCCTGGTTCACCACCCGGGAACGCACCTACGCCGAAACCCTGCCCTGGGACCACCTCGACTCCGGTCTCGACAAGGACTGGCTCTGGGAGGACTGGGAGGACGCCCTCGACCCCGACTCGGTCGATGTCGAGGACTGCCGCTGGACCCCCTGCTACGACTGCGGGGTGTGCCCCGAGATGGGCACCGACATCCAGATCGGGCCCACGGGGCAGCGGTTGCTTCCCTTGTCGGTGGTCTGACGATCGCTGTCCTCAGCGGGCGGTCGCCGGTCTGCGCCAGCAGGTGACGCGACTCGCGGGAACGACCTGCGGGTCAGGCGGAGAACGTCAGGCGCCCCGGGCGGATGTAGTCGTCCGGGTCGGTGATGAAGCGGATCGCCGGGCGGCTGGCGGCGGGGATCGTGGCCACGGCGTCGCGCAGGGGCCTCTCGTACCCGGATGCAGGTGAGCTGACGGGCGGGGTCCAGTTGTCGTGGTGACTGGGTACGAAGACCCGGGGCCGGACGGCGCGGATGTAGTCAAGCGGGTCGCGCAGACCGTTGCTGAGCTGACCGAACCCTTGGATGGCGCCGACCTGGACGGTGGTGCGCGGAAGCGCCTTCAGCTGGTTGACCACCGTCGGGTGGTCCCGGATCGGTCCACAGCTGTCGTTCCAGAGGAGCGAGAAGGTGCCGACCGTGAACCGGTAGAGCAGGGTGCCGCCCTCCTGGTCGGGCTGGTGGGACACCAAGCCGAGAAGGTCCTCCAGGGTCGGTGGGTGGGTCACGACCGGGGTGAAGTCCGGCGGGAGAAGCAGGGGCGGGAACTCGCCGGTGGGCGGGGTGACCGCGGAATGGACGTGCGCCATCACGGTGATGCCGATCCGGCTTCCCAGCGTCAGACGGGTACGGGAGCCGACGGCGTCGAGGTCGAGCGGCCGGGTGCGGATCGGCCCGGGCGCCTGCTGGGAGATCTGGGCGCACTGCGCCGCGGTCCCGACCACCACCGCGCCGGATGCGGCGGCGATGGGGGCGGCGTCGGCGGCGTGGTCGAAATGGCCGTGCCCGATGAAGATTTGGCTCGGCTTGAGGGCCGCGAGCTCTTCCGGCGACGTCGGCACCAGGCGGGAGTAGGCGCCGCGCGGAACCCAGGCGTCGAGCAGGACGACGTGGCCGTCGATCGCCAGGGCGAAGTTGGTGACTCCGAACCAGGACAGGATCACGCGGTCACGTCGCACGGCGCCGGTGGAGGAGACGTTGTCCGGCCCGAAGAACTTCCGGCGAGCCGCAACGGTTGCGCGAGGCAGACTGGCCGCCCGCGCCCCGGTGACGTGCGCGAGCCCGAGGGGAGCGGCCAGCGCCGCAGCCGCACCGGTCGACAGGAGCAATCGGCGGGAAGGTCGAGAGGCGGTCATACCGTCTCAACGAGGAGGGGTCGGGGCAGTTACCCGCGGCCGGCGTCGATCTGGTCCTCCACGTACGCCGGCCGAGCGGCCGCCAGTCCCACGAGGTACTGCGGCACGCACAGCGCCATCAGGACGGCGAGGGGGAGCGCCCAGCCGTCGCTGGCGCCGTACAGGGCTCCGACGCCGAATGGCCCGACCACGGCGATCAGGTAGCCGACGGACTGGGTGAACCCGGAGAGCGCCGCGGTCCCGGCGGGGGTCCGGGAGCGCATCCCGATCAGGGTGAGGATGAACGGGAAGGTGCAGGTGCCCAGACCGAGAGCGAATGCCCAGAGCCAGGGCAGGTCGGCCGGAGCCAGGATCAGGCCGAGGTAGCCGACCGGGTAGAACGCCATCACGACGGTCAGGACCACGCGGGGGTCCCGGGCGCGCGCTGTCACTGCCGGGATGACGAACGAGATCGGGATGCCGATCGCGGTCGTCGCTCCCAGGAGTAGCCCGGCCTCGTCGGCACCGAAGCCGGCGTCGCGGAAGACCTGGGCGGTCCACCCGAAGATCGAGTACGCCTGGAGTGCCTGGAAGCCGAAGAAGACCGCCATCAGCCAGCCGATCCGGGTGCGGGCGACGGCGCCGGCACCGAACGTGGCAGGGGTTCCGGGGGTGCGACGGTCGTGGCGGAGCAGGGCGATCCACGGGAGGGCCGCCAGCAGCGCGGTCAGGGACCAGAGGACCAGGCCGTGGCGCCAGTCGAGGACGCCGTCGGGGTCCTCGCCGGACAGCGGGACGGTGAGCACCGAGGCAGAGGTGAGACCGAGGGCGAGCGAGGTCGAGTAGAGCGCGGTCAGAAGCCCGATGCGATCGGGGAAGTGCAGCTTCACCAGCGACGGCAGCAGCACGTTGGCGACCGCCATCCCCGCGAGCGCGACGAACGAGAGGACGAGGAACGACGCGACGCCGTCCGTCTGCGGTCGTACGGCGAGGCCGCCGGAGACCAGGAGTAGGGCGGCGAAAGTGGTCCGGTGCAGCCCGAGCGCCGCCGCGATCCGGGGTGCCAGCGCGCCGACGGTCGCGAAGCAGAGCACCGGCAGGGTCGTGAGCAGCCCGGTCTCGGTCGGGCTCATCCCGAGCCCGTCGGAGATCTCGTCGAGGACGGGCCCGATGCTCACCGCCGCCGGTCGCAAGTTGAAGGCCAGCACCACGATCCCGAGCAGCACCAGGGCACGTTGGAACCGGGTCTCCTGGATCGGCGCGCTCACTCGGTGATCCAACCACCTCCGACGGTGTCGGTCGGCTGCGGTTGGATGATGTCGTGCTCAGGATCAGCGACGACCAGCGCCGCGCCCGGTTGGCGGTCCGGCACGCCCTGGCCGTCCCGGTCGGCTCGGTGGAGGCCGCCTGCTCGGCGATGACCTGCCTGCACGCCACCGAGCCCGCGAGCGTGCACCTGGCCGCCCGGGCCCGGTCCGGGTGCTCCCGGGAGGACGTCGACCGGGCCCTGTACGTCGACCGCAGCGTCGTCAAGCAGCTCGCGATGCGGCGTACCGTCTTCGCGTTCCCGCGCGCCTCCCTGCCCGCGGTCTGGGGGAGCGCGGCCGCTCGGGTCGCGGTGCAGCAGCGCGGCCAGCTCGCCCGTGACGTCGAGAAGGGCGGGATCGCCGCCGACGGAGCCGCCTGGGTCGCCGAGCAGACCGTTGCCGTCCTCGACCTGCTCCGTGCCGAAGGCCCGCTGACGACGATGCAGCTGCGCGCCGCGCTGCCCGCCCTGGAGGCCCGGCTCCACTACGCCGAGGGCAAGCGGTACGCCGCGGAGCTCCCGGTCGCCCCGCGGGTGCTGACCACGTTGGCTGCCTCCGGAGCGGTCGTCCGCGGTGAGAACGACGGCGGGTGGAAGACCTCCCGGCCCCGGTGGGCCGCCACCGAGGCCTGGCTGCCGGATGCGCCGGACCCGCTCGCCGAGCAGGCCGGGTACGCGGCGCTCGTCGCGGACTGGCTGCGTTCCTTCGGCCCGGGCACCGAGGCCGACGTCGTCTGGTGGTTGGGCGCCACCAAGGCTGCCGTCCGACGCGCCCTGGGCGACGTCGGCGCCGTCGAGGTCGCGTTGGAGTCCGGAGACACCGGCTACCTGCTGCCCGACGACGTCGCCGAGGTGGCTCCGCCGGCCGACTGGGCTGCCCTGCTCCCCGCCCTCGACCCGACGACGATGGGCTGGAAGCAGCGGGAGTGGTACGTCGGCTCGCACGGCGCGGCGATCTTCGACGCCAACGGCAACGGCGGCCCGACGGCCTGGTGGAACGGCCGGATCGTCGGTGGTTGGCGCCAGGAGGAGGACGGCACCGTCGTGGTCGTCCCGGGCGGGCCGCTGCCTCCCGGTGCCCGGGAAGGGCTTGCCGAGGAGGCGGCGCGACTGTCACTCTGGCTGGAGGGGGACGTGGTGAGATCCATCTACCAGTCCCCCTTGGTTCGCCGGAGATGAAATGCACCTTTTGCCCGATTGTCAAGAGGTCCTAGGGCCGTAGGTCGAAGGACCTATGCCGCTGACCCGGACGGTCGGGACCGACGACCCTGAAGGCTGACGACCAGTGGGGGTGAGATCGGCGTGACGAAGCACGATCCCGGCCCGTCCGCGCCCGCAGCCCGGCCTGGTGTCCGTTTCGGGACCTTCGGGCCCTATCTGTCCGGTTCGGCTCAGATGGAACCCGCCGGTGCCGATTCTCGCCGCGTGACAGGTCGAACCTCTCGGCTGTACCTGGCGGCAGGCGCCCTTGCGGTGTGCTGCTACCTCGTCGTACCCCCGTTCGCCGGAGGTTCGTGGCTGGTCGCGCTGGCCGGAGCCTCCGCGGTGGCCGCGATCGGCCTCGCGGTGTGGCGGCACCGCCCAGTCTCCGTGGTCCCGTGGCTGCTCTTCCTCCTTGCGCAGGTGCTCGTCGTCGTCGGCTACGCCCTGCTGACCGCCCTGGACCTCGCCACACCGTCGGTCGCCGACGCTCTCTACCTGGCCTCCTACCCCCTCCTGGCCGCAGGGCTGCTGCTGGTGACCCGCAGCCGTACCCGGGGGCCCCATGCGGCGAACCTGCTCGACGCCCTGATCGTCGCGATCGGTTTCGGGTTGCCGGTGTGGCTCTACCTGGACGTGCCCTACGCGTCGGCGGGTGATCTCGCGAGCCTGGTCTCGATGGCCTACCCCACGATGGACGTGCTGCTGCTCGCCGTCGCGGCGCGCCTGATGATCGGGAGCGGCGTCCGGTCCCGCGCCTTCGTCCTGATGGTGGCGAGCGTCTTCGTCCTCATCCTGACCGACGTCGGCTTCGGGATCGTCGAGCGCAACGGGACCTACACCGCGGGCGGCTGGCTGGACGCCGGCTGGATGGTCACCTCCTTGCTCCTGGGGGCGGCGGCGCTGGACCCGTCGATGCGCGAGCTCTCGGCGGCCCGTCCCGTCGTGGGAGTTCAGCTGACCCGGGGGCGGGTGCTCCTGCTCTCCGCGGCCGCGCTGATCGCGCCGGCCTCGATGATCGTCAACGAGTCCTGGTCCTCCGAGGGCTCCAATGAGACCGTGGCAGCCGTTGCGACCGGCGTCGTCTTCGTGCTCGTGCTGGTCCGGATGCTGGGGCTGGTGGCCAGCCAGCGTGAAGCGGCGGCCCGCCACGAGCGGGCCGAGCGGCGCGAGACGATCCTGCGGCACGCGTCCACCGCCCTGACCGGGGTCAGCGACCGTGAGTACGTCCGCTTGGCGGCACTCGAAGGTGCCATCGCCCTGGCTCGTGACCTTCCCGACGCCGAGGTCGTCGTCGACCTGTACGCAATGCCGTTGGCGGAGCCGCGAAGCGCGGAATCCGAGAAGGCCGTCGTCGTCTCGTTGTCCACCCGAGCGTCGCCC
>JBFJNH010000079.1:0-15420 GCA_041618295.1 Marmoricola sp.
AGCTGCATCAGCACGTACGGCGTGAAGTGGTCGTAGAGCACCGCCATCGCCATGTCGTCGGGGGTCAACCCGGACTGCCGCCAGAGCTCGCGACCGACCACGCCGATCTCCGGGATCCCGATGTCGTCGCGGTAGTACGAGGTCATCACGTACTGGTCCGGGGCGCTGCCCTGGGCGGCTGCCGAGATGATCGCCGGCTTCTGCTTCAGGTCCGCGGCGCGCTCCGGGGTGGTCACCACGATCGCCACGGCGCCGTCGGACTCCTGGCAGCAGTCGAGCAGGTGCAGCGGCTCGGCGATCCACCGGGAGGCCTGGTGCTCCTCGAGGGTGATCGGCTTGCCGTAGAAGAACGCCTTGGGGTTGGTCGCCGCGTGCTTCCGGTCGGCAACCGCCACCGCGCCGAAGTCGGCCGACGTGGCGCCGTACTCGTGCAGGTAGCGCTGCGCCTGCATCGCCACGGTGGCCGCCGGGGTGGAGAGCCCGTAGGGGTAGCTGAACGCGTTGTCCAACCCGTTCGAGTTCACCTGCGTGGCGGCCCAGTTCGACACCTGTCCGAACCGCATCCCGGAGCGCTCGTTGAAGCCGCGGTAGCAGACGACCACGTCGGCGACACCGGTCGCGACCGCGATCGCCGCCTGCTGGACGGTGCCGCAGGCAGCGCCGCCGCCGTAGTTGATCCGGCTGAAGAAACGCAGGTCCCCCATGCCGAGCTCGCGGGCGACCGCGATCTCCGAGGAGTTGTCCATCGTGAAGGTGACCAGTCCGTCGACGTCACCGGTGGAGAGCCCGCAGTCCTCGAGCGCGTCCAGGACGGCTTCGCAGGAGAGCTGGAGCTCGGACCGGCCCGACTCCTTGGAGAACTCGGTCGCACCGATGCCGGCGATCGCCGACTTGCCCTTGAGGGTGCGGTCGCTCACTGCGCGGCTCCGTTCGTCAGGGTGACCTTGGCGTTGACGTGGTTGCCGAGCGAGACCAGGCCGAGGACGTCGACGGTGATGGTGCCCTCCGGGGCGTCCTCGGCGTTCTCCACCACGGTCCCGCTGAACACCATGGTGTCGTAGGGGTACGCAGGGGCGCCGAGCCGCAGCCCGCACGAGGTGATCCGGAAGTCCGGGCCGACAGCGTCCCGGGCCCACTCGCCGACGAAGCGCTGCACGTAGCCGGTGGTGGTCAGGATGTTCATGAAGATGTCCTTCGACCCGTGGCTCTGGGCGAGGTCACGGTCGTGGTGGACGTCCTGGAAGTCCCGGGTCGCGATCGCCGTGGAGACGATCAGCGTCGGGGTCAGCGGCAGCGACCACTCGGGGAGAGTCGCACCGATCGGGACCGAGGTCATCAGAGCACCACCTCCCACTGGGCGAGGGTCAGCTCGTCGTCGATCTTCTCGAACACCACCCGCACCGGGGCGCCGATCGCGATCTCGTCACGACCGCCCTTGACCTCACCGATCATCCGGAATCCTTCGTCGAGCTCGATCAGGGCCAGCGTCGCCGGCAGCTCCTTGCCCGGCAGCTGCGGGGCGTGGTGGACCAGGAACGAGAAGACCGTCCCAGTGCCCTTCGCGACCACGTAACCGCGGTCGTGCGCGTGGCAGGTCGGGCACATCGGCCCCGGTGGGTGCCGGAGCTCGCCGCAGGCGTTGCACTTCTGGATGCGGAGCTCACCGACGGCGGTGCCCTCCCAGAAGTACTCCGTGTCCTGGTTCCGCTGCGGACGGATGGTCTTGGTCTTGTCGACGGCCGGCTTGCGGGCGCCGGGCTTGAACTTCAGCACCCGGAACAGCATCGTCGCGACCACCTCGCTCGTGCCGTCTTCCTTGGCGACCCGCCAGGTGTTCTGCGTGGAGACGAAGTAGCCCTCGCCGACTCCGGTCTTCTTGGGCCCGATGACCGAGTCCAGCTTGGCGGTCAGGGTGACGTGCTCCCCGACCTTGACCGGACGCAGGTAGGTCTGGTTGCAGTCGGTGCCGAGGACCGAGGTGAACCCGGCCCGGTCGAAGATCTGCATCGTCGAGTGCAGTGGCGCGTTGGACCGGGTGGTCGGGTCGAGTCCGTCCATCGTCCAGACCTGGGCCATCGCCGGCGGAGCCTCCCCAGCGGTGAAGCGCGGGTCGGTCTCGCCGATCGCCTCGATCCAGTTGTTGATCATCGGCTGGTTGATCGGGTCCCGGGCCGGCTTCGGCGCCGACTCCCCCAGCGCCTCGATCTTGGCGACCTCGGCCATGATCCGCTCGTGCGTCCACTCCTCGCTCATCGGGGCACCTTCGGCAGGCCGAGACCGAACATCGCGATCAGCTCGCGCTGCACCTCGTTGACGCCGCCACCGAAGGTCAGCACCAGGTTGCGCTTGCTGGTCGCGTCGAGGAAGTGCAGCAGGTCGGCGGTCGCGGCGTCGGCCGGGTCGCCGTACGTGCTGACGATCTCCTCCAGGGCCAGGCCCAGGGACTGCACCTCGTCGGAGGCGAAGACCTTCGAGGCGCTGGCGTCGGCCACGGCTTCGACCCCGGTCGCTCCGCCGCCGGCGACCTGCCAGTTGAGCAGCTCGTTGACGCGGAACGCGACGGTGACCCGGGCCAGGGTGTCGCGCACGGAGGGCACCTCCAGCACCGGGGTTCCGTCCGGGGCGGTCCGGTCGCGGGCCCAGTCGATCACCAGGTCGCGCAGGCCCTCCAGCCGGCCCGCGGGGCCGAGCATGATCCGCTCGTGGTTGAGCTGGGTGGTGATCAGCCGCCACCCCTGGTTCTCCTCGCCGACGAGCATGTCGGCCGGAACCCGGACGTCGTTGTAGTACGTCGCGTTCACGTGGTGCGAGCCGTCGCAGGTCACGATCGGCGTCCAGGAGTAGCCCGGGTCCTTGGTGTCGACGATCAGCACCGAGATGCCCTTGTGCTTCGGTGCGTCCGGGTCGGTGCGGACCGCGAGCCAGATGTAGTCGGCAGCGTGCCCGCCGGTGGTCCACATCTTCTGACCGTTGACGATCCAGTCACCGGTGGCCGGGTCCTTCTTCGCTGCGCAGCGCAGCGAGGCCAGGTCGGTGCCGGCGTCGGCCTCGGAGTACCCGATCGCGAAGTGCACGTCACCGGCGAGGATCTTGCCGAGGAACATGTCCTTCTGCTTCTGGGTGCCGTAGGCCTGCAGCGTCGGACCGACCGTCTGCAGGGTCACCGAGGGCAGGTGGATGTCCCCGCGGGCGGCTTCGTTGGCGAAGATCTGCTGCTCCATCTCGCCCAGGCCCTTGCCGCCGTACTCGGTCGGCCAGCCGACGCCCATCCAGCCGTCGGTGCCCATCTGCTTGATGTTGCGGTGGTACGCCGGCCCGTGCCGGTCGACCATCATCTCCAGCACGTCCTCGTGGCTGACCAGCGTGGAGAAGTAGCTGCGGACCTCGTCCTTGAACGCGCGCTGCTCCTCGGTGAGCTCGAGGTTCTTGCCCTCGGACTCCTGCACCGGGACCCGGGCGAGGGTGGCGGCCTTGCCGCCGAGCAGCCGGACGACGTCCTTGGCCCGGGAGAAGTAGCGGTGCAGCGGGTAGGTCTCGTCGACCCCCATGCCGCCGTGCAGGTGGTGGCAGGTCTGCAACGCCGGCGGGACCCGGTCGGCGAACCAAGCCGCAGCGACGGCCAGGTCGTCGGCAGCGGAGTGCCCCGCGCCGACGCGCCACGCGGCCTGCTGCGCACCCAGAGCCGTCATCCGGGCCACCACGAAGACGTCGGCGATCTGGACCGCGACGGCCTGGAACTCGGCGAGCTTGCGACCGAACTGGACCCGCTCCTTGATGTAACCGGAGGTCAGGTCCAGCGCTCCGGCGACGAGGCCGTCCCCGAGCAGGAGCAGCCCGGCGGTCGCGTGCTCACGCAGCACCTGGGAGGCGGACTCCGCGAGGACCTCCACGGCGGGGGCGCCGTCGAAGACGTAACCGGTCATCGCGGGCCCTGCGTCACCGGCCGGGATGGTGCGCGAGGCGTAGTTCGCCGTCGCGGTCACGCCGGGACCGGCCGGGTCGACCAGGGCAACACCCGCGTCGGTCGAGACCAGCAGCAGAGTGGCGCCGGGGAGCACCGAGACGTCGGTCTTGTGGCCGGTGACCTTGCCGTCGCGCAGGGTGGTGGTCGGTGCGAGCGGCAGCGCGTTGCCGGGTTCGTTGAGCGCCGGGGCCAGGAACAGCTTGCCGGCGACGACGTCCGGGATGATCCGGCCGGCCTGCTCGGGGGTGCCGGCCGCGGCCACGGTCAGCAGCCCGCAGGCGAGCGTGTCCCAGACCGGAAGGTCGGCGGCGCGGCGGCCGACCTCGTGGAGCAGGACGCCGACCTCCTCCAGGCCGAGCCCTTCGCCGCCGTACGCCTCCGGGGCGGCGAGACCGAGCAGACCGGCCTCGACGCACGCGTCCCAGCTGGCACCGCCCTTGTCCAGGACGTCGGTGACGACCGAGCGGATCTCTTCACGCACCTCGCGCAACTCTTCAGGCACTGGCACAGGTGACCCCTTCGACACAGGTGTTCTCTTCGACAGATTCGGAACCCAGTAAAATTGGAACCTGTTCTAGTCTAGCGTCTTCACCAACGTTCCAGCAGTACCCGACCCAGCACTTTCGCCGGTGCGGAGACCGAAGGGATCACCGTGCACCTGCCCACCCTGCCCGCGATGCTGCGGAAGATGGTCGACGTACCGCCCGTCGTCGTCCCGAAGGGCCGCTGGCTCGACGTGCCCGGGCGCGGACGAACCTGGCTGACCGACATCCCCGGGCCAACCCCGGAGGCGCCGGCGGTGATCCTGCTGCACGCGGTCGGCTGCACCGGCATGCTCACCTGGTTCCCGGTCGTGGAGCAACTCAGCGCGAAGTACCGGGTGGTGATCTTCGACCAACGCTGGCACGGACGCGGGATCACCTCCGAGCACCTGTCGATCCGCGACTGCGCCGACGACGTGAACGCGATCGCCAACCTGCTGGACCTGATCCAGCCCGTGGTCGCCGGCTACTCGATGGGCTCGATCATCGCCCAGCGCTGCTGGCGCCAGCACCCCCAGCGGTTCGGCGGCCTGGTTCTCGCCGCCACCACGGACCACTTCCGCACCAACGGGCGCGAACAGGTCTTCCACACCGCGATGGAGGTCGGCACCGGCGCCTTCCGGGCGCTCTCGTTCTCCAAGACCCTCAATGCCGCTGCCCAGGCCGCGACCGAGGTCCTGCTCGACCCGACCGACACCCATCAGTGGGCACTCGCTGAGTGGCGCAGCACCAGCCCCTGGGCGATCGCCCAGGCGGTCGCCTCCCTCGGCCGGCACCACTCCACGCCCTGGTTGGGCAAGATCGACATCCCGACGGCGGTCGTGGTGACCACCAAGGACAAGGTGCTCTCCCCCGAGCGTCAGCGGGTGATCGCGGCCACGATTCCGGGGGCTACCGTCCACGAAGCCGAGTGCGGCCACGCGGGATGCGTGCTGGACGCGAAGACCTTCGTGCCGACGTTCCTGGAGGCCGTCGACACCACCATGGGTCGACGGGCGAGCCGGTTGAAGGCCCGCACCACCGCTTGAGTCACCCCAGGACGGCGTCGTACAGGGCGTCGAGCTCGGCCGGGAAGTGCTCGGCCAGGGAAGCGATCTCGGGCATCGACTGACGGCAGGCGATCAGGCCGACGTGCATCCGGCCGGCGTTGCTCATCACGGTGACGTTGAGGCCGGCGCCGTGGAAGACCGGCCCGAGCGGGTAGAACCCGACGATCTCGGCGCCCATGAAGTAGAGCGCGACGGGAGGACCCGGGACGTTCGAGATGACCAGGTTGTGGATCACCGGGCCCTTCTCGGCCAGCTTCAGCTTCGCCACCGCGCGTACGGCGAGCCCGAAGGTTCGCGGGGCAGCGAACTCGGCCCACTCCTGGAGGGTGTCGGCCGGGATCGCCTTGTGGTGCTCCTTCGCGTTCGCGTTCGCCTGGGCGAGCTGGGCCAGCCGCTCGACCGGGTCGGCGACGTCGGTGCCCAGCCGGGCGAACATCGAGGAGACCTTGTTGGTGCCGCCGGTCCTGGTCGAGGTTTCGTGGACCGAGACCGGGACGCTCGCCAGCAACGAGGTGCTTGGCAGCTCACCCCGCTCGTGGAGGTAGCGACGCAGCGCCCCGCCACTGATCGCGAGCACCACGTCGTTCACGGTCGCGCCGGCGACGGCGTGCCGGATCTCCTTGATCCTCTCCAACGACATGTCCGCATAGGCAACCGCCCGCTGGCCGGTGATGTTGCCGTTGAACGAGGTGCGCGGGGCGGTCAGCGGCGCTGCCATCGCCGTACCCTGACGGGCCCGGCTGATGGTTTTGCTCACCACCGAGGTGGTCGGGGCCAGCAGCTTCGCGAACTGGACCGGCTTGGACAGGTTGGTGAGCAGGCCCCGGCCGAAGAGCTCCCAGTTGCCCGGCGCGGCCCCCAGGGGCGCGCCCGGCGGCGCCAGGTCGAGCAACGGCGCGTCCGGTTCCAGGCTGCAGAGGAACGAGACCATGTTCGCCCCCGAGATGCCGTCCACGGTGGCGTGGTGCATCTTGGTGAAGACGGCGATCCGGCCGTTGTCGAGGCCCTCGATGACCCACATCTCCCACAGCGGGCGCGAGCGGTCCATCGGGATCCCGGCCATGTGCCCGCAGAGCTCGGCGAGCTCCTCCTTGCCGCCCGGGGACGGCACCGCGAGGCGGTGGACGTGGCGGTCGATGTCGAAATCGGCGTCGTCGACCCAGATCGGGTGGTCGATCTCGAGCGGCACCTCCTTGAGCTTGCGGCGGAAGCTCGGGATCGGGCTGATCCGGCGTTCGAGCTCGGCCTTCAGCCCGGCGAAGGAGTAGCCGCCCGGGATGGTGGAGGGGTCGAGCTGGATGATGCCGCAGACGTGCATCAGCTGTGCCGAGCTCTCCAGGTAGAGGAAGCTGGCGTCGAGTCCGCTGAGACGTTCCATGAAGTTCATTCTATGTCAGATAGAACGAGTTCTACTCCGGCGGCGGTGCCCGGATCTGCACCGGAAAACGGCCCGGTACGCTCGGTGCATGGCCTTCGCACGACGACGCATCGTCACCGCCCTGCTGACCGCCAACGCGGTCAAGCCCCTCGGGGGCTACCTCAGCCCCCTCGGCTTCGCCGCCGGTTGGCCGACCGGTGAGCTGGCGCCGCAACTGCTGGCCCTGACCGCGGTCGACACCGCCCAGGCCGTCGTACGGCGCAAGGCTAGCCCGGCCAGCCTGCTGCTCGCCGGGGCCAGCGCAGCGGGCCTCGCCTACCTGATCGGCCACGCCCGCAAGGCAGGCGAGATCGCCGAGCAGGAGCTGACCAGCTCGCTCGGCAAGGACTACCTCGATGCTCTCGACCGACCCCGCGACGAGGACCTCCGGACGCCGCTGCGCAGCATCGCGCGCCCGTTCTCGCTGATGCAGCCCGGGGTCGAGGTGATCCGGAACATTAACTACCGCGACGGCGGCAGCCGCGCCCGGTTGGACATCTACCGTCCCGAAGGCGTCGACCTGACCAACGCCCCCGTCCTGATCCAGGTCCACGGCGGCGGCTGGACGATCGGCGACAAGAGCCAGCAGGGTCTGATCCTGATGAACCGGATGGCCGCCCGGGGGTGGATCTGCGTGGCGATGAACTACCGCCTCGCCCCCCAGAACCCGTTCCCGGCGCAGATCATCGACGTGAAGAAGGCGATCGCCTGGACCCGGGAGAACATCGCCACCTACGGCGGCGACCCGTCGTACCTGGTCATCACCGGCGGCTCCGCCGGCGGTCACCTGGCGGCCCTGGCGGCCACCACCCCGGACGTCGCCGAGTACCAGCCCGGGTTCGAGGACGCCGAGACCGCCGTCTCGGCGTGCGTGCCGTTCTACGGGATCTTCGACATGGCTGGCGTCACCGGCGACAAGGCCACCGTCCAGATGCGGGACCTGTTCCTCGCCCCGCGCGTCTTCAAGAAGAACCCGAAAGCGGACCTCACCGCCTTCGAGCTCGCCTCCCCGATCACCCACGTGGGACCGGACACCCCGGACTTCTTCGTCATCCACGGTGTCCAGGACGGTCTCGTCTCCGTGCGGCAGGCGCGCACCTTCGTCGCGAAGCTCCGCGAGGTCTCGACCGGCATCGTCAGCTACGTGGAGCTCCCGAGCACCCAGCACGCCTTCGAGGTCTTCTCCTCGATCCGGAGCCAGAACGTGCTGCGGGCCGTCGAGCGCTGGCTCGAGTGGCACCGGGTGGTGCGGCGCAAGGAGACGTCCACCCCGATCACCGGGCTGTCAGCCGCGCGGTAGTCCCAGGATCCGTTCGCCCGCGACGTTGCGGAGGATTTGGGTTGTTCCTCCCGCGATCGAGAGGCAGCGGTTGCGCAGGAACAGGTCGTTGGCCGTGACCGCGCGCTCGCTGGCCGTGAACACCTCCGGCCCGAGCAGCTCCATCGCCAGCTCGGCACTGTCCTGACGGCTGCGTACACCGACCAGCTTGGCCACGCTCGACTCCGCCCCGGGGCCCTGGCCCGCGATCGAGCGCAGCGTCGAGCGCATCCCGAGCAGCTTGACGACCTGGGCCAGCGCGATCGCCCGGCCCACCTTCTCGGTCGTGCGGGCGCCGGTGCCGTCGAGCAGCTCGACCGCCATCTCCACGCTCTCACCGAGCTTCGAGCCGGCCATCGCGACGCGCTCGTTCGCGAGCGTGGTCACCGCCAGCCGCCAGCCGCCGTTGATCTCCCCGACGACGCAGTCATCGGGGACGAAGACGTTGTCGAAGAAGACCTCGTTGAACAGCGCTTCGCCGGTGAGCTCGCGCAGCGGTCGGACGTCGATCCCCGGGGTCTTCATGTCCACCACGAAGTAGGTGATCCCGGCGTGCGGCTTGGCGTCGGCGTCGGTACGGGCCAGGCAGACCCCCCAGTCGGCGCGCTCGGCGAGCGAGTTCCACACCTTCTGACCGGTCAGCAGCCAGCCGCCGTCGGTCCGTTCGGCCTTCATCCGCAGGGCGGCCAGGTCCGAGCCGGCACCGGGCTCGCTGAAGAGCTGGCACCAGGTGATGTCGCCGGTCAACGTCGGGCCGACGAAGCGCGCCCGCTGCTCGTCGGTGCCGCCCTCCAGGATGGTGGGAGCCGCCCAGGCACCGATCACCAGGTCCGGGCGCTCGACGCCTGCGTCCGCCAGCTCCTGGTCGATCACCAGCTGTTGCACCGGACCGGCACCGAGCCCGTACGGCGACGGCCAGTGCGGCGTGAGGAAGCCGGACTCAGCGAGCGCCGCCCGCCGCTCCCCCTCCGGGAGCGCGCCGATCCGCTCGGCTTCGGCCCGCGCGTCGGCCCGGAACTGCTCGTCCAAACCGCCGAAGTCGATCTCACCGGTGCGGCGTACGCCGGTAGCGGCGCACTCGGCCAGCCCGACCGCGAACTCCCCCGGGTCACCGAGGAAGGCGCGCAGGGAGATCGCCCGGCGCAGGTAGAGGTGGGCGTCGTGCTCGAAGGTGAAGCCGATCCCACCGAGCACCTGGATGCAGCCCTTGGCGACCTCGACGGCTCCGTCGAAGCAGATCGTGGCCGCGACGCCCGCGGAGAAGCGAGCCTGTTCCGGAGCCCGGTCGGCGTGCTCCACGGCCTCCGCGGCGTCCCAGGCTGCCGCCGTGACGCTCTCGCTGACCTCGAGCATCTCCGCGCACAGGTGCTTGACCGCCTGGAACGCCCCGATCTTCTTCCCGAACTGTTCGCGCACCTTCGCGTACTCGACCGCCGTGTCCAGGCACCAGCGGGCGATCCCGGACGCCTCGGCTGCGGCCAGGACCAGCAGCTCCAGCGGGACGCGGTCGGCTCCGCTGACCGGGAGCCCGGACACGTCCAGGTCACCGAGGACGACCTCGCCGACCGTCCGGGTCAGGTCGACCGAGACGCCGGGACGGATCTCGGCCTGGTCCGCGGCGACCAGGACATGGCCGTCTGCCGTGGGTACCGAGACGTGCGTCGCGACCGGAGCGTCGAGCACGGCCCGGGAATCGACGCCCAGGCCGACCGTGATCCGACCCTCGGCGATGCCGGCACGGACCTCAGCGTCGGCGTACATCAGGCCGGCGGCGACCGTGGTCAGGAACGGACCCGGGACGAGTGCGTAGCCGGCCGCCTCGACCGCGACCGCCTGGTCGAGCAGGCTACCGCCACCGCCACCGGTGTTCTCGGGCAGCGCGATCGCGGTCAGCCCGAGCTCGGCAGGCAGGGTTGCCCACGGGGCCAGCGCACCCGGGTCGGTCTCGGCCGCCCGGACAGCGGCGATCGAGCCCTGACTCTCGGCCCACTTGCGGACCGACGCCGCGAGCTCGGTGTGGTCGTCACTGATACCGATCGGCATGCATCCCCCTGCGTCGCTGGTTGAGCTGGTACGTCCGATGAGAACTAGAACGTGTTCCACATTCTGCCATGACTTAGGGTCTGCGCGTGAGTACTGCACCCCCGGAGACCCCCGGACAGATGCCCGACTTCCTCCTCGAGCACGCGAAGGCGGCGAAGGGCTTCATGCCCCTCGACGAGGGCGACTTCCTGCACGCCACCGCTCTGGCGCACCTCGGCGCCGGCCCAGCGCTCGAGATCGGCACCTACTGCGGCAAGTCCGCGATCTACCTGGGCGCTGCCGCCGAGGTGGTCGGAAGCACGGTCTTCACCCTCGACCACCACCGTGGCTCGGAGGAGAACCAGGCCGGGTGGGAGCACCACGACCCGAGCGTGGTCGACCCCGAGATCGGGCTGATGGACACCCTGCCCACGTTCCGCCGCACCCTCCAACGCGCCGGCCTCGAGCACCGGGTGGTCGCGGTGGTCGGCGACTCCCCGACCGTCGCCCGCTATTGGCGGACTCCGGTCGCGCTGCTCTTCATCGACGGGGGCCATTCCGAGGAACCCGCCCAGGCCGACTACAGCGGCTTCGCGCCGTGGGTCCAGCCCGGGGGCGTCCTGGTCATCCACGACGTCTTCGAACGTCCCGAGGACGGCGGCCAGGCCCCGTTCCACGTCTGGCAGCGCGCCGTCGCCGGTGGCGCGTTCACCCCGCGAGGAACCGTCGGGTCGATGCGGGTCCTGGAACGGACCTCAGGCGTGGCTGGAGACCCTGTCGGCTGACCGGTCCGGGCAGCCGCACTCCAGCGCGACCTCCGCGAAGTGCGGCGCGAGGGTGTCGCCGCGCATGATGCCCGAGCCCGGTGTGGTGCGGGACAGCTCGTCGGCCGCCAGCACGACAGCGGCAGCGGTGTACGTCGTGTGCTCGTGCGGCCAGTTGACCTGGTCGGGCCAGACCCAGCCGGTCCAGTAGCGACCATCCTCCTCGCGGAGGTGCTGCATCGCGACGAACTGCTCCAACGCACGCTCGTGGTCCCCGATCGCATCCAAGGACATCACCAGCTCGCAGGTCTCCGCACCGGTGACCCACGGGTTCTGCTCGACGCACTTGATGCCGAGGCCGGGGATCACGAACGTGTCCCACTTGCTCTCCAGCAGCTCGACGGCCGCGTTGCCACGGACCGCACCGCCCAGGACCGGGTAGTACCAGTCCATCGAGAACTCGGACTTGTCCAGGAAGAGGTCCCGGTGCCGGCGCAGCGCGTGTCCGAGCCGGCCACCGGCCAGCTCCCAGTCGACCTGCGGGTCGCCGACCAGCTCGGCGAGCGCGACCCCGGCACGGAGCGCCTGGTAGATGCTCGAGGAACCGGCGAGCAGCGCGTCCTCGTTGACCGTGGCCGGCCCCCAGCTCCCGTCGGGCCGGGTGCCCCACTCCTGGGACCAGGCGATGCCACCGAAGTCCAGCTGGAGCCCGACCACGAAGTCGAGCCCGCGCCGTACGACCGGCCACATCCGGTTCACGAACGCCCGGTCCTGGCGCAGCAGCCAGTGGTGCCAGACGCCGACCGCGAGGTAGGCCGACATGTTCGTCTCACCCGAGGCGTCCTTCACCTCGCCGACCACGATCTCCATCGGCCAGGAGCCGTCGGCGCGTTGGGTCTGCCGGCACCACTCGTAGGCACGCTCGGCCGCCTCGACCTCACCGCCCACGAGCATCGCCATCGCGCCCTCGACGTGGTTCCAGACGTCGGTCTTCTCGCCGGGGGTCCAGGGGACCGCTCCGCTGGGCTCCTGCATGGCGGCGATGGACGCCGCTGTCTGGGCGATCTGACCGGAGGTCAGGACCCCGTGGACGGCAGGGATCTGCCAGGTGATCGTCGGGTGCATCAGTGCGCTACTCCGGCTTGCGGAAGTAGAGCACCATGCTCTTGCCGATCAGCGGGTTCAGCGCCTTCTCGGCCAGCCTGGTGAACGTCGAGTACCGGGGCGTCTTCATGATGTCCCAGACCAGGACCTGGTGGTAGGCCTTCACCACCGGGTGGTCGTTGTTCTCGACACCGACCGCGGACTTGATCCACCAGTACGGCGCGTGCAGGCCGTGCGCGTGGTCCTTGCCCTCGTAGACCATCGCGTCGCCCGGGGTGCCGTCGTTCGGCCGACCACCCTTGGTGACCTTGTCGATGAGCTCGTGGTCGGTGTAGATCCGGATGTGTCCGCCCGTGGAGTTGTGGTACTCCGGCGAGAGCCGCCAGTTGATCACCTCGGGCAGCCAGCGCGGCACCGTGATCGCCATCGTGCCGCCGGGGCGCAGGACCCGGATCAGCTCCGTGATCGCGGTGACGTCGTCGTGGATGTGTTCCAGCACCTCGGAGCAGACGACCCGGTCGAACTCACCGTCGGCGAACGGCAGCTGGAGCGCGTCGCCCTCCTTGATGTCCGCGGTCGCACCGGCAGGGACCTCACCGGACTCCTTCATCGCGCCGAACAGCTCCAGCACCCCGGCCAGCTCGTCGGCGTCCTGGTCGAACGCGACCACGTCGGCGCCGCGGCGGAACATCTCGAAAGCGTGCCGGCCGGCGCCACAGCCCATGTCGATGACGCGGTCGCCGGGCTGGAGGCCCAGGCGGTCGAAGTCAACAGTCAGCATCAGTCGTCCTTCACGGTGGTTGAGCTTGTCGAAACCTTCTTCACGCGCTTGTGCGTCGAGGTCGGGTTCGCCGCGTAGTCGGCGAGCACGTGCTCGTAGGCCGCCGCGGTCTTCCTCGCGACCGCGCTCCAGCTGAACAGCTCCTGGGCGCGGACCCGGCCGGCCTTGCCGAGGCGCTCGCGGCGCTCCGGGTCGTCGAGCAGCGCGGCCAGGGTGCTGGCGAGCTCGCCGACGTCGCCCGGGGTGACCAGCTCGGCGCAGAGCCCGTCGGGACCGACCACCTCGGGGATGGCACCGGTACGGCTGACCACCAAGGGGGTCTCGCAGGCCATCAGCTCCGCCGTCGGCAGCGAAAAGCCTTCGTAGAGCGAGGGGACGACCGCGATCTCGGCCGACCCCATCACCTTGACGAGCTCGACGTCGCTGATCCCGTTGACGAACGTGATGTGCTCGCCGATGCCGAGCTCCTCGATGAGCTTCTCGGTACGGCCGCCCGAGGTCGGCTTGGTGACCAGGAGCAGCTCGAGGTCGCGCTCGGTGAGCAGCTTGGCGAAGGCTTCCAGCAGCGTGGCGATGCCCTTCATCGGCGCGTCGGCGCTGGCCATCGCGACCAGCCGCCCGGGGACCCGGGGCTCGGTCGGCGGCACGAAGCACTCGTCCACGCCGAGCGGGATGACCTGCATCTTGGACAGATCGGCGCCGAAGTCGTTGGCCGCGTCCACCTTCGAGGACTCCGACGGCAGCAGGATCCAGCGGGCACGACGAACGACGGCCCCCTGCATCCTCAGGAAGCCGTACCACCGGCGCAGGCTGAGCTTCTTGCGCAGCGGTGCTGCGGCGATGTCCACCCGCCGGTCGAAGGTGATCGGGTGGTGCACGGTGGTCAGGACCGGGATCCCGAGCTCCTTCTCGATGTCCATGACACCGTGCGCGAGCACCTGGTTGTCGTGGACGATGTCGAAGTCGTCCTTGCGGCTGCGCAGCGCCCGCAGGACGCGCTTGCCGAAGGTGCGCGGCTCGGGGAAGCCGGCGGTGCACATGATCGCGAACTCCTGGACGTCGATCAGGTCACGGAACTCCCACGGCCAGACCATCCGGAACGGGTCCGGTTCCCGGTAGAGGTCGAGGCTGGGGACCTTGGTCAGGGCGACGCCCTCGTCGAGCTCCGGGTAGGGCTGACCGGAGAACACCTCGACGGTGTGGCCGAGCTCGGTGAGCTCTCTGCTGAGGTGGCGGACGTAGACGCCCTGTCCCCCGCAGTGCGGCTTGCTGCGGTAGGACACGAGTGCGATGCGCAATGGCCCGCCCTTCCAATTTTTCCGGCCAGGCCGGGAGATTTCTGCGGTGTTTCAGAACTGCAACGTGTTTCTATTATGACCGATCCCGCTGCTAGCCTTGGTTTCACGGTCTCGCGCGGGCAATTCTGCAGGGTCGAGCCGGGAAAACCGAAAACTCCAGGCGCTGCGACGAGGAAGGCTGGGAACGGTGACGACCACGAACTCGCTGACCTACGAGGACCTCGGTTCGGCCGCGCAGCGCGACCGACGCCGCCGGATCCTCGACGCCACCATCGCACTGGCGTCCAAGGGCGGCTTCGACGCCGTCCAGATGCGTGCGGTCGCCGAGCAGGCCGACGTCGCCCTCGGGACCCTCTACCGCTACTTCCCCTCGAAGATCCACCTCCTCGTCTCGGCGCTCGCACGTCAGTTCGAGGACACCCAGACCATGGTCGGCCGCAAGCCGGTCCCGGGTGACACCCCCGCCGAGCGCGTCATCTACGTGCTGCGCCGGGCCACCCGAGGGATGCAGGGTGACGCGAACCTCACCGAGGCGCTGACCCGGGCCTTCATGTTCGCGGACGCCTCCGTGGCGACCGAGATCCACGTGGTCGGCATGCAGCTGACCACGATGCTGACCCGCTCCATCAAGGGCGACGCGTACGTCGAGGGCGAGCAGCCCTCCGACGAGGACGTCGCCATCTCCCGGGTCATCTCCGACGTCTGGCTCTCCGCCCTGGTGACCTGGGTGACCGGCCGGGCCACCGCGGAAGAGGTCGCCGAGCACATCGAGACCGCCGTCAACCTGCTTCTCCGCTAGTACGGAGCGCCAGGTCAGCCGCCGAAGGCGTGGGTCGCGGTGACACCGCCGTCGATCGCGATCTCGGCTCCGTTGATGTACCCGGACTCGTCGCTGGCCAGGAACACGTAGAGCGGCGCGATGTCGTCGGGGTACCCGACACGGCGCAACGGCACCCGTGAGGCACCGAACTCCATCGCCGCGTCGCCGCCGTGCGGTCGGGTCATCGGGGTGTCGATCATGCCCGGGTGGATCGAGTTGACCCGGATCCCACGCGGGCCCAGCTCCATCGCGGCGGCCTTGGTCATCCCACGGATCGCGAACTTGGTCGCCGTGTACGCCGTCAGCGACGCCATCCCGGCCAGTCCCTCGACCGAGGAGGC
>JBFJNH010000080.1:0-14778 GCA_041618295.1 Marmoricola sp.
CGGACCTCGGCAGCCAGGGTCGTCGGCATCGCCGTCACGCCCCTTTCGCCGCACGTGGAGCCGCTTCGCTCTGGCGCGCCGGTGTCCACGCCACGACCAGCGCACCGGTCACCAGGTAGATCACCTGCAGGAAGTGGAAGGCACGGATCGACGCGACCTCTCCGAGGATCCAGAACACCATGATGGTCCCGGCGACGATGCTGGCGAGCTGCCATCCGTCGCTGCCTTTCAGCAGCGCGGCGGCGGCGATCAGGGAGCTTCCACCGACGACGGCCATCAGGATCACGCCGGGGAAGTAGTTGCTGGGGAAGTCGGTGTCCCGGACCCAGGAGGCCTGCTCGGGGATCCAGTCGGTCATCAACGCGAGACCTCCGCCCGTGGCGCTCAAGCCGTTGAACAGCAGGAGCCCGAGCAGGATCTTGCTCGTCCGGTTCACCGTGCGCCTCCCTAGCGTCTGGCACCACGCTAGGGAGGCGACGGCGTACCGCAGCAGAGCCGAAGGTCCCCGTGGGTCCTCGCCAAAGTCCCTCACCCGGACGCCCTGCTCCGGCGCGTCGCCCTGTTCGGCTACCGGCCCTGCCTCACGCAGTCATCGACAAGCCGAGGCTTGGACCGGGCCGTCATCACAGCACGTCGTCGATCTTGGCCTTGACCTTGTCCTTGAGGTCCTGGACCTTGTCGGAGGCGTCCTCCACCTTGTCCTTGGCGCTGGCCTTTGCCTGGTCGGCCTTGCCCTCGGCCTTCAGCGACTCGTCATCGGTCGCCGCACCGAGTGCTTCCTTCCCGCGCCCGGCGATGTCTTGAGCCTTGTTCTCAACTCGGTCATCGAGACCCATCGGTCGTCTCCTTCGTATCGGGGGTTGATGAAGGAGGAGTACCCGATCCGGCCAGTGCTACTCGCCGGGCGTCACGCGGGCAACCGATCAGTCGCACCAGCGCCCGGCGACCGCGTTGCTCAGTACAGGTTCTGCCGGTAGTCCACGGCGATCCCGGCGCGCACCACGGCCTCGCTGGCGCCGGCGCGCACCGCGCTGGCCGCGAGCCCGGGGTGGTCGCTGCTCTTGACGTGGTCCGCCCAGATCTTGGCCGCGCGCGGGAGGGCGCCGTCGGGGATGTGGGACGCCGGGTCCCAGAGGGCGGCCTGCTCCACGGCCTCGCTGACCTGCAAGGAGCAGAGCTCCACGTCGACCACGAGCGCGACCTTGGGCACCTGGTTCTGGACCGCCATCGAGGCGAGCAGTGCCGGGTCGGTGGTCAACCGGGCTCGACCCCGGATCTCCAGCGTGCGGTCGTCTCCCGGGGTCAGCGCCAGAACGGTGACCGCCGGGCGTTCGACAAGGTTGTGGAAGGTGTCGGTACGACGGTTGCCGGGCCGGTCGGGCAGCGCGACGGTGCGGTCGTCGAGGACGACGAGGAACCCGGCGGGTTCGCCCTTCGGGCTGGCATCAGCCCGACCGTCGCTGTCGCAGGACCCGACGACCGCGAACGGTGCGGTCGCCAGGAAGGCCCGGTGGGCGTCGCCGAGCCGGTCGGACACGCCGACGGTGCTCTGGCCGGGGCCCGTGGAGTCCGGTGAGGCCCAGAGGTCCGAGCGGATCATGGCTTTGCCGCAGTGCACGAAGGCTTCCTCGACCACCAGGCCGGTGGCATCGATCCGCCCGTTGACGCGCAACGACTCGCGCCACCCGGGGATGAGGAAGAGCAGTGCTGCCGACGCGCCGACCTCGGGGCGGGCGGGTCCGGTTTCGAAGGTCAGGTGGTTGGCCGCATCGGGGCGGGCGAACCCGGCCTCCCCGCCCACGGTTACCGCGTGGAGGACACCCGCGCTGTCGAGGTGCACCAGCACGGCGGCCGTCGCGTGGGTGAGGATCGCGGCGCAGTGGCCGTCGAGCTCGGTGATCGACTTCATCAGGGCGGCCAGCGGCTGGCTGCCCACGGCGGCCTCGAGCCCGTCCGTGTCGCAGATGTCGTGGTTCACGCTGCACTCCTGGTTCGGTGCTCCACCCGTGGCCGTGCTCCGACCGTGGCGGGACGGGGGCATCCTGATCAAGGGTCGCACACGGGTGTCCTGTCTCGTCGTCCGCGAGATGATGAGGCCATGACGGTGGACGTGCAGGTGGAGACAGTCATCGACCGCGCCCCGGACGAGGTTGCGCAGTTCGCCGGCGACCCGAGCAACGCGCCCGCGTGGTACGCGAACATCCGCTCGATCGAGTGGCGGACCGACCCTCCGGTCGCGGTCGGCTCCCGGATGGACTTCGTCGCCCAGTTCCTGGGCAGGAGCCTCGCCTACACCTACGAGGTGGTCGAACTGGAGTCCGCACGGAGGTTGGTGATGCGGACCGCCGACGGGCCGTTCCCGATGGAGACGACCTACACCTGGGAACCGACCGCGGACGGCGGGACCCGGATGACCCTGCGCAACCGGGGTAACCCGTCGGGGTTCTCCCGGATGGCCGCGCCGGTGATGGAGCGCGCGATGCGCCGCGCCACGACCAAGGACCTGGCCCGTCTGAAGGCACTGCTCGAGGCCCGCGGCGACGACGGCGGCGCCCCGACCGGCTGATCCGGCGGGCTCAGGCCGCGGTCGTGCTGCTCTGGCGTGCGCCCAGGCGCCGCCAGTCGACCCGGGCCAGCAGCACCAGGAGCGACAGCAGCACGACCTCGATCGCGATCGCCCAGGGGGAGGTCAGGTGGGAGAGCAGCACCTGGCCGGTGTCGGTCTCCTTCAGCGTCGAGGCGCTGACCACGTAGAAGGTGTAGCTCACCAACCGGCCGCTGAAGAAGGCCGCGGTCAGCGGGAGCAACCGGACCGACATCAGCCCGGCCGCCTCGAACAGCTGCGCCGACGGCAGTGGGGAGACGGCGAACAGCGCCAGGAACGCGAACGTCCGGCTGCGCCGCTGGCCGACCAGCTCGCCAGCGGCCTTCAGGTTCTCCCGCTGCTTGCTCGGGACGTGCTCACCGAGCTTGCGGGTGCCGGTCGCGAGCAGCAGCCGGCCCGACGCGGCCGCGAGCGCGCCCACGGCGATCAGGACGGCGGGCAGGTAGTCCCCGTGCAGCGAGAACAGCACCAGCACGGCCCACGTCGGAGGGCCGAACGCGGGCAGCAGGTTCACCGCGAAGACGGCGGCGAACACCACCAGGTAGCCGACGAGGTCCATGCCGCAACGATGCCGGTCGCGGTTAGCTCTACGTAGGGCCAACGGTCCTTCCGGGAGGGCTGGTCGGCCCTTGGTTGAGGCCGGTGGGGGTGGGGAAGGTAGGGGTATGGACACCGTCACCATCACGCCCGGATCCGTCGTCGTCGGCTACAGCGGAGAGCGCGACGCCGAGCACGCGCTCGCCTGGGCTGCCGAACAGGCCTCGTTGGAGAACCGCACGCTGGTCGTCGTCCACGTCGGGGAGCCGGGGGCCGGCGCCGACGCGGTGCTCGCTGCCGCATCGGCGCACCTGGCCACGCGTTTCCCCGACGTCGAGGTCGAGACCCGTCGAGCGGACGGGTCGCCGGACCAGGTTCTTGGCGAGCTCGGTGAGCACGCCGCGTTGGTCGTGGTCGGGTCGCGCGGTCGGGGTCGCCTGGCCTCGGCGCTGCTCGGTTCGGTCAGCGTCGACGTCGCGAACAGCTCCTCCTGCCCGGTCGTCGTCGTACGGCCGTTCCACCGCGGGAAGGTCCGCAACGGGGTCCTGGTGGGGACCGACTGCACTCCGGAGTCGCAGAGCACCCTGGAGTTCGCCTACCGGGCAGCATCGATGCGTCAGCTCCCGCTCACCGTCCTCTACGCCGTGCACGGCCTGGACCGGGACCGCGTCCTGGACTCGTTGCAGCACACCGACGGCCGGTACGTCGACCACCAGCGTGAGCTCGCGGAGACGGTGGCCGGGTTGGGCGAGAAGTTCCCCGACGTCCGGGTCCAGACGGTGCTCGGCTCGGAGGACCCGGCGCGCTGGCTGGTCTCGGAGAGCGAGGCGATGGATCTGGTCGTGGTCGGCCAGCACCGCCGGGCCGGTCTCGTCGACCGGCTGGCCCTCGGCTCCTACGCGCCGATGGTCGTCGAGGGTGCCGCGTGCCCGGTCGCGGTGGTCTTCAACGCTCCGCCTCGTGGGTGATGCGGAGCGTGAGGTTCGCCCGCACCGGGCATGAGACCAGCCTCACAAACGAATACCTTTCGTAAATAGAGCAACCTGTCTAGGATATTCCAGAGGGCATTCCTAGGAGGTTGGCGTGTACGACATCGAGAGTCGGCAGCAGGACGGCGTACCGCAGGCCGGGCGCCCGTCGCTGCTGTGGACCGTCGCCGAGGTCGCCCGGCTGCCGGTCGAGCTCGGCTGGTCCTACGCCTACCAGGCGCTCCGTCCGCGGCGGGAGGCGCGCACCCGTCGGGTGGTCCTGGTCCTCCCGGGGTTCCTTGCTACCGACGCGATGACCGCGCGGCTGCGTGCCGCCCTGGAGCTGGACGGTCACCACGTGGAACCCGCCGGCCTCGGGCGGATGGTCGGCCTGACCGACGCCGTGCTCGACGGGCTGCTCGCCCGGGTCGACGAGCTCGAGCGCACCCACGGGCAGCCGGTCACCGTGATCGGATGGAGCTTCGGGGGGCTACTGGCCCGGTGGGCCGCCCACCAACGACCCGGCCTGGTCGAGCACGTGGTCACCCTCGGCTCGCCCTGGCGCGCCGACGGGGAGGTCACCCAGGCCACCGGTGCCTTCCACCGCGCTGCGGAGAAGCACGGGATCTCGGCCCGGGCCCAGGAGGTCATCGCGACGCTGCGAACCCCGGTGCCGGTGCCGGTCACGGCGCTCTACTCGCACACCGACGGCGTCGTCCCGTGGCAGTCCTGCCGGGCCGAGGAATCCGCAGACACCGAGAACATCGCCGTCCCCAGCAGCCACGTCGGCCTGGTCTGCAACCCGCTGGTCCTCGGCGTCATCGGGGACCGGCTGTTCGACGCCCCCCTGAACGACGAGTTCCGCTGGACGGACTGGCTTCCCGGCCCCCTGGCCGACATCGTCGCACCCCGCCGTACCCAGAACGAGGAGGCAGCCTGATGGCCGTCGCAACCGAGACCCTGCCGGTCCCCACCATCGACCGCAACGCCGTCGCGGCGGCGTACAAGCTGCTCAAGGCAACGGTGATGAACTACCACCGGGCCGAGTCCAGCGGTGTCGAGAACATCCCTGCTGACGGCGGTGCGCTCCTGGTCGGCAACCACTCCGGCGGTGCGATGGCGATGGACGTGCCCGTGATCGCGGTCGCCTTCTGGGACCACTTCGGTCTCGACCGGAAGTTCCACACCCTCGCCCACGACGTGATCACCAAGGGTCCGCTGGCGCCGCTGCTGCGGCCGTTCGGCTTCGTCAACGCCAGCCGGGAGGGGGCGGCCGCCGCCCTGGCTGCCGGCGGCGTGACCGTGGTCTTCCCCGGTGGTGACAAGGACGCCTACCGGCCCTGGTACCAGGCGAACAAGATCGACTTCTTCGGCCGCACCGGGTACGTGCGCACCGCCCTGGAGGCTGACGTCCCGATCGTCCCGGTCGTCAACATCGGCGGACACGAGGCGCTGCTGGTGCTGACGCGCGGCGACACGATCGCCAAGTACAACCCGTTCGGCAAGCTGATCCGGGGCGACATCGCTCCCTTGACCCTGGGGATGCTCGGACTCGGCTTCGTCCAGCCGCCGCTCCCGTCCAAGATCGTCACCCGCTTCCTCGAGCCGATCCACATCCGCGCCGAGTTCGGTGACGACCCGGACATCGCGGCCGTCGACGAGCTGGTCCGGACGCGGATGCAGGCTGCCCTCGACGAGATGGCCGCCGCCCGCCGCTTCCCGGTGCTGGGGTGATCGGGATGAGCCGCGTGCACGCCGTCCTCGCCTCGCTCCGCCGGGGGCTGTGGATCTTCGCGGTCCTGGTCCGCAGCGGCATGATCGCGCCGATGCGCCCGGACAAGTACCTGCGCCAGGGCCTGGTGATGCGCCGGCACGGGGTCAACCCGCTCTCCGGGCTCGGTCTCTCCGCGGTCCGGTCCCCGAACCGCCGCGCCCTGGTCGATGAGCTCGGCGAGCTGACCTGGCGCGAGCTCGACCGCCGGGTCGACGCACTCGCCGTCGCGCTCGCCGCCGAAGGAGCCGGGCCGGGTGCCGCGGTCGCGATCATGTGCCGCAACCACCGCGGCCTGGTCGAGACCCTCGCAGCCTGCTCCCGCGTCGGTGCCGACGCCCTGCTGCTCAACACCGGATTCTCCGCCGTCCAACTCGCCGACGTGATGGCCCGCGAGGGCGCCGGGGTGATCGTGTACGACGAGGAGTTCGGCGCCCTGATCGGTCCGACCCGGGAGCGCTTGCCCGGGCTCCGCGAGTTCCTCGGCTGGCAGGACACCTCCGCCGCCGACGCCCCGGTGGCGATCGAGTCCCTGATCTCCGCCCGGCTCGGCCAGCGGCCGGGACCGGTCGTCGCCGCCGGCCGGGTGGTGCTGCTGACCTCGGGCACCACGGGTACCCCGAAGGGCGCCCGGCGCTCGGCGGACGGCGGTGCCGGTGCCCTGGCGGCGATGTTCGACCGGATCCCGTGGCGTTCGGGGGAGACGGTCGTGGTGGCCGCCCCGGCCTTCCACGCCTTCGGGTTCGGCCAGGTGGCGATCGCCTTCACGATCGCCTGCCCGGTGGTTCTGCGGCGCCGCTTCGACCCAGCCGCCACGATGCGCCTGGTCGACGAGCACCGGGCGACCGGCCTGGCCGTCGTGCCGGTGATGATCGAGCGGATCGTGGACCTCCCGGAGTCGGAGCGCTCAGGTCTGGACGGCCGCAGCCTGCGGTTCGTGACCGCGAGCGGCTCGCGGATGCGCCCCGATGCCGTGATGACCTTCATGGACCGCTACGGCGAGGTGATCTACAACAGCTACAACGCCACCGAGGCCGGCCTGATCACCACGGCGGTCCCGGCCGACCTGCGAGCGGCCCCGGACACGGCCGGCCGGCCGGTCGCCGGCACCGAGATCCGGATCATCGACGACGGGGGCGCCGACGTGCCGCCCGGCGAGATCGGCCGGATCGCGGTGGCCAGCGGGGTGCTCTTCGAGGGCTACACCTCCGGGGACACCAAGCAGTTCCTCGACCGCTACATGATCTCCGGCGACCTCGGCCGGCTCGACGCCGCGGGTCGGCTCTACGTCGTCGGGCGCGACGATGACATGATCGTCTCCGGTGGCGAGAACGTGTACCCCTCCGAGGTCGAGCGCACCCTGACCGGGCACCCCGACGTACGGGAGTGCGCCGTGATCGGCGTCGACGACGAGCAGTTCGGGCAACGACTGGCGGCGTTCGTGGTGCCGGTCGACGGTGCCGTCCCGGACCCCGACGGCCTGCGGGAGTACGTGCGCACCCAGCTGGCGTCCTTCAAGGTGCCGCGGGACCTGCTGATGCTGGAGGAGCTTCCCCGGAACGCGTCCGGAAAAATTGTGGTCCGGGAACTCGAGGCTTCGCTGCCCTAGCGATCCGGGAGGCCGTACGCTCGGCGGACGGCTCACCGGGACCCGGCACTGCCCGGGAGCAGAAAGGAGGCGCTCGATGACGAGCGTTCCGCGCTTCGGCCTCGGCTCCGTCCTCGCGGACGCCGCCGCCCTCCTCGTCGGTGGCCTCGGTGCCGGGATCGCCCGCGCGCTTCCGGACCTGCCGCTCCTCGAGGAGCCGCCCGCAGGGCGGCTGGTCGACCTGCCCGGTCGTGGTGAGACCTACGTGATCGACACCCCGGCGCCGTACCCGGGTGCACCCACGGTGGTGCTGCTGCACGGTCTCGCCTGCACCGCGGCACTGAACTGGGCCTCCACCTACTCCGCGCTCTCCGAGGTCGCCCGGGTGGTGGCCTTCGACCTGCGCTGGCACGGGCAGGGGATCGACCACGCCCACTACGCGCTCGAGGACTGCGCCGACGACGTCGCCGCCGTCCTGGACGAGCTGCGGATCGACGCCGCCGTCGTGGTCGGCTACTCCCTGGGTGGTTCGATCGCCCAGCTGGTCGCGCACCGGCATCCCTCCCGGGTCGAAGGTCTGGTGCTGTGCTCCACCGCCGGGTACTGGCAGGGCCACCTCGGCGAACGGATCTTCTTCCCGCTCTGGGACCGGTTCTTCGCCCAGGCCACCCGCCCGCGGGCCCACGCCCACGTGCAGCACGTACGGCGCGGCCGGGTCTCCGGAGGCGGGGCGACGATGACCTCCTGGGCCACTGAGGAGATGCGCGGCATCAGCCCGTGGGCGCTGGGCCACGCAATGGCAGCGCTCGGCAACTTCGACTCCTCGGCCTGGATCGGGGAGGTGCGGGCCCCGACGGCGGTCGTGGTCACCGGCCAGGACAAGGCGATCCCGACCGCGCGTCAGCACGAGCTGGCCGCGAGCATCCCCAGTGCCGTCGTCTACGAGGTCCCAGGCGGGCACGCCTCGGTGGTCTTCGAGGCTGACACCTGGGTTCCGGTCTTCCTGGAGGCGGTCCAGGACGTCGCCGCGCGAGGCCGCGCGGCCGTCGCTGTCTGAGCGTTCCGACGGCCGAGTTTCCGACGAACGATGTGTCCATCGTCACGTACTAGGCACGCCCCTAGGTGATCTATACTCGCCTTAACACGAAAGGGTTTCGTGTTGAGGACCGGCCCAGGCCGGTAAGGGGGTGTCGGCGCGATGGAACCCATGACCGGCGAGGACGCCATCTTCCTGCACCTGGAACGTCCGGACACCCCGACGCACACCCTCAAGGTGGCGGTGCTCGACTGCGCCCGCCGGGGCAGCGCGCTGACCCTCGACGACCTGCGGGCCCAGATCCCGCCGTACCTCGGACTGACCCCGCGAGCCACCCAGCGCGTCGGTCACCTGCCTGGGCGCCCCCAGGACCTGGCCTGGGTCCAGGACGAGGACTTCGACCTCGAGAACCACCTCGACCAGCGGACCGCTCCGACGGCTGATCGGGCCGGTTTGGACGCGGTCTGCGCCGAGCTCGCGATGCACCAGCTCGACCGCAACCGGCCGCTCTGGTCGATCACCCTGGTGCACGGCCTCGACGAGGGTCGGCAGGCTGTCGTGGTGCGCGTCCACCACGCCATCGCCGACGGCATCGCTGCGATCAACCTGTTCCGTGCCGCGACCACCGAGGAGCCCGGCGCAGCCCCGGCCCGTACGACGACCTCCGCGCCGCGCAGTGCGGCGGCCACCGGGCGGCTCCGCGACCTGGTCCGGGCGGCACGCGCGAGCCGCCGCCGGACCCGGGACTTCGGGTCGCGGGCCGCGATCCCTGCTGGCCTCTCGCCGCGCACCGTCTTCAACACCCCCTCCGGCTCGGAGCGGCTCTGCGTCAGCAGCAGCCTCGACCTGGCCGACCTCAAGCTCCTGGCCAGCTCTGCCGGGGTCACGCTGAACGGTGCCCTGCACGCGGTGATCGGCAGCGCGATGCGGGCCGAGCTCCTGGCCCGGGGGCAGCGCGCGGACTTCCCGCTGGTGGCCACCTTCGGCGTCGCCGAGGACACCGGCCCGGACCGGTTGCACGGCAACGCGATCGCGACGGCGCGGGCCTACCTCCGCGCCGACCTCGCTGATCCGGAGTCCCGGTTGCGCGAGACCGCTCGCAGCTGCCTGCTCTCGGTGGGCCTGCGCCGGGCCCGCGGTTTCGACCTGCACCGCGAGGGAACCCACCACACCCAGCGGTTGGCGCCGTCGGCGCGGGCTGCGCTCGCCCACGTGCTGCCGCGGGTGACCAACCACATCACCACCGCGAACGTCCCCGGACCCGCCCAGCGGCGCTGGTTGGGCGACGTCGAGGTGGTCGACTGGATCTCCTTCTCCCTGGCGATCGCGCCCGCCGACGTCAACCTGACGGCGTACAGCTATGCCGGCCGGCTCAGCATCGGCCTGGTGGTCACGCCCGAGTCGATGCCCGACCCGCGACGGTTCCTGGCGCGGGTCGAGGAGTCGCTCGTCGAGCACCTGGCCGCGGTCCAGGGGTCCGCGGTCGCGGTCGCCTGACCGGACCCGGTCACAACGCCCGACTCAACGGATCAGGTCGGGGCGCGCCTCGGCGCGGATCGCGGCGGCGTCCTCGGGGAGCACGAAGCCGGCCTCGATCGCGGCGGCCAGGGCGGCGTCGTACCGGGCGAGGTAGTCCGCGGGGTCGTCGTACTGGTCGCGCAGGACGTCCGCGGCGATCGGCAGGGTCCGGCCGAAGAGGCTGCAGATGATGCTCACCCCTGGTGCCGCCAGACCGGTCAGCACCTGGGTCGGTGCGTCCACGCACGGCGTCCGGACCCCGCCGGTGGCGTTGCCGACGGTGTCGAGGGCGAAGCGTTCCGGGGCGGCCGGGTCGTCGTCGGGGTGCAGGTCCAGCGGCGCTGCTGACGGCGCCGCCGTCCCACCGCCGGACCAGGTCTCCAGCCAGCGCAGGGCAGCCCGGGCCACGTAGGCCTGCTGGCCTGTGTTCACCGGGTCCGGGCAGCCCAGGAACTCCTCGAAGTCGCCGATCTGCCAGCGGTCGGCATGGGCGCTGCCGGCCACCTCCCAGACCCGCAGGAACGGAGCATCGGGCTGCCGCGCCTGCCAGAAGTGCAGTCGGGGCGAGAGGACGTCGGTCTCGGTCTCCAGCACGATCACCGGGACGCTGACGTCGTCGCGGAGCACGCTGGCCGGGAGGTGCCGGACCCGGTCCAGGTCGATCCCGGTCCCGGGCTCGCCGAGGGGGAGCGGGGCGCTGCCGCGGCTGTGCACCAGGAAGCCGTCGAAGCACCCGGTCAGCGGTTGCACCGCGTTGACGTACGTCGTCAGCGCGAACGCCGACTGGGACTCGCCCACGGCGATGCGGCGGGTGACCTCGAACCCGTCCAACGGTGGGCCGGGGTCGGCCAGGGCGTCGGCGACAGCGGTGAAGATCCCGTAGCAGAACGCGTCACCGGGGTGGTTCAGGGCGCCGTACCGTTCCGGGTCGCGGGCCTTCAGGCCGTTGGCCGGGGCGGCCTCGCCGGCCGGTACGACGGCCCGCCCGCCCTCGACCCCGACGTACTGGGCCGAGACGCCGACCCAGACGTGCCCGCGCCGGAGGATCTCCTCGGCCAGGTAGGTGTAGTCCGGTGCCGCGTCGTCGCCGCTGCTGACGTTGAGCCACTCCAGCACCACGGTGACGGGCCCGGGGGTGGCGGGCCGGCGGACCAGGACCCGGGTGGCGAACTCGGCCTCCTCGGCGACGGTTGCGGCGACCCGGCCGTCGGCGGGCAGCGTGTCGGCGAGGTAGCGGAGGGCCCGGCCCCGGGCGACGTACTCCTGCTCGACGTAGCCGGCGGCGGCGAGGTCCGGCCCGGGGGTCGCGCTCATCAGCTGGACGCCCGGCCCGGGCAGGGCGGTGAACGTGGTCGGCATCAGGCTCGGGTGGATCCCGCGTGCTTCATGATCGTCCCGACCGCGCCTTCGACGACCTGCCCGTAGATGCTGTCGTAGTCGAAGGAGGTGTCGACCAGGGGGTCGAAGAAGCCGGAGGTCTCCAGGGAGGCGAAGCCGTGCAGCGCGGAGAAGAGCGCCATCTGGGAGGAGAGGCTCTCGTCGGCGGACAGCCCGGTGCTCCCGACCATGGCGGCCGCGGCCTCGACCGCCTCGATGCTGGCGGCGAAGAACTTCTCCCGGTTGAGGATCGGACGGGTCATCGCGGCGTACCGGTGCGGGTGGGCGCGGGCGAACTCCAGGAACGACCGGGCCAGGTCCTCCAGGCCGTCGGCGCCGCTGCGCCCCATCGCCCGGGAGCGCAGGCTGGTGGCCAACGCCTTCATGGTGCGGATCTGGATCTCGGCGCGCAGGTCCTCCAGGCCGTCGACGTGGTTGTAGAGCGAGGAGACTTTGGTGCCGAGCGTCTTCGCCAGCACGGTCATGGTGACCGCGTCCAAGCCCAGCTCGTCGACGAGCTGCTCGGCACGCTCGATCACGCTGGCCCGGTCGAGCCGGGCGCGCGGTGCGGTGCTGTCGGTCATCAGCCCTCCGGGATGCAACGAATGGTGTTTGCTAGAACACGATGCACTTTAGTGTAGCGGAGTCCCTAGGTGGCGCTGTCCTGGCACACAGGAACCGCACAGCCGGCGGCGTCACGGTGGTCGAGTCAGTCAGACACGACTCATCAGGAGGAACGGACATGGACAGGTCGACACTCGCTCGCACCGGTATCGCCGGAGCGATCGCGGCACTGGGACTCGCCGCAGGCGGCATCGCGATGGCGTCCGCCGAGACGGAGGCAGGGGAGGTGACCGCAGCAGCCAGCGCCCACCCGGGCGGGCCGCGGGGCGATCGTGGTCAGCACGCCGAGGAACTCGCCGAGGCGCTGGGCCTGGAGGTGGACGTCGTCCGCGACGCGCTCCGGGCGGTACGAGACGAGCTCCGGCCGGACGCCGACGAGGAGGCCCCCCGGACACCGCCCACCGACGCGGAACGCGCCGAACGGCAGGCCGCGCTGGCCGCAGCGCTCGCCGAGGAGCTCGACATCTCCGAGGCGAAGGTCGCCGCCGCCCTCGCCGAGCTGCAGGAGCAGCACGAGGCCGACAGGGCCGAGCGGCGGGCCGAAGTCCGCGAGCACCTGGTCGAGCGGCTCGACGCCGCGGTCGAGGACGGCACCCTGACCGCTGCCGACAAGGCGTCGGTGCTGAAGGCGTTCGACGCGGACCTGATCGGCGGTGGCTTCCGCGGTGGTCACGGCGGACCTGGCGGTGCGGTGGCTTCCTGACCCGCCTGTCGCCGACCCGCTCCCGACGCCCGCACAGCACCTGCTGTGCGGGCGTCGGCGTGCCCGGGCACCGGTGCCGTCGCAGGTGTTGCTGGTCACAGACCCGTTTGCGGGGCCGTCCGTCGGGTACGTCGGTGGGGTCGGCGGCGCTCGCCGGCTCGGAGAAGGAGACCGTATGTACACGCTCTTGTGGATCATCGCGGCGCTGCTCGTCATCAGCGGTGTCGTCTCGCTGGTGCGCGGCCAGGTCCTGAACGGGACCCTGCTGATCGTTGTCGGCTTGCTGGTCGGGCCCGGTGGCGTCTCGCTCTTCACCTAGACCGCCCGCCACCCAGACCCGCTCCCGTCAGCCCTTACCTCAGGAGAAACCACCATGGCCATCGGACTCGGTATCGTGCTCATCGCAGCCGGACTCGTGCTGCTCCTCGACGTCGTCACCGTCGACATCTCGTTCATCGACGATCCCGCCCTCGGCGGGATCCTGCTCGCCGTCGGCGTCCTGGCGATCGTGCTCTCGCTGGTCGTGAACGCCCAGCGGTCGCGGACCACCGTGGTCGAGGAACGTCGGGCGGAATGACCGTCACCGGCGTCCGGGTCCTCGGGGACCGCTACCGGCTCGGCGAGGTCGTCGGGTCCGGCGGGATGGCGGACGTCTACCGCGCCACCGACCCGGTCCTCGACCGGGTCGTCGCGGTCAAGCTGCTCCGCTCCTCGTCGCCGTCCTCGGACGGCCAGGAGCGGGGCCGCTTCGCCGCGGAGGCGCGGACCCTCGCCGTGCTGGACCACCCGGGACTCGTCACACTCCTCGACGCCGGGATCCTCGACGAGCACCCGTACCTGGTGATGCAGTTCGTCGACGGCCCCAGCCTGTCGCAGGTCCTGCGGAGCGAAGGTCCCCTCGACCCGGTCCGGGTCGCCTCGATCGGGGGGCAGATCGCCGAGGCACTCGCGTACGCCCACGATCGCGGCGTGGTGCACCGCGACGTGAAGCCGGGCAACATCCTGCTCGCCGCGGACGGCCGGGCGCTGCTCGCTGACTTCGGGATCGCTCGTCTGGTGGGCGACACCGCCGGCCACACCAGGACCGGCGACACCATCGGGTCGCCGGCGTACCTCTCGCCGGAGCAGGTGCAGGGTGACCCGTTCACCGTGGCGGTCGACGTCTACTCGCTGGGCCTGGTCCTGCTGGAGGCGTTGACCGGGGCGCGTGCCTACCCGGGGACGCCGGTCGAGGCTGCCGTCGCCCGGCTGCACGCAGCGCCGGCGATCCCGGTCTCGCTGAACGCCGACTGGCGCGACCTGCTGGTCCAGATGACCCGGCGCGCGCCCGAGGACCGTCCGACGGCCCTCGAGGTCGCCGCCACCCTCAACTCCGCCTTCACTGCCGCCCCGCTCGCACAGCCGGTCACCGACCTGGATGCCGGGACGGGGGCGTTCGACCTCGCCGAGGCCACGGGTCCGCTCGACCCGGGCGACACCGACGTCACCCTGGTCGGCGTCCCGCTCCCACGCCGGTCCTGGTCCGACCGCGGGCGCGTGTCGCGGACCGCCTGGTTGGTCGCAGCGGTGCTGCTGATCGGCATCGTCACCCTGGTGGCCTTCGGCAGCCTCGGCGGCGGTTCCGGAACCGACCGCCCGGCTTCGGAGACGCCTTCGGAGACGCCTTCGGGGGTGCCGTCGGGGATACCCGACAGGCTGCAGGATCCGTTGCAGGATCTCCACGACGCGGTCGAGGGTGCGCAATGAGGCGCGTCCGGAAGGCCCTGGTGGCGGCGCTGGCGCCGGCACTCCTGGCGCTGGTGCTGACCGGGTGCGGCACTGCGCCGTCCGAGCCGCTCTCGCCGCTGTCGGTGCGACTGGCGCAGATCGACGCGTCCCTCGCCGCCGAGCGTTTCGAGCAGGCCCGTCGGGACCTGACCGCGCTCGCCGCCCAGACCAAGGCGGCCCGCGCGGACGGGGAGATCAGCTCGTCCCGGGCGGACGCGATCCTGGAGGCGATCATCGCGCTCCGTGCAGCCCTGCCTGCCCCCGCCCCGACCCCGACCCCGACC
>JBFJNH010000081.1:0-14767 GCA_041618295.1 Marmoricola sp.
CGCAGCGACGGTGGCTGCCCTGGAGGAGAAGAGCAGCATGCAGATCGTCAGCGGCAGCGTGGCCACCCCCGCTTCCAGCGGGGTGTACCCGGAGGTCACCTGGAGCTGGAGGACGACCAGGAAGAGCACCACGCCGAGTGCGCCGTAGACGAGGAAGGTCATCAGGTTCGCAGCCGAGAAGATCCGGGACCGGAACAGCGCCACGGGCGCCATCGCCCGGGGGCGGCGCTCCAGGAGGCCGAAGGCAACCAGGGCGCCGAGGGCCGCCAGCCCGACGACGACGGTCACCGGCGCGTCCAGGGACCGCCAGGAGGTCAGCGCGTAGGTGAGCAAGCCGAGACCCAACGTCCCGGCCACGGCCCCCGCCACGTCGAAATCGGCGTCCCTGCGGTCGTCGCAGGACTCCGGAACGGATCGGCCGAACCAGAGCGCGGCCAAGCAGAGCGGAACGTTGATCGCGAAGATCCACCGCCAACCGACGTTCTCGACGAGGAAGCCGCCGAGGAAAGGTCCGATCGCGGCCGCCACGCCGGTGTACCCCGCCCAGGTTCCGATCGCCGCCGGACGGTCCTCGGGGCGGAAGCTGGTCTGGATCAACGCCAGTGCTCCTGGTGTCACCAGAGCGGCCGCGACTCCCTGGAGGACGCGGAAAGCGATGAGCTGGCCCGGGTTCTGGGCGAACGCGCACAAGACGCTCGCGACCCCGAACGCGGCGATGCCGATCAGGTAGACCCGCCGACGACCGTGCCGGTCGCCCAACGAGGCGCCGACCAGGATGAGGGCAGCCAGGCTGAGCAGGTACCCGTTCAGGATCCACTGGATCTCGGGCAGCCCCGCTCCGAGGTCCTCGCCGATCGTCCGGCTGGCGACGTTGACGACGGTGCCGTCGAGCAGGGCGATCCCGGAGCCCAGGACCACGGTGGCGAGTGTCAGCCGACCTCTTCGTGAGCGAAGCTCCAGCAGATCAGCGATGTCCGACTCCGATCAGTACAGTTCAGGCGCCCATCGCATGGTATCCGCCGTCGACGTGCACGATCTCGCCGGTGGTCGCCGGGAAGAAGTCCGAGAGCAGCGCGACCACGGCGCGTGCGGTCGGTTCGAGATCCACGTTGTCCCACCCGAGCGGGGCCTTTGCGGACCACCCCGACTCGATGTCCTCGAAGCCCGGGATCGCCTTGGCGGCCAGCGTCTTCAGGGGACCCGCGCTGACCAGATTGACCCGGATCCCGTGCGGGCCGAGGTCTCGGGCGAGGTAACGGGAGCAGGACTCCAGCCCGGCTTTCGCCACCCCCATCCAGTCGTACGCGGGCCAGGCGACCGAGGCGTCGAAGGTCAGTCCGACCACCGACCCGCCGTCCGCCATCAAGGGCAGGCAGGCCTCGCTCAAGGAGGCGAGCGAGTAGGCCGAGACCTGGACCGCCTGGGCCACGTCGGGCCACGGGCCGCCGAGGAACTTGCCGCCCAGGAGGGTCTCCGGGTTGCCGTAGGCGATCGAGTGGACGACGCCGTCGAGGCCGTCGACGTGCTCGCGGACCAGGTCGGGCAAGCGTTCGAGGTGCTCGGCGTCGGTGACGTCGAGCTCCAGGACCGGTGCCTCGGCGGGAAGTCGTCCCGCGATCCGCCGGGTGATGCCGAGCGCCCGGCCGAAGTTCGAGATCAGCACGGTCGCGCCCTGTTCCTGGGCGACCCTTGCCACGGCGAAGCCGATCGAGGTGTCCATGGTGACGCCCGCTACCAGGATGCGCTTGCCGGCCAGGATGCCGTTGCCGTCGATGCTCATCAGTGCCCCATTCCCAATCCGCCGTCGACCGGGATCACGGCCCCGGTGACGTAACCGCTGTTCTCCGCCGCCAACCACGTGACGGCACTGGCGATGTCGTCGGTCGAGCCCATCCGTCCCAAGGGAATCTGCTCCCGGTACGCGGCCTGCTGCTCCTCGGGCAGTACGGCGGTCATGTCGGTCTCGATGAAGCCGGGCGCCACCACGTTCGCGGTGATGGACCGGCTGCCGAGCTCCCGGGCCAGCGATCGCGCCATCCCGACCAGACCGGCCTTCGACGCTGCGTAGTTCACCTGGCCGGGCGAGCCGAGCAGACCGACCACGCTGGAGATGAAGATGATCCGGCCCCGCCGTAGGCGCAGCATGCCCTTCGCAGCACGCTTGGCGACCCGGAACGACCCGGTCAGGTTGGTGTCGATGACCGCGGACCAGTCCTCCTCGGACATCCGCAGCACCAGGGTGTCCCGGGTGATCCCGGCGTTGGCGACCAGGACCTCGACCGGGCCCTGGTGCTCCTCGACCGCGGCGAACGCCGCGTCCACCGACGCCGGGTCGGTCACGTCGCAGGCGACCGCGAACGCGCCGTCGGGTGCCTCACCGTTGCGGCTGGTGACCGCCACGAGATCACCCTGGGCGAGGAAGGCTTCCGCGATGGCGCGACCGATCCCACGGTTGCCACCGGTCACGAGAACAGATCTGCTCATGCCCCGACGCTAACCACGATCTGTGGACTACCGCCAAATCCTGATTGACGCTTGCGCGTCCCGCACAAGCGCGATCTGGAACGCTTGTGGGAAGCCTACAAACGTCAGTCGTCTTCCAGTCGGAAGCCGACCTTGATCCCCACCTGGAAGTGCTCGACAGCGCCGTCCTTCACCTGGCCGCGGATCTGGGTGACCTCGAACCAGTCCACGTGGCGAAGCGTCTTGGCAGCACGCTCGATCCCGTTGCGAACGGCCTGGTCCACCCCGTCCGGGGAGGTGCCAACGATCTCGGTGACGCGGTAGGTGCGATTCGACATACGCCAAGAATGCCACGCTTGGCGGTCGACGTACGATCAAGGTATGGGTTTGCGCGGGGAGACTCCGGATCCGGACGTCGTCCGGATCACTGCCGCGCCGGTCAACCCGGGCGACGACATCGCGCGTCGGCAGCGCCGGTACCTGATCTCGATGACGATCCGGACGCTCTGCTTTGTCGGCGCCGTCGTCGCCTACCAAGTGCCCTGGCTCTGCTTCACCTTGATCGCGGCGTCGTTCTTCCTGCCCTTCATCGCCGTGGTCGTCGCCAATGCTGCGGCACCGCGCACGGCGGTACCTCTGGACGGCCCCGGACTCGACGCCGGTCCGGGACTCGGTCAACTGGGGAGCGCCGAGCGTCCGTTGTGACAGCCTGACCCCATGACAGATCCCGAGGAGGCGCTCTGCTCCGCCAAGGGGTGCACCGCGGTCGCGCACTGGGACCTCCAGTGGAACAACCCGAAGCTGCACACCCCCGAGCGCCGCAAGGTCTGGCTGGCCTGTGCGGACCACAAGGCGTCGTTGAGCGACTTCCTCGGGTCCCGCGGGTTCCTCAAGGACGTCGTCCCGCACCAGGACTGAGGATCAGCCGCCGATCGCGGACATCGGACGGTTCGGCTGCAGGAACGTCGGGTCGTCGATGCCGTGGCCGGGGAGCTTGCTGGCCACCGCAGCCACCCAGAGGTCGGCGAGCTCGTCATCGGAGGCGCCAGCCCGCAACGGGGTCCGGAGGTCTGACTCCTCCCGGGCGAAGAGACAGTTGACCACCTGCCCGTCGGCGGTGAGCCGTACCCGGTCGCAGTCCCCGCAGAACGGCCGGGTGACCGAGGCGATCACCCCGACGGTCACCGGGCCACCGTCGACCAGGAACTCCTCGGCCGGGGCGCTCCCCCGGTTCTTGCCGGTGGGGCTCAACGCGAAGGCTGTCTCCAGGGACGCCAGGATCTGCTCCGCGGTGATCATCTGGGACCGGTCCCAGGCGTGCTGCGGGTCCAGCGGCATCTGCTCGATGAACCGCAGGTGCAGCCCGCGCTCGACGCACCAGGTCAGCAGCTCGGGGGCCTGGTCGTCGTTGATCCCGCGCATCAGCACCGCGTTCACCTTGACCGGGTCGAGTCCCGCTGCTCGGGCGGCCTCCAGACCCTTGACGACGTCGGCCAACCGGTCCCGCCGGGTGATGGCCGCGAAGTCCGCTGCCCGGATCGAGTCCATGCTCACGTTGACCCGGTCCAGCCCGGCCTCCGCGAGTGCTGCGGCGTTCAGGTCGAGTCCGAGCGCGTTGGTCGTCAAGGAGACCTCGGGGACCGGCCGGAGCAGCTTGGTACGGCGCACGATGTCGACCAGACCGCGGCGCAGGAGCGGCTCGCCTCCGGTGAACCGGACCTCGGTGATCCCCAGGCGTTCGACCCCGATCCCGATCAGCCGGACGATCTCGTCATCAGTGAGCGCCTCGTCGTGCGGGAGCCAGGTGAGCCCCTCCGCGGGCATGCAGTAGGTGCAGCGCAGGTTGCACCGATCCGTCAGGGAAACCCTGAGGTCGGTGGCTACGCGACCATGCTGGTCGGCGAGCGGCTGCATCGTCACTCTGCCCATCCTAGGTGGCCGGTGGGCACCGGCTACGCTCGCCCGAGTGAGATTCCTCTTCACCCGTCGTTGGGTCCTCTTCGCGCTCGCCGTTGCGGCCCTTGCCTGGCTGGCCACCGAACTCGGTCAGTGGCAGTTCCACCGCCTCGACGACCGGCGCGCGGAGAACAGTCGGGTCGCGGCGAACCTCGACCAGCCGCCGGTGCCGATCACCGACCTGATGGCCGTCGGGGAGCCGGTGCCGGTGAAGCACGAGTGGCGCAAGGTGATCGTGCACGGGACCTGGGACGACGAGAACACCCTGGTGCTCAAGTACCAGACCCGCAGCGGTGCGCCCGGCGTCGACGTCGTGACACCGCTGGTCACGGACAGCGGAGCTGCGGTCCTGGTCGACCGCGGTTGGCTCTCCACGGCCAACAACGGCGGCGAGCGCCCTGAGCTGCCGGCCGCCACCGACGGCCAGGTCACCGTGATCGGCTGGGTTCGCGTCGACGGGACCGGGCGAGCCACCGCGGTGAACAACCTCGAGACCCGGGCGCTGTCCAGCAGCGCGGTCGCGGAGGTGCTCGACGTGCCCCTGTACGGCGGGTTCCTGGACCTGTCCAGCGAACGACCGGTCCCCGCGGAGGTGCTCGAGCTGGCCGAGCTGCCGGACGACACCAGCGAGGGCCCGCACTTCTTCTACGGGCTGCAGTGGTGGTTCTTCGCGCTGCTCGCGGTCACCGGGTTCGGGTACCTCGCCTACGACGAAGCCCGGATGGCCCGGGAGAAGAAGGCCCGGGAGGATCAGCCGCCGGTGCCCGGGACCGGCCTCGGCACCGACCCGGACGGCTCAGAGGGCGCGGAGCATCCCGCCGTCCACCGGGAGCATCACGCCGGTCACGAATGACGACTGCGGGCTGAGCAGGAAGAGCGCCGCCTCGGCGAACTCCGCCGGTTCGCCGTACCGGCCCAGCGGAATGGTCCGGACCGCCGCAGCGCGGGCCGCGTCGGCGTCCCCGGTGGCCGCATCGATCTCCGCGACGCGTTCGGTGCCGATCCGGCCCGGAAGCAGGCCGTTGACCCGGATCCCGCGCGGCCCGAGCTCGTCGGCCAGCGTCTTGGCCACCATCGCCAGACCGGGACGCAGCCCGTTGGAGACCGCCAGGTTGACGACCGGCGAGCGCACCGAGCTGGAGAGCACGAACGCCAGCGATCCGGGCCCGTTCAGGGCGTCGGCGACCGTCCGTGCCGTCCGGACCGAGCCGAGGAACACCGAGTCGAACGCCGCTGACCACGCGGCGTCCGGGGTGCTCATCACGGTGCCCATCGGTGGCCCGCCGACCGAGATCAGGGCCCCGTCGAGCCGCCCGAAGCTGCCCAGGGCCTCCTCGACGAGACGGTCGGCCGTCGCCGGGTCCTCGCTGGCAGCCGCGACACCGCGGGCGTTCGGCCCGAGCTCGGTGGCGGCGCGTCGGACGCTCTGCTCGGTACGTCCGGAGAGGACGACCCTCGCCCCGCGGGCGACGAGTAGCTCCGCGGTGGCGAAGCCGAGCCCACGGCTCCCGCCGGTGACGACGTAGACCAGACCGGTGAGGGGATCGGACACCTCAGTCTCCTGACGTGGCGAACTGGGTCGCGTAGAGGTTGGCGTAGGTGCCCCCGAGTGCCAGCAGCGCCTCGTGGGTCCCGCGTTCGGTGATCCGACCGTCCTCGACGACCAGGATCTGGTCGGCGTTCAGGACGGTCGAGAGCCGGTGTGCGATGACCAGGGACGTGCGCCCCTCCAAGGCCTTGTCCAGCGCCCGCTGGACAGCGTGCTCGGACTCCGAGTCCAGGTGCGCGGTGGCCTCGTCGAGCACCACCACTGACGGGGCCTTGAGGAGCAGCCGGGCGATCGCCAGCCGCTGACGCTCACCACCGGAGAGCCGGTACCCGCGGTCGCCGACCACGGTGTCGAGCCCGTCCGGCATCGTCCGGACCACGCTGGCGATCTGGGCCGACTCCAGGGTCGCCCAGATCTCCTCGTCGGAGGCGCCCGGCCGCGCGTAGCGCAGGTTCTCGCGGATCGTGTCGTGGAACATGTGCGCGTCCTGGGTGACGTAACCGACTGCGTCCTCCAGCGACTGCAGCGTCAGGTCCCGGACGTCGTACCCGCCGAGGCGGACGCTGCCCCCGGTGACGTCGTAGAGGCGCGCGACCAGGTGGGTGATCGTGGTCTTGCCCGCTCCCGAGGGACCGACCAGGGCGAGCATCTGCCCCGGTTCGGCGGTGAAGGTCACCTCGTGGAGCACCTGGGCGTGGTCCCGGCTCTCCACCCGGGCCACGGTCTCCAGGCTGGCCAGGGAGACGTCTTCCGCCCGCGGGTAGGTGAACTGGACCCGGTCGAACTCCAGCGTCCCGGCCGCGCGTGGCAGCACGGCGGCGTCCGCCTTCTCCTGGACCGTCGAGGGCAGGTCGAGCACCTCGAAGACCCGGTCGAAGCTCACCAGGGCCGTCATCACGTCCACGCGGACGTTGGAGAGCCCCTGCAGCGGTCCGAGCAGCCGGAGCAGGAGCGTCGCCAGGGCGGTCAGGGTCCCGATGGTGAGGTCGGAATCGACGACCAGGTGGCCGCCGATCCCCCACACGAGCGCCGTGGCCAAGGCCGGGATCAGCATCATCACCGCAGCGAAGACCCGGGTCACCAGGGAGATCCGGACCCCGAGGTCGCGCACCACGCCGGCCTTCTCGGCGTACCGGGCGTCCTCGTCCTCGCGGCGGCCGAAGAGCTTGAGCAACAGCGCGCCGCCGACGTTGAACCGCTCGGTCATCAGGTTGCCGAGGTCGGCGTTCCCGTCCATCTGCTGGCGGGTCAGCCCGCTGAGCTGCTTCCCGACCCACCGGGAGGCGACCAGGAGCAGCGGGAACAGCGCCAGGCAGGACAGGGTGATCTGCCAGGAGAGCGCGAACATGGCGCCGCCGACCACCAGGACCGAGATCGTGTTCGCCACGGTGCTGGACAGCGTCGAGGTGAACGCGCGCTGGGCGCCGATCACGTCGTTGTTGAGCCGGGAGACCAGCGCCCCGGTCTGCGTCCGGGTGAAGAACGCCAGCGACATCCGCTGCACGTGGCCGAAGACCCGGGTGCGCAGGTCGAAGATGAGGTTCTCGCCGATCCGGGAGGACAGGTAGCCGCTGCCCACCCCGAGCACGGCGTCGACGAGCGCCACCCCGACCATCGCGAAGGCGACCGCGGTGATGACCCCGGTGTTCCGGCCGACGATTCCCTCGTCGAGGAGGTACTTGACCAGCAGCGGCGTGACCACGACGAGGGCCGCGTCCAGGATCACCAGCAGGAGGAACCCGGAGATCAGCTTCTTGTGCGGGACCGCGAAGCCGAGCACCCGTTTCACGGTGCGCCGGGTCAGCTTCTGGTCGACCACCGACGGGTCGGTGCGCATCGCGCGCATCGCCGCCATCATCGGGCTCATCGAGCTCATCAGCGGGACCTAGTCGCCACGGGAGATCTCCTGGAAGCGGTCGAACTGGACCGAGCGCTCCCAGGCACGCTGCTCGTCGAAGGTGCGCTCGGCAGCGCCGAGCAGGACGCGCTTGGTCCCCCGGACGGCCCCGGCGGGGTGTGCCGTCACCGCCGCGACCATCTCCGCCACGGCTCCGTCGAGCCCGTCGGTGGGGACGACCCGGTTGACCAGGCCGGTGGCCAGCGCCTCGGCGGCGTCGACGTTGCGCGCTGAGGCTGTCATCTCCAGCGCCCGCGAGTACCCCACGCACTCGACCAGGTGCTTGGTGCCGGTCACGTCGGGCACGATCCCGAGTGCCGGCTCGCGCATGCTGAACAGGGCGTCCTCGGTCGCGATCCGCAGGTCGCACGCGAGGGCCAGCTGGAAGCCGCCGCCCACCGCGTGGCCCTGGACCGCGGCGATGCTGATGAACCGCGGGTCCCGGAGCCAGAGAAACCCCTCCTGGAACGTCGCGATCGTGGCGTCGAACGCCTCCTGCTCCATCGCGAACAGGTCCGCGACAGGCCTCTCGCCCTCGATCCCGGAACCCATCAGGACCCGCTTGTCGAGACCGGCGCAGAACGACGCCCCGGCCCCGCGCACCACGACGACGCGGACGTCGTCGTCGAGCGAGGCACCGACCGCCGCCATCGCCGCCCAGGTGGAGGGCCGCATCGCGTTGCGGACCTCCGGGCGGTTCATCGTGACGGTGAGGACGGCGCCGTCCCGGGCGAGCACGATGCCGCCTTGGGCGAGGAGTTCGGGATCCATGACCGCACCCTATTTCAGCGCGGGGACAGGCGGGCGCTCAGGCGAGCGAGATGAGGTCGAGGTAGCCCTCGTTCCAGAGGTCCTCGTCGCCGTCCGGGAGCAGCAGCACCCGGTCCGGTTCCAGGGCCTGCACCGCGCCCTCGTCGTGGGTGACCAGCACGATCGCGCCCTGGTAGGACCGGATCGCGGCGAGTACCTCTTCGCGCGAGGCCGGGTCGAGGTTGTTCGTCGGTTCGTCCAGCAGCAGGACGTTGGCCGAGGAGACCACCAGGATCGCCAGGGCCAGGCGGGTCTTCTCCCCGCCGGAGAGAACCCCGGCAAGCTTCGTCGCGTCGTCGCCGCTGAAGAGGAACGAACCGAGCACCGTCCGCCGTTCCGCGTCGGTGAGCTGGGGGGCCGAGGTCGCCATGTTCTCCAGCACGGTCCGGTTGACGTCCAGGGTCTCGTGCTCCTGGGCGTAGTAGCCGACCTTGAGGCCGTGGCCCGGCAGCACCGTCCCGGTGTCCCCCGTGTCCACGCCGGCCAGGATGCGGAGCATCGTGGTCTTGCCGGCCCCGTTGAGACCCAGGATGACCACGCGGGAGCCCCTGTCGATCGCCAGGTCGACGTCGGTGAAGACCTCCAGGGAACCGTAGGACTTCGAGAGCCCTTCGGCCATCAGGGGCGTCTTGCCGCACGGCGCCGGCTCCGGGAACTTGATCTTGGCGACCTTGTCCGCCGCGCGGACGCCCTCGAGGCCGTCCATCATCTTCTCGGCCCGCTTGATCATCGACTGGGCGGCCTTCGCCTTGCTCGCCTTGGCACGCATCTTGTTGGCCTGCGCCATCAAGGTCTCGGCGGTCTTCTCCGCGGCGGCGCGTTCCTTCTTGCGACGGTGCTCGTCGTTCTCCCGCTGCTGGAGGTAGTTCTTCCAGGTCATGTTGTAGAGGTCGACCTCGGCGCGGTTGGCGTCCAGGTAGAGCACCTTGTTCACCACGGCCTCGAGCAGCTCCACGTCGTGGCTGATCACCACCAGCCCGCCGCTGAAGCTCGCCAGGAAGTTCCGCAACCAGACGATCGAGTCCGCGTCGAGGTGGTTCGTGGGCTCGTCGAGCAGCAGGATGTCCGCCCCGGAGAAGATGATCCGGGCCAGCTCGACCCGACGCCGCTGCCCTCCGGAGAGGGTCTTGAGCTGCTGGGCGAGGAGACGCTCGTCGATACCCAGACCGGCGGCGATCTGGGCGGCCTCGGCCTCGGCGGCGTACCCGCCCGCCGCGTGGAAGGCGGCGTCCGCCTTCTCGTAGCGCTTCATGCCCTGCTCGCGGACGTCCGGGTCGTCGGAGCCCATCAGGTCCTCGGCCTCGCGCAGACGCCGGACGGCGGCGTCCAGGCCGCGGGCGGAGAGGATCCGGTCCCGCGCCAGCACCTCGGGATCACCGGTGCGCGGATCCTGCGGGAGGTAGCCCAAGGTCCCGGAGTTGGTGACCGTTCCGGAGGCCGGCAGCCCTTCGCCCGCCAGGATCTTGGTCAGGGTGGTCTTGCCGGCTCCGTTGCGCCCCACCAACCCGATGCGGTCGCCGGTGGCGATGCGGAACGACACGTTCTCCATCAGGAGACGGGCGCCGGCGCGGACTTCGAGGCGGTTGGCGGTGATCACGGGTGGCCTAGTCTACGAGGGCCAACGACAGGTGAAGGAACCGGCATGCGTTTCAATCCCAGGGCTCGGACGAGCGGCGACGCCGAGATGCGCAGCGGCGGCCTCGGCCTTCCCGGCGGCAGGGGTCCGGTGACCCTCGGTGGCCTGCTCGTCGCCGGCGTGGTCTACCTGGTCGCCCAGTTCACCGGTGTGGACATCGGAGCACTCGGGCTCGACGGGTCGGGCAGTGCGCCCGGGACCTCGCAGGACGTCGTCTGCTCGGGCGACCAGGCGAACCAGGACCCGACCGGGGAGTGCGCGATCGGTCTGATCACGGCGTCGGTCCAGGACTACTGGACCGACACCTTCGCCGACCAGGTCGACGGCCCCTACGAGCCGGCCAGAACCGTCGTCTTCCAGGGCTCCACCAGTTCCGGGTGCGGGCCGGCACAGGAGGCCATGGGACCGTTCTATTGCCCCCGTGACGGGCGGGTGTACCTCGACGTCGACTTCACCACGGACATGCTCCAAGGGCAGCTCGGCGCCGCCGGCGGCCCGTTCGCGCTCGCCTACGTCATCGCCCACGAGTACGGCCACCACGTGGAGAACCTGCTCGGTGTGCTGGACGGCGATCGCAGCGGGACCGGAGCCACCAGCGCCTCGGTGAAGACGGAGCTGATGGCCGACTGCCTCGGCGGGATGTGGGCGCGTTCGGCCACCCGGACCGAGGACGCCGCGGGCAACCGGATCATCGCCGAGCTCACCCAGGACGACATCGACCGGGCGATCGACGCAGCCCGGGCGGTGGGCGACGACCGCATCCAGCAGCGCTCGGGGGGTCGGGTCAATTCTGAGTCGTGGACACACGGGTCAGCCGAGCAACGGGCGCACTGGTTCAATGTAGGCCTGGAGGAAGGCTCGCTGCGGGCCTGCAACACCTTCGCCCCCGGGGCCCTGGGCTGAACGTCCGCCCCCACGACCACGAGGAGACGCATGTCGACCGCCGCGCAGGAGACCACCCAGAACGGCCAGAACGGCTCTGCCGAGGACCAGGCGATCCTGGCCCTGGCCCGGGAGCAGGTCCTGGAGAACGGCGTCCCGCTCGACGAGGAGCAGATCCTCCGGGTGCTGCGTACCTCTGACGACGCGCTCAGCGACCTGCTCGCGCTGGCGCACGAGGTCCGGATGAAGTGGTGCGGACCCGAGGTCGAGGTCGAGGGGATCGTCTCGATCAAGACCGGCGGCTGCCCCGAGGACTGCCACTTCTGCTCGCAGAGCGGACAGTTCACCTCGCCCGTCCGCTCGGTCTGGCTCAACGTCCCGGAACTGGTCAAGGCCGCCGAGCAGACCGCGGCGACGGGAGCTAGCGAGTTCTGCATCGTCGCGGCCGTCCGCGGCCCCGACGAGCGGCTGATGACCCAGATGCGCGAGGGCGTCAAGGCCATCAAGGAAGCCGTCGACATCGAGGTCGCCGCGTCCCTCGGGATGCTGTCGCAGGAGCAGGTCGACGACCTCGTCGACATGGGCATCCACCGCTACAACCACAACCTCGAGGCGGCCCGCAGCTTCTTCCCGCAGGTGGTCACCACGCACACCTGGGAGGAGCGCTGGGAGACCTGCCAGATGGTCCGCGAGTCCGGCATGGAGCTGTGCTGCGGCTGCCTGGTCGGCATGGGCGAGACCGTCGAGCAGCGCGCCGAGCTCGCCGCCCAGCTCGGCGAGCTCCAGCCGCACGAGGTCCCGTTGAACTTCCTCAACCCGCGGCCGGGGACGCCGTTCGGCGATCTGCCCCTGATGGAGAGCTCCGAAGCCCTGCGCACCATCGCTGCGTTCCGGCTGGCGCTCCCCCGCACGATCCTGCGGTACGCCGGCGGCCGTGAGCTGACCCTGGGCGACCTCGGCACGAAGGCCGGTCTCCTCGGCGGCATCAACGCGGTCATCGTCGGGAACTACCTGACCACCCTGGGCCGGGACCCGAAGGAGGACCTCGCGCTCCTGGAGGACCTCAAGATGCCGATCAAGGCGCTCAGCAGCAGCCTGTGATGGCCGTGGAACAGATCTCCTACTGCGGTCACTGCGGAGAGTCGGCAGCCGGGATCACGCACGACGCGTGCGCCGAGCGGCTCCGGATGGAACCGCCCCGTTTCTGCACGCACTGCCGCCGTCGGATGCAGGTCCAGGTGACGCCGACCTCGTGGACGGCCCGATGCGTGGAGCACGGCGAGACCACGAGCCCGTGAGTCCCGAGGACCTGCTGGCCTTCGACCGCCGGCACCTGTGGCACCCGTACTCGTCGATCACGTCGCCCGGACCGGTCTACCCGGTCGACTCGGCGGCGGGCGTCCGTCTCCGGCTCCGGCGCGACGGTCGCCCCGTCGAGGTGATCGACGCGATGTCGTCGTGGTGGTCGGCCATCCACGGGTACGCCGTCCCGGAGCTCGACGCCGCGGTCACCGACCAGATGGGCCGGATGAGCCACGTCATGTTCGGCGGCCTGACCCACGAACCGGCCGTGCGCTTGGGGACGAAGCTGGTCGACCTGCTCGGCCTGGACCAGGTGTTCTTCGCCGACTCCGGGTCGGTGGCGGTCGAGGTCGCCATGAAGATGGCGTGGCAGGCACACGCGACCGGCGGCCTGACCAGGACCCGGTTCTTGACGTTCCGCGGCGGCTACCACGGCGACACCTTCTCCCCGATGAGCGTGACCGACCCCGACGGCGGCATGCACTCCCTGTACGCCGGGCTGGTGCCGCAGCACGTCTTCGCCCCGCTCCCGCCGCCGTTCGACGCCGACCCGGCCGGGCCAGCGTTCGACGCCTGGGAGGCGGAGACCACCCGCTTGTTCGAGCAGCACGCGGCCGAGATCGCTGCCGTCATCGTCGAGCCGGTGCTCCAGGGTGCGGGCGGCATGCGGCCCTACCACCCGTCGTGCCTGGACCTGCTCACCCGGTTGGCCCGCACCCACGGGGCGTTGGTCATCCACGACGAGATCGCGACCGGGTTCTGGCGCACCGGGGCGGCATTCGGCCGGGACCACGCGCCGGGTCAGGCCGAGGACGGTCCCGACATCGTCTGCGTGGGCAAGGCCCTGACCGGCGGCTACCTCACCCTGGGCGCGGTGCTCTGCACGAACGAGGTCGCCGAACGGGTCAGCAACTCCCCCGCCGGCGCGCTGATGCACGGGCCGACGTTCATGGCGAACCCGCTGGCCTGCGCGGTCGCGAGTGCCAGCCTCGACCTGCTCGCCGCACGCGACCCGGAGCAGACCGTCCGGCGGATCGAGTCCCGGCTCGCCGAGCGTCTCGCCACTGCCCGGGGCCGGCCCGGCATCCGCCAGGTCCGGGTCCTCGGTGCCGTGGGGGTGCTGGAGCTGGATCAGCCCGTCGATGTCGCTCGCGTGACCGCGGCGGCGTTGGACCGCGGTGTCTGGGTCCGACCGTTCCGCAACCTCGTGTACACGATGCCGCCGTACACCTGCACCCAGGACGAGGTCGACACGATCGCGGCTGCGATGATCGGTGCCGTCGAGGAGGTGCACGGATGAGCTCGTTCGAGCGATGGCTCGCGGAGGCTGCTGCGGCCCGCGAGGAAGCCGGGCTGACCCGCCGACTCTTCGCCAGCGATCTCGCCGGCCCGATGCTCGACCTCGCGGGCAACGACTACCTCGGCCTCTCCCGCGACCCGCGGGTCGTCGCCGGCGCCCTCAAGGCGACCGAGGAGTACGGCGCCGGGGCCGGCGCGTCCCGCCTGGTCACCGGGACCTTGTCCGTCCACGAGCAGCTCGAGGACGCTCTCGCGGCCTTCACCGGCTTCCCGACCGCACTGGTCCTCTCCACCGGTTACCACGCGAACCTCGCGACGGTGGCCGCCCTGGCCGACCAGGACACCCTGCTGGTCTCGGACGCCCACGTGCACGCGTCCATGATCGACGCGTGCCGGCTTTCCCGCGGGACCGTGCGGGTGGTCGGGCACAACGACGTGGCCGCGGTGGAGGCGGCCCTGCGCACCCGGACCCAGGCACGTGCCCTGGTCCTGGTCGAGACGATCTACTCCGTCCTCGGCGACGCGGCCCCGCTCGCCGAGCTCGCCGCGGTCTGCGAGCGCCACGACGCCCTGCTCGTCGCCGACGAGGCGCACGCACTGGGGGTCTGCGGACCCGGCGGGGAAGGACTTCTGCACGCGCTGGGACTTGCCGGCGCCCCGCACGTGGTGGCGACCCTGACGCTGAGCAAGTCGCTGGGGTCCCAGGGCGGCGCCGTCCTGGCCCCGGCCGCGATCCGCGAGCACCTGGTGAACACTGCCCGACCGTTCATCTACGACACCGGTCTCGCTCCGGCCGCCGCCGGCGCCGCCCTCGCCGCGCTCGAGGTGATCAAGGACGAACCGGGACGGGTAGCCCGCGTCCGCGACGTGGCCGCCGCACTGGCCACGGCTTGTGCGGTCCCACCGGTCGACGGTGCGGTGCTCGCCGTCGCGATGCCCGGCCCCCGGGAGGCGCTGGCCGCGGTCGCCGCCG
>JBFJNH010000082.1:0-14631 GCA_041618295.1 Marmoricola sp.
GGTCTCCGGGAGTGACCCGGGGCCACAGGTCGCGGTCGGTACTGGACCGCCGCTGACCGTGTCCGCAGCGTTGCCGCTCATCATCCAGGTGCCGAGCAGGACAGCGAGGGCGACGAGAACTGTGACGAGGCGCCCGAGTGCGGCACGACGTGTGGTGGGGGTCACATCCATGGCGCGACTCTAGGTCACCCCGGGGCTCGCCGGGGCGCGCCGTCCACAGCCCCGCCCTACTCCGTTGCCAGGTGGACCCCGAAGCCGACCAGGACCCCCGCGGTCGCCACGTCGAGCCGACGCCGGATCCGCGGGGTGTTCATCCAGGTCGTCACCCGGCCCGCCAGCACCAGCAGCAGGACCCAGTACAGCGCCGTCAGGAGGACGAACGTGGCCCCGAAGGCAACCGTCATCCAGCCGACCGGTGCCCCCGCGGGCACGAAGCCGGGGAGGAAGGTGATGAAGAAGACGCCGACCTTCGGGTTGAACAGGTTCGTGAGCAGTCCGGCGCGGAAACCGGTACCGCGCAGGCTGACCGCACCACCGTCCGCGGGAGCGACCGTGCCCCGGGTCCGCCAGGCCTGGACACCCAGGAAGACCAGGTAGCAGGCCCCGACCACGCGCAGGACGGTGAAGCCGACCTCGCTGGCCCGGAGCAGCGCGGCGATGCCGAGCACTGCCGCAAGTACCCAGAGGGTCAGACCGGTCAGGTTCCCCAGTGCGGTCAGGATGCCTTGCCGACGACCGCCGCGCAGGATGCTGCGGACGACCACCAAGGTGTCTGGCCCGGGCAGCAGCACGATCAGGGTGGCGGCACCGATGAAGGCGACGAAAGAGACCAGCACCTGCCCAGGCTAGGCCCGGGCAGGTGCTGTGCGAAGCGGTTTTCGGGACGGACCCTCAGCCCCGGATCTTCTCCAGACGCGCGACGGTCTCCTCGTACTCGGCGATCAGCTCGGCCATCACCTGGGCGACCGGCTTGACCTCGTTGGTGCGGCCGATGATCTGACCGGCCGGCATCGCGACGACGTCCGGGTCGTCCGCGGCACTCATCCGGTTGTGCGCGTCCGAGACCAGCAGGTTCTGCAGCGGCATCGGGAGCGGCGCCGGGGCGCCCTCTTCCTCCCAGGCCGCCGTCCACTTGTTCTTCAGCAGCCGGGCCGGCTTGCCGGTGTAGACGCGGCTGCGCACGGTGTCGGCGGAGCTGGCCTTGAGCAGGGCGCGCTGGATCGCGTCGCTCTGCCCCAGGTCGTACTCGGCCACCGTCAACCACAACGACCCCGTCCACACGCCCTGGGCGCCCAGCGCCAGCGACGCGGCGACCTGCCGGCCGCAGCCGATGCCGCCCGCGGCGAGCACCGGGACGTCCGGGCCCACCGAGTCGACGATCTCCGGGGTCAGCACCATGCTGGCGATCTCCCCGGTGTGGCCACCGGCCTCGTAGCCCTGCGAAACGATGATGTCCACGCCGTTGGAGACGTGCGAGGCCGCGTGCTTGCCGGCGCCGGCCAGCGCCGCCACCAGGACACCGTGCTCGTGCGCGAGGTCGATCACGTCCTTCGGCGGGGTGCCGAGCGCGTTGGCGATCAGCACCGGACGGTGCTGCAGCGCGACGTCGACGTGCGAGCGCGCCGTCGAGTGCAACCAGCCGAGGACCCCTTCGCGGCCTTCGCCCTCGGGCAGCGGGGGGACGCCGAGCTTGCGCAGGGTCTCCTCGACGAAGGTGACGTGTTCGCCGGGGATGAGCTCCTTGAGGTCGACCGACTTGCCCTCGGTCGGGATCTTCATCGGCATCACGATGTCGACGCCGTACGGCTTGCCGTCGGTGTTCTCGTCCATCCAGGTCAGCGTCTCGTCGAGCTCGTTGGCATCGTTGAAGCGGACCGCCCCGAGGACACCCAGTCCTCCGGCCCGGGAGACGGCCGCGGCGACTTTCTCCGAGGGGGTGAAGGCGAAGATCGGGTACTCGATGCCCAGCCGTTCGCAGAGTTCGGTACGCATCAGAGAGCCCCCCCTTCGGTCTTCGTGATGGCCTCGAGCAGCAGCTCCTTGGCACGCGGGTACTGCGCCTTGCCGGTGGCGTTGCGCGGGATCTCGGGAACGAGCGTCATCGTCCGCGGCAGCTTGTAGCCGGAGAGGAACTCGCGCAGGAACTCGCGCAGCTCCTCCAGCTCCACGGTGGCACCCTCGCGCGGCTGGATCACCGCGGCGACCGCCTGGCCGAACTTCTCGTCCGGGATACCGACGACCAGGACGTCGTAGACGGCCGGGTGGCGCTTGATCGCCATCTCGACCTCCTCCGGGTAGACCTTCTCGCCACCGGTGTTGACGCAGTTCGAGCCGCGGCCGAGCAGGGTGACCTTGCCGTCCTCCTCGATCCGGGCGAAGTCGCCGGGCACCGAGACTCGCATGCCGTCGACCACGAGGAAGGTCTCCGCGGACTTCTTCTCGTCCTTGTAGTAGCCGACCGGAACCGAGCCGCCACGGCCGAGCCGGCCGATCTTGCCGACGTTGGTGGCCAGGTCGAGGACCTGGTTGTTCTCGTCGAGGACAACGCTGCTCGGCCCCAGCCCGACCACCGGACCGTCGCTGGAGATGTGCGTCTTGTCCTGCATGCCCATGCCCTGGAAGCCGGTCTCGCTGGCCCCGACGGAGTCGGTGTACACCGGGTTCGGGAGCGCCTCGATCCACCGCTCCTTGACCTCGGGGCTGAAGATCGCCGCGCTCGAGGAGACCGCGAACAGACTGGCCCCCGAGTAAGGCGCGTCGGTCTTCGCCTTGCGCTCGAACTCCTCGATCAGCGGACGCGCCATCGCGTCACCGGTCATGAAGATCAGCATCACGCCGTTCTCGTCGATGATCTCCCAGGTGCGCTGGGGGTCGAACTTCGGCTCGAGGATCGTCAGGTGCCCGGCGAAGAGGTGCATCAGCAGACCCGCCTGAGCGCCGCCGTGCATCAAGGGGCTGAGCGGGAAGGTGACCATCCGGCCTTCCTGCGAGGCCTGCTTGGACTGGTCGAACTCGTCGAGCTTCTCGCCGGTGTAGAAATCGATACCGCCGCCGAGGGTCCGCCAGAAGTCCTCGTGGCGCCACATGACGCCCTTGGGGAAGCCGGTGGTGCCGCCGGTGTAGATGATGTGCAGGTCGTCAGCGCTGCGCTCCCCGAAGTCGCGCTCGGCGCTCTGGTCCGCGATCGCATCGGCGTACAGGACACCGTCGAAGGCGGAAATGTCGGACTGGTCGTCCGGCTCGATGACGTCCGGCACGACGACGACGGTCTGCAGCTTCTCGTGGTTCGGGTAGGTCTTGGCGACCAGCGGGGCGTAGGTGCGCTCGACGATCAGCGCGACCACGTCGGCGTTGTCGAAGAGGTAGTTGAGCTCGCCCTCGACGTACCGGTAGTTCACGTTGATGTTGACCGCGCGGATCTTCACGATCGCGAGCACGGCGACGACGTGCTCGATCGAGTTCTTCGCGTAGACCGCGACGTGGTCACCGGGCTTGACTCCCCGCGACTGGAGGTAGTGCGCGAGCTTGTTCGACTCCGACTCGAGCTCGGCGTACGTGACGGTGCGATCACCCACCTTCACCGCCGGGTTGTCGGGGGCCGCGTCGACGGCGTGCTCGAAGAGGTCAGCGATGTTGAGGGCCATGCGGGCGATACTAGAACACGTTCTCGTTTAGGGCTAGCATTCCCCCATGACGGACACTGCGACAGCACGCACCACGCCCGACTGCATCGTCGAGCAGGACAGCCACAAGCTCATCGTCACCATGAACCGCCCGGAGCGGCGCAACGCGCTCTCCTCCGAGATGCTGCGGATCATGGAGGACGCCTGGGACCGGGTGAACTCCGACCCCGAGATCCGGGTCTGCATCCTCACTGGCGCCGGCGGGTACTTCTGTGCGGGCATGGACCTGAGCACCGCCAACGAGAAGCCCCCGGGTGACAGCTTCGAGTCCGGCGAGTTCGACCCGACGATCCTCAAGGGCCTGCTCAAGGGTTTCCGGCTGACCAAGCCCCTGATCGCCGCCGTGGAGGGCCCCGCGATCGCCGGGGGCACCGAGATCCTCCAGGGCACCGACATCCGGATCGCCGGCGAGTCGGCCAAGTTCGGGGTCGCGGAAGCCCGGTGGAGCCTGTACCCGCTCGGCGGGTCGGCCGTCCGGCTCCCCCGTCAGATCCCCTACACCGTGGCGGCGGAGCTGCTGCTCACCGGCCGCCCGATCCTGGCACCCGAAGCCAAGGAGCTCGGCCTGATCGGGCACGTCGTCCCCGACGGCACCGCGCTGGCCAAGGCGCACGAGATCGCCGACATGATCGCGGCCAACGGTCCGCTCGCGGTCCAGGCGATCCTGAAGACCATGCGCGACTCCGAGGGCAAGCACGAGGACGACTGCTGGGCCGACGACGCCAAGGTCGGCGCCGAGGTGTTCAAGTCCAACGACGCCAAGGAAGGCCCGCGCGCCTTCCTGGAGAAGCGCCCGGCTCACTTCACCGGGAGCTGAACCACCTCGGCGTACTAGCCTGCGCGCATGACGATCAGGCTGGTGCCGTTCGGCGACGACCACGTCGCCGGGCTCGAGGAAACCTGGCTCGACCCGGACGTGCTCCGGTTCACCAGCACCCCTGACCCGATGCCAGCCGACTGGATGACGACCTGGCGTGCTCAGTTCGACGGAGCCACCAAGATCGCCTGGGCGGTGGTCGACGACGAGGTCGCGGAGCGCGTCGGGTTCGTCGGGTACGCCGTCGCGTTCGGGATCGACCGGGAAGCCGGGGAGGTGGAGCTCGGGTACGCGACCGCGCCCTGGGCTCGCGGTCGCGGTGTCGCGACCGCGACCCTCCGCCTGCTCACCCGGTGGGCGCTCGGGGAAGGGATGCAACGGCTCGCGCTGCGCATCGTTCCCGAGAACATCGCCTCCCGGCGCGTCGCGGAGACGTGCGGGTACACCTTCGAGGGAGTGCTGCGGTCCCTGCACAACCCCGACGGGAGCCGCAGCGACCTGCAGAGCTGGTCGCTGCTCCCCGGCGACCTGGTCTCCGGCGACCGACAGTCGGCCTCGTGACCCCCGCCGACCTCCTGGCGCTCTACGACCGCGAGGTCCGCGCCCCGTTCCTGGAGCACCTGCCGGCAGGCTGGGTCGGTTCCCAGGACGGGCCGGTGGCACGGGCTCTGTTCCCGCGGTCGGGTATGGCGATGCTGGTCCGGCCGGCCGACGATCTGCCCTCCAACGACCTGCAGGCTCTTGTCGAACGGACGGTCAGGTACTTCGCCGATGCCGGACACCCGTTCGAGTGGAAGACGTTCGACCACGACACCGTCGATCTCCCCGCTCTGCTCCGGGCCGCCGGTGGCGTGCCCGGTCCGCACGAGGCGCTGGTCCTGGGGACGGCATCGCGACTCGCGACCGAACCGGTTCTCCCCCCGGGGCTGGTCATGCGGGAGGTCACCGAAGTCGTCGACCTCGAGCGGATCGCCGCGCTGCAGAGCAGCGTGTGGAACGAGGACTGGTCGTGGCTGGTGGACGACCTCGAAGCCCGGCTCACCGATCCGACCCAGCCCGCCAGGATCTTCGTCGTCGAGGACCCCGAAGCCGCGAACCGCATGGTCAGCGCAGCCTGGTTGGTGCCGCTGCTCGGCACCCGTGTGGCCGGCCTGTGGGGAGGAAGTACCGAGGCCGAGTACCGCGGACGCGGGATCTACCGCGCCCTGGTCGCTCGCCGCGCCCAGCTCGCCGTGGAGCTCGGGTTCACGGTTCTGCAGGTCGACGCCTCGGACGACAGCCGCCCCATCCTGGAGCACCTGGGCCTCCAGGTCGTCGGAGGGACCACGCCGTACCGGATCGGCGACGGCGCGGCCCCTGAGCCGGACGACTGATCTTCGTCGACCGGCTCCCCCAGCAGATCAACCGACGCTGCGCTCGCCCGTCCAGTACTGCGCCCGGAGCGCCTTCTTGTCCGGCTTGCCGAGGCCGGTCAGCGGGAGGGCGTCGACGGCGACGACCTGCTTGGGCGCCTGCACCGAGCCCTTCTTCTCCTTGACCATGTCCTGGATCTCGGCGATCACCTGGTCGGTCAGCTCGTGCCCGTCCCGCATGACGACCACCGCCATCACGGACTCGCCGAACTTCTCGTGCGGAACACCGATCACGCCGACCTGCGCCACCGCCGGGTGCTCGGCGACGGCGTCCTCGACCTCCCGGGGGAAGACGTTGAACCCACCGGTGACGATCATGTCCTTGGTGCGGTCGACGATGTACCAGAAGCCGTCCTCGTCCTCCCGGGCGACGTCGCCGGTGTGCATCCAGCCGTCCTTCCAGGTCTCTGCGGTCTGGTCGGGAAGCTTCCAGTAGCCGCCGGAGAGCAGCGGTCCGGCCACGCAGATCTCCCCCGGCTCCCCCGGCGCGACCGGTAGGCCGTCCTCGCCGAGCAGTGCGGTGCGTGCGAGCGCGGTCGGGCGGCCGCACGAGGTCAGCCGACGCTCCAGCGGCTTGCCGTCGGCATCGACGTGGTCGCCCTTGCCGAAGTAGGTGATCACCATCGGAGCCTCGGACTGCCCGTAGTACTGGGCGAAGATCGGCCCGAAGCGCTCGATCGCCTCCTTCAGCCGGACCGGGTTCATCGCCGAGGCGCCGTAGTAGACGGTCTCCAGGGAGGACAGGTCGCGGGTGTGCGAGTCCGGGTGGTCGAGCAGTGCGTAGAGCATCGTCGGCACCAGCATCAAGGAGTTGATCTTCTTCTCCTCGATGGTGGCGAGCACCTCGGCCGGGTTGAACGTCGAGGTCACGAAGAGCGTGCCGCCCTTGATCACCACCGGGACGAAGAAGGCCGCGCCCGCGTGCGAGAGCGGGGTGCACATCAGGAAGCGCGGCTCCTCGGGCCACTCCCACTCGGCGAGCTGGATGCCCGTCATCGTGTTCATGGTCTGGCTCATCCCGATGACGCCCTTGGGCTTGCCGGTGGTGCCGCCGGTGTAGGTGATCGAGACGACGTGGTCACCGGGGAGCAGCCGCGCCTCGAGCTTCTGGGGCGTGAACCCGGCCGCGACCTCGGTCAGGTCCGCGGTGGTCCGGCCGCTGTCGGCCGCCGCCTTCGCGACGTCCTCGGGAACCGGACCGATGGTCAGCACCTGGGTCAGTCCGGGGCACTTCTCCAGCAGCGCCAGCGCGCGCTCGCTGAAGTACGGGTCGATGATCAGCGTGGTGATCTCGGCGTCGTTGATCACGTAGGCGTGGTCGTCGGCCGAGCCGAGCGGGTGCAGCGACGTACGGCGGTAGCCCTGCGTCTGCCCGGCCCCGAGGATGAACAGCACCTCGGGTCGGTTCAGCGCGAGCAGGGCGCCCGCGGTGCCGAAGCCCGCGTTGAGCGACTCGAAGGCCTGGATGTAGGTGCTGATCCGGTCGGCGACCTGCTGACCGGTCAGGGTCACGTCACCGAGGTGGATGATCGGCCGGTTGTGGTGCCGGCGCAGGGCGGCGACCATCAGGTGGCCGTTGTGGGTACCGGTACGCAGGTCCCCGGCGTTGGCGATCTCGGTCACGGTGCTCATGCCAGCACCTCCGCGATCCGTCGGATCTCCGCAGCGTTCCGGGCGCTGAGCAGCAACGTGGTCACTCCGGTCTCCTCCCACTGGGCGACGCGTTCCTTGACGTAGCCCTCGTCTCCGATGATGTGCATGTCGTTCACGAGCTCGTCAGGGATCATCGCCGTTGCCTCGTCCTTCTGGCCGGACAGGAACAGCCGCTGCACCTCGTCGGCCAGCTCGCCGTACCCCATCCGGGTGAACACCTGGTGGTGGAAGTTCATCTCCTTGGCGCCCATGCCGCCCATGTAGAGCGCGACGATCGGCTTCATCCCGTCGATGACCGCCTGCCGGGCCGGACCGTTGTCCGCGGTGATCTCCAGGTGGCAGGTGGCGGCGATCTCGAAGTCGGCACGGGTACGCCGGGCACCCGGTCGGGCGAAGCCCTCGTCCAGCCACGGCTGGTACATCGACGCGGAGTTCGGGGTGTAGAAGATCGGGATCCAGCCGTCGGCGATCTCCGCGGTCTGAGCGACGTTCTTCGGCCCTTCGGCCCCGAGCCAGATCGGCACGTCGGCACGGAGCGGGTGCACGATCGGCTTCAACGGCTTGCCCAGCCCCATCGCCCCGGGCCCGTTGTAGGGCAGCGGGTGGTGCGGCCCGTCGTTGGTGACCGCACCCTCGCGGGCGAGGGCCTGCCGGATGATGTCGACGACCTCGCGGGTCCGGGCCAGCGGCTTGGAGAAGGGCTGGCCGTACCAGCCCTCCACGACCTGGGGGCCGGAGACGCCCATGCCGAGGATGACCCGCCCACCGGAGAGGTGGTCGAGGGTCATCACGTGCATGGCGATGCTGGTCGGCGTCCGGCCGGACATCTGCACGATCGACGTACCGAGCTTCACCCGGGAGGTCTCCCGGCCGTACCAGGCCAGCGGCGTGAACGCGTCGGAGCCCCAGGCCTCGGCGGTGAAGATCGCGTCGTAACCGGACTTCTCCGCGGCAGCAACGAGCTCCGCGTGGTTGGCAGGGGGTTGCGCTCCCCAGTAGCCGAGTTGCAGGCCGAGCTTCATGTCTCTCCTCGCATCGTTGCGTGGTCCGACGGATTACGCCGGATGTCCTTGCCCCGAATACTAGAACGTGTTTCACTTCTGTGCCATGGCCCCCACAACAGAATCACGGGTTCTGCACGCGCCGATGAAGGTCGAGTTCGACTACACCCGGTCGCTCGGCCCCGTGCTGTCCCAGTTCATGTCCGCCCTCAAGCAGCGTTCGGTCCTCGGCGGCGTGACCTCCGACGGCCGGGTCGTCGTACCGCCCCCGGAGTTCGACCCGATCACCCACGCTGCGGTGACCGAGCTCGTCCCGGTCTCCACCCACGGAACCGTGCAGAGCTGGTCCTGGGTCGCCGAGCCCGTCTCGCAGCAGCCGCTGGAGAAGCCGTTCGCCTTCGCGCAGATCCTGCTCGACGGTGCCGACGCGCCACTGCTGCACGCCGTGGACGTCGCCTCGCCCGCCGACATCTCCACCGGCATGCGGGTCCAGGTCCGGTGGGCCGAGGACACGATCGGCAGCATCCGCGACATCGCCTGCTTCGAGCCCGCCGGCGACGCCGGGTCCGCGGGATCGGCCTCGATGGAGTTCGGTGAGCCCGAGGTCACCGGGATCATCAGCCCGGTCTACCTGGCCTACGACTACGCGGCCTCGCCGGAGGAGACGAAGTTCTTCAACGGCCTGGCCGACGGCAAGCTCTTCGGCCAGCGCTGCCCGGTCTGCGAGAAGGTCTACGTGCCGCCGCGCGGCGCCTGCCCGGTCGACGGGGTGCCCACCACCGACGAGGTCGAGCTCCCCGACCGCGGGACCGTGACGACCTTCTGCGTCGTCAACGTCCCCTTCCAGGGGCAGGCCATCCCGATCCCCTACGTCTCGGCGTACGTGCTCCTGGACGGGGCGGACATCGCGTTCCTGCACCTGATCCTCGACGTCGACGCGGCCGACGTCCGGATGGGAATGCGGGTCGAGGCCGTGTGGAAGCCCCGCGAGGAGTGGACGACCGACCTGAACAACATCAAGTACTTCCGCCCGACCGGGGAGCCGGACGCGGACTACGAGACCTACAAGCAGCACCTCTGAGCCGTTCCCGGCTCAGGAACCGAGAGGACAATCGTGCGTGACGTTGCCGTTGTTGGCTTCAGCCAGCAGCAGATGAAGGAGCTCGACGGGTCACCGACCTGCCTGGAGCTCCTGGTCCCGATCATCCAGGACCTGTACGTGCAGACCGGTTGGACGAAGTCCGACATCGACTTCTGGTGCTCCGGCTCCAGCGACTACCTGGCCGGGCGTTCGTTCTCGTTCGTCTCCGCGGTCGACGCCATCGGCACCCTGCCGCCGGTGATGGAGTCGCACGTCGAGATGGACGCCGCCTGGGCGCTCTACGAGGCTTGGGTGAAGATCCAGACCGGGGAGGTCGACACCGCACTCGTCTACGGTTTCGGAAAGTCCTCGGCCGGCATCCTGCGCCGTACCCTGGCGCTCCAGCTCGACCCGTACACCGCTCAGCCCCTCTGGCCGGACACCGTGTCGCTGGCCGGCATCCAGGCCCGCGAGGGGCTCGAGAAGGGTCTGTGGGACGAGAAGGCGATGGCCGCGGTCGTGGCCCGGTCGATGACCGACGCGGCCGACAACCCGTGGGCGATCCGCAAGGGGGCCACCTCCGTGGACGACGTCCTCGCCCAGCCGGTGTACGCCGACCCGCTGCGCCGCTGGGACTGCGCACCGGTCTCCGACGGAGCCGCGGGCATCGTGATCGCGGCCGGGGACAAGGCGCTCGAGGCGCGGCAGCGTCCGGCCTGGATCACCGGTTTCGAGCACCGCATCGAGCCGATCGCGATCAACGCTCGCGACCTGACCACCTCCTCCAGCACTGCCTCGGCTGCAGCGAAGCTCGGGGACCGGCTCCGCGGAGTCGACACGGCCGAGCTGCACGCTCCGTTCAGCCACCAGGAGCTGATCCTGCGCTCGGCGCTGGGGCTGGACGACGACGTCCGGATCAACCCGTCCGGCGGCGCTCTGACCGCCAACCCGATGTTCTCCGCCGGGTTGAACCGGATCGGCGAGGCCGCCGCGCGGATCTGGTCCGGGGACTCGGACAAGGCCGTCGCGCACACCACCTCCGGGCCGGTCCTCCAGCACAACCTGGTGACGGTCCTCGACGCGCTGGGCTCGACACAGAACGGGAGCAACTGAGATGGCGAAGGTTCCTGCAGCCGTCATCGGCGTGGGCCAGACGAAGTACCAGGCCGCCCGGGCGGACGTCTCGATGGCCGGCCTCCTGCGTGAGGCCGTCGACCGCGCCCTGGCCGATGCCCAGCTGACGTTCGACGACATCGACGCGGTCGTGGTCGGCAAGGCGCCCGACCTGTTCGAGGGCGTGATGATGCCCGAGCTGTACCTGGCCGACGCCCTCGGTGCTGCCGGCAAGCCGCTGCTGCGGGTGCACACCGCCGGCTCGGTCGGCGGTTCGACCGCGATCGTCGCCGCGTCCTTGGTGCAGTCCGGCGTCCACGAGCGGGTCCTCACGGTGGCGTTCGAGAAGCAGTCCGAGTCCAACGCGATGTGGGCGCTCTCGATCCCGGTCCCGTTCATCATGCCGGTGCACGCCGGCGCGGGCGGGTACTTCGCCCCGCACGTGCGCTCCTACATCCGTCGCTCGGGTGCCCCGAACCACATCGGGGCGATCGTCGCGGCCAAGGACCGGCAGAACGCGCTGAAGAACCCGTATGCGCACCTGCAGAACCCGAACACCACCGTCGAGTCGGTGCTGGCATCGACGATGCTCTGGGACCCGATCCGGTACGACGAGACCTGCCCGTCCTCGGACGGCGCCTGCGCGCTGGTGATCGCCTCGGAGTCCGCGGTGGCGAAGTCCGGGATCACGAACCCCGCGTGGATCCACGGCACTCAGATGCGTTCGGAGCCGACCACGGCCGCCGAGCGGGACCAGGTGAACCCGCAGGCAGGTCGAGAGGCTTCGGCGGCTCTGTACAAGCAGGCCGGGATCACCAACCCGATCGAGGAGATCGACTGCGCCGAGGTCTACGTGCCGTTCTCGTGGTTCGAGCCGATGTGGCTGGAGAACCTCGGTTTCGCGGCCCCGGGCGAGGGCTGGAAGCTCACCGAGGCGGGCGAGACCGCGATCGGCGGCAAGATCCCGTTCAACATGAGCGGCGGCGTACTCTCCTCCAACCCGATCGGCGCCAGCGGCATGATCCGTTTCGCCGAGGCCTCGCTGCAGGTCATGGGTGAGGCCGGGGAGCACCAGGTCGACGGCGCCCGCAAGGCCATGGGCCACGCGTACGGCGGCGGTTCGCAGTTCTTCGCGATGTGGCTGGTCGGGTCCGAGAAGCCCAGCAACTGAGCACCAGAAACTGGTGGTGAGCACACGATCCTTTGCGTGTTCACCACCAGGTTCACTGGGTAACCAGTGAAACCGGCCGACGGGTCACCACCTACGCTGGCCCGGTGATCGAACTCTTCAACCGCACCGAGATCGAGCAGATGAGGCCCGCAGGGGCTTTCGTCGCCGAGGTACTCACCACGCTGCGCGAGAAGGCTGCCGTTGGCGTCAATCTGCTCGAGCTCGACGCGTTGGTCGCCCGGATGATCGCTGAGCGCGGCGCGACGTCCTGCTACGTCGACTACCACCCCTCGTTCGGCGCGATGCCGTTCGGCAAGGTGCTCTGCACCTCCGTCAACGACGCGGTGCTGCACGGACTCCCCCACGACTACGTGCTGGCCGACGGAGACCTGCTCAGCGTCGACTTCGCCTGCGAGGTGGAGGGCTGGGTCGCCGATTCCGCGACCAGCGTCGTGGTGGGGACGCCGCGACCCGAGGACCTCGCGCTCATCGCCTCCACCGAACGGGCTCTGGAGGCCGGCATCGCGGCCGCGGTGGTCGGCAACCGGCTGGGCGACATCAGCTTCGCGATCGGGGAGGTGGCCCGGGCAGCGGGGTTGGCCATCAACCTCCAGTTCGGCGGGCACGGGGTCGGTCGCACCATGCACGGCGACCCGCACGTGCCCAACGACGGTCGACCCGGGCGCGGGCTGACCCTCAAGCCGGGCCTGGTGATCGCGATCGAGCCGTGGTTCCTGCACACCACGGACGAGATCTACACGGACCCCGACGGGTGGACGCTGCGGAGTGCCGACGGGTCCCGTGGCGCGCACAGCGAGCACACCATCGCCGTGACCGAGGACGGACCGCTGGTCCTGACGGCCCGCGGATGAACCGACCCGGGCCGGGCTGGATCCCGAACCAGCACGGCGCTTGGGCGATGCTGGCCTCGCCGCTGCTGGTCGGCGTCCTGGCTGGCGGGGTCGGTGCGATCCACCTCCCGCTGACGGCCTTCTGGTTCGCCGGGTACTTCGCCTTCTTCGCCGCCTCCCAGTGGCTCAAGGCAAGGCGCCGCGCACGGTGGTTCCCACCGGTCCGGTTCTACGGCGCCCTCTCGGTCGCCCTGGGGGCGAGCGTCGCCCTGATCGAGCCCGGGCTGCTGGTCTGGGCTCCTGCGTTCGCGGCTCCCCTGGCCGTCGGTCTGCTGGCCGCGGCGTACCGGCACGAGCGCGCCGTCACCGCCGGTTTGGCGATGACGGCCGCGTCCGCGCTCATGACCGTGGTGGCGTACGACGCAGGTCCCGGTACCGACCTGGAGCGAGCTTGGCTGCTCGCGGCGGTCCAGCTGGCGTACTTCGCCGGCACCGTGCTCTACGTGAAGACGGTGATCCGGGAGCGGGACAACCCGACGTTCTACCGGGTCAGCGTCGGCTACCACGCCGTGGTGCTCGCGGCCGCTGCCGTGGCGACCAGCCTTCCGGTGGCGGTGGTGTTCCTCGGCCTCTTCGCCCGGGCGATCCTGGTGCCGCCGCTGCGCCCGACCCCGAAGCAGGTCGGGCTCGGCGAGATCATCGCCACGCTCGTCGTGGCTGTCACCTCGTTGCTCACCCTCTGAGCCGTCGGCGCCGGTCGAGCCGACCAGCAGGTCAGCCCACGTAGCTGACCGGCAGCTCCTTGATCCCGTTGATCCACGAGTGCCGCAGGCGGCGCGGCGCACCGGTCGGCTTGATGTCGGGCATCCGGTCGGCGATGACGTTGAACATCACGTCGACCTCGAGCCGGGCCAGGTTGGCGCCGATGCAGTAGTGCGCCCCGTGACCGCCGAAGGCCAGGTGCGGGTTCGGGTCGCGCTTGATGTCGAAGGTGCCGGGGTTGGTGAAGACGTCCTCGTCGTGGTTGCCCGAGGCGTAGAAGAGCACGACCCGGTCGCCCTTCTTGACCAGGGTGCCGTTGATCTCGACGTCGTTGAGCGCGGTCCGCTGGAACGCGGTCACCGGGGTCGCCCAGCGGATGACCTCGTCGATCATCGTGCTCGGGCGCTCGTTCTTCCACAGCTCCCACTGGTCCGGGTTGTCGAAGAACGCCTGCATGCCGTGGGTGATGGCGTTCCGGGTGGTCTCGTTGCCGGCCACGGCGAGCAGGATCACGAAGAACCCGAACTCGTCATCGGTCAGACCCTCGCCGTCCTCGCCGGCGTTGACCAGCTTGGAGATGATGTCGTCGGTCGGGTTGGCCCGGCGGGCGTCGGCGAGCACCATCGCGTAGCCGAGGATCTCGGCGGCGGCCAGGGCCGGGTCGGCGTTGTACTCCGGGTCGTCGTACGCGAGCATCTGGTTCGACCAGTCGAACAGCTTGCCGCGGTCCTCCTGCGGGACGCCGAGCAGCTCGGCGATCGCTTGGAGCGGCAGCTCGGCGGCCACCTCGTAGACGAAGTCACCGGCGCCCTTGGCGAGCGCGTCGTCGACGATCTTGTTGGCCCGCTCGACGAGCACCTCGTGCAGTGCGTTGATCGAGCGCGGCGTGAAACCGCGGCTGATGATCTGGCGGAGCTTGGTGTGGTCCGGCGGGTCCTGGTTGACCAGCATGACGCTCTGCAGCTCGACCTGCTCGCGGGTCATGTCGGCGGCGAAGCGGATGATGACGCCGTTCTCGTTCGCCGAGAATTCCTTGCTGTTCTTGGAGATCGCCGCGATGTCGGCGTGCTTCGTGATCGCCCAGAAA
>JBFJNH010000083.1:0-14223 GCA_041618295.1 Marmoricola sp.
ATCAGCGGGTTCGGGGTTCGAGTCCCTGACGGCGCACTCACCACAGGTCACCCGGCTCCGCGCCCGGTGGCCTGCTGTGTTTCCCGGGCCGTTCCCGGAGCGGAGCGCCGCACCCACGGCCAGGTCATCAACGCCCAGACCACGGCGATGATCGCGATCTCCGCCACCACGTAGACCGGCCACGGCCCGAGCAGGTCCAGCGCCGAGGAGACGTCCGGCTTCTCGTTCAGGTACCCGTAGTTCGTGTCGGCGACCGTGTTGAAGGCGACCACCGCCACCGCCCAGACCGCCGTGCACCGGAGCGTGAACCGGTAGCCGGCCCAGTCCGGACCACCCACCGCGCAGACCAGGTACACCGCCGCCCACACCGTGAGCAGGTGCATCGCCCAGAACATGAAGTACCGCGGGTCCGGGAAGGTCTGCTCCAAGGACGGCGTCAGGATGCCTTGGATCGTCAGGGTCAGGCCCCAGAAGTACAGCAGCGCGGTGGCGCGGGGTGAACGTGTCCAGAGCGCGTACACCGCGACCATCCAGGACAGGTCGCAGAGCTGGATCGGCAGCGAGGTACCGAGGGTGAAGTCGTTCGGGAGCAGCTGGAGAGTCTGCATCGGGATGGTCACGACCGGGATAGCCACGGCGTACCCGCGGGCGAAGGCGATCCCGCGGTCGGTGCTGCGCAGCGCGCGGCCCAAGGTCGCGAACGCGACCACGCCGACCAGGAAGATCCCGACCAACAGGCCGTGCTCAGAACTGAACGCATCGAAGCGCAGCGGGGCCATGCCCCAGTATCTCCCGAACCGAGACCAACGATTTTTCGTTTTTGCCCCGTAACGTCCGTTTCGCCCCTTCGTTGAACTGGCTACGAGGGACGCACCGCAGGCGCCCAGCCGCAGTCTCCCCCTTCACCGAATCTCGATGAACGAGGAGCACCACCATGACCAGCACCCGATTCCTGACCGGATCGCTCGCCACGCTCGCGATCGCCTCGGCCTTTACCCTCGCCACCCCCGCGGCGCAGGCAACCGAGGACGTGGACCGCCCCTGCGGACTGCCCGCGACCGCTGCGGTCTACGACACCGTGGTCGTCCCGCCGGAGTTCCGCACGGTGCCGGCCGTCGTCCACAGCGAGTGGCTCTGGGAGCGCGAGGTCGCCGCCTACGAGTACGAGTTCAGCAAGCAGATCAGCCCCGCAGTCGTCGAGACCGACTGGACCCGCGAGGTCCCGGGCCCGGTGGAGTTCCTCTTCACCCGGACCGTCATCGACTCCCCTGCCATCCCCGGCATCCCTGCTGTTCTCGAGGTCGGCCACTGGGAGACCGTGGTGACCACGCCCGCCGTGGTCGTCACCGAGGTCGAGTACGTGCACGAGCGCACCGGGAACCTGCGCTGGGAGGACGAGGACTGGGGCGCCCAGAACGGGGCCGGTAGCGGCTGGTCGAAGACCGGCAACACCCGCTCCGTCGAGATCACCCCCGCGGTGACGACCCAGACCTGGGTCATCGACGTCCCCGGCACGCCCGCGATCCCCGAGGTCCCCGAGGTCTCGCACGTCGAGTCGGTGTGGGCCACCACCACCCCGGCCGGCGACGGTTGGACGCCGGTCGACGAGCGCCCCGGCCCCGCGACCACCGAGGACGCGACCACCGACGGCGACGCCCCGGCCGGCGACGGCTGGGCCCTGGTCGCCACCCGGACCGTCGACGCGGTGATCGACACGGTGTGGGCAGCCGTGTCCCCGGACGGCTACACCCCGACGGGGGCGTCCCGGATCGCCGGGAGCGACCGCGAGGAGACGACAGCACCGTCCGAGGAAGCCCCCGAGGGCGACGGCTGGACCAAGATCGCGGCCTCCGAGGTCGTCGTGACCGACGTTCCCGAGACCCAGGAACTGGTCACCCCCGGCTCGGTCGAGCAGGTCCTGGTCAGCCCGGCCATCCCGGCGAGCGACCCGTGCCCCGTGGCTCCGGCCAACGAGGTCGCCGGACCCGACAGCTCCCCGGAGGGCCTCCTGACCCCCGAGGTCGCCCACGCTGCGGCCAGCCCCGTCGCCGAGGTACTGCCGAACACCGGCAACGAGCTTCCCGCCTGGATGGCACCTACCGGTGTCGCCGTGATCCTGGCGGGCATCGGGATGATCCGCTTCGGCCGACGCGCCGAGGACTGATCCCAGCAGGACCAGAACCTGAGTCCCTCCTCGTCCCGGGCGAGGAGGGACTCAGGTTCGTCCAGGACCGCCCTCGGCCGAGTGCTGGTCACCCCCGCCCGCGACGTGCTGGTGCACCCGTTCACCGGCGCTCCGGTCGTGGCCAGGCCGCTGGCGAAGCAGAGCATCCCGCAACACCCGTTCATGGCACGCAACGACGGCGGCAGCCTGCACAACGACGCCTACGAGAGCGACACCTACAACAGGTCTCGGGTGACCAGTTGATCAAGGTCCGCAACGTGGACGTCAGCGGCATCACAGGCGACGCCCCTCCCGAACGCCCTGGCACCTGACTCCTGGTTCTTCACCGCCGTCGACCTGCGTACTGGCAAGCAGATGTGGTCGAGGCTGGCCGGCTCCGGCCTCGGCTGTAACAACAACTACGCACCGGTCACCATCGGACCCGGCGGGGCGGCGTACATCGGCACGCTCGGAGGTCTGGTGCGCATCGTCGACACCCGCTGAACCCCTCCTTCGCCTGACCGACGGGGCGAGCACTCGGACGTCTCGCCCCGTCGGCATTCAGGCAGGCGGGACGAAGCGCCAACCTGGGCCGGGGAGGAACTCGCGGCGTTCTGCCGGAGTCAGGGGCGAGGTTTCCGGACCCAGCCCTCCGACCGCATAGTTGACCAGCGACCAACGCCCGCCCTCCCGCACGACGTCGTAGCGGGCCCGGTGCCACGTCCGAATCGACCAGGGAACCGAGGTCATCACGCCAGCGATCTCGGTCTCCAGTCGGTTCGGCGCGTCGCCCGGACCGATCGAGCGGGACTTGATCCAAAAGCCGGGCGAGGTATCGAAGGACCGGCGCGTGCCCAGTGCCCTTTGGCCATCGATCTCCTCGACCAGGTACCGGCGGACGTCATCAGGCATGGCCGGGGACGCGATCAGGTCGAGCACCCGGGCACCCGGGGCTCCCTTGCGTACGTCCATCACCACTTGGGCCGCCTGAAGGGCGAAGTACTCGCCCGACAGCCGGTCCGGAGCGCCACGGCTGGCTGCCACGGCTTCGCCCAGGTCGGCTTCCGCCGCCAACGGCGAAGGAACCGCCGTAACGGTGTCGGCATCATGTACCGGCGTGTAGGTCAGTTCGGGCAGGGGCGTCGAGGACGACCCAGCCGGTCCCGTAGTGACGTCGCCGTCGCAGCCCCCGCACAACACAGCGGCGAGAAGAAGTCCCAGCCACCACCGAGACCGCGCCATCAGCTTGTCCGGTAGATCAGCATGTCGCTGAACGCGGTGGCGTAGGCGAGCTGACCGGAGTCCTTGGGATGGAACGACTTCGGGTCGATGAACCCGTTGATCCCGCCGATGTCGAGGTTGCCCGCATGGATCCACTCAGCCGATCCAGTGGCGCACGCGTTGTGCCCGGCGAACCGCGACTTCACCGTCGTCGCCGCGGACCAAACGCCAGCATTAGACGCCGACGTGGTGATGGCCGCATTGAGCTCGGTCGAGAGCCGGTCGATCATCGACCGCTCCCCCGACTCGATCTGCCCGCACAGCACGTTGCCCGAGGTCCCTCCCACCTGAACCACCGCGGGATAGCCACCCACGAGGATGTCGGCGTACTCGTGCATGGTCCGGAGGTCGCGGTACAGGTCGACCAGGCTCGGTTTGAGAGCCGTGATCCGGTCCGAGATCGTCCCCTCCATGCCCGCGCACTCACTCATGACGCACTTCTTGAGGGTGTCCGTAAACCCCACGTCGTTGCCACCGACCGTCAGCGTGATCAGCTGCGGCCGGCCCGCACGGGCGGCGAAGTAGGAGTTCATCGCCGGGATCTGCTCCCGGACGCCGGCGATCTTGTCGCCGGCACAGGCCAGGTGGCGGGTGGAGTGCTGCCAGTGGGACTGCATCTCGAACGCCCAGGCACCGACCGAGCGCAGACAGTCCTGGTGGTAGTAGTCCTCCTCCGACCCCAGGCCCGAGGAGTAAGAGTCACCGAGGGCAGCGTAGGTCCGGCCCGACGGCAAGCCGTCCATCCGTACGGCGGCGCTGACCCTGGCCGATCCGGTCAGGTAGCCGCGGATCGGCTGCGCCTTGAACCGGTACGGCCGGCCACCTTGGAGCGGCTCGAAGGTCCACGATCGTTTGGTCACCGGGTAGGGCAGGTTGTCCCAGACCACGTCGCCGTTGCTCATCAGCACACTGCCGATCAGGTAGCCGGACGCGTTGGTCGCGGCCGACCAGGTGGCGGTTGCCGTGGTGCCCCCGTAGAGCGATGCCCCACCCTCGGTGGCGCTGAGCGAACCGATCGTCCCCAGGGGCGGACCACTCACGGTGACGCTGGAGGCCGGTCCGGCGACACCGACGCTGGTGCCCTTCACCGGGACGATCCGGTACTGGTAGGTGCCGCCGGCGACGAGAAGTCCTGCCGTCCAGCCATCCCCTGTGACGGCGTACGGAAGTCGCCGCCAGGCTTCGCTGGTGTTGGTGAGGCGCTGCTCGACGTACATCCCGGTGGCTCCCGTCGAGGTTCTGTTCCAGGCAAGATCTGCCTCCTCGGAACCAGGAGCAAGGACGACCCCGGGTCCGGGAACGCTCCAGGGCTTGGTCCCGGCGATGTTCGGACTCACGGCGCCGATCCCGATCTGGGCGAGACCCTGGGAGACGCGCTGCGCGATATAGGCCTCCCCGGTCGCGTTCGGATGGGTCCCGTCCCACGCGTGGACGGCGGGGTCCCACCCAGTCCGGGTCGGTGCGATCACCACGCGTTCGCCGGCGGTGTTCATCTGACTGGCCAGGGACTGGAGGTAGGAGGCGTACTGGTTGACCTGGGTGGTGAGCTGGTACTCCTTCGCCCACGGGTCGTACTTGTTCAGTACCTCCCCGACCACGACGTCGATCCCCGGACGCGCGGCTCGCGCCCGCTCGATGTAGGTGCGCAGGTTCGCGATCGTCGCTGCTGGCGAGGTGTGGTACGCCAGATCATTGCTCCCTAGCATCACGACCAGGACGTTCGCCTCGGTCGCCGTGACCTGACCGGCGATCTTGTCGAGTTCGTTGACGAAGGTGTCGCCCCAGAGCGCTCCGTGCGCCTTCGCGGGGAAATCGGCGGCGTAGTGGGGCGACCCGTAGGAGTTGTTGACCACGTCGTACAGGCTGGTCCGGGCACCGACGAAGGAGACCTCGCCGGGCGCAATCTCGGCGAGCTTGCTCCACAGCCTGTACCGCCAGGTGTAGTCGCCGGAGGAGCCCTGGGTGATCGAGTCGCCGGTGATCAGGATCCGGTGGGTGACCGCCGCCTGGGCGGGCAGCGCCGACAGGACCGGGACGAGGAGCGCCACCACCAGTGACGCGAGGAGTCCGAGCACCGTCCTCCGCATCTCATCGCTCCTCGGGCAGGGCGAACGCCTGCCAACCGAGCCCGGCGAAGGTCCGTACCCTCTCCGCCTCCGACAGTTCCCGGATGTCGCGGCGCCCCGTCCGAGGCTGCGGGACCTCGACCGGCCGGATGCTGGCGAGCTTCCACCCTTCGGGTGTCCAGGTGACGACGCCGCCGATCGTGCTCCACCGGGTCCGCCCGTTGACGGTGAGCGGCGCCAGTACCTCGATCATGACCTCCTTCGGCTGTTGCGCGTCCCCCGCGTGCCCGAGCACCCGGTAACCCCCGGTGCCCGCGGCGAACCTGTCACCCGGCTTCCGGGTCATCTCGCTGATCAGCCGCGCATCGATCAGGTTGACCGAGCCGCCGCCGACAGCGCCGATCGCGGCCGTCGGATCGCCCTGAGCGGCCGGCGAGCCGATCAGCCAGGCTGCGTACGCCGCGAAGGCCGCGACCGCGCCGTCCGGGGTGTGCACCGTGCCGAGGGCGACCTCGGTGGTCAGCCCACTCACGGCGTCGTTCACCGGAACCCGGCCCTGGCGCAGGGGTCCGGCATCCGCGGTCGGAAGCGGCGGGGCCGGCACACCGGTGGGTGTCGCACTCCCCGTGGGCGACGCGGCGTGGGCACCACCGTCCGGACCGAAGATCCTGACCGCCCCGCCGACGATCAACCCCGCGGTGACCCCGAGGATCAGGACCACCACGATCTTGGTCATCGCTCGTTGTGCGACAGTGTGCAGCATTCCCATGTGCGCCCTCCCGATAGGACGTAACAGTGACGAACCGAGACTGATCGCCTCATTGTTCCTCAGTATTACCAGCACAGGGCGCGCTGACAGGGGTCGAGCGTGATCTGTGGAAAACCCCGTCCGGGCTAGGCGGGCGTCGGGCGTCTCAGAGGTAGAGCCCGGTCGGGTTGTCCCCCAGCCGGTCCGCGGCGACGGCGTGGATGTCGCGCTCGCGGACGACGATGTAGACCTCGCCGTGCACCTCGACCTCCGCCTTGTCGTCGGGGTCGAAGAGCACCCGGTCCTCGACCTCGACCGAGCGCACCAACGAACCGACCGCGACCACCCGGCACCACGACAGCCGCTTGCCGCCCATCGCCGCCGTCGCGGGAATCAGAATGCCGCCGCTGGACTTGCGCTCCCCCGCCTCACGGTCGAGCGCGACCAGGACGCGGTCGTTGAGCATCCGGATCGGGGTCTTCTCCGCGGACCCCTCGGACGCGGTGGCCTTCGTGGACCGCGCGGTCACTTCACGATCTTGCGGATCAGCGCGAACACCACGACCACACCGAGCACACCACCGGCGACCTTGATGATGTTCTCCTGGCGCGGGGCACCGTTCTCGTCGATGAAGTAGCCCTTGACCTGGTTCGCCTCGCGCTTCGCGATCGTCTTCGGGCTGGTGCGGTAGGCAAGCTGGTCGATCGTCGAGGCCAGCCGCTCACGCGTCAGCTCGATGTCGCTCTCGATCGAGCTCAGGTTCCTGTCTCCCACAACCCACTCCTCGTTGCTCGGTGCACTTCGGTGAACGTTACCGTGTCGCCATGACCGACAGACTCGCGCCCGGCGACGTTGCTCCCGACTTCGACCTGCCCACCGACGACGGCACCTCCATCAGCCTCAAGGCCCTTCGCGGCCGCAAGGTCATCGTGTACTTCTACCCGGCCGCCATGACGCCGGGCTGCACCAAGCAGGCCTGCGACTTCACCGAGTCGCTGGCCAGCCTGGAGAAGGCCGGCTACACCGTCGTCGGGATCTCCCCGGACAAGCCCGAGAAGCTCGCCAAGTTCCGGGAACGCGACGGGCTCACGATCACGCTCGCCTCCGACGCCGACAAGTCCGTGATGACCTCGTACGGCGCCTACGGCGAGAAGAAGCTGTACGGCAAGGTCGTCCTGGGCGTGATCCGCTCGACGATCGTGGTCGGCGAGGACGGCACCGTCGAGCTGGCGCAGTACAACGTCAAGGCGACCGGGCACGTGAGCAAGCTGCGCAGGGACCTCGGGCTCGACGCCTAGATTCGGTCCGTCAAAGCGAGCAGGCGAACCGCCTGTGGATGACCACGTGTGGTTGTCGGCAGGTCTCACTAGCGTCGACGCATGGGAATCGTCCACCGAAAGTACACACGGGAGACCCTCCAGGACGCCGTCGACCATGCGACCTCTGTCGCCGGCGTCCTTCGCTATCTCGGCCTCAATCAGGCCGGTGGAACCCACGCCCATATCAGCCGAACGATCAAGTACTTCCGCATCGACACATCGCACTTCAATCGCGGCCCTCAACCGAACGGCGCTGCGAAGCGCCGCTACACGGCAGACCAGATCCTCGTCCGCAAGCCGATCGGATCGCGGCGCGAGAAGCCAACGATGCTCCATCGGGCCCTGTTGGAACGCGGGCGACCCTACCGGTGCGCTCTATGTGGCAACAGCGGCGTCTGGTTAGACCAACCACTCCGCCTGGAGATCGACCACATCGACGGCGACTACCACAACAACGAGGACTGGAACCTCCGGTTCCTCTGCGCCAACTGCCATTCGCAGACCGACACGTTCGCGGGCCGCTCACGAGGCAAGTTCGTCAACGTCCAGGGCCAGTTGGCACTCTTTGGGACCGTCGGTCCCCCGCCTGCCCCCGAGGCTTAGACTCGGCGCCGAGCCGAAGTGGTGGAACGGTATACACGCCAGTCTTAGGAACTGGTGCCTTCGGGTATAGGGGTTCGACTCCCCTCTTCGGCACTCAGGCAAACGCAGCGACGACCAGCGGAGCGATCGCGCGCAGCGACCTCCCCCGGTGCGAGATCAGGTCCTTCTCCGCGGGTGTCATCTCGGCCGACGTGAACTCACCCTCCTGATCGTCGGGGACGAAGAGGACGTCGTACCCGAAGCCGCCCTCGCCGCGCAGCCCGCGAATCACCCGACCACGCATGACACCGTCGACGACGTGCTCGACCGGCGTCCCGTCAGGTCCGGCGTACACGAAGGCGACCGAGCAGCGGAACTCCGCGCCACGTCGCTCGTCGGGGACGTCGGCCAGCTGGTCCAGCAGCAGCCGGTTGTTCCGCTCGTCGCTCTTCGGCAACCCCGACCAACGTGCCGAGAGAACCCCGGGCATCCCGTTGAGGGCGTCCACGCAGAGACCGCTGTCGTCGGCCAACGACGGCAGCCCGGAGACCGCGAATCCGGCGCGCGCCTTGAGCAGCGCGTTCCCGGCGAAGTCCGGCTGATCCTCGACCGGTTCGTCGTACGGCGGGACGTCGTCGAGGCCGAGCACGGTCAGCCCAGGAAGCGCCTCACCGAGGATGCGCTGCATCTCGGCGAGCTTCTTGGCGTTCCGGGACGCGAGGAAGACCGACGTCATCGCAGCGGAGCGGCGAGCGCCTCGTGCTGGAGCCGGGTGAGGTCGGCGCAGCCCTTCTCCGCGAGACCGAGCAGGGCATCGAGCTCGGCCCGGTTGAACGGTGCCCCCTCGGCGGTCCCCTGGACCTCGATGAACGAACCGCTGCCGTCCATCACCACGTTCATGTCGGTCTCCGCACGGACGTCCTCCTCGTAGGGCAGGTCCAGCCGCGGGACCCCGTCGATGATGCCGACCGAGACCGCCGCCACCGAGCCGGTGAGCGGCTCCCCGGACAGGGCGCCCTCGCCCTTCAGGTAGGCGACCGCGTCCGCGAGCGCGACGTACGCGCCGGTGATCGCGGCGGTCCGGGTGCCGCCGTCGGCCTGGAGGACGTCGCAGTCCAGGACGATCGTGTTCTCGCCGAGCGCCTGGTAGTCGATCGCCGCCCGGAGCGAACGACCGATCAGCCGGGAGATCTCGTGCGTCCGGCCGCCGATCCTGCCCTTGACCGACTCGCGGTCCGAGCGGGTGTTGGTGGCGGAGGGGAGCATCGCGTACTCCGCGGTGACCCACCCCAGACCCGACCCCTTGCGCCAGCGCGGAACGCCGACCGAGGCGGACGCCGCGCAGAGCACCTTGGTCTTCCCGAACTCCACCAGCACCGAGCCGGCGGGGTGGTCCTGCCAGCTGCGGGTGAACGTGATGGGTCGGAGTTCGTCGTCGGCTCGGCCGTCTGCTCGGGTCATGGGGGTGAGCCTACTGAGCCTCCGACGGGCTACTTGAGCTCGGCCCGCAACACCCGCCACAGACCGACGACGAACGGCACGACGATCCAGATCAGGGCGGTGACCAGGACGTGGGCCCACTCCTCGCCCGACAACGCCCCCAGGTTGAACAGCGGGGTCTGAGCGGTGCCGAGGTCGACCCACGGAGCAGCGTCCTGCATCGCAGGCACCACCGAGGAGATGATCGAGAACACCAGCGGCAGCACCAGGTAGGTCACGATCGCCACGGCGCTGTTGAGGAACAGCAGACCGTAGGCCAGCCCCTGGAGCACGCCGCTGGCCTGGAGCAGCCCGAACTTCAGGAAGTCAACAGCGATCAGGTCATCGAACCCGGAACCCCCACCGAAGACCACCGCGGCAAGGGCCGCGCCACCGACCGCCACCAGGAACGCCGCGAAGCCGATCAGCAACGAGGCGTAGATCTTGGCCGCGATCACCTTGCCGCGGTGCGGCTCCAAGGTGAACGTGACCATCGCCGTGCGTTGACCCCACTCCTGGGTCACCAGCAGGATCCCGAGGACCGGCAGCAGCAGACCCTGGATCCCCCCGGTGAAGCCCATGAAGTTGTTGAACGTCTTCTCCCCGTCGCTCGCTGCGAGGCCGAAGATCGCGACACCCAGCAGCGTGACCACCCCGATCGTGATCAGCACCCAGAGACCCGCCCGGGTATCGACCATCTTGCGGAGCTCGACCGTGATCAGGCGCGACATCGGCACCTTCGAGGTCCGCGAGACGTCGAGCGCCCCGCCGTTCGCAACAGTCGCGGTGCTCATGCCTGTACTCCTTCGACGGTGACGCTCTCCCGGGCGGTGTCGCCGGTGAGCTCCAGGAACAGCTCTTCGAGGCCGGCGCCCTCAGCGGGCCTGAGCTCGGAGAGCACCAGCCCGGCGGCGGCGGCCACCCGGCCGACCTCGATCGGCTCGGACTCCGTACGCAGGCCGCCGTCGCCCGAGGGCAGCGCCTTGAGCCCGACCTCGGCGAGGGCGGCTGCAAGCTTGTCGGGGTACTCCGCCTTCACGAACGTCCCGGCGGTCTGGAGGAGCTCGGCCTTGGTTCCCTGGGCGACGATCCGGCCGTGGCCGATCAGCACCAGCTCGTCGGCGATCATCTCGACCTCGTGCAGCAGGTGCGAGGAGAGGAGCACCGTGCCGCCGCGTTCGGCGTACCCGCGGAGCAGGCTGCGCATCCAGTGGATGCCGGCCGGGTCCAGGCCGTTCGCGGGCTCGTCCAGGATCAGCACCGACGGGTCTCCGAGGAGGGCGTTGGCGATCCCCAGGCGCTGGCGCATCCCGAGCGAGTAGTTCCGCACCCGGCGCTTCGCCTCGGGCCCGGTGAGACCCACCAGCGTCAACATCTCCTCGACCCTGCTGACCGGGAGACCCATCGTGAGCGCGCTGAGGGTCAGCACCTCGCGGCCGGTCCGGCCGGCGTGCTGGGCCGAGGCGTCGAGGAGAACACCGACGTGGCGCCCGGGGTTGGGGATGTCGTGGTACTTCAGCCCACCGATGGTCGACGTGCCGCGGTCCGGCGGCGTCAGCCCGACCATGATCCGCATGCTGGTCGACTTGCCGGCTCCGTTGGGCCCCAGGAAACCGGTCACGCGACCGGGCTGCGCCACGAAGGAGACGTCGCTGACGGCGGTGAAGTCCCCGTAGGTCTTGGTGACACCTTCGAGCTTGATCATGGCCCTACTCTGCCCGATCGCCTCGCCCGGCCCATCGGCGGACCGGTCAGATCTCGTAGGTCTTGCCGGGCTCGGCCAGTTCGATGGGGCCGTCGTAGGTCAGGTGCGCCTCGGCCAGCATCACCTGGGCGTCGTGCCACGGCGGGACGTGGGTCAGCACCAACCGGTGCGCGCCGGACTGGGTCGCCATCACCCCGGCCTCGGCACCGGTCAGGTGCAGGTCCGGCGGGTTGTCGTGACCTTCGAGGAAGGACGCCTCGCAGAGGAAGAGGTCGGCGTCCCGAGCGGTCTCGACGAGGGCGTCGCAGGTACCGGTGTCACCGGAGTAGGCGAGCGTCCGACCGTCGGCCTGGATCCGGAGGCCGTACGCCGGCACCGGGTGCGCCACCATCCGGGCGGTCACCTCGAACGGACCGACGGTGAAGGTCTCGTCCGGGTACAGGGTGAAGTCGAACTCTTCGTTCATCCCCGGGTCCTCGTCGAGGTCGTAGGCCTTCGCCATCCGCCGGTCGGTGTCCACCGGACCCCACACCGGGATCCGCGGCTGCGCACCGGTCGGGTGGTAGCGCCGGAGGACGTAGAAGCCGGTCAGATCCAGGCAGTGGTCGGCGTGCAGGTGCGAGAGCAGTACCGCCTCGACGCTGCACGGGTCGATGTAGCGGTGCAGGACACCGAGGGCGCCGCTCCCCATGTCCAGCAGCAGCCGGAAGGTGCGGCCCTCGTGCTCGGTCTCGAGCAGGTAGCAGCTCGCGGGCGAGTCCGGTCCGGGGTACGACCCGGATGCACCGATGACGGTCAGCCTCACCAGGCCCCCGCTCCGGCAACCGGCACCTGGGAGGCGGCGGACGCACCGCCGGCGAACTGCGCCACGGTCTCCAGCTCCGGGCCGAGGAACCGCCGGCCGATCGTGGCGAACTCCCCGGGCTGGCCGGTCGTCAGGAACCGGTGCACCGGTGCCGCCGTCGTCGGGTCCTGTTCGAGTCCACGCATGGTGAGTGCCCGGTACACGTCCTTCGCACACTCCTCGGCGCTGGAGACCAGGGTCACCCCGTCGCCGACGACGTAGGAGATCACCCCGGTGAGCAGCGGGTAGTGGGTGCAGCCGAGCACCAGCGTGTCGACCTCGGCGGCGACCAGCGGGTCGAGGTACTCGTGGGCGACCGCGAGCAGCTCCTCCCCACCGGTCACCCCCTGCTCGACGAACTCGACGAAACGGGGGCACGCCTGGGTGGTCAGGGTGACCTGCGGGGCGGCGGCGAACGCGTCGTCGTACGCCTGCGACTCGGCGGTCGCCCGGGTGCAGATGACCCCGATCCGCCCCGTGCGGGTGGCAGCGACCGCACGTCGCGTCGCCGGCAGGATCACCTCCACCACCGGTACGTCGTACCGCTCGCGCGCGTCGCGGAGCATCGCGGCGCTGGCGGAGTTGCACGCGATGACGAGCATCTTCACGCCCTGGTCGACCAGGTGGTCGAGGCACTCGAGGGCGTACTCGCGCACCTCTCCGATCGGCTTCGGGCCGTAGGGCTGCCGGGCGGTGTCGCCGAGGTAGAGGACCGACTCGTGCGGCAGTTGGTCGATCACGGCCCGGGCGACGGTGAGCCCGCCGAAGCCCGAGTCGAAGATGCCGATGGGTGAGTCAGCCACGGAGCAAGGTTAGTGGCGTTTCACCGAAATGGGCATGACCGGGACCGACATCACGTTCCGGCGCGGCGGATCCGGCTGCGGTCCACGACGAGGCCGACGAGGAAGGCCACCAGGCCGAGCACGGCGAGTCCCGCACCGACCAGGCTCGGCGCCCGGAAGCCCTGACCGGCCTCGATCACGACCGCGCCGAGCCAGGCACCGAGCCCGTTGGCGACGTTGAGCGCCGAGTGGTTCAGCGCGGCGCCGAGCATCTGGGCGTCCCCGGCCGCGTGCATCATCCGGAGCTGCAGGTTGATCGCCAGCACCGACCCGAGCACCCCCACGCCGAGCACCAGCAGCCAGAGGACCACCGGGACGCCGGCGAACCCGACGACGAGGACCAGGACCGCGACGATCGCCACGAACCCGATCTGGATCGAGCGGACGTTGTCCCAGTCCGCCAGCCGGCCGGCCAGCCAGGCGCCGTACACCGAGCCGATGCCGAAGGCGAGCAGGAACCACGGGATCGCCGAGCGGGAGAGGTCGGCGACGTCGGTGACCAGGGGTGCGACGTAGCTGTACATCGCGAAGATGCCCCCGAAGCCGATCATCCCGGCCCCGAGTGCGAAGAGGACCTGGGGTCGGGTCAGCGCGGTGAGCTCGCCCTTGATCGTGGCCGCGGGGTTGCCGGGGCCCGCCGGGACGAAGAGCACCAGGCCGACCACCGTGATCAGCGTGATCACCAGGACCGCCCAGTAGGCGCTGCGCCACCCGAGCCCCTGGCCGAGCCAGGTGCTCGCGGGCACCCCGGCGACCGTGGCCAGCGAGAGCCCCAGCATGACGCCGCTGACCGCCCGACCACGGCGTTCCGGGCCGACCAGCGAGGCGGCGATCAACGAGGCCACCCCGAAGTAGGCACCGTGCGGGAGCCCGGCCAGGAACCGGGCCGCCAGCACCTGCCCGTACCCGTCCGCGACGGCGGTCACCGCGTTGCCGAGGCCGAGCGCCAGAACCAGCGCGATCGCCAGCCCGCGCCGGGGCAGCCGAGCACCCAGCGCGACGATCACCGGCGCTCCCACCACCACACCCAGCGCGTACGCCGAGATGACGTGACCGGTCCGCGGGATCGACTCTCCGATGCCGTGCGCGATCTCGGGGAGCAGGCCCATCGTGACGAACTCGGTCGTGCCGATCGCGAAGCCGCCGAGCGCCAGTGCGGCGATCGCCAGCGCCACCCGGAGCGACGGCACCGA
>JBFJNH010000084.1:0-14172 GCA_041618295.1 Marmoricola sp.
AGGTGACGTTGCTGAGCTTCGGCGTCAGCGCCGGGCAGCTCGGGCGGCAGTAGATCCCGGTCGTCCGCACCGCCGTGTAGAAGACGCCGTCGAACCGGCGGTCGCGGCTCTTCACCGCCCGGTAGCAGGCTTCCAGGTCTTCGTGCACGCCGTTCAGTCTGGACGCCGCGCTCCGGGGTTGCTAGCGGAAATCGGACGCGAACGTCCCGGCCCGCGAGAACCGTCCGACGTAGGCGCGCCAACCGCCGTACGCCGTGATGTCGAGAGCGCCGAAGAGCCCCGCTGGCTCGCAGATGAACCCGTGCACCTCGTCGCCTCCGTCGAGGGTCACCCGGCCGATCCCGAGCGGGGCGGGAACCGTCGCGAGGAAGTCGCCGAGCCGGGCCCGCGGGATCCGGTAAACCTCCACCTCGATCGAAGTGCCGGACCCGGTCTCGCCGTCGGCATCCCGACAGAGTCCGGGCCGTTCGGGGGGTCCGCCGGGAAGCGCGAACAGCCGGTAGCCGGGAGCGGTCTGCGTCCGCGCCTCGTACTCGGCCCCGCAGGCGAGGAGATCCTCGTGCAGCGGCATCCCGCGCAGGTGCGCCCCGACCACGGCAAGGCGCAGCCGGTCGTCGTGCCAGCGATCGGGTTCGGGCACACCGCGGAGCAGCTGCTCGATGGCGTGGCCGACTCCCGCGACCACGCCGTCGGAGCCCGAGAGTGCCTGGACCGAGACGCCGAATGGCGCCCCCGGCTCGCCGCCCGCAGGCACCGCGACGGCGCACAGGTCCAGGAGGTTCGTGAACGTGGTGAAGGTACCGAGCCGGCTGTTGAGCGCGACCGGGTCCGCGACCATCTCCGCGATCGTGAAGGTCTCGGTGACCGTCGGCGTGAGCAGTGCGTCCACCGACCCCAGCAGGATCTCGGCGGAACGGCGGAGCTCTCGGAGCCGGTCAGCGGCACGGAAGGTCTCGACGCCGGTCGGCACTTCACCCTCGGCAAGGATCATCCGGGTCACCTCGAGCAGCGCCTCCGGGTGGTCGCGCACGAAAGGCGCCAACCCGGAGAGACGTTCGGCGACCCACGGGCCTTGGTAGAGCAGCTTCCCAGCCTCGTAGAACGCGTCCATGTCGACCGGGACCAGGACGACCCCTGCCGCCCGGAGGTCGGCGCACAGAGCGGTCCAGGCCTGCTGCTCGCCCCGAGTGCCCCAGCGCTCGACATCCGCCGGGACTCCGAGCCGTAGCCCCGCCAACGGCACCGCGGCCACGCCCGGCGCAGGCAGCCGACGCGATTGGGGGTCGGCAGCGTCGTACCCCGCGAGGACACCGAGGACGGCAGCCCCGTCAGCGACCGACGTCGTGAACACCGAAGCACAGTCGAGAGAGCGGCAGGCGGGTACCAGTCCGGTCGTGCTGACCAGGCCGATCGACGGCTTGATCCCGACGATCCCGTTCAGCGCCGCCGGGACCCGACCTGAACCCGCAGTGTCGGTGCCGACCGCGAAGCCGACCAGACCGGCTGCGACCGAGACCGCTGCCCCGGAGCTGGAACCCCCGGAGATGAGCTCCGGTGCGGCGACGCTCGACGGGACGCCGTACGGGCTCCGCGCCCCGGAGAGCCCCGTCGCGAACTGGTCGAGGTTGGTCTTGCCCACCAGGACGGCGCCCGCCGCTTGCAGCCGGGTCACCACGGCGGCGGAGTGCGCCGGGAGGTAGCCGAACTCCGGGCAACCGGCGGTGGTCTCCATCCCGGCGACGTCGACGTTGTCCTTGACCGAGAACGGCACCCCGAAGAGCGGGAGCTCGGCGAGTCTCGCCGGGTCGAGCTGCTCGGCAGCAGCACGGGCGACCTCGTGCGGGACCAGCGAGATCCAGACCCCGTCGTCGCCCCGCTCCCGGATCCGTCGGTAGACCTCGTCGATCACCTCGCCGGGTGCGCACCGCCCGGTCCGGTACGCCGACCCGAGCCCGGCCGGCCCGAGCCCGTCGGCCGCGACCTCTGGGGTCATGCTGCGTCGGAGCCCAGGGCCATGCCGGCCAGCAGGGCGTCGGAGGTCGCGATTGCACCGAAGACGCCGCCCTGCATGGTGATCATCTTCAGGGCGGCCTCGTAGTTGCCGGGATCGGTCGCACCGGTGCAGTCGGTGAGGAGCAGGCACTCGTAACCGCGGTCGTTGGCATCCCGCATGGTCGTGTGCACGCAGACGTCGGTGGTGATCCCGGTGAAGATCAGGTGGGTGATCCCCCGCGTCCGCAGCAACAGGTCGAGGTCGGTGGCGTAGAAGGACCCCTTTCCGGGCTTGTCGATCACCAGCTCACCATCGATCGGCGCCACCTCCGGCACGATCTCCCAGCCGGGTTCCCCCCGGGTCAGGATCCGGCCGCACGGGCCGTCCGAGCCGATCCCGGCCCCGATCTGCTCCGAGCGCCAGAGCTTGTTGGGCGGGCAGTCCGAGAGATCCGGGCGGTGACCCTCGCGGGTGTGGATCACGAAGATGCCGACCTCTCGGGCCGCAGCCAACACCTTCTGGGTGGCGGGCAGCCCGGCCCTGGTCAGGGACAGGTCGTACCCCATCCGGTCCACGTACCCGCCGGGTCCGCAGAAATCGACCTGCCAGTCGATGTTGATCAGGGCGGTCGTTGCGGCGTTGAAGGAGCCGTCGTACGGCCAGGTGTAGGGCTGTGCCTCGACAGGGCCGAAGGTGCCGGTCGTGGTGGTCATGCTGAAGTCCTTTCGGTCAGGGCGGTGACGGCGGACAGCACCGGCTCGGTCTCGCCGACCGCGCCGAAGATCCCGCCGGACATCTCGATCTGGGACCGGGCGGCTCCGACGAGCGCCTGGTCGTAGGGGACGCACGCGTCGAGCACCAGCAGGCACTCGTAGCCACGGTCGTTCGCGGAGCGCATCGTGGAATGCACCCCGGTTTCCAACCACTGCCCGCACAGGAGCAGTTGGTCACGGCCCTGCGCCCGGAGCAACGCGTCCAGCGCACTGGCGTAGAAGCCGTCGACGCCGCCGGAGGTAACCCGGTACGAGGGTGCCTTCAAGCCGGTCAGGGCGGCCCGACCGTGGGGACCCGACGCGCGACGCCCCCCGAGCGGGGGGGTGGTCGTCACCTCGACCACCACCCCGCCGCACGCGAGAACCGCGCCAGCCAGCCCCCCGATCCGACCCAGGGCCGGATCGGGGGCCGACTCGTCGGGAGGTCCGTCCGGACCGTCCTGGACCCCTGCGGCGCCGGGGACGACGACGAGGAGTGCGAGCCGGTGCGGGTCGAGACGTGCGTCGTACGGCCACGCGTACGGCGTACTCCCCGCAACGGTGCGGACGGTCTCGGTCATCTCCGGTTCCCTACGAGGCCAGCTTGCCGACGACGCCGTCGACGAAGAAGCTCATCGCGTCGTTCTCGGCGTAGGAGGGAACCACACCGTCGGCGATGACGACCTTCCCGCTCTGGTCGGTGACCGGACCGAGGAACGGCGACCCGTCCTCGCTGGTCAGGAACTCCTTCGCAGCGTCGATCGCCGCCTTGGTCTCGGCGGAGACGTCGGGTCCGTACGGCGCGAGTACGAACGGGTTCTCGCCGGTCTTGTAGCCGACCCGGAAGTTGGCGTTGTACGGGCTTCCCACGAAGTCCCCGGCCAGCACGGTCTTGACGATGTCGGTGTACACCGGGCCCCAGTTCCAGACGGCGCCGGTCAGCCAACCCTTCGGCGCGAGGCTGGAGGCGTCGGCGTGGTAGCCGACCGTCATCGCACCGGCCTTCTCGGCCGCCTGGATGACGGTCGAGGTGCAGTCCTGGTGCTGGGTCAGCACGTCGACGTCCTGGGACAGCAGGCTGTCCGCAGCGGCCTGCTGCTTGCCGGGATCGCACCAGGAGGAGGTGCTGACCGTGATCGTCTCCGCGTCAGGGTTCACCGACTGGGCACCGCGCTCGAAAGCGTTGATGTTCGCGATCGTCTGCGGGATCGGGAACGCGTACACGTAGCCGAGCTTGTTGGTCTTCGTCGACGCACCGGCAGCGATGCCGGCCAGGTACATCGGCTCGTACACGGTGCCGAAGTAGGTGCCGACGTTCTCGGTGATCGCCGCTTCGTCAGCGATCGTGTTGCCCTGCTGGACAACGGTGACGTCCGGGTGCTCCTCGGCCACCTTCAGCGCGGCGTCGAGGTGGCCGTAGCTGGTCGCGAAGATCAGCTTCGCTCCCTTGTCGATCATCTGCTCCATGGTGGTCGCGGCGGTGTCGTCCTCGGGGACGTTCTCCGCGGTCAGGATCTCCAGGTCCGGGTAGGCGGCCTTGACAGCCTCACTGCCTTCGAAGACCGCTTGGTTGTAGCCGAAGTCGTCCTTCGGGCCGACCATGATGAAACCGACCGCCTCGGTGTCCTTGCCGGGGGCGGACCCGTCGCCGGTGCTGCCGGAGTCGGAGGCGGAGGCGCATCCCGCCAGGGCGAGCGCCAGCGCCGAGGCGAAGGCGGCCACCCGGAGGGTTGATTTGTTGACGGACATGATGATCCTTTCGTGTTCACGCACCGCGCTCCGGGCGGTGGAGTGTCCAGCTCGGATTGCCTGGAGCGCGGTGTTCTCTGGGTCTTGCGGGGACTGGGGGGCGGGGCGTTGCTAGGTCGGTGCGGCGTTCTCGAAGACGCGCTTGAGCTCAGCGGGCGAGGACGAGAGCGTCCGGCGCCCGAGCACGGCGAGCACGACCAGGGTCAGCACGAACGGGATCGCGTCGAGCGCGAACTGGTTCCACTGGTAGCCACGGGCCTGCAGGGCCGGGCCGAGAGCGATCGCCATCCCGAAGAGGTACGCACCGCCCATCACCCGGAACGGGTTCCAGGTCGCGAAGATCACCAGTGCCACCGCGATGAAGCCGCGTCCGGAGATCATGTTCTCGAACCAGGCGTTCGCGTAGGCGATCGAGAGATGCGCCCCGCCGAGACCGGCCAGCATGCCGCCGACCGTGACCGCGCCGATCCGCATCTGGGTGACGCTGTAACCGTGCACGGTCAGCGAGTCCGCGCGCTCCCCCGCGGTCCGGACCAGCAACCCGATCCGGGTGCGGAACAACAGGAACCAGGTCAGCGGCACCAGGACGTAGCTGAGGTAGAGCAACGGGTCGTGCTGGAAGAGGATCGGACCGATCGCCGGGATGTCGCTGAGCAGCGGGACATCCCAGTCGCTGAAGCTGACCGCGGCCTGGCCGACGTACGTCGCCCCGAACAGCGAGGTGAGGCCGAGAGCGAGGAAGAGCATGCTCAGACCCGAGGCGAACTGGCTGGCCCCCCGCACGACGACGAGGTAGGCGTGCAGTCCTGCGAGCGCGCCTCCGGCGACGGCACCGGCCAGTGCACCGACCCAGGGGCTGCCGGTCTCGACCGCGATCGCGTAGGCGCCGAGCGCTCCGACGAGCATCGACCCCTCGCTGCCCAGGTTGATCACCCCGGCCCGCTCGCTCACCGTCTCCCCGAGGGCTGCGTACATGATCGAGGTACCACCTCCGACTCCCCCGCTTGCAACATCGACGACGAGACTCATGAGCGCGACACCTTCCGTGCGGCCGTGAACCCGAGGACGGCGATGAGGATCAGGGCGGTGAGGACATTGACCGACGCGGCCGGAAGGCCGGCGTCGAGCTGGAGGCTGTCGCCGGCCACCGACAGGCTGGCGAAGACGAAGGCAGCGGCCAGGATCGGGAACGCCTGGTGCCGGGCAAGCCAGCAGGCCAGGAACGCGGTGTAGCCGAGCTGGTTGCCGAACCCTGGTCGAAGCTTGTACTCGACCCCGGCGAACTGGATCATCCCGGCGAGGCCGGCCAGAGCGCCGCCGATCATCAGCGCCGAGACCACCAGCACCGCCACGTTCATGCCGGCCCGGCGCGCGGCCTCGGAGTTGCCGCCGGCGACCGAGATCTTGAAGCCCCAACGGGTGCGGGTCAGGATCAGGTGGACCGCTACCACCGCGATCAACGCGATCACGATGCCGACGTGCACCTTGTTCCCGGCGGCGATCACCGGGAGCTTGGCCGCGTCGGCGAGCTCCTTCGTGGTCGGCTGCCCGACGGGGTTGTCCCGCCACGGCTGGTAGATCAGGAAGAGCAGCACGTCGAGGGCGACGAAGTTCAGCAGCAGGGTGCTGATCGCCTCGTTGACACCGGTGACCAGCCGCATCGCGGCCGCGATCCCGGCCCAGAGCGCTCCGGCGAGCATGCTGGCCACGATCATCAGCAGGATCAGCAGGCCGCCCGGGGCGGAATCACCGAGGAGCAGGAAGGTGCCGCAGGCAGCGACCGCGCCGATGATGATCTGGCCTTCGCCGCCGACGTTGGTCAGCCCCGCCCGAGCCGGGACGGCGACGGCGAGCGCCCCGAGGATCAGCGGCGTCATCTGGTTGAAGATCTCCTGGACCGACCGCGGCCGGTTGAAGGTCGAGTCCCACATCCCCAGGTAGGTGTCCACCGGGTCCGCGCCCTTGACCATCAGCAGGGCGCTGAAGACCAGCAGGGCAACACCGAGCGCCCCGCCCCAACGCAGCAGCACCGGGAGCAGGCGCAGGGCCCGTTCGCGCACCGGGTTGACGGTCTCCGGCTCGATGTCCTCCGGAGCCTGGGTGACGACGCTCATGCCGCACCGCCGATCATCAGCCGGCCGATGTGCTGCCGGTCGAAGCCGTGGGCGTCGATCACCCCGGAGATGCGGCCCTGGTGCATCACCAGGATCCGGTCCGCCATACTCATCAGCTCGTCGAGGTCCTCGGAGACCATCAGGACCCCCGCCCCTTCGTCGCGCCGCTCCAGGAGCAGTTCCTGGGTCCGACGGACGTTGGCGATGTCGAGACCACGACTCGGGTAGGCCGCGACCAGCAAGGTGGCGTCCAGCGCCAGCTCGCGGGTGAGGACGACTCGCTGGATGTTGCCACCGGACAGCTCGCTGACCTTGCGCGCGGGCGCAGCGATCCGTAGGCCGAGGCGCTGGTCGTTCTCCGTCGTCCGGTGCAAGACTCCCCTCCAATCGACTCCCAGCCGTTTGGAGGGAAGCGGTCGGCCGCTGAGCACCATGTGCTCGACCACGTTGAGACGCCCCACCACGGAGTCGGCCACCGGGTCCTCCGGAACGCTGGCGGCACCAGCCGCCAGAGCGCCAGCCGGTGTCCGGACGTCGACGCCGTTGACCCGCACACTGCCAGCGCGGGGTCGACGGAGCCCCAGCGCCACCTCGCAGAGCTCACGCTGTCCACTGCCCGCGACTCCCGCGATCCCGACGAGCTCGCCGGGCGCCACGGTCAGGCTGATCTGCTGAAGCGCCAGGTTGCCGCGGTCGCCCAGGCAGTCGACGTCGACCAGCTCGAGCGCTGGCTGCGGCACGTCCGCGGTGGTGATCCCCGGCCGACGCTGGAGGTCGGAGACGGCGCGACCGACCATGGCCTCGATCAGCTCACCGTCGGAGTAGTCCGCCGGGTTGATGTTCTCCAGGACGGTCCGACCGCCGCGGAGCACGGTGGCCCGGTTCGCGATCGTGCGGACCTCGTCCAGCTTGTGGGTCACGATCACGACACCGAAACCCTGCTCCCGCAGGTGATCGACGATCCGGAAGAGCCCCTCGACCTCCTGCGGCGCGAGCACGCTGGTGGGCTCGTCGAGGATCACCAGGCGGGCGCCGGTCATCAGGACCTTGAGTATCTCGACGCGCTGCCGCTCCCCGATCGACAGGTGCCCGACCCGGGCCTGGGCGTTGACCGCGAGCCCGAACTTCTCGCTGGCATCGGCGATCCGCGCGGCGAGCTGACCGGTCCGGAGCAGCACCCCGCCGGGGAGGGCGAGAGCGACGTTCTCGACGACGGTCAGTGCCGGCACCAGGCGCAGGTCCTGGAAGACCATCCCGATGCCGAGCCGACGGGCGTCGGCCGGGCTGTTCACGACAGCTTCCTTGCCGAGCACCATCATCTGGCCCGAGTCGGGCTCGTAGACGCCGTAGATCATCTTCAACAAGGTGCTCTTGCCGGCTCCGTTCTCCCCGACCAGCGCGTGCACCTCGCCAGGGTTGACCTCGAGGCTGACGTCCGTGTTGGCCTTGACCGGGCCGAAGTGCTTGGTCAGTCCGAGGACCTCGAGCAGGGGCTGTTGGCGGATCGTCATCTCATACCTCCCGGTGACCGCGGCCGCGCAACGCGCGCCGTCGGATGGCTTCGGCTGCTCGTTGCTCGACGACCTCGAGAGAGGCGCCGATGTGCTCGCGCAGCCGGTCGGCCGCGAGCGGGATCTGACCATCGAGAAGCGCGTCGACGATCGCTAGGTGCTCCTCGGTGCTGGTGGTGATCCGGTCCTCGGTGAGGAAGTCGTAGGTCCGCACCGGACGAATCCGGACGTTGACGGACTCCAGGACGTCGACCAATGCGAGGTTCCCGGAGGACCGCAGCAGGGAGAGGTGGAAGGTCTCGTCCAGCTCGATGAAGGAGCCGTCGGGCTCCGGCGGATCCTGCTGGATCGCGAGCCAGACGTCGCGGAGCGCCAGCAAGGCCGGCCGGTCGTGCTCGATACCGTCCTCGGCGACGCGGGTGATGCCGCGCAGCTCCAGGGTCAGACGCAGCTCGTAGAGGTCGCGCAGGTCGAACAGATCGATCTCGGCGACGTAGTAGCCGCCATCGGAGAATCGCGTCAGCAACCGGTCCGCGTGCAGCCGGACGAAGGCCTCGCGAACCGGCGTCCGGGAGACCTCGAGCTGCTCGGCGATCTGCTCCTCGGCCAGCCGCTGTCCGGTCGGGAACTCACCCAGCATCACCATCCGCCGGATCTCGGTGTAGGCACGCTCACGAAGGCTCTCCGCAGCCTTGCTCCTGATCCGAGTCCGCACCCGTCGCCTCCGTGATAGCGGTCGTCCCGGTCTGTATCCGGGCTGTATACGACTCTGTATGCAGGTTGTTTCGACTGCCCACCGTCGGCTGTTACGAACTGTTTAAGGAGCGCTCACGGGTCACGGGTGCCCTAGGGTCTCGCCATGACCCGTCTCGTCCTGATTCACGGAGCCGCGACAGCGGCTGGAGTCTGGGATCGACTCGTCCCGATGCTCGGGGACTGTGAGGTTTTTGCCGTATCGCGGCCGAGAACCGGCGATCTGGAGACCGAGGTCGACTGGCTGGCTCCTCAGGTCGACGGCGCTTGGGTGATCGGCATGAGTGGCGGTGCGACCCTGGGTCTGGCCCTGGCTTCCCGCGGCGTCACCCTGGCCGGCGCGGTCCTCCACGAACCGGCGGTCGGGAGCCTGGCTCCAACACTGCTCGCCCCGATGGCTGCCGCATTCGCCGAGGGTGGCACCCCTCGCTTCGCCCGCACCCTCTACGGGATCTCGTGGCGGCCCGAGGTAGTCGGCGGACCGGGCGACTGGCTCGAGGACGAGGTGACCGCCCGGGAGCTCGCCATGTTCCGCAGCTACGAACCTGCGCCGGCCTCCCCGGCTGCCGGACGGGTGGTGGTCACCTTCGGCGCCGACTCACCGGCCATCCGTCGGGACGCAGCGGAGGCACTCCGGGCAGCACACGGACACGAGATCCGACCGGTCCCCGGCGTGGGCCACTTCGCGGCGTACGACGCCCCCCAAATCTTTGCCCGCGCGGTGCGGGAGGTCGTTGCCGGCGCCTGACGATGTCGGGCAACCCAGCCGGTCCAGCAGGACGCCTGCGCGGAGTCGCCTTCGCGGAGTCGCCTGCAGACACTTCCGTGAACGCCAGCAGGCCCGGTCCTCGGACCGGGCCTGCTGAGCTGGTACCCCCGACGGGATTCGAACCCGCGCTACCGCCTTGAGAGGGCGGCGTGCTAGGCCACTACACAACGGGGGCCTTGAGCGGATCGGACTCTATCGGTTCGGTTCACCGGGAACCAAATCGAGTGAGGCCGCTCACTCGCTGGGATACAAGGACTCGAACCTTGACTAACTGAACCAGAATCAGTCGTGCTGCCAATTACACCATATCCCACCAATTCGGACTTCCCTGATCGGGGGCCGAACCGAGGGGAAACCTTACACGTGCGGCGTTGTGGGCACCAAAACGGGTGGGGCGCTGCGCGTTGCGATCCCCATCCTGCGCGCCACCAGCAGGACGAGCACGAGGTACACGCCGTTCTGGGTGATCGTCAGCGGGAGGTTCGACCAACCGACCTCGCTGACGTTCAGGGTCTCGTCGATGTCACCCAGGGTCAGGGCCAGACCGAAGGCGATCAGGTTGTTCCAGATGTGCAGCGCGATCCCCGCCTCCAGGCCACCGGTGCGGAGCACGACGTACCCGGCCACCAGACCGAACGCGAGGCGGTCCAGGAACAGCGGCGCGTTCTGGACCCCGTGGGCGAGCGCGAACAGGACCGCGGTGAGGACGACAGCGATCCAGGGCTGCCGGGTGAGGGCGCCGAAAGCCTGCAGCAGGTAGCCGCGGAAGAGGTACTCCTCCCCGATCGCCTGGAGTGGGGTGGTGAGCAGCACCACGACGCCGATCGCCGCCAACCGCCCGGTCCACTCGTTCGGGCTCGCCCCCAGGTCGTTCGGATCAGCGGGCAGGAACGCGCTGACCACGACCGAGGACGCGATCGCGACCAACGACAGACCCAGGCACGCACCGAAGAACCGCCACCGGATCCCGGGGCGGACCGACATCAGCCACCGCGGCGCCAGCCCGTGGACGAGACGCACCACCAACCAGGTGGCCGGGACCAGGAACGCCAGCGCGAGGTTCAGGTACATCAACCCCTGCCAGGTGACGGTGTCGAGCTGGAGCGACTGCTCGAAGGCGTCCCCGAACGTGCCGTCGTGGTCGAGCGCGACGGCGATACCGAGCAGCGGCAGCGCCAGCAACGGACCGAACACGAACATCGCGGCGACCACCACGACGATGCCGACCACCGGACGCCACCAAGCGTAGGACCGGGTCCGCAGGACCAACGGGTACGGCTGCGGCTCCTCGTGGGGGTGCAGGAAGCTCATGGGCCCGGTACGGCGTCCAGCCGGCGCAACGACTCGTCGCGGCCGAGCAGCTCGAGGGACTCGAAGAGCGGCGGCGAGATCCGGCGGCCGGTGATGGCCACCCGGACCGGGCCGAACGCGTTCTTCGGCTTCAGTCCGAGCTCCTCGACCAGCTTCGCCCGCAGGGCCTCCTCGATCGACGCAGTGCTCCACGCCGACAGCCCGGCAAGCGCATCCCGGGACGCCGCGACGACCGCGAGCCCGGCCTCGTCGAGCAGAGCCGCGACGTCGTTCTCGTCGTAGGTGACCTCGTCGGCGAACAGGAACCCGAGCATCTCCGGCGCCTCGGTGAGCTTGTTGATCCGCTCGGCGACCAGCGGCATCGCCAGCTCCAGCAGCCGGGCATCCGCGTCGGAGACCGGGTCGCTGACGACACCTGCGGCCTTGAGGAAGGGCAGCGCCCGGTGCGCGATCTCCTCGACCGGGAGCATCCGCATGTGCGAGGCGTTGATCGCCTCGGCCTTCTTCAGGTCGAAGCGGGCCGGGTTCGGGTTCACGTCGGCGATGTCGAACTTCTCCACCAGTTCGGGGAGGGTGAACACGTCCCGGTCCGCGGCGATCGCCCAGCCCAGCAGCGCGAGGTAGTTCAGCAGCCCCTCGGGCAGGAAACCGTCCTCGCGGTAGCCGAGCAGGCTCGCCCCCGGGTCGCGCTTGGAGAGCTTCTTGTTGCCCTCCCCCATCACGTAGGGAAGGTGACCGAACCGGGGCGTGGTCCCGCGGCCGATACCGACCTCGGCCAGCGCCGCGTACAGGGCGATCTGGCGCGGGGTCGAGGAGAGCAGGTCCTCGCCGCGCAGGACGTGGGTGATCTCCATCAGGGCGTCGTCGACCGGGTTCACCAGGGTGTAGAGCGGGTCGCCGTTGGCGCGGGCCAGCGCGTAGTCGGGCACGTGCTTGGTGTCGAAGGTGATCTCCCCGCGGACCAGGTCGTCCCAACCGATCTGCCCGGCCGGCATCCGGAACCGGACCACGGCCGGACGCCCGGCGAACGCGGCGCGCTGCTCGTCGTCGAGGTCGCGGCAGAAGCCGTCGTACCCGATCACCAGGCTCTTGAGCGCGGTCACGGCCTCGTCGACGCCGGCCTTGAGTGACGCGTCCTCGGGATCGGCTGCGGCGGCGGCCTTGGCGGCCGTGATCGCTTCCTTCGCGGCGGCCTGCGCAGCCTGGTGCCGCGCATCGACCTCCTCGGTCGTGCAGTAGCAGTCGTAGGTGAACCCGCCCTCACGCAGCCGGCGCAACGCGTCGGCGTACAGGTCGCCGCGCTGCGACTGGAAGTACGGGCCGTACCCGCCCCCGACCTCGGGGCCCTCGTCCCAGTCCAGCCCGAGCCAGCGCATCACCTCGATGAGCGCGTCGTAGGACTCCCTCGTGCTGCGCTCCTTGTCGGTGTCCTCGATCCGGAAGACGAAGGTGCCCCCGTGGTGGCGCGCGAAGGCCCAGTTGAACAGGGCGGTGCGGGCCAGGCCGACGTGCGGCGAACCGGTCGGGCTCGGAGCCATCCGGACCCGGACCTGGGAACCGGTCGGAGTCGCGCCGTCCCCGGTCGTCGAGCTTGTCGAGATGTCACTCACACGCTTCTCAGTCACGCAGTTTCACCTTGTTCGTCAGGTTGCCGATTCCGGCGATCGAGATCTCGACCTCGTCCTCGGGCTGCATCGGACCGACACCCTCCGGGGTGCCGGTGAGGATGACGTCGCCGGGGAGCAGCGTCATCACGGAGCTGACGTGGGCGATCAGCGCCGGCACGTCGAAGATCATGTCGGAGGTGCGACCGTCCTGGACCAGGTCGCCGTTCAGGTAGGTCCTGATCGCCAGGTCGCTGACGTCGAGCTCGTTCTCGATCCACGGACCCAGCGGGCAGAAGCTGTCGAAGCCCTTCGCCCGGGTGAACTGCCCGTCCGCGCGCTGCAGGTCGCGGGCGGTGACGTCGTTGGCGACCGTGTAGCCCCAGATGACGTCGGCGGCCTTCTCGACCGGGACGTCGCGGCAGACCCGGCCGATCACGACGGCGAGCTCACCCTCGTAGTGGACCTCGCTGCTCTGCCGGGGGTAGAAGATCGGGTCCAACGGACCGCTGACGCTGGTGTTCGGCTTCATGAACATCAACGGCTCGGCAGGGACCTCGCCGCCCATCTCGGCAGCGTGCGCTGCGTAGTTGCGGCCGATGCCGATCACCTTGCTGCGCGGCAGCACCGGTGCGAGCAGCCGGACGTCGGCGAGCGGGTACTCCTTGTTGGACAGGTGCAGCCCGACGTAGAGCGGGTCACCCTGGAGAGCGACGACGACGCAGTCGTCCTCGGGGATCCCGTTCTCGTCCACCTCCCCCGTGACGACGCCGTACAGGGGGTCTTCTCCGGTGGTGAATCTCGCGATACGCACCCGGTGAGCCTACAGAGCCGGACCGCGCCGGCTCACCGCTGGTTGAGCCCGCCGAAACCCCTTACCCTCAGCCGGTGCAGATCCTCGACCGTGACACCTGGCAGGCGCGCTCCCGAGCGCACGCAGCCCGGGTCGACGTCCGGGTCGGGCCGCACCTGGAACGCCGCCGGCTCGGGATCGCCCACCCGGTGCACGACTTCCTGTTCACCTACTACGCCCAGCGGCCCGCGCAGCTGCGGCGCTGGCACCCCGGGTACGGCGTGGCGCTGGCCGACGCGCCGTCGTACGCCGACCTCAGGGGTTACGGCTCCGGGCCGTCGAGCCCCGAACCCCGGTCGTCGAGCTTGTCGAGACGCGGCGACGAACCCGCGACGGTGACCCCGGAGTACCTCGCCTCGCAGCTCCCGGTCATCATCGCGATCCGCACCCTGCTGACCGCCACCGCCAGCCGACCGCCCACCCTGGGCTGCTTCGGGCTGCACGAGTGGGCGATGGCCTACCGCAGCGACCTGCCCGGCAACGAGATCCGGCACGCCTGGCCGTTGCGCCTCGGCGCCACCGGAACGGACGAGGTGGTCACCGGGCATCGGATCGGCTGCTCGCACTTCGACGCCTTCCGGTTCTTCACCCCACAGGCTCGCGAGCTGAACACGCTGCAGCCGGCTCGCGACGACCGGCCGGCGTACGAGCAGCCGGGCTGCCTGCATGCCGGGATGGACCTGTACAAGCACGCCTTCCGGCTGACGCCGCTGATCCCGAGCGATCTGGTCGCGGACGCGTTCGAGCTGGCCTGGGACATCCG
>JBFJNH010000085.1:0-13893 GCA_041618295.1 Marmoricola sp.
AGCATGACGCTCTGCAGCTCGACCTGCTCGCGGGTCATGTCGGCGGCGAAGCGGATGATGACGCCGTTCTCGTTCGCCGAGAATTCCTTGCTGTTCTTGGAGATCGCCGCGATGTCGGCGTGCTTCGTGATCGCCCAGAAACCAGTGTCGAGGAAGCCGGCGCGTGCCTCGGGCGCCTGCTCGACCCAGTGGACCGGAGCAGTCTTGCGGAGCTCGAGGAACTCCTGGAGCGGGATCGACACCTCGTTCAGACCGGGGTCGGTCGGGTCGAAGGCGACAGGCAGTGCGGGCGCTACGGTCACGGGTTGTCCTCCACAGTTTCTGAAACACGTTCTAGTGACGATGGTGACATAGTTTGTGCACGTGAGCAAAGGGCCTCGGGCGGATTTTCGGACTATCTTTGCTCTGGCATTACACAAGAACGTGTTCTACTTTTGAGAGTGCGCCGTAGAAGCGGGGCACAGGAGCAACAGGAGGATCCATGGGTAACCCGGTCATCGTCGAAGCCGTCCGTACGCCGCTGGGCAAGCGTCGCGGCTGGCTGGCCGGGCTGCACCCGGCAGAGCTGCTCGGCGCGTCCCAGATCGAGGTGCTCAAGCGCTCCGGCCTCGACCCCGAGCTGGTCGACCAGGTCATCGCAGGCTGCGTCACCCAGGCTGGCGAGCAGTCCAACAACATGGCCCGGCGCGCCTGGATGCACGCGGGCCTCCCGAACGCGACTGCCTCCACGATCATCGACGCCCAGTGCTCCTCCGCGCAGCAGGCCACCCACTTCGTCAACGCGATGATCCGCGCGGACCAGATCAAGGTCGGTATCGCCTGCGGGGTCGAGTCGATGTCCCGGGTCGGCCTGGGCGCGAACGTCCCGCCCGGCACCGGCGACCCGCGCCCGGACAGCTGGAGCATCGACCTGCCGTCGCAGTTCGAGGGCGCCGACCGGATCGCCCGCAACCGCGGGTTCACCCGCGAGGACATCGACCGCTTCGGCTTCGAGTCGCAGCGCAAGGCCGCCGCTGCCGTCGCGGAGGGCCGTTTCAAGCGCGAGATCTTCGCGGTCGAGGCCCCGGTGCTCGACGACGAGGGGAAGCCCACCGGCGAGTCCCGCCTGGTCGACACCGACCAGGGCCTGCGCGAGACCACCCTGGAGGGCCTCGCGACGTTGAAGCCGGTCCTCGAGGGCGGCTTCCACACCGCCGGGACGTCGTCGCAGATCTCCGACGGCTCCTCCGCGCTGCTGCTGATGGACGAGGACCTGGCTCGCTCGCTCGGCCTCACCCCGCGCGCCCGGATCATCACCTCGACGCTGGTCGGGTCCGACCCGTACTACCACCTCGACGGCCCGGTTCAGGCGACCGAGAAGGTCCTCAAGGACAGCGGTATGAGCATCTCCGACATCGACGTGTTCGAGGTCAACGAGGCCTTCGCCGCCGTCGTGATGAGCTGGGCGAAGGTCCACAGCGTCCCCGAGGACAAGATCAACATCAACGGCGGCGCCATCGCGATCGGCCACCCGGTCGGTTCCACCGGGACCCGCCTGCTCACCACCGCGCTGCACGAGCTCGAGCGTCAGGACAAGACGACCGCGCTCATCTCGATGTGCGCCGGCGGCGCCCAGGGCAGCGGCACCATCATCGAGCGCATCTGACGCACGAGGAGGGCCGCAGTCAGCTGGCGCCGTAGACCGGCTCCGGCGCTGCGCCCTCGGCGATCAACGCGTCGACGACCTCACCGAGCTCGGTGGCCTCCCAACGGGCACCCTTGTCGCGGCTCGCGCCGTGGCGCCAGCCGTCCTCGAGGGTGAGCAGGCCACCATCGCTCTCGAAGACCCGGCCGGTGACGTGCCCGGCCGCCTCCGAGGCGAGCCAGGCGACGATCGGCGAGTTGTCCTCGGGCAGCGCCATCGCGGAGGTGTCGAAGGCGCCCTCGGTCATCCGGGTCTTCGCGACCGGCGCCAGGGCGTTGACGGTGACGCCGACGCGGCCGAGCTCGGCGGCCGCGACCAGCGTCATCGTGGCGATGCCACCCTTGGCGGCCGAGTAGACGACCTGGCCGATCGAGCCCTGGAGGCCGGCGCCGGAGGTGGTGTTGATGACCCGGCCAGCCCGCTGGCGGCCCTCCTTGGACTCCGCCCGCCAGTACGCCGCCGCGTGCCGGAGCGTCGCGAAGTGGCCCTTGAGGTGGACCCGGACGACGGCGTCGAACTCGTCCTCGGTGGCGTTGACCAGCATCCGGTCGCGGACGAAGCCGGCGTTGTTGACCAGGATGTCCAGTCCCCCGAACGTGTCGACGGCCTGCTGCACCATCGCGGCGGCCTGCTCGAAGTCGGCGACGTCGGCTCCGTTGACGACCGCCTCGCCCCCGAGGGCCTCGATCTCCGCGACCACGTCGTGGGCGGGCGATTCCGTCTTCTCGCCGTTGTTGGACACGCCGAAGTCGTTCACGACGACCTTGGCACCGTGACGGGCCAGCTCCAGGGCGTGAGCGCGGCCGATGCCGCGGCCGGCACCGGTGACGATGGCAATACGGCCTTCGAGAAGACGGGACATGGGGCAGCTCCTTGGTTACGGCGTCTCGACAGGCTCGACGACCGGCTGGGGGTCAGGTGATGTGCAGGAAAACCGGGGGCTCGCCGCCGCCGTGGCAGCCGACGCTGGCGCCGCTGACGTAGGACGCGAGATCGCTGGCGAGGAAAGCGGCCACGTGGCCGACCTCCTCGGGGCGGGCCATCCGGCCGAGCGGGATGGTCTGCTCGATCCGGGCGACCTTGTCGTCGCCGCCGTAGTGGTCGTCGGTCTGCTCGGTCCGGCAGAGGCCCACCTCGATGGCGTTGACCCGGACCTTCGGACCCCACTCCATCGCCAGGCTCTTGGTGAGCGACTCCAGGCCGGCCTTGGCAGCGGCGTACGCGGCGATCGTGGGCGCGGGGCGGTGGGCGCTGATCGAGGTGATGTTCACGATCGAACCACCCGTCGACTGCTGCTGCATCACCCGGTTCGCGACCTGGGCGACCAGCAGCGGCGAGCTGAGGTTGAGACCGATGATCTTGCCGTGGAAGCGGGGCGACGCGGTCGCGGCCTCGGCCGCAGGCGCTCCCCCGGCGTTGTTCACCAGTACGTCGAGCCGACCGTGCTCAGCGACGATCCCGTCGACCATCGCCTGGACGGAATCCGGGTCGCGGACGTCGCAGACCACGTGCTGGGTACCCGCGAGCGGCTCGACCTCCGAGCGGGCGCAGGTCACCACGGTCGCACCGGCGCCGAGGAACGCCTCGGTAATACCGCGGCCGATGCCGCGGGAGCCGCCGGTGACCAGCACGACACGTCCGGTCAGGTCCAGGGAGAGAGGCATGCTGATACAGTACCAAGCAAGTGCTTGGTTGTGTTCATCGCCGGGCCCGGAACCGGAGAGGCCCCATGTCTGCAGTTTCCAGCGAGTTGCGTCCCGACGGGATCCGCGTCATCTCGATGAACGCTCCCCCGGTCAACGCCCTCACCGTCCAGCAGTGGTTCGACGTAGCGACCGCGCTCGACGAGGCCAGCGCCGACCTGAACACCAAGGTCGTCATCCTCCGCGCCGACGGCAAGGGCTTCAACGCCGGCGTCGACATCAAGGAGATGCAGAACACCACCGGGTTCGACGCCCTGATCGGCGCCAACAAGGGCTGCTACGCCGCCTTCAAGGCCGTCTACGAGTGCAGCGTCCCGGTGATCGCGGTCGTCAACGGGTTCTGCGTCGGCGGCGGTGTCGGCCTGGTCGGCAACGCCGACATCGTCATCGCCAGCGACGACGCCTACTTCGGGGTCCCGGAGGTCAAGCAGGGCGCCCTCGGCGCAGCCACCCACATGGCCCGCCTGGTCCCCCAGCAGATGATGCGCGCGCTGTACTTCACCGCCGCGACCATCCCGGCGACCGAGCTGCACAGGTTCGGCTCGGTCTACAAGATCGCCCCGCGCACCGAGATCGACGCCGTCGCCCTCGAGGTCGCCGCCTCGATCGCCGAGAAGGACACCCGCGTCATCCGCGCCGCCAAGGAGGCGCTGAACGGCATCGAACCGGTCGACGTCAACAAGAGCTATCGGTTCGAGCAGGGCTTCACGTTCGAGCTGAACCTGATGGGTGTGTCCGACGAGCTCCGCGACGACTTCGCGGGAACGGAGAAGAGCAAGAAGTGAGCAAGCCCCGCGAGAAGGTCATGACGATCGACGAGGTCGTCTCCCAGCTCTCCGACGGTATGACCATCGGGATCGGCGGATGGGGACCGCGGCGCAAGCCGATGGCCCTGGTCCGGGCGATCCTCCGCTCGGACCTGAAGGACCTGACCATCGTCAGCTGGGGCGGTGCCGACGTCGGCCTGCTCGCCCGGGCCGGCAAGATCACGAAGCTGGTCTACGCGTTCGTCTCGCTGGACTCGATCCCGCTGGAGCCCAACTTCCAGCGCGCCCGCCAGAACGGGACCATCCCGGAGATCGTCGAGCTCGACGAGGGCATGTTCCAGACCGGCCTGTACGCCGCTGCGCAGCGCCTCCCGTTCCTGCCGATGCGCGCCGGTCTCGGCTCGGACGTGCTGGTGAACAACTCCTGGATCAAGACGGTGACCAGCCCGTACGCCGACGAGAACGGCGACTTCGAGGAGCTCACCGCCGTACCGGCGCTCAAGCTCGACGTCGCGCTGGTGCACCTCAACCGCGCCGACGTGCACGGCAACGCGACGTACCTCGGACCGGACCCGTACTTCGACGACCTCTTCGTCCAGGCCGCCGAGAAGGCCTTCGTCAGCTGCGAGCAGATCGTCGACACCGCCGGCCTCACCGTCGACACCCCGGTCCAGCGGCTGCTGATCAGCCGGATGATGGTCGACGGCGTCGTCGAGACCCCGAACGGTGCGCACTTCACCGTCTGCACCCCGGACTACGAGCGGGACGAGAAGTTCCAGAAGGCGTACGCCGCCGCGGCCGGCGGGTCCGACGAGGACTGGGCGGCCTTCGAGGAGCGCTTCCTGAGCGGTGACGAGGCCGCCTACCAGGCCGCCGTCGCCGCCTTCCACGCCGAGCTCGAAGGAGCCAAGTGATGACCGAGTACTCCCGCGCCGAGGTCTGTGCCGTCGCCGTCGCCGACGCCTTCAAGGACGACGGCGAGATCTTCGCCAGCCCGATGGGCACGATGCCGATGATCGGTGTTCGCCTGGCCAAGCTGACCTCCAACCCGGACCTGGTGATCTCCGACGGTGAGTCGCTCTTCCTGGGCGGTACTCCCCCGATCTTCGCGAAGGCCGATGTCGTCGAGGGCTGGATCCCGTTCCGCCGGGTGTTCGACGTCGTCGCCTACGGCAAGCGCCACGTGATGATGGGAGCGACCCAGGTCGACCGCCACGGCAACCAGAACATCTCGGCGATCGGTGACTTCGCGCAGCCGAAGCGTCAGCTCCTCGGCTCCCGCGGCGCCCCGGGCAACACCGTGAACAACCGGACGTCGTACTGGGTTCCGAGGCACAACACGCGCGTCTTCGTGGAGAACGTCGACATCGTCTCCGGTGTCGGCCCGGCCCGCGCCAAGGCAGCCGGGCCGGGGGCGTCGAAGTACAACGACATCCACCGGATCGTCTCCAACCTGGGCGTCTTCGACGTCCGGGGCGCGGGCGACACCGTGCGTCTGCTGAGCCTGCACCCGGGCGTGACGCTCGAGGAGGTCGTCGACAACACCGGGTTCACCCTGGCCCTGCCTGACGGGGTGAGCCCGAGCGACGTCCCGGTCACGCGCGAGCCCACCGAGTCCGAGCTGATGATCATCCGCAACGTGCTCGACCCGAAGAACTTCCGCGACCGCGAGGTCCCGCCGGTGGAGGCAAAGGCATGATCGACCAGCTGCTGACGACCCCGCTCACCGAGCTCGTCGGGGTCAAGCACCCGGTCGTGCAGACCGGGATGGGCTGGGTCGCCGGGCCGCGCCTGGTCTCGGGCACCGCCAACGCCGGGGGCCTCGGCATCCTCGCGTCGGCGACGATGACCCACGAAGAGCTCGAGAAGGCGATCGTCGAGGTGAAGGGCCGCACCGACCAGCCCTTCGGTGTGAACCTGCGCGCCGACGCCGCCGACGCCCCGGCGCGCTGCGACCTGCTCATCGAGTACGGCGTCAAGGTCGCCAGCTTCGCGCTGGCCCCGAAGCCCGAGCTGATCGCGAAGCTCAAGGAGCACGACATCGTCGTGATCCCGAGCATCGGCGCCGCGAAGCACGCCCGGAAGGTGGCCTCCTGGGGCGCCGACGCGGTGATGATCCAGGGCGGCGAGGGCGGTGGCCACACCGGCAACGTCCCGACGACCCTGCTGCTCCCGACCGTGCTCGACGCCGTCGACATCCCGGTGATCGCCGCCGGCGGGTTCTTCGACGGTCGCGGGCTCGCCGCTGCGCTCTCCTACGGCGCCGCCGGCGTCGGGATGGGCACCCGCTTCCTGCTCACCCAGGACTCGACGGTCCCCGACGCGGTCAAGCAGCGGTACCTGGAGGCCGACCTCAACGGCACCGTGGTGACTGCGAAGGTCGACGGCATGCCGCACCGGATGCTCCGCACCGACCTGGTCGACTCCGTCGAGGAGTCCAGCGCGCTGAAGCGCCTCGGGCCCACCGTGCGCCGGACGATGGCGTTCAAGAAGATGAGCGGCATGTCCTGGCGCGGCCTGATCAAGGACGGCCAGGCGATGAAGCACGGGTCGGACCGCTCCTGGGCGCAGATGGTGCTCGCCGCGAACACCCCGATGATGCTCAAGGCCGGTCTCGTCGAGGGCGACCCGACCGCCGGCATCCTCGCCTCGGGGCAGGTCGTCGGGGTCATCGACGACCTGCCGACCTGCGAGGAGCTCATCGACCGGGTCGTCACCCAGGCGGCCGAGTCGTTGCGCCGTACCGGCTCCTACCTCGCCTGACGGTTCGGTGACAGGATCAGCGGGTGACTGAAGCCCAGGGAACCGTCGTCGACCGAGCGGTGAAGTTCGCGCTGACCGCCGTCGGTGCACGCCAGCTCAAGGCCAACCCGAAGGACCCCTTCTACGACGCGCCCGGCGACGTGCCGGAGACGCCGGGCACGGTCCTCAAGGCGGAACCGGGTCGGTTCTACGTCGACCCGTTCAAGCTGATCCCCGCCCCGGCCCGGGTCGAACGGATCATGTTCACCACCACCGACCGGCACGGCCGCGCCATCCCGGTCACCGGGACCGTGCTCACGCCGACCCGGCCGCGGAGCAAGCGTGACGACCGCGGCCTGGTGGCGTTCGCCGTCGGCACCCAGGGGATGGGCAGCCAGTGCGCGCCGTCCCGGCAGATGGCGGCCGGCCGGGAGTACGAGTCGATCTTCATCACCGGCCTGCTCGCCCGCGGGTACAACGTGGTCGTCCCGGACTACCAGGGCCTCGGCATCGACGGCACCCACACGTACATGTCGCGCGAGGTGCAGGGCCGGGTGGTGCTGGACGCGCTGCGCGCCGCCCAGCAGCTCGACCACGCCGACATCCCGGTGGACGGACCGACGGCGATCGCCGGCTACTCCCAGGGCGGCGGCGCCGCCGCCTCGGCCGCCGAGCTCTGGCACCAGTACGCCCCCGAGCTCGACGTGAAGGGAGCCGTCTGCGGTGCCGTCCCGGCGGACTTCCCGCTGGTCGCCGAGATGCTCGACGGCAGCCCGTACTTCGCCTTCCTCGGCTACGCCCTCGTGGGACTCTCCAGCGACTACGGGATCAACCTCGGGCACCTGCTCAACGACCGCGGCATCGAGATCGCGGCGGCGTTGTCCGAACAGTGCATGTTCGAGTCGTTGCGTCGCTACGCCTTCACCCGGTCGAGCACCCTGACCACCGACGGCCGTTCGATCGGCTCGTTGCTGCGCGAGGAACCCTTCGCCACCATCGTCGCCGAGCAGCAGCTCGGCAACGCCCGGTACCCACGGGTCGAGGCGTTGGTCTCGCACAGCCGGCTGGACGACGTCGTCCCGTTCGAGTGCGGGCGCGCCCTGGCCGAGCGCTGGGCCGGGTACGGCGGTCGGGTCCGGCTCTCGGTGAACTACGCGCCCACGCACGCGGCCGCAGCGCTGACGTCGTACGGGACCGCGTTCTCGTTCCTCAACGGACGTTTCGCCGGGCGGCCGATGCGCGCCAACACCAAGCGCTACCTGCACTCGTTGGTCGACCTGGACGCGCTGCAGCCCGTCGACGAGTGAGCCTCACAGTCGGCGCTGGAAGAGCAGCAGCCGGCCGACGATCCGGTGACCGAGACGCTTGTTGACCGCGATCATCGGACCGTTCGACGCCGCGTTGTCGGTGAGGATGCAGCGCAGCTGAGGTTCGACGTCGGCCAGGTGCAGCACCATCGCCGACTTCAGCAGCAACCCCAACCGGTGACCGCGGTGCTCCGGCAGCACCGCGGTGTCGTGCTGCTCGGCCCAGGCGGGCTGCTCCGTGTCGACGCAGACCACGGTGTGCCCGACGAGAGCACCGGTCCCCCGGTGCCGGGCCACCACCCGGTGCATCCGGTAGCCGGATGCCTCCTGGGCCTGCTCGTATGCGCGCACCCGGTCGGCGTCGTACACCTCGTCCTCGTAGTCGAGGTCGTCCAGCGGCGCGTCGTTGATCGCGGAGGTCACCTCGACCAGCCCCGGGATCAGGTCTGCGGGGGTGCGCCCGGTCAGCGTCACCAGCTCGTACACCGTCGCGTGCCGCACTGCTTCGTCGTGGAGGGCCCGGAACCGCGCGCGTTCCTCGTCGTTCCCCTCCAGGTCGTGCACCCGGCGGACCTCGAGGCTCTTCTCGACGAACCCGGCCGACTCGGCGAACGCGCGGGCGGCGCCACCCTCCCAGCCGTAGAGGAGCACCGAGGGACGTCCGAGGCGGCGGCACTCGGCAAGCACCAGGTCCAGCCCGGCGCGACCGTAGCCGCGCCGCCGGAGGTCGGGACGGACCACGACCGAGATCCAAGCCACCTCGCGGTTGTCGAAGTCGCTGGCGAAGAGCGCTGCTGTCCCGACTACCTCGGTGCCCTCGACGAGCAGGAAGGCGCGCTCGACCTCACCCTCGTCGCCGTAGCGCAGCGCCATCTCCTGGCGGAACACCGTCAGCGGCCGCTCCCAGGGGCAGTCGACCGCCGTTGCGGCACGCTCGTTGGCCACGTACGCCGCCAGCGCCGCGGCGTCGTCCGGTCCGAACTCGACGAGCCTCACCCCGGCAGTCTGCCCGGGTGAGGCTCGTGGATCGAAGAGATTTCGAGACGGTCGCTGCGCGACCTCCTCAATCGGCCGGGATGTAGGTCAGAGTCGCTCGATGATGGTGACGTTGGCCTGGCCGCCGCCCTCGCACATCGTCTGCAGCGCGTAGCGGCCGCCGGTGCGCTCGAGCTCGTTGAGCATCGTCGCCATGATCCGGGTGCCGGTCGCGCCGATCGGGTGGCCCAGCGCGATGCCGCCACCGTTGACGTTGACCTTCTCCAACGGCACCGAGAGCTCCTTGGCCCACGCGAGCACGACCGAGGCGAAGGCCTCGTTGCACTCGAACAGGTCGATGTCCTCGACGCGCAGTCCGGTCTTCTCCAGGGCGTGCCGGGTCGCCCGGATCGGGCCGGTGAGCATCCAGATCGGGTCGTCACCGCGGACCGACAGGTGGTGGACCCGGGCGCGCGGGGTCAGCCCGTGGTCCTTGACGGCCTGCGCGGAGGCGATGAGCACCGCCGAGGACGCGTCGCAGATCTGCGAGGCCACACCGGCGGTGATCCGCCCGCCCGGTGCCAACGGCTCCAGCGCGGCCATCTTGTCCAACGAGGTGTCCCGCGGGCACTCGTCGGTGGTGAAGACGGTGCCGTCGGCCAGCGTGACCGGGGCGATCTCGTTCTCGAAACGGCCTTCGGCGATCGCGTTCTTGGCCCGGGTGTGCGAGGCGAGGGCGAACTCCTCCATCTGCTCGCGGCTGATGTCCCACTTCGCCGCGATCATCTCGGCGGAGTTGAACTGGGAGACCTCGACGTCGCCGTACCGCTTGACCCAGCCCGGCGACTCGGCGAACGGCGTGCTGAACCCGTACTGGTCGGCGACCAGCATGGCGGCCGAGATCGGGATCGCGGACATGTTCTGCAGGCCACCGGCGACCACCAGGTCCTGGGTCCCGGACATGACCCCCTGGGCGGCGAAGTGCACCGCCTGCTGCGAGGAGCCGCACTGCCGGTCGATGGTGACGCCGGGGACGTGGTCGGGCAGGCCCGCGACCAGCCAGGCGGTCCGGGCGACGTCGCCGGCCTGGGAGCCGATGGTGTCGCAACACCCCATGATGACGTCGTCGACAGCACCCGGGTCGACGCCCGTGCGCTGCATCAGGGCCGCGAGGCTGTGCGCACCCAGGTCGGCGGAGTGCATGCTCGCCAGCGAGCCGCGGCGCTTGCCGACGGGGGTGCGGACGGCATCGACGATGTAGGCCTCGGTCACTGTGGTGCTCCGTTCTGGGAAATGCCTTCGAGGAGAATGGAGAGGTACTGGTCGGCCACGTCGGCCGGGGTCAGGGCACCGCCGGGGCGGTACCAGCGCACGGCCACCCAGACGGTGTCGCGCAGGAAGCGGTAGACCAGCGCGACGTCGAGATCGGCCCGGAGCTCACCGCTGGCGACACCGGCCTCGAGCAGCCCGGTCCACAGGGTGCGGAACTTCCGGTTCCGTTCGATCAGGTAGCCGAAGCGCTCGAACGTGGCCAGGTAGAGACCGTCGCTCTGGAAGATTGCCACCTCGTTGCGGTGCTCGCCGATCGCCTCGAACGACGCCCGGACGACCGACTCGAGCTTCTGCTTCGGACTCGCGTCGCTGGCCTCGATGGCGTCGTACTTCTTCCAGAGCTCGGTCTGGAAGGTGTCGAGCAGCTCGTCGACCATCGACTCCTTGGAGTCGAAGTGGTGGTAGAGGCTGCCGGACAGGATGCCGGCGGCGTCCGCGATGTCGCGGACGGTGGTGTTCTTGAAGCCGCGCTCGGCGAAGAGCCCCGCCGCGATCGTGAGGAGCTCCTCACGGCGGCTGCCCTGCCCGGTCGTCGAGCCGGTCGAGGCGTCAGGCGCGCTGGCTGCTGGCACTGATCACCTCACCGGTCAGGTACGACGAGTAGTCGCTGGCCAGGAAGACCATCACGTTCGCGATCTCCCAGGGCTCGGCCGCCCGCCCGAAGGCTTCGCGCTGCTTGAGCTCGTGGAGCAGCTCGTCGGAGGTGACCTTGGCCAGGAACGGGTGCATCGCGATGCTCGGCGAGACCGCGTTGACCCGGATCCCGTGCGGAGCCACGTCGAGCGCGGCGCAGCGCGTCAGCGCCATCACCCCGGCCTTCGCCGCGGCGTAGTGCGCCTGGCCCTCCTGGGCGCGCCAGCCGAGCACGGAGGCGTTGTTGACGATGACGCCCCGGGTGCCGTTCGCGATCATCCGGTTCGACGCCGCGCGGACCGTCCGGAAGGTCCCGGTCAGGGTGATGTCGAGGACCTTGCTCCACTGCTCGTCGGTCATCTCCAGCACGCTCGCGGTACCGCCGAGACCGGCGTTGTTGATCATCACGTCGACCCCGCCGACGGTGTCGGCGAGATCGAGCAGCGCCTGGACCTGGTCCTCGTTGGTGACGTCGGTGATCGTGGAGAGCACCCGGTCGCCTCCGAACTCGGCGGCCAGCGCCTCGTGCGCCTCGGCGACCCGACGCTCGTGGGTGTCGGAGAGGACGACCGCCTTCGCGCCCTCCTCCAGCGAGCGGCGTACGACGGAGGCACCGATGCCCTGTCCGGCCGCGGCGGTGACCACCACGACCTTGTCCTTCAGCAGGCCGTGGCCGGCGACGTAGTCGGGGGTGGGCTGCTCGGGGCGAGTGGCAGTCATCGGTCGGTTCCTCTTTCAGGGACGGGCTTCGCGGGGCAGTCCGAGCACGCGCTCGGCCAGGATGTTGCGCTGGATCTCGTCGGATCCGCCGTAGATGGTGTCGGAGCGGGTGAACAGGAAGAGCCGCTGCCACTCGTCGAGCGCGTAGCCGGCGCCCGCTTCCAGCCCAGCGGTCCCGCGCACGTCCATCGCGATCTCTCCGAGGGTGCGGTGCCAGTTCGCCCAGAGGAGCTTGGCGATGCTCGCGGAACCGGCGGCCTGCTCGGCCGAGTTGTCCTGCGACAGCGTCCGCAGCGCGTTGAGCCGGATCACCTCGAGCTCGGCGTCGGCTCGGGCGAGGCGGTCCCGGACGAGCGGGTCCTCGATCGCGCCGTTCTCCCGGGCCAGGGCGACCAGCGAGTCCAGCTCGCGGCGGAAACCGACCTGCTGGCCCAGGGTGGAGACCCCGCGCTCGAACCCGAGCAGCCCCATGGCGACGCCCCACCCCTTGCCGGGCTCACCGACGATCAGGTCGGCCGCGGTGCGAGCCCCGGTGAAGAAGACCTCGTTGAACTCCGCGCCGGTGGTGAGCTGCTCGATGCCGCGGATCTCGACGCCGTCCTGGTCGATCGGGACCAGCAGGAAGCTGAGACCGGCGTGCCGCTGGGAACCGACCTCGGTCCGGGCGATCACGAAGATCCAGTCGGCGAACTGCGCCAGCGAGGTCCAGACCTTCTGGCCGTCGATGACCCACTCGTCGCCTTCGAGCCGGGCCTTGGTGGCGACGTTGGCCAGGTCGGAGCCGGCGCCCGGCTCGGAGTACCCCTGGCACCACAGCTCGTCGACAGCGCGGATCTTCGGCAGGAAGCGGGCCTTCTGCTCCTCGGTGCCGAAGGCGATCAAGGTCGGGCCGAGGAGCTCCTCGCCGAGGTGGTTGACCCGGGCGGGAGCGTTGGCGCGGGCGTACTCCTCGTGGAAGATCACCTGCTGCATCAGCGAGAGGCCGCGGCCGCCGTACTCGGTCGGCCAGCCGATGCAGGTCCACCCGTGCTTGGCCAGGTGACGGTCCCACTCCAGGCGCTCGTCGTGAGCCTCCAGGTCCTTGCCCGGACCGCCCAACCCCTTGAGCTCGGCGAACCCACCGACCAGATTGGTCTCGAGCCAGGCGCGCACCTCGGCCCGGAAAGCCCGGTCCTCGGGAGTGTCGGTCAGGTCCACGTGCATTGCCCCTGTCGGTCAGTGGTTCCGTGTAGAGTAGCCTACCAAGCACTTGCTTGGTATGTGGCGTGGTCGGTGGAAGGAGCATCCGGTGGCGAGTCCGAAGACCCTGCCCGCGGCGTTGCGTGCGGCGTCGGCTACGCACGGTTCGAAGCCGTTCCTGGTCGAGGCCGACCGCTCGCTCTCCTTCGCCGAGGTCCACGAACGCGTCCGCGCCGTCGCGATGGGCTACCTCGCCTACGGGGTCAAGCCCGGCTTCCGGGTCGTGGTCTGGGCCCCCAACAGCATCGAGTGGGTCATCGCGGCGCTCGCCGTCACCTACGCCGGCGGCACCTTGGTCCCCGCGAACTCCCGCTACACCGGCCACGAGGTCGCGGACCTGGCCGATCGCACCGAGGCCGCCCTGGTGATCGTCGCCGACGGCTTCCTGGGTGGATCGCAGATCGACGACCTGCAGGCCGCCAGCGCGCTGCCCTCCGTCCTGGACGTCGTCGACATCGCGAACCTGGTCGACCTCCTCGGGGACGTCGAGGCGCACGAGGTCAGCTACGCCGACGTCGAGGCCCGGGCCGACGCGGTCTCCCCCGACGACGTCGCCGACATCCTGTTCACCTCCGGCACCACCGGCCGCTCCAAGGGGGCGATGAGCGCGCACCGGCAGACGATCGCGGTCTCCGCGGCCTGGGCCGAGCTCGGCGGCGTCACCGCCGAGGACCGCTACCTGGTGGTCAACCCGTTCTTCCACTCCTTCGGCTACAAGATCGGCATCGTCGTCGGGCTGCTCACCGGGGCGACGCTCTACCCGGTGGCGACGTTCGACCTGGACGCCACCA
>JBFJNH010000086.1:0-13090 GCA_041618295.1 Marmoricola sp.
CCTCGGCCTGATCATCGTCGACGAGGAGCAGCGTTTCGGGGTCGAGCACAAGGAGCTGATGAAGCGGATGCGGACCAGCGTGGACGTGCTCGCGATGAGTGCCACGCCGATCCCGCGGACCCTGGAGATGGCGATCACCGGAATCCGGGAGATGTCGACGATCACCACTCCGCCCGAGGAGCGGCACCCGGTGCTCACCTACGTCGGCGCGTACGAGGACCGGCAGGTGATCGCGGCGATCCGGCGCGAGCTTCTCCGCGAAGGGCAGGTCTTCTACATCCACAACCGGGTCGGGTCGATCGAGAAGGCCGCCGCGAAGATCAAGGAGCTCGTCCCCGAGGCCCGGGTGGCGACGGCGCACGGGCAGATGGGGGAGCACCAGCTCGAGCAGGTGATGCTCGACTTCTGGGAGCGCCGGTTCGACGTCCTGGTCTGCACCACGATCGTGGAGTCGGGCCTGGACGTCTCCAACGCCAACACGATGATCATCGAGCGTTCCGACACCCTCGGTCTCTCCCAGCTCCACCAGCTCCGCGGCCGGGTCGGGCGGAGCCGGGAGCGCGCCTATGCGTACTTCCTGTACCCGGGCGACAAGCCGCTGACCGAGACCGCGCACGAACGGCTGGCGACCCTGGCCCAGCACTCGGACCTGGGCGGCGGCATGGCGATCGCGATGAAGGACCTGGAGATCCGTGGCGCCGGCAACCTGCTCGGTGGCGAGCAGTCCGGGCACATCGCCGACGTCGGCTTCGACCTCTACGTGCGCCTGGTCGGGGAGGCGGTCGCCGAGTTCCGGCAGGACGGCGGGGCTCCCGAAGAACTCGGTGAGGTCCGGATCGAGATCCCGGTCGACGCGCACCTGCCGCACGACTACGTGCCGAGCGAGCGGCTCCGACTGGAGATGTACAAGCGGCTCTCCGAGGTCCGGGCGGACGCCGACGTGGACCTCCTGCGCGACGAGATGCTCGACCGGTACGGCGCACCGCCGGCGCCGGTGGAGCGACTCCTGGAGGTCGCCCGGTTCCGGGCGCGTTGCCGCCGTGCCGGGGTCTCCGAGGTCACCTCGCAGGGCAAGTTCCTCCGGTTCGCACCGGTCGAGCTGCCGGACTCGCGCGTCGTCCGGCTGAACCGCGTCTACCCTGGCAGCCTGCTCAAGCCCGGAGTGCGTACGATGCTGGTGCCGCGTCCGCAGGCCGCGACGTTCGGGGCCGAGGCCCCGCGCGACGAGGAGCTGCTGGCGTGGGCAGGCCGAGTGATCGACGCCGTGATCGATCCGCCACCCCCGAGTCAGGAGTCATCGTCGTGAAGGCATCCCGTCTGGTCCTCGGCAGTGCTGCCGCTGCCTCGGTCCTGCTGCTGAGTGCGTGCTCGCCGACCGGTGACGTTGCCGTGAAGGTCGGGGACACGGCGTTCGCCACCTCGGACATCGACCTGCTCACCGACTTCCAGTGCGGGTACCTGGCCTCCCTCCTGGAAGACCCGGCGATGGCGGGTCAGGTGGCAGCGGTCCCGCGGGACCGGGCCCGGGCCGACATGGCGCGCATCCTGGTGGCCAGCGCCCTCGACGGCCGGATCGCCGAGCGCTTCGGGGCCGAGGTCGACCAGGCGAGGCTGCGCGATCCGATGGCCCAGCTCGAGCCGACCATCGAGAAGACCGCGACCGGCGCGGACCGGGAGCGGCTCCGTGAGCTGGTCGTCGACTCGATCGGCAACGGGTTCGCCGTCAACGACGTCGTCGCCTCCCAGGTCACCCAGCAGTTCGGGGACCAGGCGACCCAGGAGATGGTCGGGCAGGCGACGTTCGGGCTGCGCGCCGAGGAAGCCGCCGAAGCCGGGATCGAGGTGGATCCGGTCTTCGGCCTCAGCGCCGACGGACTGGGGTCCGGTGACGACCCGTCGCTGTCGCTGACCGTCTCCGACTTCGCGACGAAGGCGGCAGCCGCCGTACCGGACGCGGCGCTCGTCGACGCGCTCCCGGCCAGCCAGCGCTGCGGCTGACCCTCGCTCCGGTGACCCGCTCCGCGCTCGACGAGCTCGCCGAGGTGATGGCCCGGCTCCGGCGCGAGTGCGCCTGGAAGGCCGGTCAGACCCACGCCTCGCTGGTGCGTTACCTCCTCGAGGAGGCGTACGAGGTGATCGAGGCGATCGAGGCGGACGACCCGGTACACCTGCGCGAAGAGCTCGGCGACCTGCTCCTCCAGGTCTACTTCCACGCGGCGATCGCGGAGGAGACGGGTGCGTTCGACATCGAGGACGTGGCCGGCGACCTGATCGCCAAGCTGCGCCGCCGCAACCCGCACGTCTTCGGTGCGGGGGAGGGGACCGCGGATCCGGCGGACCCGGTGGCGATCAACGAGCAGTGGGAGCAGATCAAGGCTGCGGAGAAGGCGGACCGCGCCGGCCCGGTCGGCCTGATGGACGGCGTCCCCGAGGAGCTGCCTGCCCTGGTCCGCGCGGTCAAGGCGGTCGAGCGGCTGGAACGGACCGGTCGTCCGGTGGTGGCTCCGGAGTCCGCCGAGCTCGGTGACCGGTTGCTGGCGCTGGTGATCGAGGCCGAGCGGGCCGGGCAGGACCCCGAGCAGGCCCTGCGCGCGGCGGTCCGTCGCCTCGTCGCCGGCTGAGACCGCCGGTCGTCGCGGAGACCGGCTGTCCGCGAAGCCGGGTGCTGCCCGGGAACCGCGTCCCCTCCCGTTAGGCTTGCCGAGCCGTTCTCAACCCACCCAGGAGCAGTCCCTTGGCAGCCATCGAAGACGTCATCGCCCGCGAGATCCTCGACTCCCGCGGCAACCCCACCGTCGAGGTCGAGGTGATCCTCGAGGACGACAGCTTCGGCCGCGCGGCGGTTCCCTCCGGTGCCTCCACCGGGGCCTTCGAGGCCGTCGAGCTGCGAGACGGCGGCGACCGCTACCTGGGCAAGGGCACGCTCAAGGCTGTCGAGGCGGTGGAATCCCAGATCGCCCAGCGCATCATCGGCCTCGACGCCAGCGACCAGCGTCTGATCGACCAGGAGATGCTGGACCTGGACGGCACGCCGAACAAGGCCAACCTCGGCGCCAACGCGATCCTGGGCGTCTCGCTCGCGGTCGCGAACGCCGCCGCTGCCAGCGCCGACCTGCCGCTGTACCGCTACGTCGGCGGCCCGAACGCGCACCTGCTCCCGGTCCCGATGATGAACATCCTCAACGGCGGCGCCCACGCGGACACCAACGTCGACATCCAGGAGTTCATGATCGCGCCGATCGGCGCCCCGACCTTCCGCGAGGCGCTGCGCCAGGGCGCCGAGGTCTACCACGCGCTCAAGTCGGTGCTGAAGAAGCAGGGGCTGGCCACCGGGGTCGGTGACGAGGGCGGCTTCGCTCCCGAGCTGAGCAGCAACCGGGCCGCGCTCGACCTGATCGCGGAGGCGATCGGCAGCACCGGGCTGGTGCTCGGCAAGGACGTGGTCCTGGCGCTCGACGTCGCCGCCAGCGAGTTCTGCGAGAACGGCTCCTACACGTTCGAGGGTGCCCAGAAGTCCGCTGCCGAGATGACCGCGTACTACGCCGACCTGGTCTCGGCCTACCCGATCGTCTCGATCGAGGACCCGCTCGACGAGGACGACTGGGACGGTTGGAAGACCATCACCGATCAGCTCGGCAGCAAGACCCAGCTCGTCGGTGACGACCTCTTCGTGACCAACGTCGAGCGGCTCCAGCGCGGCATCACCGGCGGTCAGGCGAACGCGCTGCTGGTGAAGGTCAACCAGATCGGCTCGCTCACCGAGACGCTCGACTCGGTCGCGCTCGCGACCCGAAGCGGCTACAGCTCGATGATGAGCCACCGCTCGGGCGAGACCGAGGACACCACGATCGCCGACCTCGCGGTGGCGACCAACTGCGGCCAGATCAAGACCGGCGCCCCGGCGCGGTCCGAGCGGGTGGCGAAGTACAACCAGCTGCTGCGCATCGAGCAGGACCTCGGCGAGGCCGCCCGGTATGCCGGCCGCAGCGCTTTCCCGCGCTACCAGGGCTGACCGGAGCACACAGGCAAGTCGGGAGAAGGATGCCGCAGAACCGTCGTACGCCGCAGCGCGGGGGACCGCGCACGGGTTCCCCGCGGAACCTCCGGCCCGGACAGCGGGCCGGAGCGGCGCGCGCCCGGTCGACGCCGACGACGGCGGCCCCGAGGCCGCGGTTCACGAATCGGGCGGCGATCCTGCTGGTCGTCTTCGCGATCCTGGTGGTCTCCTACGCGTCCTCGATGCGCGCCTATCTGCAGCAGCGTGCGCACATCAACGATCTGCAGGCGCAGATCGCTGCCGAGGAGGCGAGCATCGCCGCCGCCGAGCAGGAGAAGCGGCGCTGGCAGGACCCGGCCTTCATCGAGCAGCAAGCCCGCGAGCGGTTCGGCTGGGTGCTCCCGGGGGAGACGGCGTACCAGGTCCTCGACGAGAACGGCGAGCCGCTCACCGGCGAGGACCAGCTCACCGACCCGGCGTCGGTCGCCCCGGAGCCTCCGGAGGCCTGGTGGTCCAAGATCCGCGCCTCGGTGGATGCCGCCGACCACCCGGAGAAGCTCGTGAAGCCGAAGCCGGCGACCAGCATCACCCCGCCGGCACCAGAGTGAGGACCTCCCGTGATCTCCCCCGATGACGTCGCCGCCGTCGAGGCCCAGCTCGGCCGACTGCCCCGTTCGATCCACGAGATCGGGCACCGCTGCCCGTGCGGGAACCCCGACGTCGTGACCACTGAGCCCCGGCTCGACGACGGCACGCCGTTCCCGACGACGTACTACCTCACCTGTCCGCGGGCGGCGTCGATGATCGGCACCTTGGAGGCCTCCGGGCTGATGAAGGAGATGTCGGAGCGGCTCGCGTCGGACGAGGACCTGGCCGAGCGGTACCGCGGTGCGCACGAGGCCTACCTGGCGGCCCGCGACGTGATCGCGGCGGCGGCCGGGTTGGACGTCCCGGAGATCGCCGGGATCTCCGCCGGCGGGCTGCCGGACCGGGTGAAGTGCCTGCACGTGCTCGCCGGGCAGTCGCTGGCCCAGGGGCCGGGGGTCAACCCGCTCGGAGACGAGGTCCTCGACCTGCTCGGTGCGTGGTGGGCGAGCGGTCCCTGTGTCACGCCCGGGGCGCCCGGTGGTTGAGGAAGGCCGTTCCGGCCTGTCTCGAAACCCCACCCGGGTCGCTGCCTTCGACTGCGGTACCAACTCGCTGCGGCTGCTGGTCGCCGACCTCGACGTCGCCACCGGCGCGGCGGTCGAGCACGTCCGGGAGATGCGGATCGTCCGGCTCGGTCAGGGGGTGGACCGCACCGGGCGGATCTCGCAGGAGTCGATGGAGCGCGCCTTCGCAGCCCTCGACGAGTACGCCATGCTCCTGGCCGAGTACCAGCCCGAGGTGACCCGGTTCTGCGCCACCTCGGCCGCCCGCGACGCGGAGAACGCCGCGGTTTTCACCGAGGCCGTGCTCGCCCGGATCGGGGTGGAGCCGGAGGTCATCGACGGCGATGCCGAGGCCAGGGCCTCCTACGACGGCGCGACCCGGGCCCTCGGTGTCGAGGGACGCGATCCGGAGCCGTTCCTGGTGCTCGACATCGGCGGTGGTTCGACCGAGCTGATCCTGGGGGGCGCCGACGGCGTCACGGGGGCGCACTCGCTCGACATCGGATCGGTCCGGCTCGCCGAGCGGCACCTGCACAGCGACCCTCCGACGCCCGAGCAGATCGCGGCCGTCCGGTCCGACATCGACACGGCCCTCGACTCCTGCCGGGTGGATCCCGCCCTGGCCGGGACGGTGATCGGGGTGGCGGGCACCATCACGACCGTGGCCGCCGGCGTGCTCGACCTGCCGGCGTACGACCGCTCCCGGGTGCACCTCGCCCGGCTCGACGTGGCTGCGGTGCAGCGGACGATCGACGCGTTGGTCGCGATGACGGTCGCCGAGCGCACGGCGCTGGGGTACATGCACCCGGGCCGGGCGGACGTGATTGCTGCCGGTGCGCTGATCCTGGAGCGGATCCTGGCCCGGACGGAGGTCGCTACCGTGGTCGTGTCGGAGTCCGACATCCTCGACGGCATCGCCTGGAGTGCAGTGAGATGAAGGCCAGCAGATGAAGCTGATCGTGACGACGGTGCGCAACTTCCTGCGCCACCAGGGCGGCGACCTCGCGGCCGGCCTGACCTACTACGCGGTGCTGGCGATCTTCCCCGCAGTGTTGGCGCTGGTTTCGTTGCTCGCAGTCGCCGGCAACCCCGACGACACCGTGCAGACGGTGCTGGACATCCTCGGTCCGCTGGTCTCGGCCGAGCGGCTGGAGAGCATCGAGCCCACCCTCCGCACGCTGGCGGAAGCCGATGGTGCGACCTGGACCCTGGCGGCCGGTACGGCGGGCGCGCTCTACTCGGCGTCGGCGTACGTGACCGGCTTCTCCCGGGCGATGAACCGGGTCCGCGAGGTGGAGGAGACCCGGCCGTTCTGGAAGCTCCGCCCGTACATGCTGCTGATCACGCTGGCCGCGGTAGTCCTGAACGCCGGCGCCCTGGTGATCATCACGGTCAGCGGTCCGCTTGCGGAGTCGGTCGGCGACGTGCTCGGTGTCGAGCGGTCCGCGCTGGACATCTGGGAGACCGCCAAGTGGCCGGCACTGGCGCTGGTGGTGGTGGTGGTGGTCGCGCTGCTCTTCCACGCGACACCGAACGTCAAGACCGGCCGCTTGCGGTTGCTCTCGCCCGGCGCGTTCGTGGCGCTGCTGATCTGGGCCGCTGCTTCGACCGGGTTCGCCTTCTACGTCGCCAACTTCGGCTCCTACAACAAGACCTACGGGTCGGTCGCCGGCGCGATCATCACCCTGCTGTGGATCTACCTGACCAACATGGCGTTGATGTTCGGCGCCGAGCTCGACGCAGCCCGAGACGCCCGGAACGCCGCGAGGTCGGCTGAGCCCGATCCGGAGTCCGGGCCGGACGCCTCCCAGCTCGACGAGCTCGTCGCGCTGCGCAAGGCGGCATCGGTCGGCCAGTTCCCGCACAAGCCCGGGACGCCGGTCTACGGTCCGATCGAGCAGCCGGTCCCGGAAGAGGACTGACCACACGAGCCGCGTGAAAGACTCCTCCCATGCCGCTGCTCGCTATCACCGTCCTCGGCCACGACCGCCCCGGGATCATCGCGGAGACCACCGGTGTTCTCGCCCACCTGGGGCTGAACATCGAGGACTCGACGATGACCCTGCTGCGCGCGCACTTCGCGATGATGCTGATCACCGACGGTGCCGCCGATCCCGCGACCGTCGAGGAGGCCCTCGGTGGGCTGACCGCGGACGGCTCGCTCTCGGTCTCGGTCCGTGAAGTCCCGGCCGAGACCGCGGTGGCCCGCGGTGCGTCGTACCTGCTCAGCGTGCACGGGGGTGATCGTCCCGGGATCGTCTCCAACCTCGTCGCGGAGGTCGCGAAGGTCGGCGGCAACATCACCGACCTGACCACCCGGCTGACCGGCGAGCTCTACGTCCTCCTCGCCGAGGTCGACCTGCCCGCGTCGGCCGATCCGGAGGCTCTCGCTGCCGGGCTGGGCTCCGTCGCGGGTTCGCTCGGTGTCGAGGTGACCTTCCGGCCGCTGGAGAGCGACGACCTGTGATCGTCGCTGCGCTCCTCAACGAGATTTCGCCTCCTCAGCCTCGAGCAAGCTCGGGCGTTCGGAGGCTCGTCTCGTGAACGACGTCGTCGGTCGCGTCCTTGAGGTCGTGAGGGCGCCGGACCCGGTGCTCTCGCGCCCCGGCGCCGTCGTCGACCCGACCGACCCCGTCGTCGTCCAGCTCGCCGCGGACCTGGTCGCGACGATGCGGGTCTCGCCCGGCTGCGTGGGGCTGGCGGCCCCTCAGGTCGGAGTGAGCGCGAAGGTCTTCTGCGTCGATGTCTCCGAGCACCCCAAGACCCGCGGGCACCACGGCACCTTCGTTCTCTGCAACGCCGAGGTGGTCTCGGCGTCGCGCAACGAGAAGGCCCGTGAGGGTTGCATGAGCGTCCCCGACTTGACCGGCGACGTGAAGCGCGCTTCGCGGCTCGTCGTCCGGGGCCAGGAGCCCGGGACCGGTGCTGAAGTGGTCATCGAGGCCGAGGCGTTCGAGGCCCGAGCGCTCCAGCACGAGATCGACCACTGCGACGGCTTGCTCTTCCTCGACCGGGTGGCCGGCGCGCACGCGCTGCACGCCCGAAAGACCTATTTGTAGGGGCTTTTCGGGCCTGGTGTGACCCAGGTCAACCCGGTGGGGTGGCTCACAATCCCCGCTGGGGCGGTCAGGACCTGGCTGCGAGATCGGGTGCACTGGTGGTGCCCCGTTGAACCGACGGGAGCCACCTGACGCTCACGCTGAGGCCCGTCATGAGCCAGGTGTACACGACGCGAAAGCGAGTGTTTGACGGGCGCGGAGGAGCCAGCACGGCGTCCCGCACGGTGTCTCGACGAGCCGGCGGCGGGACTTGGGGTGAAGCCACCACGGTGGCCGGGCAACGGTAGCCCGAATCCGACAGGTCAACCTTCGCAAGCGTGACCGTTCAGGTTCCATCATGACCACGACGATCCGTCGTACCTACGCGCGCGCCCTCACGGTGGTCAGCGCACTTCTCGTCAGCCTCGCGCTCGTCGCCGTTCCGGCGCCGGGAGCGGAGGCGATGACCAGCTTCGGCTACAAGGTCTCGAAGGTCGCCTCGAGCCGGGAGGGCATGCCGTACGTCCGCGGCGGCAACGGGCCCACCCGCTTCGACTGCTCGGGTCTGACCCAGTGGACCTTCGCCCGGCTCGGCAAGTCGTTGCCGCGCACGGCCGCGGCCCAGTACGCCGCGGTCAAGAAGATCCCGCGCCAGTACCGCCGCAAGGGCGACCTGGTCTTCTTCTTCAACAGCCGCGGGATCTACCACGTCGGCATCTACGTGGCGAACGGCTACATCTGGCACTCGCCGCGGTCCGGCGAGCGCGTCCACCTCGGAAAGATCTGGACCAGCTCGGTCCGCTACGGCCGGGTGGCCTGAGGCCCTGCCGGGGTGCGGCGTGACGCCCGGTCCGACCCGGTGTCGGATTAGGGTCGTGGCTGCGCCCCGGTATCCCAACCGGCAGAGGAAGCGGTCTTAAACACCGTTCAGTGTGGGTTCGACCCCCACCCGGGGCACGCCCGTTCCGCGCGGTGCTCGGGGTCGTACCATCGGCGGGTGCTGATCTCGCCGGACCCGGACGTCGAGCGGCTGACCCGCCGAGGGCTGCGCCTGGCGCAGTTCACGCTCGGTTACAACGTGCTCGAGGGTGCAGTGGCGATCACTGCCGGCGTGCTCGCGGGTCTGGTGTCCGTGGTCGGGTTCGGGACCGACTCCGGCATCGAGTCGATCACCGCAGTGCTGGTCAGCCTCAGGCTTGCCGGCAGACTCCGCGGGGGTCGGTTCGACGAGACCCGGGAGCGCCGGACGCTCCGGCTGGTCGCGGCGTCCTTCTTCCTGCTCGCGGCCTACCTGGTCGTCGAGGGGATCCGCAGCCTGGCCGACGGGGGAAGTCCCGATCGGTCGGTGGTCGCGATGCTGCTGCTGACCGCGTCCCTGGTGGTGATGCCGGTCCTGGCCGCCGCGAAGACGCGGGTCGGTCGCGCCCTGGCGGACCCGCTGATCCTCGCCGACGCCGCCCAGACCCGGATCTGCGTCGCACTCTCCGGGTCGACCCTGCTCGGCGTTGCCCTGGTCGAGATCACCGGCGCCGGGTGGTTCGACCCGGTCGCCGGTTTCGTGATCGCGGTGTTCGCCCTCCGGGAGGGGCGGGAGGCCTGGGAGGGGGAGCTGGTGGAGGGCGACGAGTCGTAGCAGGTCGACCCGACTCGCTCCCGTCAGCTCGGCTCGTTCTCGTTCGGTGGCGCTAGGCGCTCGTCCTTGCCAGCGGCAGCCGCACCTCGAAGCTCGACCCGGTGTCCTCGCTGCTGGTGCAGGTCACGCTTCCTCGGTGCGCCGTCACCAGGGAGTAGACGATCGCCAGGCCGAGTCCGGTCCCGCCTTGCTCACGTGACCGGCCGGTGTCGCGGCGGTAGAAACGGTCGAAGACCCGGGGCACGACGTTGGCCGGCATTCCTGGACCCGCGTCGATGACCGTCAGGACCGCCTCCTGCGGTGTCGTCCGGATCCGGACGGTGACCGGCGATGTCGGCGGGGTGTGGCGCAAGGCGTTGGACAGCAGGTTGGTCAGGACCTGGCGCAACCGCGCCTCGTCCCCGGTGACGACGGGTGGGGCGATGCCAGGAACGACGTCGATGTCGATCACGCGCTCGGGTTGGCGTGCTCCGGCGTCGATCACGGTTTCGGTGCTGAGGGCGAGGAGGTCCACCGGCTCCCGTTCCAACGGCCGGGCCTGGTCGAGCCGCGCGAGGAGCAGCATGTCGTCGACGAGCTCGCCGATCCGGGTGGACTCCGACTCCACCCGCTGCATCAGCAGGGCCACCTGACCGGGATCCCGGACGACCCCGTTGCGGTACATCTCGGCGTGGCCGCGAATGGTCGCCACCGGCGTACGCAGCTCGTGGCTGGCGTCCGCGACGAACCGACGTAGCTTCTCCTCCGACCGGGTCCGGTCGGAGAACGCGCGCTCGATCTGTCCGAGCATGCCGTTGATGGCGTGGGCGAGACGGCCCACTTCGGTCCGTTGGCGGTAGTGGGGGACCCGCTGGGTCAGGTCGCCGGCGGCGATCCGCTCCGCGGTCCGCTCGATCTGCTCCAGCGGTCGCAGCCCGACCCGGGTCAGGAACCACGCCGCGATCGCGAGCAGGCCCAGGACCAGGGCGCTGGTGCCCAGTCCGATCGTCGCCATCCGCCGAACGGTGGCGTCAGCCTCCGTCAGTGAGACAGCGAGCACGACGGTGCGGTCCCGTGTCTGGTCGGCCTCGAGCCGGACCCGCCAACGCTCAGTGCCATCGACGGACTGAACCGTGCGGACGTCGTCTCGCGCCGCAGCTTCTGCCACCGTCGGGGTCCCGACGTTCGGCGCGGATACGTCGGTAGGCCCGAGCACGCACACCTGCCGTCCTTCGCCGTCGAGGACGAGGATCAGGAAATCGGCCCGAAGCCCCTGAGGGTCACGCGGGTTCGAACACGGGTCGAGCGCCGGGATGGCCGCGTCCGTCGCGGTTCGTCGCGGCCCCAGGTTGTTCAGCTGCTGGTCGACCCTGTCGGTCAACGACGACCGGAGCAGCAAGACCCCGGAGACGTTGGCCACGGCCAGGCCGGCCCCGACCAGGAGGACGATGCCGACCAGGAGGCGGGCTCGCAGCGACAACGACAGCGCCCATCTCGTGCGCAGCGACTGCACTGCCATCACGCGCCCGAGTCCCGCAGTGTGTAGCCGATCCCGCGAACGGTGTGGATCAACGCGGGTCCGTCCGTGTCGATCTTGCGACGGAGATAGGAGATGTAGGTCTCGACGACACCAGAGCTTCCGTTGAAGTCGTAGTGCCAGACGTGGTCGAGGATCTGGGCCCGGGACAGCACGCGTCCGGCGTTGCGCAGGAGGAAACGGAGGAGGGCGAACTCCGTGGGAGACAGGTCCAGCTCGCGGCCCGCGCGCCACACGCGATGCCCCTCCTCGTCCATCGTCACATCGGCGTACGCCAGCTGTTCCGATGGGCGTTCCACCGCCCGGGTACGGCGAAGCACGACACCGACCCGGGTGACCACCTCCTCCAGGGAGAAGGGTTTGGTCACGTAGTCGTCCCCGCCGATCGTCAGCCCGGAAAGCCGGTCCTCCAGTGCGTCGCGCGCGGTGAGGAAGACTGCGGCCATCTCCGGGTGGAGGTCGCGCAGCTCCTTGAGCAACGCGAAACCGTCGCCGTCCGGCAGCATCACGTCGAGGAGGGCCAGGTGGATCGTGTGCGCCCGCGCCGCTGCCAGCGCCTGCTGGACACTCCCGGCACGCTCGACCTCGTAGCCCACGAAACGCAGGCTCAGGGCGAGCATCTCCTGGATCGGTGGCTCGTCCTCGACCACCAGCACGCGTACGCCGGGGACCACGGAGTCGCGGCTGATCATGGGTCCCTCCGCGTCTTCCTCACGGCGGTCAGCCTCGTCGCCGCGCCTTCGAGGATGCTGCGCGTGTGCTGGCAGTTTCCTGTGAATCCCCGCGCCGCGCACCAGCGGCGGTCCGCGTCGACATACGGCCGGTTCTCCCATCCAACTCCCAGATCTCTGCCCGGCTGGTGACAGATTCGTGGTGCAGCATTCCGGCTCGTCCGAAGGTCAACGAACGCGAGGCGGGGAATGCAGATGACAAGCGTGCTGGAGCCCACACCCGAGGCGCCGGCCGAGGAGGCAGGCGGTCGCCGCGGAGCCCGATGGGGAACGCGAAGCAGACTTCTCAACCTGGGCCTCGGAACCGCGGTCGTGCTCGTCCTCGCCCTCATCGTCTGGGCGGTCCGGGGCAACGACACGACGCTGACCTCCGCGACCAGGACAACGACCGTGAGCACAGGCGAGGTCACGGCCACCGTGACGGCGAACGGCAACGTGGCAAGTGCGACGGTCATGAACTTGGATTTCCAGGGCGCCGGTGGGACGGTGACGACGATCCGAGTCAAAGAGGGGCAGAAGGTACGTCAGGGACAAGCTCTCGCCACCGTCGATGACGCTGATGCCCGCCAGGCGCTCTCCTCGGCGCAAGCGCAGCTGGACTCGGCGCGCGCTTCGTACGCGACGACCGTGCAAGGCCAGACCGACGCCGAACGGGCGCGGGACGCAGCGTCGTTGCAGGGGGCGCAGGTCTCGCTGGGCACCGCCGAGGTGGGGTTGCGCCACGCGCAGGAGAGCCAGCGGCTGACCCGCACCCAGCAGGACGCCGCCGTCGCCGCGGCAGAAAGCGCACTCGAGTCCGCCCGGAAGAAGCTGAGTGCGGCGCAGGCGACGTACGACACAGACCCCGACGACGCGAACCGGGACGCGCTCACCGCCGCTCGTGCGGCGGAGACGTCGGCGGCGACGGCTGTCAGGCAGGCCCGGAACAGCCGGCAGTCCGCACTGCTCCAGGCCGAGCAGTCGGTGGAGAACGCCGAACGCCAGGTCGCCGCGTCCCGGATCTCCCTGGCCTCGACCCGCGCAA
>JBFJNH010000087.1:0-12969 GCA_041618295.1 Marmoricola sp.
CGTCCGCCGGCAGACCCAGTGCCAACCGGCCCGCCTGCACCAGGGTGTCCTCCGGCGTGAGCGGGTGGAACTTCGCCGCCCGCACGTCGCGGTAGGCGCGCTCGATGACCGAGCCCCGGAAGTACGCCGGTCCGCCGGCGACCTCCATCGCCAGGTCGGTGACCTCGATGCCGGCCTCCGCGATCGCCCGCTTGGCGGCCATCACCTGCACCACCGTCTCCAAGGACGGCGCCGGGTCGTCGCCGACGGCGGCCAGAGCGCCGTCCAGGGCCCAGCCGGCCACCTGCAGCCGGTGCGCCATCAGCCCGACCTGGCGCTGCACCAACGGGTCCTCGCCGCGCCGGGCCGCGAACGGCAGCGCCGCGGCGTAGGCGGCCTCGGCGACCCCGAGGTACACCGCCGAGACGATCGGGAAGGCGATGCTGGAGATCACCTGCAGCGGCGGGTCGATGACGCCGTACGGGCGGTCAGCGAGCACCTTGTCGTCGGGGACGAAGACGTCGGTGATCTCGATGTCGTTGCTGGCGGTGCCGCGCATCCCGAGGGTGTCCCAGTTGTCGGCGACGACAACACCCTCGGCGGCGATCGGGACGGCGACGTTCAGCACCCGGGTACCGCGCTCGGGGTCGGCGTAGGTGAACATCGTGGACATCACGGTGCCGACCTCGGACTGGCTGGCGAAGCGCTTGGTGCCGCTGACCCGGTAACCGCCGTCGACCTTGACGGCCTCGCCGCGCGGGTGGGTGTAGTCGCCGCCGCCGGTGGAGACCAGCACGATCCCCTCCTCCGCGACCCGCCGCAGAGTGGCCTCGGCGCCGGGCAGGCCGCGCCGGTAGCGCCAGGCGGTGAAGGCCACGACGTGCTGGTGCATGGCGCTGGCCAGCGCGGTCGAGCCGCAGTGGTGGGCCAGCTCGCGCTGGAGGGCGGCGAGCTCGGCGACGGTGGCACCGTCACCGCCGAGCTCGGTCGGGACCGCGGCACGCAGCAGGCCGGCGTCGAGGAGCGCGGCGTGCGACTCGGAGACGAAGGTCCCCTCGGCGTCGTGGTCCGCGGCGTGGGCGGTCAGTGTCGGCGCCAGGGCGCGGGCCCGTGCGACGAGGGAGGCGGAGGTGGTCGGGACGACAGGGGGTTCGATCAGAGTGGTCATGCATCTAGGCTGCGGTCGGCGAGGATCGCCAGATAGTCCAAGAACGTGACCCAGGTGGTCCAGATTCAGGACTACACCCGCGCCCACCCCGGTGGGAGCATCAGGCATGCCCGACTACGGCCGCTACTGTCCCGTCGCCCTGACCAGCGAGGTCCTGGCGGACCGGTGGACCCCGCTGATCCTGCGCGAGATGATCCTCGGCAACACCCGCTTCAACGACATCGCCCGGGCGATGCCCGGGATCTCCCGGTCGCTGCTGACCCAGCGGCTGCGTCACCTGGAGAAGCGCGGCGTCCTGGAGACCTGGCCCTCCCCCAGCGGCCGTGGGCACGAGTACCACCTCACCCCGGCCGGGAAGGACCTGGAGCGGGTGATCGACAGCTTCGGGCGCTGGGCGATCGAGTGGCTCTTCGACGAGCTCCGCCCGCACGACGTCGACCCGGTCACGCTGACCTGGTGGATGCACCGTCGGATCGCCGCTGACCTGCTCCCGCCCCGTCGGGTCGTCCTCGAGCTGCGCTACGTCGGGGCTCAGCAGGAGGTGATCTGGCTGGTACTCGACCACGGCGAGGCGTCGGTCTGCATCCAGCATCCGGGGCACGAGGTCGACCTGGTCGTCACCGGCACGACCGCGGACTTCGCCGACGTGTTCCAGGGCTACACCCGATGGAGGACCTCGGTGGACGCCGGGAGGATCACCGTCGAGGGCGACCGGCGCCTCGCCGCGGCGATCCCGAAGTGGTTCGTCTGGAGCCCGTGGGTCGACGTCACCTACGAACGCGCGCACCGCCCGGCAGGCTGACCCGTCCGACTCTGCCTGGGGCCCCACCGAGGTGGAGCCCCAGGCAGCGGTCAGATCGAGACCTTGGTCTCGCAGCTCTTCGCGATGTCGGCCCCGGTCCCCCCGACGCAGCCGTCGGTGTTCGTCCCACCGTCGAGCAGGTCGGCCCCGGCGTCACCGTAGAGCTTGTCGTTGCCGCCGAATCCGTAGAGCTTGTCGTTGCCGCTCCCGCCGCGCAGCACGTTGACCCCGCTGCCGCCCTTGAGGAGGTCGGCGTACTTGCTGCCGGTGAGGTTCTCGACCTGGGACAGCGCGTCGTACCCGCTGCCAACGGTCTTCTGCGAGGTGGTGATGCCGAGCGAGGCCACCACCCCGGCCGCCGCGGTCGCGTAGGTGGCCGTGTCGACGCCGGTGCCACCGACCACGTCGTCGTCCCCGGAGCCCGGGTCGATGGTGTCGTTGCCGGACTCGCCGTACACCTGGTCGCTGCCGGCACCGCCGGAGAGGGTGTCGTTACCGGCGTTGCCCTTGATCAGGTCGTGGCCGTCGCCGCCGAGGATGGTGTCGTTGTCGTCCCCGCCGTAGAGCAGGTCCTGGCCGCCACCGCCGAGGAGGACGTCGTCACCGGCGCCGCCCTGGATCAGGTCCGGCCCGTTGCCGCTGTCCAACCGGTCGGCGCCGTCACCTCCGGCCAGGAAGTCGCTGCCCTCGCCACCGACCAGGAGGTCGTTGCCGCCCAGGCCGTTGATGTAGTCCTCCCCGCCGATGCCGAGGATCCGGTTGACGCCATTGGTCCCGGACAGGTCGTCGCTGAGCGAGGACCCGGTGAGGTTCTCCACGCTGGAGAGGGTGTCGGTGCCGTGGTTGGTGTCCTGCCCGACGGTCTGGCCGAGGTCGACGTCGACCGCGACGTCGGCCCACTCGTAGCTCACCGTGTCGGTGCCGGCGCCTCCGGCCAGCACGTCCTGCCCGGTGCCGCCGTAGAGCGTGTCGTTGCCGTCGCCGCCGTTGATCACGTTGTTGGTGTCGGTGTCGCCGTCCTCCCACTTGCCGAAGAGGTGGTCGTCACCGGCGCCACCGTTGAGGGTGTCGTTTCCGGCGGCACCGTAGATGATGTCCGCACTGCTGCTGCCGGTGAGCGTGTCGGCGCCTGCGGTGCCGTAGAGGATCTCGAAGCCGGAGACGGAGTCCCCGCCCTCACCGGTGGCCGTACCGGCGGCGAGGTCGACGACGATGGACGGCGTTGCGTCGTCGAAGAAGAGGGTGTCCGCCCCGTAGCCCCCGCGAATCGTGTCCGCGTCGGCACCGCCCGAGAGGTAGTCGTTGCCGCTTCCACCGTCGATCCAGTCGGTGCCGGGACCGCCGAGGAAGACGTCGTCGCCAGCGCCGCCGCAGAAGGTGTCGTTGCCCGCACCGCCCTCGAGGTCGTCGCGGTCGGGGGTCCCGAGGATCACGTCGTTCCCGGCCGTGGTGACCTGACCGAGGTTCAGGTCCACCGTCACCGGGAGGCCGTTGCAGGTCGCGGCTGCGGACGCCGACGGCGCGGACAGGAGGATGCTCGCCGATGCGAGGGCGAAGGCGCCCAGGATGCGCAGTCCGCGATGTGTCATGAGGTGTCCTTCGGGATTCGGGAACTCGAGGTTCCGCCTTTAAGAGCGTGCGCTCTAAAACTACGGGACGACGGGCCCCGGCCCGCAATTCCGTGTAGCGTGGACCAGACCACCGACGACCCGAGGACGTCGGCGTCCTCAGAGGATCCGGTGCTCGAAGGCGTACGCCGCCGCAGCGGTGCGGCTGGTGACATCGAGCTTGGTGAAGATGTTCGACAGGTGCCGGGCAACCGTCTTCTCGCTGAGGAACAACGCCGCAGCGATCTGGTGGTTGCTCTGGCCGGTCGCGACCAGGCGGAGCACGTCCATCTCACGGTCGCTGAGCCCGCCCGGGGCAGCGGCCCCCGGCAGGAGCCGAGCCACCGCCTCCGCGTCCGGCTGGGCACCCAGGGCCACCAAGGAGCGGTGTGCCGCCGCCAGTTCACGCACGGCCGCATCCTCGTCGCCGAGTCCGCGCACGCACCGCCCGATCAGGACCCGCGTGCGCGCGGCCTGGTACGGCGCATCCGCCTCCGCCCAGGAGTGGACCGAGGACCGGAGCTGGGCCAGGGCAGCCGGGTAGTCCTCGCGGGCCACCAGCACCGACCCGACCGCGTCCCCCGCCATCGCCAGCATCGGGAGGCACCCGAACGACTGGGCGATCTCGGCCAGCTCGTCCGCCGCCGCGCCCGCCGCCTCGAGTTCCCCGGCCGCGAGCAGGACCTCGACGGCGGCCGGCAGCACCTGGGACCGTCCGACCGGATCGTCACGTTCCCCGAGGAGGCGACGGACCGCGGCTGCGGCAACCTCGGTGCGCCCCTGCGCCAGCCGCAGCAGGGCCAGCCCCGGTTGCGCCTCGTGGCCGAACTCGGCAGCCCGGTCGTAGGCGGCCTCCGCGCCGGCGTGGTCCCCGAGCACCCGGAGCACGTCCCCGTGCTCCGCGCAAGCCAGCCCCGCGGGGCCGGGCTCCCCCGCAGCCAGGTACCGGGTGACGGCGCTCTCGAACTCCGTCGCCGCGTCCCGCAGTGCGCCCCGGATCCGGAGGATCTGGCCGCGGTGCACCGCACACTGGCCGGTGAACCGGACCAGCTCGGGCTGCTCGTCGACCCACCGGGTGAGCCTGCTCGTCCACTCCGCCGCCCGGCCGTAGTCGGAGACCTCCTGGCACGCCTCGATCAGCGAGCAATAGATGTCCCCGGCGTACACCGGGCTCACCTCGCCCATCGTGACCGCCACCATCGACTCGTCCAGCAGCGCCAGGCCTTCGCGCACCCTTCCGGCGTAGATGAGCATCCGACCTTGGGCGTTGAGCCCGTTGGCATGCAGGTCGGCATCGTCGAACCGCTGGCCGTAGTCGGTGACCTCGACCGCGAGCGGGTGGACCCCGGCGAAGTCGCCGCTGAAGATCCGCTGGAACATCTCCAGCATCCGCACGTACCCGTGGCCGACGGTATCCCCGGACACCTCCTCGAGGAGGCGCTGGGCGCGCGACACCCATCCCCCGCCGATCGCGTTCTCGCCTTCCTGCATCAGGGTCATCGCGAGGAAGAACGCGGACCGGACCGCGTTGTCGACGTCGGCGTTCGCGACGTGGAGCTGATAGCCGCGCTGACCGGCCTGGATGGCGTCGTTGGCCCGACCGACCAGGTAGGCGCTGATGGCGAGCCGGTCGAAGTCGGCGGCCGCGAGCTCGGGGTCGTCGGTCCCGGACAGGGCGTCGTACGCCGTCCGCCACGCGCGCCGCTCGTACGCCGTCCGCGCCCGGGCCAGGTCCTCGATCACGCCCACCACGACCACCTCCCTCGGAGGATAGCGAGGACGAGCCCGGCCAGGCAGCCCCTGGCTCAGGCGGCCCCCCGCACGGCACCGTGCCGGGCGATCCCGCGAGCGACGTACTTCGCGTCCCGCCGGGTGCCGAGGACGAACATCGAGGTCACCGAGTACTGGAAGCTCAACCCGGAGAACCAGAGGCCCGGCGACTCCGCGACCTCCCCGCGGAACTCCCGCGGCCAGCCGTCGTCACCGAAGACGGGCAGGTGGATCCAGTCGAAGCGGTGCCGGAAACCGGTGCACCAGACGACCGCGTCGACGTCCAACCCGGTGCCGTCCTCGAGGACCGGTCGTCCGCTCTCGACCCGGGCGACGCGCTCGGTACGGCGCTCGACGCCGCGGGCGGCCAGGTCGGCGCGCTTCACCCGGATCATCGGCCCGCCGTGGCTGCGGAACTCGTCCATCTCCTTGCGACCCACCGGCGTCCGGCGGTTCAGCACGTGCTTGAACACGAAGACGACGCCGCGGAACCCGATCCGGTTGAAGCGGCTCTCGATCCGCCACGGGATCTGGCCGCAGTCACGCCCGGCCAGGACGACCTCGTGGGTCAGAGCGAGCTCGTGGGCGATGTCGACGCCGGAGTGCGACGCCCCGACCACCAGGACCCTCCCGGGTTGCACCTGACCCGGGCGCCGGTACTCGCTGGAGTGCAGCTGCTGGATCGTCGGGGCGAGCTCGTCGGCGAACGCAGGGAGCGCCGGCGTCCGCCCCAGCGGACCGGTGGCGACGACCACGTGGTCGCAGGTGATCTGCTCACCGCCCCCGAGGTCGGCGACGTAGCCGCCGCCGTCCCGGGCGTCGAGCGACTCCACCCGGGTGCTGGTCCGCACCGGCAGGTTCCAGGCGAGCGCGTAGTTCTCGAGGTAGTCGGCGAACTCGTCCTTGCCCGGGAACTCCCAGGCACCTTTGGGGAACGGCAGACCAGGCAGGCCGTCGTACCGCGCGGAGGTGTAGAGGTGCAGCGAGTCCCACTGGTTGCGCCACTGGTCGCCGATCCGGGCGGCCGCCTCGACGACGAGGCAGGGGCGGTCCAGGCGGCCGAGCTCGTAGGCGGTGGCAAGGCCCGCTTGGCCACCACCGATGATCAGGGTCTCGATGTGCTGGGTGGTCATGACTCCTCCTGGGGCGTCGGCTGTCGTTCCTCCGACGGTAGGAAGCGCCCGGGGCGGTCCGCCTCGGGCGGATCACCCATCTCTCCGGCCAGGGGTGGGTATTTCTCCCCCGCCGGGCTCCTCAGCACGCGCCGTGGCCCCGCGACCGCGTCGCCCGCGGGTCAGACGACCTCGAAGCCGATACCCGCCTTCTGCAACCGGTCCAGCAGGTTGTCCCCCATCGCCACCGCCGTGGTCACCTGGCCCGACGTCGGCGGGTTGGCGTCGAAGGCCAGCGAGAGTGCCGACTCGGCGAGCATCTTCGCGGTCTCGGTGTAGCCGGGGTCGCCCCCGGAGACCCGGGTGTGCACGGTCTGCCCGCCGGCCTCGCCGACGAAGTCGACGGTGAACCAGGACTTCGCCCGGCGCGCCTCCGAGGGACCCTCGCCCGGCTTGATCCGCTTCTTCAGCGCGTTGCGCAGCGGCGCGACGTTCGCCGCGACCGCCAGCGACCCGACCGCCAGCGAGCCACCGATCGTGTAGCGCAGCGTCTTCAGGCCCGCGAAGTGGCTGTAGCTGAAGTCCGGCCCGTAGGCGTCCAGCGCGGCGGCCGAGCGGGTCACCACCAGCGGGTCGATGGTCGGCATCGGCAGCAACCAGTAACCCAGGACGGAGTCGCGCCCGGGCGACCCCTGGACCCAGCGGACCTTGCGGCCAGCCGGACGGCCCTCCTGCTTGCGTCGGGCGGCGAGCGCCTTCTTGGCCTGCCCCTGGCGTGACATCGCCCCCATCGCGGAGTGGAAGGTCCCGCCGGAGAACTGGGCACCGCTGCGGACCACCCCGCGCAGCGTCACCTTCTCCCCCGCCGGCAGCTGGCTCACGGTGAAGTAGGCCCCGAGGTCGTGCGGGATCGAGTCGAAGCCGCAGGCGTGCACGATCCGGGCGCCCGAGGCGACCGCGGTCTCGTGGTGCGCGAGGTACATCAGGTCGACGAACTCGGGCTCGCCGGTCAGGTCGACGTAGTCGGTGCCCGCCGCCGCACACGCCGCAACCAGCGGCTCGCCGTACTCGAGGTACGGCCCGACGGTGGTGATCACGACCCGCGCCCGCTCGGCGACCGCGACCAGCGAGGCCGGCTCCGAGACGTCGGCGTGCAGCAGGGCCAGGTCGGCGCACGCCGGGTTGATCTCCGCCAGCCGGTCGCGGACGGCTTCGAGCTTGGCGGTGCTGCGCCCGGCCAGCGCCCAGCGACAGTCGAGCGGCGCGTGCTCGGCCAGGTACGCCGCGGTCAGCGCTCCGGTGAAGCCGGTGGCCCCGAAGACCACGATGTCGAACTCACGTGCTGCTGCCACGGTCTGCTCCTGGGAAGTGGAAGGGCCCGGACGGAACCGTCGCGACCGGGGGGGAACCGGATTCAGCCTACTCACGTCTCATCGGCATGAGGACACGTGCGAAGGTCGCCCTCGGCGGCGGGATGGCATCGGCGGCGGCCACCGGGTGGCTGGTGGCCGCGGGCGTCTTCGCCACCACGGCGACCCTGGTCGTGACCGATCCGCTGGCTCCGCCGGCCCGGGCGGCGGACGCGCTGACATCGTTCGAGGAGTGCTCGGAGCTCCTCGACTGGTACGTCAGCCACGGGGTCAAGGACGTCGGGCCGTACGGCTGGGGCGGCCTGGTCTACCCGGCCTTCGCCGACGGCATCGCCCGGGACTTCGCTGGCGCACCCAGCATGCTCAGCGCCGCGGAGGGCCAGACCGGGAGCGCCACCGGGACCAACACCCAGGAGCGGGACGTCGACGAGCCCGACGTCGCCAAGACCAACGGCTCCCTGGTGGTCCGGGTCGCCGAGGACCGGACCGTCGTCCTGGTCGACGTCACCGGCACCGCAGCACGAACGCTGGGTCGGTACCGGCTCCCCGAGGACGGGTTCGGCGCCGAGCTGCTGCTCGTCGGCGACCGGGTGGTGGTCACCCAGCAGGTCTTCGACAGCCCCCGCCCCTCCGGGCGCGAGCCGGTCTTCGGCCCGGACGGGGCGGACTCGATCATGCCGTTCCCCGGCGGCGGGACGAGCTCGGTACGGGTCCTCGACCTCGACATCTCCGATCCGTCGGCGCCGCGGCTGGTCCGCAAGGACGTCTACAGCGGCCGGCTCACCGCGGTCCGCCAGTACGGCGACACGATCCGACTGGTGACCGCGACCGGGCGGCCGGAGCTGGACTGGGTGACGCCCACCGACAAGGTAACCGAGGCACAGGCCACCCGGCGCAACCAGGCTCTGGTCCGGGCCACCACCATCGAGGACTGGCTGCCGCGGGTCCGCGGAGCCGGCGCCAGCACGCCGCTGCTCGACTGCGAGGAGGTCTTCCACCCGAAGGCCTGGTCCGGACCGGAGACCGTCGCGGTGACGACCTACCCGATCTCCGACCCCGGCAGCCGCAGCGCGGTCGGCGTCACCGCGACCGGCCAGGTCGTCTACTCCTCCGGCGACCGCCTCTACGTGGCGTCCACCGAGATGGACTTCGGCCCGCCCGCACCCGGCCCCGTCGCGAGCAGCCGGGTCGCCGTCGGGCCCGCGGAAATCACCACCAACCTGCACTCCTTCGCCCTGGACGGCACCGGCACCTCGTACGTCGGTTCGGGGCACGTGGACGGCAGCCTCCGCGACCGCTGGTCGCTCGACGAGCACGACGGACGGCTGCGGGTCGCCTGGACCACGACGGACCGGAGGGGTCGGACCAACAACGGCATCACGATCCTCGCCGAGCGCAACCGGGCGCTGGTGCCGACCGGCAGCGTCACCGACCTCGGCAAGAACGAGAACATCCAGTCGGTCCGCTGGTTCGACGATCTCGCGATCGTGGTGACCTTCCGCCAGATCGACCCGCTGTACACCATCGACCTGACCGACCAGGACGACCCGAAGGAGCTCGGGGCGTTGAAGATCCCCGGGTTCTCCGGCTACCTGCACCCGGTCGGCGACCACCTGCTGCTCGGGCTCGGCATCGACGCGACCTCCACCGGCCGGAGCCTCGGCGCCCAGGCGGCGGTCTTCGACATCAGCGACCTCCGCAACCCGGTCCGGGTCTCCAAGACCGGCTTCGGCCCCGACACCGCCTTGACCGCGGTCGACGACCCGCGCGGCTTCACCTGGTTGGCGGAGGCACGCACGGGCGTCACCCCGCTCGCCGACTGGCGGACGGGCAACCCGGTCCTGAAGGCGTTGGAGGTCAGCACCAGCGGCCAGCTCCGGGCCCGCACCGTGACCGCGCTCAACCGGGACTGGCAGTCCCGGACGCTGGAGCTGCCCGACGGTCGGATCGCGGTCCTCGACCTCGACCGGGTCCGGCTGATCACGCTCGACTGAACGGACACCTCGAAGACCCGGCTCCGGCGTCGTACGGTGAGGGCATGTGCCGCAACATCCGAACCCTCCACAACTTCGAGCCACCGGCCACCCACGACGAGGTGCACGCCGCGGCGCTGCAGTACGTCCGGAAGATCAGCGGTTCGACGAAGCCGTCGGCCGCCAACCAGGCCGCGTTCGACGAGGCCGTCCTCGAGGTCGCCGCGGCGACCCGGCACCTGCTCGAGCACCTGACCACCTCAGCGCCGCCCAAGGACCGCGAGGTCGAGGCGGCGAAGGCCCGCGCCCGGGCTCAGGTCAGGTACGGCTAACCGAGGGTCACGAAGATGTGCTGGGCCGCTTCGTCGACGATCTCCGCGGTCTCCCCGCCGCTGCCGATCAGCACGCCCCCCTCGGTGGCGACAACGGCCACCGACTCACCGGGCTGAGCACCGATCCGGCGCAGGACCGACATCAGGTCCTCGTCCTTCTGCATCTCCTCCGAGATCCGCCGCACCTGGACCCGTGCGGACTCCGCACCGGCGACCTCGCTGAGCGGGCTGACACCCGCCAGGAACTCCTCGGCCGCGTCCTGACCGAGCTCGGCCAGCCCCGGGATCGGGTTCCCGTACGGCGACTCGGTGGGGTGGTCGAGAAGCTCCAGCAGGCGGCGTTCGACGCTCTCGCTGATCACGTGCTCCCAGCGGCACGCCTCGGCGTGGACGAGCTCCCAGTCCAGGCCGATCACGTCGACGAGGAGCCGCTCGGCGAGGCGGTGCTTGCGCATCACCCGGGTGGCGGCTCGCAACCCGGCTTCGGTGAGCTCGAGGTGCCGGTCGCCTTCGACGGTGAGCAGACCGTCGCGCTCCATCCGCGCGACCGTCTGGGAAACCGTCGGACCGCTCTGGTGCAGCCGCTCAGCGATCCGAGCACGCAGGGGAACGATGTCCTCCTCGACGAGTTCGAAGATCGTGCGCAGGTACATCTCGGTGGTGTCGATGAGGTCGCTCACGCGACCATTGTGTCACCGGTCGAGCAGTCGCTGCGCAACCTGCCGCTGCATCGGGATGCGGTGGGCGGCTCCGGAGCGGGCCAGCATGTCGGCGACGTCGTTGACGGAGACCCGCGCCCGGGAAGCACCGGCGTCGAGGTTGATCTCTCCGAGGAGGCGGGCCTCGGCCAGGTCCGTGGGAACCCGGCCGCCGAGCACCAGTCGGTAGTGGGTCTCCTCGGCGGTGAACTCGATGTCGGCGACGACCGCCGTGCGGTAGACCCCGGCCGACCGGATCAGGACGCGCTCGCCGTACTCCAGGCCGCGGGTCAGCCCGGTCTCGCCGTGCTGGACAGCCAGCGACCGGCTCCGTCGGGTGAACTCCGACAACTCGATCTCGATCAGCTCCATGATGCCCTCCCAGATACCCATGATGCGCTTCTGCCCTGTACAACGCACGCGCAGAAGGTCGGTTACGCCCTTTTTCAGGCTTTTTGCCCCAAACCGGTCTATACCGTTTGACCGGTTTCACCCTGGATTGCCAAGATCGTGGGTGCCTCCGGTGGCAGAAGACGGTAAAACTGCAGGATGAGTGCGAACCTGCGGGTGTTCCTCCTCGACGATCACGACATCGTCCGACGCGGCGTCAGCGCGTTGCTGGAGTCCGAGGGCGACGTCGACGTCGTCGGCGAGGCCAACTGCGTCGCCGACGCGGGTCGGATGATCCCGGAGCTGCTCCCCGACGTCGCCGTCCTCGATGCGCGCCTCCCCGACGGGTCGGGCATCGACCTCTGCGCCGAGCTCCGTGCCTCCGCTCCGAGCGTCCGGTCCCTCATCCTGACCAGCTACGACGACGAGGAGGCGATCGTCTCGGCGATCCGGGCCGGCGCCGCCGGGTACGTCCTCAAGGAGGTCCAGGGCGACTCGTTGCTCAGCGCGGTCCGCACCGTGGGGAGCGGCCAGTCGCTGATCGACCCCGCCATGGCCCGCCGGGTCATCCACTGGATCGAGCAGTCCACTCAGGGCCCGGAGGAGCTCGCGGGACTCACCGACCAGCAGCTCCGAATCCTGGAGCTCCTCGCCGAGGGCTGCACCAACCGCGAGATCGGGTTGCGGCTCTACCTGGCCGAGAAGACGGTCAAGAACCACGTCACCCGGATCCTGGCCACCCTGGGCGTCCAGCGGCGTACCCAGGCCGCGCTGCTCGCCTCCCGGCTGCTGCCCCGCTGAACCGACCGACGACTCAGCCGGCGACCGGGGCCTCGAGGTACTCGGCGAGCGCCACGATCCGGAGCGCGTCCGCGAGCGGGATCTCCGTCGTCTCCGGCGCCGCCGGGTCGACCACGGCGGCACAGCCAAGGCAGCGGTCGATGGCCTCGGCGTCGAGGCCGAGGTCGAGGGCCAAGACGCGGCGGATGGTGTGCAGGTTGACCATGCGCCTCTCATCGGCTGGGTCGGGGGGAGCCTGAGGATTCTGCGCGAGGACTACCCGAGGTCCTCGACAGACAGGTCGAAGGCGGCCGCCAATGCTCGAGCCAGGTCAGCCTCCTGGTCGGCGTAGAGGTAGCCCACCACGCGGCCGAGGTCAGCCACCGGCACCGTGGTCACGTTGTCGCACGAGACGACGCACGACGACTCGAGTCCGTTGCGCGTCCCGACCGGGACCTCAGTCTCGAGGCCCTGCACGGTCGAGGTAATCGGCGCTACGGTCACTTTCACCCGCGCACCCACTGCATTGCCCCGCGTGAGGATGACCGCAGGACGCGCCTTGTCTACCGTGACGAGACGAATGGGCCGCATCAGTCGAGCGCCGGCAGGTCCCAGCGGTGGTTCACCCAGGCATCGAGTTCAGGATCACGGTCACCCGTTTCCCGGTAGATCGCCGCGTCGCGCTCGGCCAGCACCTGCCGCTCGTACTTCATCAGTGCCTTCTTCACGATCTCGGCGCGCGAGGCGGCCTCCCCGCGCTCGACCATCCCGTCGAGGAACTCGACGAGGCGGTCAGGCAGGCGGACGGCGATCTGGGTGCTCACCGGAGCAACGGTACCAATCTGGGATGCAGTCGTCATCGGACGAGCATCAGCGGCCTCAACGGGTAGCGCAACCGACGATCCACAGGAACGCAGAAGCCCCCGGCCGGCAGCGGTCGGGGGCTTCACGCGTGACGCTGGATCAGTCCTCGGAGGCGTCCAGCGCC
>JBFJNH010000088.1:0-12612 GCA_041618295.1 Marmoricola sp.
GGACGTCGTGCACACCACGACTGTACGCAACGGGACGGGCGCAGGTCCTCGCCCGGACCACGCACAACCGCGGCTGTCCGCCGCCCCGAGTGCGACCTCCCTCACGTGCACGCATCCGAACGGGGCAACCGGGGTAACCGCCAGGCATGACGTCCCGGCCTGCTGTCCGCGAGCGCCCGGCGGCACCGGCGCAAACGGACTCCGCCGAGCGGCCGGCCCGCGACCCGTTCCTCGACAACGCCAAGATGCTGCTGATCGTGCTGGTCACGGTCGGCCACACCTGGTCCCAGCTGCCCGAGACCAGGGCGGTGCTGTGGGCCTACGACTTCCTCTACGCCTGGCACATGCCGGCCTTCGTCCTGGTCACCGGCTACCTGTCCCGGTCGGCGACCTGGGAGCCGGCGCGGCTGCGTGCCCTGGTCACGACGCTCCTGGTCCCGTACGTCGTCTTCGAGTCCGCGCTCACGTTCGTGCACGTGCGCTTCGGCGGCGCCGAGGTGAACGACTTCCTCCTCGTACCGCACTCGCCGATGTGGTTCCTGGTCGCGCTCGTGCTCTGGCGGCTCCTCACCCCGGTGTTCCTCCGGGTCCCCCGGGAACCGGCCATCGGCGTCGCAGTGGCCCTGAGCCTGCTGGTCGGCCTCGGCGCCTTCGAGGCCTTCGCCGTCAACCGGACGCTCGGCTTCCTGCCCTTCTTCGTCATCGGGCTGCACCTCCGGGCCGCCGACCTGGCGGTGCTGCGACGGGTCGTCACCGTGCCGCGCGCGCTCGCGGTGCTGGCGTCGTACCTGGTGCTGGCGCAGTACACCGACCGGTTCGTGCAGACGTCCTGGTTCCACCACGACACCCCGTACGCCGCGTTCGACTACGGCCCCGTCGACGGGGCGCTGACCCGGTTGGCGGTGCTGGCCCTGGGGCTGGTGGGCGCGGCAGCGTTCCTCGCCCTCGTCCCGCGGCGACGGAGCTGGCTGACCACGCTCGGAGCCGCGACGATGGTCGTCTACCTCTTCCACGACTTCGCCGTGCTGGCGATGACCTACTCGGGGTTCCCCGAGCTCGCCTGGGCGCGGACCTCGACGGCACTGCTGAGCACAACCGCCGTGGCGGTCGCGGTCGGCCTGGCCCTCGCCGCACCGCCGCTGGTCCGGGTGCTCGGACCGCTCACCGACCCGGTGGGGGCCCTGTCCCGACGTCGGGCCCCCAGGTCGGGCTGACCGCGTTGCGCGGCAGCACCTCGTGGGCAACCGCTGCGGCCCGGGTGGGAGCGTCCCCACCCAGGTGAGCCGGGTACCAGCGGGCCGGTTCCCCGGGCGTCGGCCGGTGCTCGGGACGCTGCTGGAGCCCCTCGAGCAGGGCGGTCAGGCGCTCCCCCAGCGCCTGGGTCTCCCGGGTCAGGTCGGCATCCGGCCCGACGACGAACGGCTCCCCGAAGAGCACGTCGACGCGGCGTCCGCGGGTCAGGTCCGGCTTCGGCTCGGGGATCCCGACGGTGGCGATCCGCTGCGCCCCCCACATCGCCACCGGCACCACCGGCGCCCCGGTGTCACGCGCCAGCGCGACGACGCCCGGCATCAGCGACCGCACCGTGTAGGAGTAGCTGATCCCGGCCTCGGGGAAGACGCCGAGGGCCTCGCCGGACCGGAGCAGCCGGCGCGACTGCAGGTAGGCGGCGACCGGGACCGACCGGTCGACCGGGACGTGCCGCATCCGGTTCATCGCCCACGCCACCGGCCCGCGCAGCCAGACGTCGTACCGGGCCAGGAACCGGAGGTAGCGACCCCGCGTCACGGCTGCCTTTTCCAGGATCACGAAGTCCAGGTACGACGCGTGCGTCGAGGCCAGGATCACCGCACCGGTCCGCGGCACGTGCTCGGCCCCACGAACCCGGACCCGGGCGCCGAGGACCAGCAGCGCCAGGCGGCCCAGGCCGTTGACGCAGCGGTAGACGAGGTCCATGCGCGCCTCCTCGTCCTGACCCGGCGATTCTGCCTCGATCAGCGGTGATTCGTCCCGGACCCGCGCGACGGATGGGTCAGGAGAAAGGTGGGCGGTGGTCCATGCTCACCGAGCGACGCCCGGCCCAGCGCCAGACCCGAGCCGAGGTGTCCCGGTCCTCGTCGGTGACCAGGTTGCCCATCCAGCGCAGCGCGAGCGTCATCATCCAGTCCGAACGCATCCCGACCGGGCCGAGCGCCCGCAGCGCGTTCGGGACGGTCACGATGCCGGCCAGCCGCCGGGCGATCGAGAACGCCTCGCCGTAGTGCTCGCGCAGCAGCGTCGGCCAGACGGCGGCGAGGTCCGGCTGCGGCGACCCGGCGAGGACCTCGACGATCAGCCGCCCGGTCTCCAGGCCGTAGTCGATCCCCTCGCCGTTCAACGGGTTCACGCAGGCGGCGGCATCACCGATCAGTGCCCAGTTGGGACCGGCGACGTTCGAGACCGCACCACCCATCGGCAGCAGCGCCGAGGTGGGCATCCGGATCTCCCCGGTGAGCTGGAAGTCCTCGCGACGCAGCTCGGCGTAGTGCTTCATCAGCGGTCGCAACGCGACCTCCGCCGGACGTTTCGCGGTGGCCAGGGTGCCGACACCCAGGTTCACCGAGCCGTCGCCGAGCGGGAAGATCCAGCCGTAGCCGGAGAGGATCTCGTTCTTCTGACCGCGCAGCTCCAGGTGCGAGCTGATCCACGGGTCCTCGGACATGCCGGAGTCGATGTAGGAGCGGCCGGCCACGCCGTACACGGTGTCGCGGTGCCACTCCCGCCCGAGCACCTTGCCCAGACCCGAGCGGACCCCGTCGGCGACCACCAACCAGGTGCAGGCGATCTCGAACCGTTCAGGTCCCGCCGGACCTGTCCGCTCGAAGACGACCGCAGCAACCCGGGCACCGTCCTTGCGGACGTCGACCGCGCGGGCGCCGTCGATCGCGGTCGCACCGGACTTGATGGCCGTGGTCCGCAAGTGGTCGTCGAGCTCGGTCCGCGCGACCGCGGACCCGTACGCCGGCAGCCCGGTGCCGTTCTTGCCGGGGCCGGGCCACGGGAGCAGCAGCGTCTGGCCGAACCCGTGGGCGCGGAGACCGTGGTTGACGGTGTGGGCGCGGATCCAGTCCTCCAGCCCCAACCGGGCGAGCTCGCTGATCGCGCGCGGAGTGAGCCCGTCGCCGCAGGTCTTGTCACGCGGGAAGACGGCAGCGTCGACGAGCACCACGTCGCGTCCCGCCCGCGCGGCCCAGGCGGCTGCGGACGATCCGGCGGGGCCGGCGCCGACGACGAGCACGTCGGTGCGGGAGGGGACGGGAGAGATCACCGCGACATTCTCCCAGGGGACCCCAGCCAGGCCCAACGCGGGCCGGTGACCTAGACCCGGATGGCCGCCGGAATCCCGTCGCTGAAGACCTCCGGCGGGTCCGGGAACGCCTCCGTCCGCCCGTCCGCGTGCCGGGCGGCCGTCCACGCTGCCGCGCAGGCGTCGAGGAGGTCGTCCTCGGCGAAGCCGGACCCGCTGAACCAGGCCGGGGCAGCGATTCCGGCCCGGGCCAGCGCGTCCCGGCGCACCGCGACCCCTTCGGGGGTCTTCTTCGACACCAGCAACGGTTCTCCGACGATGCGGGCGAAGCAGAGCTCCGGATGCACCTCGATGACCGCAGGCCCGGGGCCGGAACGGACCCAGGCGTCCACCTGGAGGATCTTCGGTCCGAGCGCCCACGCCTGGGCGCTGGCGCTGGTGGCACCGTCGGTGGCCTCCAGATTCGCCTCCCGGCCACCGGCGTAGGTGTCGGCCTGGTACGCCGCCCGGGTGAGGGTGGAGAACACCGACGACCCCTTCCCTGGGAGCGCCTTCCGGGCGAGGACGTCGGCCTGGCGACCACCGTCGTCCGGGAGCCCGATCGGGATGTCGATCGCCACGACCGCAGGGTCCGCACTCTCCCGGACGTGCTGCACCAGGGTGTTGATCGCCGCGCTGACGTGCACGGTGACCCGGCCGTCGGGACTCAGCAGCACCCCGACCCAGCCCGCGACGCAGGCATCGACCCCGAGCACCGGTGCGGACGGGTGCAGCACCGGCGTGCCGGCCCCGGACTCCCCCAGGGTGACCAGCTCGGCGGTGAGGAACTCGATCACCTCGCCGACCCCCCTGGCCGCCACCCCGCGCCCGACCAGCTCGCGGAGCTCGTGGCGCCAGTCCTCGGACGTCATGCCCCTGATCATGCCTGCCGGAGGCTTCCCAGGAAAGGCGGACGGCCCCCGTGCCGAAGCACGAGGGCCGTCCTCAGACCGCTCAGCTCTGGTAGGAACCGAAGTCGAAGTCGTCGAGCGCGACCGTCTGGTTCCCCGGGGTACCGAAGTCGTAGCTGCCGTAGGAGTCGTAGCCGGTGACGGAGTACGCCGCGGCGCGGGCCTCCTCGGTCGGCTCCACCCGGATGTTGCGGTACCGCTCGAGGCCGGTACCCGCCGGGATCAGCTTTCCGATGATCACGTTCTCCTTCAGGCCGCGGAGCGAGTCGGACTTGCCGTTGATCGCCGCGTCGGTGAGCACCCGGGTGGTCTCCTGGAAGGAGGCCGCCGAGAGCCACGACTCGGTCGCCAGCGAGGCCTTGGTGATACCCATCAGCTCCGCACGACCCGAGGCCGGCTTGCCGCCCTCGGTGACCACGCGACGGTTCTCCTCCTCGTACCGGACCCGGTCGACCAGGTCGGAGGGGAGCAGCTTGGTGTCGCCGGACTCGATCACGGTCACCCGGCGCAGCATCTGCCGGACGATGATCTCGATGTGCTTGTCGTGGATCGACACACCCTGGCTGCGGTACACCTGCTGGACCTCGGCCACCAGGTGCTCCTGGGCCTTGCGGACACCGAGGATCCGGAGGACCTCCTTCGGGTCCGGGGTGCCCTGGATCAGCTGCTGGCCGACCTCCACGTGGTCGCCGTCGGCGACCTGGAGGCGGGAGCGCTTGCTGACCGGGTACTCCACCGGGTCCGAGCCGTCGTCAGGGGTGACGATCAGCTTGCGGGCCTTGTCGGTGTCCTCGATCTCCAGCCGGCCGGAGGCCTCGGAGATCGGGGCGCGACCCTTGGGCTGGCGGGCCTCGAAGAGCTCGACCACGCGGGGCAGACCCTGCGTGATGTCGTCCGCGGAGGCCACACCACCGGTGTGGAAGGTACGCATGGTCAGCTGCGTGCCGGGCTCACCGATGGACTGCGCGGCGATGATGCCGACCGCCTCACCGATGTCGACCAGCTTGCCGGTGGCCAGCGAACGGCCGTAGCACTTGGCGCAGGTGCCGGTCTTGGCGTCGCAGGTCAGGACCGAGCGCACCTTGACGGTCTCGATCCCGGCCTCGACCAGGGCCTCGATCTGCACGTCGCCGAGGTCCTCGCCTGCGCCGACCAGGACGGCGTTGGTCTCCGGGTGCAGCACGTCGACGGCTGCGTTCCGGGCGTACGCCGAGGTCTCGGCGTTGAGGTCCTTGCGGACCACGCCGTCCTCGCCCCGGACGCCGATGACCTTCGGCATACCGCGCTCGGTCCCGCAGTCGTCCTCACGGATGATGACGTCCTGCGAGACGTCGACCAGACGACGGGTCAGGTAGCCCGAGTCCGCCGTACGCAGCGCGGTGTCGGCCAGACCCTTGCGAGCACCGTGGGTGGAGATGAAGTACTCCAGGACCGAGAGGCCCTCACGGAAGTTCGACTTGATCGGTCGCGGGATGATGTCACCCTTCGGGTTGGCCACCAGACCACGCATCGCCGCGATCTGACGGACCTGCATCCAGTTACCACGGGCACCCGAGTTCACCATCATGAAGATCGGGTTGTCCTGGTCGAAGTTCTTCTGCATCGCCTTGGCGACCACGTTGGACGCGTCGGTCCAGATCTCGATGAGCTCCTGACGGCGCTCGTCGTCGGTGATCAGACCCCGCTCGAACTGCTTCTGGACCTTGGCCGCGCTCTCCTCGTACTTCTCGAGGATCTGCAGCTTGTCCTTGGGCGAGACGACGTCCTCGATGGAGACCGTGACACCGGAGCGGGTCGCCCAGGTGAAGCCGGTGTCCTTGAGGGCGTCCAGCGAGTTGGCGACCTCGACCTTGGTGTAACGCTCGGCCAGGTCGTTGACGATCTTGCCCAGCTCGTTCTTGCCGACCTGGTACTCGACGTACTCGTAGTTGCCCGGGAGCGCCTCGTTGAAGAGCGCCCGACCGAGGGTGGTCTCGAGGATGATCGGGTCACCCTCGGCCCAGCCCTCGGGGATCACGGCGTCGGCCGGGGGCACGATCACGCCGCTGAGCCGGATCTTGATCTTCGACTGGAGCGAGATCTCACCCTTGTCGAAGGCCATGATCGCCTCGCCGGTGGAGGCGAAGGCGCGTCCCTCGCCCGGCTGGCCGTCGCGGCCCAGGGTGAGGAAGTAGATGCCGATGATCATGTCCTGGGTCGGCATCGTCACGGGGCGACCGTCCGACGGCTTCAGGATGTTGTTCGTCGACAGCATCAGGATCCGGGCCTCGGCCTGCGCCTCCGCGGAGAGCGGCAGGTGGACGGCCATCTGGTCACCGTCGAAGTCGGCGTTGAAGGCCGAGCAGACGAGCGGGTGGATCTGGATTGCCTTGCCCTCGATCAGCTGGGGCTCGAAGGCCTGGATGCCCAGACGGTGCAGCGTCGGCGCCCGGTTCAGCAGCACCGGGTGCTCGGCGATGACCTCCTCGAGGACGTCCCAGACCTCGGGACGGACCGCGCGCTCGACCATCCGCTTCGCGGACTTGATGTTCTGCGCGTGCGACAGGTCGACCAAGCGCTTCATCACGAACGGCTTGAACAGCTCGATCGCCATGTACTTCGGCAGACCGCACTGGTGCAGCTTGAGCTGCGGACCGACGACGATGACGGAACGACCCGAGTAGTCGACGCGCTTGCCGAGCAGGTTCTGACGGAAGTGACCCTGCTTGCCCTTGAGCATGTCCGAGAGCGACTTCAGCGGCCGGTTGCCCGGGCCGGTGACGGGGCGACCACGACGGCCGTTGTCGAACAGCGAGTCGACGGCCTCCTGGAGCATCCGCTTCTCGTTGTTGACGATGATCTCCGGCGCGCCCAGGTCGAGCAGCCGCTTGAGCCGGTTGTTGCGGTTGATCACCCGGCGGTAGAGGTCGTTCAGGTCGGAGGTCGCGAAGCGGCCACCGTCGAGCTGGACCATGGGACGCAGGTCCGGCGGGATGACCGGGACGGCGTCCAGGACCATGCCCATCGGGCTGTTGCCGGTCTTGCGGAAGGCGTCGACGACCTTGAGGCGCTTGAGCGCACGGACCTTGCGCTGACCCTTGCCGGTCGCGATGGTCTCGCGCAGCGACTCGACCTCGTCGGAGATCGAGAAGGTCTCGAGACGCTTCTGGATCGCGGTCGCGCCCATGTAGCCCTCGAAGTACTTCCCGAACCAGTTCTTCATCTCGCGGTAGAGCAGCTCGTCGCCCATCAGGTCCTGGACCTTGAGGGTCTTGAAGGTGTTCCAGACCTCCTCGAGACGGTCCAGCTCGCGCTGGGCCCGGTCGCGGACCTGCTTCATCTCGCGCTCGGCGCCGTCCTTGACCTTGCGCCGGGCGTCGGCCTTGGCGCCCTCGGCCTCGAGCACGGCGAGGTCGGCCTCGAGCTTCTTGGCGCGCTCGTCGAGCGTGACGTCGCGGCGGTTCTCGATGCTCTTGCGCTGCAGACCGATCTTGCCCTCGAGCTCGGCGAGGTCGCGGTGACGGGCGTCCTCGTCGACCTTGGTGATCATGTACGCCGCGAAGTAGATGACCTTCTCGAGGTCCTTCGGGGCGAGGTCGAGCAGGTAACCGAGCCGGCTCGGGACACCCTTGAAGTACCAGATGTGGGTGACCGGGGCGGCGAGCTCGATGTGGCCCATCCGCTCACGGCGGACCTTCGAACGGGTCACCTCGACGCCGCAGCGCTCGCAGATGATGCCCTTGAAGCGCACCCGCTTGTACTTGCCGCAGTAGCACTCCCAGTCCCGGGTGGGACCGAAGATCTTCTCGCAGAAGAGTCCGTCGCGCTCGGGCTTGAGCGTGCGGTAGTTGATGGTTTCCGGCTTCTTGACCTCGCCGTGGCTCCACGTGCGGATGTCGTCCGCGGTGGCCAGGCCGATCTGGAGCTGGTCGAAGAAATTCACGTCGAGCACGGTGGCTGTCGTCCTTCGTTAGTTACTGAAAATTGTTGACGAGTGACTGGGGTGGCCCGCGCCGGAACGACCGGCGCGGGCGACGCCTCAGACTTCTTCGACCGAGCTCGGCTCGCGGCGGGACAGGTCGATGCCGAGCTCCTCGGCGGCGCGGAAGACGTCTTCCTCCGCGTCGCGCATCTCGATCGCGGAGCCGTCCTGGGACAGCACCTCGACGTTGAGGCAGAGCGACTGCATCTCCTTGATGAGAACCTTGAACGACTCGGGGATACCGGAGTCGGGGATGTTCTCACCCTTCACGATTGCCTCGTAGACCTTGACGCGGCCGGGCACGTCGTCGGACTTGATCGTCAGCAGCTCCTGGAGCGCGTAGGCGGCGCCGTACGCCTCCATGGCCCAGACCTCCATCTCACCGAAGCGCTGGCCACCGAACTGGGCCTTACCGCCGAGCGGCTGCTGGGTGATCATCGAGTACGGGCCGGTCGAGCGCGCGTGGATCTTGTCGTCGACCAGGTGGTGGAGCTTGAGGATGTACATGTAGCCGACCGAGACCGGGTCCGGGAACGGCTCGCCGGAGCGACCGTCGAAGAGCCGGGCCTTGCCGTTGCCGCCGACCAGGCGCACGCCGTCCCGGGTGGGCAGGGTCGAACCGAGCAGACCGACGATCTCGTCCTCGCGGGCACCGTCGAACACCGGGGTGGCGACGTTGGTGTTCGGCTCGGCCGACTCCGCGTGGATCTTGATCAGGCGCTTCTTCCAGTCCTCGTCGTCGCCCTCGACCTGCCAGCCGGTCTTGGCCAGCCAGCCGAGGTGGATCTCCAGGATCTGGCCGATGTTCATCCGGCCCGGGACACCGAGCGGGTTGAGCACGACGTCGACCGGGGTGCCATCCTCCAGGAACGGCATGTCCTCGATCGGCAGGATCTTGGAGATGACGCCCTTGTTGCCGTGACGTCCCGCGAGCTTGTCGCCGACCGAGATCTTGCGCTTCTGGGCGACGTACACGCGGACCAGCTGGTTGACGCCCGGGGGCAGCTCGTCGCCGTCCTCGCGCGAGAACTCGCGGACGCCGATCACCGTGCCGGACTCACCGTGCGGGACCTTCATCGAGGTGTCGCGCACCTCGCGCGCCTTCTCGCCGAAGATCGCGCGGAGCAGCCGCTCCTCGGGGGTCAGCTCGGTCTCACCCTTCGGCGTCACCTTGCCGACGAGGATGTCACCGGTGGTGACCTCGGCGCCGACGCGGATGATGCCGCGCTCGTCCAGGTCGGCGAGCAACTCGTCGCCGACGTTCGGGATGTCGCGGGTGATCTCCTCCGGGCCCAGCTTGGTGTCGCGGGCGTCGACCTCGTGCTCCTCGATGTGGATCGAGGTGAGGACGTCCTCCTGCACCAGGCGCTGGGAGAGGATGATCGCGTCCTCGTAGTTGTGACCCTGCCACGGCATGAACGCGACCAGCAGGTTCGTGCCGAGCGCCATCTCGCCCTCGTCGGTGCACGGGCCGTCGGCCAGCGGCGACCCGATCTCGACCCGGTCGCCCTCGGCGACCAGCGGGCGCTGGTTGATGCAGGTGCCCTGGTTGGAACGGGTGAACTTGGCGAGTCGGACGGACTTGTTCCCGCCCTCGTCGCTCATGATCACGATCTCGTCGGCCGAGACCTCCTTGACCACACCGGCCACGTCGGAGGTGACCACGTCGCCGGCGTCGACCGCGGCACGGAACTCCATGCCGGTGCCGACGAGCGGGGCGTCGCTCTTGATGAGCGGAACGGCCTGACGCTGCATGTTGGCGCCCATGAGCGCCCGGTTGGCGTCGTCGTGCTCGAGGAACGGGATCAGCGCGGTGGCGATGGAGACCATCTGCCGCGGCGACACGTCCATGAAGTCGACCTCGTCACGCGGAATGTCGACGGTCTCGCCGCCGCGCGTGCGGACCAGGACGTTGTCCTGGACGAAGTTGCCCTTGTCGTCGAGCTCGGCGTTCGCCTGCGCGATGACCTTCGAGTCTTCCTCGTCGGCGGTCAGGTAGGCGATCTCGTCGGTGACGCGACCCTTCTTCACGACCCGGTACGGCGTCTCGACGAAACCGAACGGGTTGATCCGGCCGTACGACGCGAGCGAGCCGATCAGACCGATGTTCGGGCCTTCCGGGGTCTCGATCGGGCACATCCGGCCGTAGTGCGAGGAGTGCACGTCGCGGACGTCCATCTGGGCGCGGTCGCGGGAGATACCACCCGGGCCGAGCGCGGAGAGACGGCGCTTGTGGGTCAGACCGGCGATCGGGTTGGTCTGGTCCATGAACTGCGAGAGCTGGGAGGTCCCGAAGAACTCCTTCAGCGCCGCCACCACCGGGCGGATGTTGATCAGCGACTGCGGCGTGATGGCCTCGACGTCCTGCGTGGTCATCCGCTCGCGGACCACCCGCTCCATCCGGGCCAGGCCGGTGCGGAGCTGGTTCTGGATCAGCTCGCCGACCGTCCGCATCCGGCGGTTGCCGAAGTGGTCGATGTCGTCGGGTCGGACCACGATCGGCTCGCCGTGGTTGTCCTTGACCTCCTTGCCGGCGGCGTCGACCAGGATCTCCTTGCCGGCGTGCAGCTCGACGATGTAGCGGATCGTCGCCACGATGTCGTCGATGGTCAGCGTCTGCTGGTCGAAGGCCTCGTGGGTGCCGAGCTTCTTGTTGATCTTGTAGCGACCGACCTTGGCCAGGTCGTAGCGCTTCGGGTTGAAGTAGTAGTTCTGCAGCAGCGTCTGCGCCGCCTCGCGGGTGGGCGGTTCGCCCGGACGCAGCTTGCGGTAGATGTCGAGCAGCGCCTCGTCCTGGGTGGTGGTGTGGTCCTTCTCCAGGGTGAGCATGATCGACTCGTACTGACCGAACTCGGCGACGATCTGCTCGGTGGTCCACCCGAGCGCCTTGAGCAGGACGGTGACGTTCTGCTTGCGCTTGCGGTCGAGGCGGACACCGACCATGTCGCGCTTGTCGATCTCGAACTCGAGCCAGGCGCCGCGGGACGGGATCACCTTGGCGGTGAAGATGTCCTTGTCGGAGGTCTTGTCCGCGGTGCGCTCGAAGTAGACGCCGGGCGACCGGACGAGCTGGCTGACCACGACGCGCTCGGTGCCGTTGATGATGAAGGTGCCCTTGCGGGTCATCATCGGGAAGTCGCCCATGAAGACCGTCTGGCCCTTGATCTCACCGGTCTCACCGTTGGTGAACTCGGCCGAGACGTAGAGCGGCCGGGAGTAGGTGAAGTCCTTGTCCTTGCACTCCTCCTCGGTGTACTTCGGGTCGAGGAAGACCGGGTTCTCGAACGAGAGCGACATCGTCTCGGAGAAGTCCTCGATCGGGGAGATCTCCTCGAAGATCTCGTGGAGTCCCGACTTCGTCGAGAGCTCTTCGCCGTTCGCGTTCGCCTCGGCGACGCGGGCCTGCCACTTCTCATCACCGATCAGCCAGTCGAAGCTGTCGGTCTGGAGGGCAAGAAGCTGCGGAACCTCAAGAGGTTCGGAGATCTTGGCGAAGGAGATTCGGCGAGGGGCCGGAGAGTTGGAACGGTTCTTGCTGGAGCTGCGCGGGGCGGCCAAGAGTGGTCCTTCCGAGGCACATGTGTGGCGGCGTCAACCCACCACGAACCCACCACCGGACAGGAGGGAGCGCATTTGAGGGCAGACGCAAAGAGGAACGATACCCGAAGGGCAGGCAAGAACACAACAACCAAATTCCGGTACTACCCACGGCAGGCTGTCGCTCGCAGTCAGCATGAACCGCTACTCCGTCCAGGTCAAGCGCAACGCCCGGAATCGGGACCTCCACCTGGTCCGGGACCGTGGCGTGCACCCGGCGCCCCGGCACCGGACGGGCGGCGTGCCCGGAGCTAGAAGCCGGCGTCCAGCGGATCGATCTTGTCGACCAACCAGGTCCCGTCGACCAGCACCATCGTGACCACCATCCGGTTGCCCAGGATGGGTTGCAGGCGCCCGTTCTTGGTCGCCTGCTGGTCGGCGAAGACCAGCACCCGGACGAGCTCGTTGTCCGCGTCCATCACCGCCGAGGAGATGTTCTCGGCCCGGACCACGGTCTTGGTCGAGACGACCGGCCCGGGCTTGTCGTCGGTGCCCTGGAGGAGCGTGAACGCCTTGAGGTAGTCCTGCCGGTAGTCCTCGGTCATGAACTTCACCGCGGCATCGCGGCTGGCGTCCAGGTCCCGGTAGTCGTAGGCGAGCGCGGCTGCGACGCCGCGTTCGGCGACCGAGGCGGCGGTCTGCCCGGCGCGGGCGACCCCGGACCGGTCGTCCAGGTTCACCGCCAGGAACCCGGCGAGCACGACCGACGCGAGGGCCAGGACGGCGAGGATCGCGAGACCGAGGGTGCTGGACACCGCGGCTACCAGGCGGGCCGGACGGCTCTCCCCCGGTGCCGTTGCGCCAGGCTGCTCGGCGAC
>JBFJNH010000089.1:0-12406 GCA_041618295.1 Marmoricola sp.
GACGTCGAAGCCCGCGGAAGTAGTCCCGGACTCCGTCCGGACTACTTCGCGGGCTTCTCGGTCACCCAGAGCTTGATGACGCCTTCGATCACCACGACGCCGTCGGTCCGGACGCCCTTGACCCGCACGTGCAGGTCCGGGTCGTCGCTGGTCCACTGCTCCGGGTCCGTCTCAGCGATGCAGGTGATGTCGGTGGTCGCCTTGGCGGTGTAGCTGATGTCCATTCCCTTGGGGATCCACCGCTTGTTGCTGGGGATGGTCGACTCGGCGAGCGCACCCATCGCGGCTTCGAGACCGTTGCAGAGCGCGATCGCGTGCACGGTGCCGATGTGGTTCTGCACCGAGCGGCGCTTCGGGATCACCAGCTCGGCGTGGTTCGCCTCGACCCGGGTGAACCGCGGGTGGATGCTCGCGAAGTACGGCGCCTTCTGGGCGAAGGCGATCGAGAAGAGGCGTTCCCCGACCAGCGGCCCGACGATCGGCAGGCTGGTGGTGGTCTTGTACAGGTCAGCGACGTTGGGCATGGCTCGACGTTACTCCCGAGTAACTACGACGTCGAGACCCCCGGAGCGTTGATTCCCATGACCTGCGCCACATCGAGCGAGCAGCCGATCACCGTGTCCACCCGACCGTCGGACTGCGGTTCGTCGAACCAGAGCCCGCGGGTGAGTCCGAGCTTCTCCAGCACCCGCAGCGACGCACCGTTGCGGTAGTCGGGAGCGGCGAAGAACTCCGTCACGCCGGGGTACGCCGGCCAGACGATGTCGCGCAGGAAGACCCAGAGCAACGCGGTCCCGATCCCCCGTCCGACGAACGCGTTCTCCCCGATCACGTAGTCGAACCCGACCGCGTCCGGGCGCGCGCAGAGCAGCAGGTAGTCCGGGTGGTCGCTGATCCGGTAGTCCTGCACGAAACCGACGGAGCGACCGTTGACCTCCCAGATCCAGAGCCGGGTCGGGTCCTCACCGCGCAGAGCCGGACCGTAGTAGGCCGCGATCTGCTCGGAGGTCCTGTTCTCGTCCCACCACTTGGCCACGTGCGGTTCGTTGACCCACCGGGTCACGTCCGGGAGGTCGCCCAGCGTCATCGGACGCACGGAGTACCGGTGCTCCGGATCGGTCCGGAACCGCAACGGGTCGCCGGAGACGTCCTCGGCCAGCACCGGACCGATCAGACCGAGTTCGGCGGCTCGCCGGTCGGCCGCCTGGATCCAGGATTCGCCCGAACGCACCTCGGCCCGGGCCAACGAGAACTGCACCTGCTCATTCTGTCCCGAACTGGGCCCGAGGTGGTTTGATGGCGCGATGACCAAGAACGAGAACACGTTGCAGTCTGGATTCCAGCGCTACCTCGACAAGGTGGAAGAGATCTGCGAGTCCGGCGACTGGTCCGCGTTCGCCGACATCTTCGCCGAGGACGCGACGTACTGCGAACACGTGTACGGCGACTTCAACGGCCGCGAGGAGATCCGGTCCTGGATCGTCAAGACGATGGTCGACGAGTTCCCCGGCAACGAGATGATCGGCTTCCCGCCGAAGTGGTACGTGTTCGACCCGCCCACGAACCGGGTCATCCTCGACGTCCGCAACATCATGCGCGACCCCGGCGACGGCTCGGTCCACGAAGAATCCAACATCACCATCCTCACCTTCGACGACGAGGGCAACCTCATCCGCGAGGAGGACATCTACAACCCCGCGAAGTTCGCTGCCATGACGCGGGAGTGGTGCCGGGTGGCCGATGCGCACGGAACGCTCAGCGACGTGGGCAAGCGGATGCTCGCCGCCCTCGGCGGCTGAGACCTACGGCCCGGAGTGCTCGGGGTCGACCAGGTCGGCGTCGAGCTCTTCTCGGACGACCCGGAACGCCACCCCGCTGGCGTAGCCCTTGCGGGCGAGCATGCCGACCAAGCGCCTGATCGCGACCTGCTGGTCCACCCCGCGCAACGAGCGGAGCTTGCGGCGCACCAGCAGCCGGGCAGCTTCGACCTCGTCGTCGGCCTCGACGGTCTCCAGGGCCTCCCGGGCGATCTCGTCGTCGATGCCCTTGCGGCGGAGCTCCTGGGCCAGGGCTCGCCGGGCCAGCCCCCGTCCTTCCTGACGCTGGGCGACCCAGTCGCGGGCGAAGGCGGCGTCGTCGATGAGCCCGACCTCCTCGAACCGGTCGAGCAGCGCAGTAGCCACCTCGTCGGGGACGTTCCGCTCGGCCAGCTTCTTCGCCAGGTCCGACCGGCTCCGGGCGCGGCCGGTGAGCTGGTCGAGGAGGATCTTGCGGCCGACCGACTCAGGGTCCGCCTCCGGTCCGAGATCGACATCCTGGTCGGACGGTGGTTCGGGGGCCCGTCGACGGCGACGGGAGGGGTTTCGAGACGGGCGCTGCGCGCCCTCCTCAACCGCCCGGATGTCGCGCACCGTCTCACCGGTGTCGCCCACGAGCAACGGCTCGTGGGCGACACCGAAGAGCTCAGCTACCTGCTGCGGATCAGAAATCGATGCCATCGGGGTCGATCACCTTGGCCGGGAGATCGGCCGGGGCGTCGAGCGTCGGACCGATACCGAGCTTCTCGAGGATCCGCTTCTCGATCTCGTTGGCGAGATCCGGGTTGTCCTTGAGGAAGGTCCGGGAGTTCTCCTTGCCCTGACCGAGCTGGTCGCCCTCGTAGGTGTACCAAGCGCCGGCCTTCCGGACGATGCCCTGCTCGACACCGACATCGATCAGGCCGCCCTCGCGCGAGATCCCCTTGCCGTACATGATGTCGAACTCGGCCTGCTTGAACGGGGGCGCGACCTTGTTCTTCACGACCTTGACCCTGGTCCGGTTGCCGACCATGTCGGTGCCGTCCTTGAGGGTCTCGATCCGACGTACGTCGAGACGCACCGAGGAGTAGAACTTCAGCGCCCGACCACCCGTCGTGGTCTCGGGAGAACCGAACATCACGCCGATCTTCTCGCGGAGCTGGTTGATGAAGATCATCGTCGTGTTGGTGTTGTTCAGAGCGCCGGTCATCTTCCGCAGCGCCTGACTCATCAGCCGGGCCTGGAGACCGACGTGGCTGTCGCCCATCTCGCCCTCGATCTCAGCCCGCGGCACCAGCGCCGCCACCGAGTCGATGACGATCAGGTCGAGGGCCCCGGAGCGGATCAGCATGTCGGCGATCTCGAGCGCCTGCTCGCCGCTGTCGGGCTGGGAGACCAGCAACGCATCGGTGTCGACGCCGAGCGCCTTGGCGTAGTCGGGGTCGAGCGCGTGCTCCGCGTCGATGAAGGCGACGATGCCGCCGGCCCGCTGGGCGTTGGCGACCGCGTGCAGCGCGACCGTCGTCTTACCCGAGGACTCCGGACCGTAGATCTCGACCACACGGCCGCGCGGGAGACCACCGAGACCCAAGGCGATGTCGAGGGAGATCGCGCCCGTCGGGATCACCTCGAGCGGGGCGCGGGTGTCGTCGCCGAGGCGCATCACCGAGCCCTTGCCGTACTGCTTCTCGATGGTGGCGAGCGCCATGTCGAGCGCCTTGTCCTTGTCCTTCTCGCTGTTCCCAGCCATGTCATCGTCCTGTCGTCGAGGTCCTGCCCATGTCGCGCAGCTCCGTGTCGGGCCAGACGCTAGGTGGGGCTACCGACACTCGCGCCCGACCACTGCTGCTCGGTGGAGAACCGCCGCTCCGTCTCGCCTGTGCACACACCGTAGCGAACAGGTGTTCGAATCGCACAGAGCCCCGGTCGGCGTGTCGTGAAGTGACCGCATCCGGCCGGGCAGGCCGAACGGGGCGCCCTTGTCATGGGGGTAGGAAGGGCGCCCCGCGAGGACGTCCTTCCCCGACCCTGACGGACCAAACCTCAGCCCGTGGCCACCAACCGACGCCCCGCGTACCCAGCGGCCCCGAGGGCGACCACCGCGAAGACCGAGGCGAACGCGGCCAGCACCGGGTACCCGAACTCCGCCACGATCAGGCCCGAACCGGCACTGCCGGCCGCCGCCGCGAGACTCATCACCAGGTCCGCGGTCCCCTGGATCTCGGTCACCGAGGCGAGCGGGGCGTGCTGGGCCACCAGGGTGGCGGCCGCGACGGTCGCCATCGACCACCCGATCCCGAGCAGGAAGAGCCCGCCGAAGATCTGGAGCGAGCCCCCCTCGGGCGCCAGCCCGCAGAGCAGCAGCGAGACGAGCAGGACGATCCCGCCGGCCGCCAGCACCCGGACGGCTCCCCAGCGGTCGACTGCCAGCCCGACCAGCGGCGCGAAGGCGAACATGCCGAGCACGTGCACGCTGATCACGATGCCGATCAGCCTCAGCGCGGCACCGCCGTGCTCCATGTGCAACGGCGTCATCACCATCACCGAGATCATCACCGCGTGCGCCGCCGCGAGGCCGACGATCGCGGCGGCCAGGACCGGTCGTTCCCGCAGCACCTCGCGCACCGGCCGCGCCGGCTCGTGCGCGGCCGTCCCGTCCTCGACGGCGTCGGCGTGCGTCGCCCGGGCCAGCAGCAGCGGATCCGGACGCATCCGGATCCAGATCACCAGCGCCGCGACCAGCATCCCGACCGCACCGAGCGCGAACGGCCCGGTGAGCTCCGGGATGTCGAGCCAGGCAGCGAGCTCCGCCGAGGGTCCGGTGAGGTTCGGGCCGGCGACCGCGCCGATCGTGGTCGCCCAGACCACGATCGCGAGCGCCCGGCCGCGCGACTCCTCCGGCGCGAGGTCGGTGGCGGCGTACCGGGAGGCGTAGGTCGCCGAGCTCGTCGCGCCCAGCAGCACCGCCCCGAGAAGCAGCACCGTCATCGAGTCCAGCACGCCCGCGAGTACGGCGAGGCCCGCGCCCGCGGAACCGATCAGGTAGCCGGCGACGAGCCCGACCCGCCGCCCGTCGCCCGCCATCAGCCGGGCCAGCAACCAGGACGCCCCCGCGGCACCGAGCACCTGCGCGGTCTGCGCGGTGCCCGCCCACTCCTCGGACCCGGAGATGTCGCGGGCCAGCAGGGACGCGGTCGCGATGCCGATGGTGATGCCGAGAGCACCGAAGGCCTGCGCTCCCACCAGCGTCAGGACCGTACGCCGCTGGGCCGCGACCAGGTCGACCGGTGGCGTCATCAGCGCTCCCTCGCCGGGAGCTCCAGCACGGTCCACACCGCGCGCCAGACCTCTTTCGGTGGCACCCCGGCGTCCAGCGCCTCCTGCGCCGTGCGACCCCCGAGGTCCGCGATCACGTACATCGACGCCCAGGACCGGGAGTACGCCGACCCGAGCGCGGCGTCCAGCCGGTCCCAGAACTCGGTGTGCCTCACGAGGTGATGTCGTGCAGGTGGTGGACCACGTCGTGCAGGTGGTAGCGGCCGATGCTCGCGACGGTGAAGACCGAGCCGTTGCTGCGCCGCCCGCTGCGCTCCCACTGCTCCGGCAGCACCCCGGCGTACACGGCGGCGACCTCGGCAGCCGCTTCGACGAGCTCGACGGAGACGGTCGCCGGGTCCTGCTCGGCGTACCGCTCCTCGACGGCGGTCGCGTCCTGGTCCCAGTTCGCGAACTGCGGGTCGTCCTGCTCCAGCATCAGCCGGACCCGCTCGGCGAAGATCCGGTGCACGTCGCGGACGTGGCAGGCGTACTCCAGCTTCGACCAGGTCTGCGGCTCCGGTCGGAGCACGGCGTCGCCGCCGTCCAGCGCGCCGTACCAGCCGCGGGTGTTGGTGTGGATCTCCTCGGCCAGGTCCTCGACGGCGACCGCGGCCGGGTCGAAGCCGCACTCCGGGCAGGGTTGCTCGAGCACCCAGGTCCAGTCCTTGGTGTCCGGGTCGATCGGGTCGGGGATCACGGCGCCAGTCTGCCGCACGTCGGCACCCGGCCGGTGCGATTATTCGCCCATGGCCCGGACCGTGATCATCCGCGACGCCGTCGAGCGCGACCTGCCGCCGGTGGCCGCGATCTACACCTACGAGTCGCTGCACGCCTACTCGACCTTCGAGACCGAGGAGCGACCGCTCGACCACTGGCGGCACAAGCTGGAGGCCGGCGACCCGTTCGTGGTGGTCGCCGACGGCGACCAGGTGCTCGGCTTCGCCTACGCCTCGCCGTTCCGGGACCGGCCGGCGTACCACCGGACCCGGGAGACCTCGGTGTACCTGCACCGCGATGCCCGCCGCGAGGGCTTCGGCACCCTGCTGTACGACGCCCTGCTCGCTCGGCTGCGCGCGCGCGGCTTCCACACCGCGCTCGCGCTGATCGCGCTGCCAAACGACGGCAGCGTCCGGCTCCACGAGCAGGCCGGCTTCACCCTGGCCGGGACGATGCGCGAGGTCGGCGACAAGCAGGACCGGATGATCGACGTCGGGATCTTCCAGCTGATGCTCTGAGGGCGGCGGGGTCGCCCTCAGGCCAGGTCGAGGTCGAGCTCGAACCCGGTCAGGGTCGCGGTGTAGCTGACGCCGTTCGCGGCCACCTTCTCGCTGGAACCGCCGACCCGGAGGGTCCCGGACAGCACGTCGGCCGGGATCTCGAAACCGATCAGCGCGACTGCCTCGTCCGGATCCATGTCGCGGGCCGGGTAGACCGTGCCACGCTCGTCGACGAAGGTGACCTCGTCGGCCACGACGTACTTCTGGCTCTGGCCGGCGTAGGAGTAGAAGGTGTTGACCAGCAGGAACACCTTGTTGGTGGCGCTCGGGGTCTGCCCGTTGAGGAAGAAGCGCCGCTGCACGTACTCGACGGTGAAGACGCGGTTGAACGTGTCGTAGCTCTTCCCGTCGGGGTACTGCAACGGGACGCTGGTGCGCTCCACGGCCTGGAAGGTCTTGTTGAGCACCTGCTTCTCGGTCTGCCCGGGACGACCGAGCAGCTTGATGTTGCCGGTGTCGACGTAGTCGTCGAGGACCGAGACCGATTGGGCGTAGCCATCGGCGTCGATGGTCAGGTCGACGGTGTGCGAGCCGGGCGGCAGGGTGACCACGAAGGTGTCGCCGCTGCCGGGGAGGTCCTGACTCTCGCCGTCGATGACGACCTGCGGGTTCAGGGTCCGCCACTCCTCGCAGGGCTTGACCTCGCAGACGCCGTCCGCAACCCGGAACCCCAGCAGCCTGCCGCCGATGGGGGCGCGCCGCTCGCCGGACTCGGTACGGACCGAGGAGAGGTCGGAGGCCGCGACCAGGGCCACGCCGGCGTACTGGGCGCCCATGATGCGGGGGGTCTTCAGCGTCTCCGGCTTCGCGCCCGGTGCGCTGACGACGCCGTCGATCCCGGCGGGCAGGAGCCGTCGTACGGCAGCCTCGGGATCGCGTTGCGCAGTGCCACCGACGAGCACCTGGGCGATCAGGAAGGCGATGACCTCGAGCAGCACGAACGCGCCGAAACCGGCGGCCGCGATACGGCGCGGCCCGTGGTCGAACACGGCCGCACGCCACTCCTCGAGTCGGTCCTGGAGGTTCAGCGTTCCGCCTCGCCGGGACCCGGCACCTGCACGCGACTGACGGTCATGGTCTTCCCTCCGCGGTCTCTGCGCCGACTCTACCGATAGCGAGGCAAGGGACCCCGGGTGCGGACCTGCTCGCCGAGCGGGCTCGCCGGCCGGCTCCCGCGAACGCCTCAGTCGGACCCGAAGCCCGCGGCGGCGGCCACCGCCAACCCGGTGCAGACCTGGCCCCGGGCGACGTCCACCGGGGTCGAGGTGGTCAAGGCCGGGTAGCCGCTGATCACCCCGCCCGCGCAGGTCCCGTCGTCGTCGCGGACCGCGAACGCCAGGTACGGCGCGTTGTCCCGGGCCGCCTCCCGCGACGGGTCCGGCAACCGGACGACGACACCGGAGAGGCCCCCGCGCGGCGCTTCCGCCTCCGCCCGGACCAGCCCGGCGTCGGTGAGGAGCGCGGGGAAGGCCGCGACCCAGCCCGCTCGGATGCCGAGCGACTCGTCGTCGACGTACCGAGGGTCGGCGTTGGCGATACCGACCCGGAGCAGGTCGTCGCGCCAGGCGACCGCGTCGGTCACCCGACCCTGCACCAGGTACTCGGGGGCCAACTGTTGCTGCCCCGTACCGGGGGTCGGCAGCGGCACCGACCCGGCGCTGCCGGCCGGCGGAAGGCTCAGCTCGGCGAGGGTCCGGCGGACCGCCTGGATCGCGGCCCGGGCGGCCTGGTACGCCGCGGCGGCCGCCGGGTTCGCCTCCTGGTACGCCGGCACGGTGGTCGTCGCGCCCTGCAGGTCGAAGGCCACCAGCATGTTCTCGATCGCCGCCCGCATCGCGGCCACGTCCACGGCTGCGCCGGTGGGCATCTCGATCCTGGCAACGGTGGCGCCGAAGTCCGAGTACGCGAGCCGGACCGCCCGCACCGAGGCGGTCAGCTCGGCCAGCGTCGACTCCGTGTCGGGAGCCAGCGCGACCGCGGCGTCGAAATCGGCCGCGAGCGCCTCGTACGCCGACTCGAACGCGGCCGCAGCCTCGCCCGCACCGGCCCTCGGGTCGGGCTCGGGTTCCTCGGTGAGGACCGACGCGCCCACGAGCGCCAGGCTCAGCACGCCCCCGAGCACGAGCGGACCCGCGAGGCGGGCGAACAGACGACGGGTCATGGCGGACATCATCGTCGGATTCCCGCGTTCGTGGCGGCCGAACCCGCCAACCGGTCGGGACGACCGTCCCGGTGTCGGCGCGCTGGGACATGATGGGGCGGTGGAGCAGTTCAGCGAGCCGACGCGGACCTGGTTCCAGGCTGCCTTCGCCGCTCCGACCCCGGCCCAGGAGGGCGCCTGGGCCGCCATCGCCGCCCGGCGCAACGCCCTCGTCGTCGCGCCGACCGGCTCGGGCAAGACCCTGGCAGCGTTCCTCTGGTCGCTCGACCGGATCGCCGCCGAGCCACGCCCGGCCGAGAAGTCGCGTCGGTGCCGGGTCCTCTACATCTCCCCGCTGAAGGCGCTGGCGGTCGACGTCGAGCGCAACCTGCGGGCGCCGTTGGCGGGCATCCGGCACACCGCCGAGCGGCTCGGTGCGGAGGTGCCGGAGATCTCCGTCGGGGTGAGGTCGGGCGACACCACCCCTGCGGAGCGGCGTCGACTCCAAACCAGCCCGCCGGACATCCTGATCACCACTCCCGAGTCGCTCTTCCTGATGCTCACCTCGCAAGCCCGCGAAGCGTTGCGCGGCGTCGAGACGGTGATCCTCGACGAGGTGCACGCCGTCGCCGGCACCAAGCGCGGCGCGCACCTGGCCCTCTCGCTGGAGCGCCTCGACGCGCTCCTCGACCGCCCTGCCCAGCGGGTCGGTCTCTCGGCCACGGTCCGCCCGGTCGAGGAAGTGGCCCGGTTCCTCGGCGGCAACGCCCCGGTCGAGGTCGTCGCCCCGCCGTCGGAGAAACGGTGGGACCTGCGGGTCGTCGTCCCGATCGAGGACATGACCGCGCTCGCCGAGTCGACGGGCGGGGGTGAGGCCGACAGCCCCCGGTCGGGGTCGATCTGGCCGCACGTGGAGGAGCGGGTCGTCGACCTCATCGAGCAGCACACCTCGACGATCGTCTTCGCCAACTCGCGCCGCCTGGCCGAGCGGCTGACCGCCCGGCTCAACGAGATCGCGGTCGCACGGGCGACGGGTTTCGAGACAGGCCGAGACCGCCTTCCTCAACCAACCGAACCACGGCTGGTCGAGGACACGGAACCACGGCTGGTTGAGGAGGTTGCGAAGCAACCGTCTCGAAACCCCCGCACCCCGGCCGAGACCATGGCCCAGTCCGGGCAGAGCTTCGGCGCCCCCGCGGTGATCGCCCGCGCGCACCACGGCTCGGTCTCCAAGGAGCAGCGCGCGGTCATCGAGGACGACCTCAAACGCGGCCGACTGCCTTGCGTGGTCGCCACCAGCAGCCTCGAGCTCGGCATCGACATGGGCGCCGTCGACCTGGTCATCCAGATCGAGTCGCCGCCGTCGGTGGCCAGCGCCCTGCAGCGGGTCGGGCGGGCCGGCCACCAGGTCGGCGAGACCTCTCGCGGAGTCCTCTTCCCCAAGCACCGCGGCGACCTGGTCCCGACCGCGGTCGCCGTCGAGCAGATGCGCGCCGGCGGGATCGAGGCGCTGCGGATCCCGACGAACCCGCTGGACGTCCTGGCCCAGCAGGTCGTCGCGGCGACTGCGCTGGACAGCTGGCAGGCCGATGACCTCTACGAGCTCGCCCGGCGTACGGCGTCGTTCGCCGGCCTGCCCCGCAGCGCCTTCGACGCCACCCTCGACCTGCTGGCCGGCCGCTACCCCAGCGACGAGTTCGCCGAGCTGCGGCCGCGGATCGTCTGGGACCGGGTCACCGGCGTGCTCACCGGCCGACCGGGCGCCCAACGGCTCGCGGTGACCAGCGGCGGCACCATCCCCGACCGCGGCATGTTCGGGGTCTTCCTGGTCGGAGCGGCCGCGACCTCCGCACGCGCCGGCGGCCGGGTCGGCGAGCTCGACGAGGAGATGGTCTACGAGTCGCGGGTCGGCGACCTGTTCACCCTCGGCACCAGCACCTGGCGGATCGAGGACATCACCCACGACCGGGTGCTCGTCTCGCCGGCCCCCGGGCAGCCCGGTCGGCTCCCGTTCTGGACCGGCGACACCCTCGGCCGGCCCGCCGAGCTGGGCGCCGCGATCGGTGCCTTCACCCGCGAGCTCGCCACGCTCTCCCCCACCGCCGCCACCGAGCGGGCCCGCTCCGCCGGGCTCGACGACTGGGCGGCCGACAACCTCGTCACCCTGCTCACCGAGCAACGCGAGGCGACCACGGCGGTGCCGCACGACCGGCAGCTGGTCGTGGAGCGGTTCCGCGACGAGCTGGGCGACTGGCGGATCGTCGTGCACTCGCCGTACGGGACCCCGGTGCACGCGCCGTGGGCCCTGGCGATCAATGCCCGGCTGCGGGAGCGGTACGGGGTCGACGCGCAGGCGATCGCCGCCGACGACGGCATCGTGCTGCGGATCCCGGAGACCGACCAGGACCCGCCCGGGGCCGAGCTGATCGTCTTCGAGCCGGACGAGATCGAGCAGATCGTCACCACCGAGGTCGGCGGCTCGGCGCTCTTCGCGTCCCGGTTCCGCGAGTGCGCGGCCCGGGCCCTGCTGCTCCCCCGGCGCGATCCCGGTCGCCGCTCCCCGCTGTGGCAGCAGCGGCAACGGTCGGCCCAGCTGCTCGAGGTCGCCGCGCGCTACCCGTCGTTCCCGATCGTGCTGGAAACGGTCCGCGAGGTGCTCCAGGACGTCTACGACGTACCTGCCCTGGTGGCCCTGCACCGACAGATCGCCGAACGTCGGGTCCAGCTGGTCGACGTGGCCACCCACCGCGCCTCCCCGTTCGCCCAGTCGCTGCTCTTCGGCTACGTCGCGGCGTTCATGTACGAGGGCGACTCCCCGATCGCCGAGCGCCGGGCCGCTGCGCTGACGCTCGACCAGGGGCTGCTCGCCGAGCTGCTGGGACGGGCCGAGCTCCGCGAGCTGCTCGACCCGGAGGTGCTCGCCGAGGTCGAGGCCGAGCTGCAGCGCACCCATCCGGACCGGCGCGCCCGCGACGCCGAGAGCCTCGTCGACGTGATCCGGCTGATCGGGCCGCTCTCCCGCGACGAGCTCGCCGACCGGTCGCTGGTCGACGTCGCCGAGGCTCTCGCGCTGCTCGACCGGGCCCGCCGGGTGGTCGAGGTCCGGGTCGCCGGCGATGCTCGCTGGGCGGTCGTCGAGGACGTCGGCCGGTTGCGCGACGGCCTCGGCGTCCCCGTCCCGGTGGGCACCCCGGACGCGTTCACCGACCCGGTCGAGGACCCGCTCGGCGACCTGGTCGCCCGCTACGCCCGGACCCACGGCCCGTTCACCACGACCGACGTCGCCGACCGGCTCGGCCTGGGGGTGGCGGTCGCCCGGCAGACCCTGGTCCGGCTCAGCGCCCACGGCCGGATCCTCGAGGGCGAGTTCCGTCCGTCCGGCTCGGGCAGCGAGTGGTGCGATTCGGAAGTCTTAAGGAAGCTTCGGCGACGCTCCTTGGCTCGCCTCCGTCACGAAGTAGAGCCTGTCGACGCTGCCACCCTGGGCCGGTTCCTGCCCGCCTGGCAGAGCGTCGCGACCTCCGGGTCCTCGCGCGGCCTGCGCGGACCGGACGGCGTGATCGCCGTGGTCGAGCAGCTCGCCGGCTGCGCCGTCCCCGCCTCGGCGTGGGAGTCACTGGTGCTGCCCAGCCGGGTCGTCGACTACCAGCCCGCCTACCTCGACGAGCTGACCACCGCCGGCGAGGTTCTCTGGGCCGGTCACGGCGGCATCACCGGGGCCGACGGCTGGGTCTCGCTGCACCTCGCCGACTCCGCTCCGCTGACCCTCCCCAGCGGTGACGCCCCGGAGCTCGGCCCCGAGCACCACGCCCTGCTGGAGGTCCTCGCCGGGGGCGGCGCGTTCTTCTTCCGCCAGCTCGGCCAGCAGCTCGGCA
>JBFJNH010000090.1:0-12326 GCA_041618295.1 Marmoricola sp.
GCCCTCCGACGAGGACGTCGCCATCTCCCGGGTCATCTCGGACGTCTGGCTCTCCGCCCTGGTGACCTGGGTGACCGGGCGCGCCACCGCGGAAGAGGTTGCCGAGCACATCGAGACCGCCGTCAACCTGCTGCTCCGCTGAGGCCCGGTCAGCCGCCGAAGGCGTGGGTGGCGGTGACACCACCGTCGATCGCGATCTCGGCACCGTTGATGTAGCCGGACTCGTCGCTGGCCAGGAACACGTAGAGCGGCGCGATGTCGTCGGGGTACCCGACGCGGCGCAGCGGCACCCGCGAGGCACCGAACTCCATCGCCGCGTCGCCACCGTGCGGGCGTGTCATCGGGGTGTCGATCATGCCCGGGTGGATCGAGTTGACCCGGATCCCGCGCGGGCCCAGCTCCATCGCGGCGGCCTTGGTCATCCCCCGGATGGCGAACTTGGTCGCCGTGTACGCCGTCAGCGACGCCATCCCGGCCAGTCCCTCGACCGAGGAGGCGTTGATGATCGACCCGCCACCGTTCTTCCGCATCGTCCGGGCGACCGCCTTCATCCCGAGGAAGGTGCCGAGCTGGTTCACGTTGACCAGGAGCATGTACTCCTCGACCGACATCTTCTCGATCTCGGCGAACCGGAGCAGGCCCGCGTTGTTGGCCAGCACGTTCACCGGGCCGAACGTGGCCTCGACGTCCGCGACGAGCGCGGTCCAGGACTCCTCGTCGCTGACGTCGTGGTGCCGGAACCGGGCGTTCTCCCCCAGCTCGGCGGCGAGCGCCTCGCCGAGGTCGTCGGCGATGTCGGCGATGAAGACCCGGGCGCCCTCGGCGACGAAGTGACGGGCGATCGCGGCGCCCTGGCCCTGGGCGCCGCCGGTGACGATGGCGATCTTGCCGGTGAGTCGGTCGGTCATGGTCCTGCTCTCTGCTCGGGTGGGGGTGCTCAGACCTGGAGCTGCATTACGCTGTCGGCGGCGAAGCAGATCGACGGGTCACGGTCGGCGAAGAAGGCGCCGACGGTTTGGTCGAGCTCGGCGAGGTCGAAGGCGTCCCCGCTGGTGTCGAAGCGCTGCTCGACCACGGGGGCGGCGATCAGGGCGACCATCCCGCCGTACACGACGAAGAGCTGGCCGGTGATCTTCGCCGCTGCCGGCGAGGCGAGGTAGGCGACCAGCGGCGCGACGTGCTCGGCGGAGTACGGGTCGATGGTCTTGCCTGAGGTGTCCTCGCCGAAGACGGCCGCGGTCATCGCGGTGCGAGCCCGCGGCGCAATGGCGTTCGCCCGGACCCCCATCCGGCCGAGGCTGCGGGCCGAGGAGAGGGTGAGCGCGGTGATCCCTGCCTTGGCCGCGGCGTAGTTCGGTTGGCCGGGCGAGCCGCTCAGGGACGCCTCGGAGGCGGTGTTGATGATGCTGCCGTAGACCTGCTCGCCGGTCTCCTTGTGCTTCGCCCGCCAGTACGACGCCGCGTTCCGGGAGAGCAGGAAGTGCCCGCGGAGGTGGATCTTGGTGACGAGGTCGAAGTCCTCGTCGGTCATGTTGAAGATCATCTTGTCGCGGGTGATCCCGGCGTTGTTGACCACGACGTCGAGCCCGCCGAGCTTGAGCGCCGCTTCGACCAGGGCGTCGGCCGTACTCCGCTCACCCACGTCGCCAGCAACCACGACCGCGGTGCCGCCGAGAGCCTTGATCTCGTCGACGGCTTCGTCTCCGGCGCCCGGCAGGTCGTTGATGACCACCGCGGCACCCGCCTTGGCCAGGGCCACCGCTTCGGCGCGCCCGAGGCCGGCACCGGCTCCGGTGACGACGGCGACGCGACCGTCGAGGGACAGGGGGTCAGTGATCTCAGGCATGGTGCAGTGCTCTCTGGTCGGGACTCCGCAGGCGGAGCCGGGGTCCGGCCTCGGCCGGGGCGGGTGGTTCGGGTCGGGGCGACCGGCGGGTGCCGGTCAGCCCTCGACCAGGCTGATGGCCGACTTCGGGCAAGCGGCGATCGCCTGCTGGACCGCGTCGCGGTTCTCGTCGGTGACGTTCTCCTCCAGGATCTGGAGGAAGTCGTCGTCGTCGATCTCGAAGTTCGCAGGAGCGAGCGCCTCGCAGAGAGCGTTGGACTCGCAGAGGTCGAAGTCGACCTTGATCTTCATGGTGTTTCCTCCGGGTGGGTCTGGCGGGTCGGGGCGGGAGCTGTCGGGGTTCAGGAGCCTTCGCTGGAGTGGCCGGGGAAGACACCCTGGTCGGGGAAGACCAGGGGTGCGGCGTTGTTGACCGCGGTCGCGACCTCGCCGAAACCGACCGCGATCAGGCGAACCTTGCCGTCGTACTCGGTGATGTCACCGGCGGCGAAGACCCGCGGCAGGTTGGTGCGCGTGCTGGAGTCGACGACGATGTGCCGCTTGTCGAACTCCAGGCCCCACTCCTTCATCGCGGTGAGGTCGGCGACGAAGCCGAGGGCGGCGACGACAGCCTGCGCGGGCCGGGTGACGACCTCGCCGTCTGCGAGCGTGATCTCGACCTTCTCCACGTGACCGTCACCGACCAACGCGGTGACCTGGGCCTTGGTGATGACCTCGGTCTTGCCCGCGAGGACGGCGTCGATGGTGGCCTGGTGCGCCCGGAACTGGTCGCGCCGGTGCACCAGGGTGATCGAGTTAGCGATGCCCTCGAGCTGGTGGGCCCAGTCGAACGCGCTGTCGCCTCCGCCGACGATCACCACGTCCTTGCCGACGTACTCGTCGAAGGACGGGACGAAGAAGACCAGACCGCGGCCTTCCCAACCGTCTCCGGCCGGGAGCGGTCGAGGGGTGAACTTGCCGATGCCGGCGGTGATGATGACGACCTTGGCCACCACCTCGGAGCCGTCGTCGAGGCCCATGGTGACGGTCTCGTCACCGACGGTGAGCGCGTTCGCGGTCCGCTCCAGCAGATAGGTGGGTTTGGCGCTCGCGGCCTGCTCGACGAGGGCGTTGATCAGCTCGCGTCCCTTGACCGTCGGGAAGCCCGCGACGTCGAGGATCGCCTTCTCGGGGTAGAGCGCGGAGACCTGGCCCCCGATCTCCGGAAGCGAGTCGACCAACGTCACCGACATGCCGCGGAACCCGGCGTAGTAGGCCCCGAAAAGGCCGGCCGGACCTGCTCCGACGATGAGGACGTCGGTCTCGTGGGTCTGGGGCAACGCGCTGTCCTTCCGAGGATGGTGAATCCAAGAAGTGAAACCTGTTCTAATTTAACAGAACCCGGTCCCAGGGGCAGCGTAGTGGCGGACTCAGCGCGTCGCCTCCATCATCTGCCGCAACTCCTTCTTGAGCTCGGAGATCTCGTCGCGGAGCCGGGCGGCGACCTCGAACTGGAGCTCGCCCGCCGCCGCGTGCATCTGCTCGGTGAGCTGCTGAACCAGCTCGGCCAGATCGCTGGACGGGAGGCCGGCCAGGTCGCGGTTGGTCTCCTTGAGCCTGGACAACCCGGGCACCGGCGCCTTCTTCGACTTCGGGTCCATCCCGTTCCAGGTGGCCAGCAGCTCCTCGGTGTTCTCGTCCTCGCGGGCGAGCATCTCGGTGATGTCGGCGATCTTCTTGCGCAGCGGCTGGGGGTCGACACCGTGGGCGGTGTTGTAGGCGACCTGCTTGGCCCGGCGCCGGTTGGTCTCGTCGATCGCCTTCTCCATGGAGGGCGTCATCTTGTCGGCGTACATGAACACCTGACCGGAGACGTTGCGGGCCGCTCGGCCGATCGTCTGGATCAGCGACTTGTCCGAGCGCAGGAAGCCCTCCTTGTCCGCGTCCAGGATCGCGACCAGGGAGACCTCCGGGAGGTCGAGACCTTCCCGGAGCAGGTTGATGCCGACCAGGACGTCGTACTGGCCCAAGCGCAGGTCACGCAGCAGCTCGATCCGCTTGAGGGTGTCGACCTCGGAGTGCAGGTAGCGGGTCCGGATGCCGTTCTCGAGGAGGTAGTCGGTCAGGTCCTCGGACATCTTCTTGGTCAGGGTCGTGACCAGGACCCGCTCGTTGCGCTCGACGCGGACGTTGATCTCCCCGATCAGGTCGTCGATCTGCCCCTTGGTCGGCTTCAGGATCACCTCGGGGTCGATCAGCCCGGTCGGACGGATGATCTGCTCGACGGCGTTCTCGACCCCGCCGCCCTTGGCAAGCTCGTAGTCGCCCGGCGTCGCGGAGAGGTAGATCGTCTGACCGATCCGGTCGAGGAACTCCTCCCACTTCAACGGCCGGTTGTCCATCGCGCTGGGCAGCCGGAACCCGTGGTCGACCAAATTGCGCTTGCGCGACATGTCGCCCTCGTACATGCCGCCGATCTGCGGCACCGCGACGTGCGACTCGTCGACGACCAGGACGAAGTCCTCCGGGAAGTAGTCGAGCAGGCAGTTGGGAGCGCTCCCCCGCTGCCGGCCGTCGATGTGCATCGAGTAGTTCTCGATCCCCGAGCAGGACCCGACCTGCCGCATCATCTCGACGTCGTACGACGTCCGCATCCGCAGGCGCTGCGCCTCGAGCAGCTTGCCCTGCCGCTCGAAGACCGCGAGCTGTTCCTCGAGCTCGGCCTCGATGCCGGTGATCGCACGCTCCATCCGCTCCGGGCCGGCGACGTAGTGGGTGGCCGGGAAGACGTAGAGCTCGTTGTCGTCGGTGATGACCTCGCCGGTGACCGGGTGCAACGTCATCAGCCGCTCGATCTCGTCGCCGAAGAACTCGACCCGGACGGCGTGCTCCTCGTAGACGGGGAAGATCTCCAGGGTGTCGCCCCGGACCCGGAAGGTGCCCCGGGTGAACGCGAGGTCGTTGCGGGTGTACTGGATCTCGACGAGGCGACGCAGGACGCTGTCGCGGTCGTGCTCCTGACCGACTCGGAGCCGGATCATCCGGTCGACGTACTCCTGGGGCGTGCCGAGACCGTAGATGCAGGAGACGGTCGAGACCACGATGACGTCGCGCCGGGTGAGGAGCGAGTTGGTCGCCGAGTGCCGCAGCCGCTCGACCTCCTCGTTGATCGAGGAGTCCTTCTCGATGTAGGTGTCGGTCTGCGGGACGTACGCCTCGGGTTGGTAGTAGTCGTAGTAGGAGACGAAGTACTCGACCGCGTTCTCCGGCATCAGCTGGCGCAGCTCGGTCGCGAACTGGGCGGCGAGGGTCTTGTTCGGCTGCATCACGAGCATCGGGCGCTGCAGCCGCTCCGCCACCCAGGCGACGGTCGCGGTCTTGCCGGTGCCGGTGGCGCCGAGCAGGACGACGTCGTCGACCCCGGCGCTGATCCGCCGGTCGATCTCCTCGATCGCGGCCGGTTGGTCGCCGGCAGGTTGGTAGTCGGAGATGACCTTGAACGGGGCGACGCGGCGCTCGAGATCGGTGACGGGACGCATATCGGAAGCCTACGGCGAGACACCGACAACCCCGCGGGACGGCGGCGGCACCGGCCTGGACGGGACCGCTAGGTTTGGACCCGTGAGACGACCCTCGAGCGTGGTGCTCTCCGCGAGCCGGGAGATCTGGCCGGTGGTGCGCCGGAGCCTGCTCACCGTCCTCGGCATCCAGCTCGTCCTGGCGATCAGCCTGACCCTCGTCGACTCCTGGCGCCGCCGCGGCAAGAAGCCGCAGCCGTTCTCCACCCTGGACCCCCAGGAGGTCCGGATCGGGGACGGGACGGTCACGACGTACACGAACGGCGTCCACCTCTACGAGGACATGCTCGCCGCCATCGACGGCGCCACCCGGCAGGTCCTCTTCGAGACCTACATCTGGAAGGGCGACGAGACCGGGGAGCGGTTCAAGCAGGCGCTGACCGCGGCGGCCGACCGCGGGGTCGAGGTCTACGCCATCTACGACTCCTTCGCCAACCTCGTCGTCGATCCCCGGTTCAAGAAGTTCTCCAAGGTGCTCCGGGTGCTCAAGTACCCGATCTACAACGCGGGGTGGCGCTTCTTCGACCTCCGCCGCTACGGACGCGACCACCGCAAGGTGCTCGTGGTCGACGACGACGTCGCCTTCGTGGGCGGCTTCAACATCGGCGCCGCGTACGCCACCGAGTGGCGCGACACCCACTGCCGGATCACCGGCCCCGCCGTCTGGGACCTGAAGCGCTCCTTCGCCGACTTCTGGAACGACCACCGCAGCGGCCGCCGACCGCTCCTGCTGGAGACGACCGACGCCGAGTGGGAGCCCCGGATCAGGCTGCACCGCAACCTGCCGAAGCAGTGGATGTTCCCGATCCGGGCGATGTACCTCGAAGCGATCAACCGCGCCCGCCGCAACATCTGGATGACCCACGCCTACTTCATCCCCGACCAGGACTTCGTCGATGCCCTGGTGGCCGCGGCGCGACGCGGTGTGGACGTCAAGATCCTGCTCCCCCGTACGTCGAACCACGTCGTCGCCGACTGGATCTCGCGCGGCTACTTCGGACAGCTGCTCGAAGCCGGCGTCCAGATCCACCGGTTCGAGGGAGCCATGGTGCACGCCAAGACCGCGACCATCGACGGCAAGTGGTCCACCGTCGGCACCGCCAACATCGACCGGCTCAGCATGACCGGGAACTACGAGATCAACGTCGAGTTCATCGACCCCGGCATGGCCGAGGTGATGGAGGCCATCTTCCGCAGCGACCTCGAGCAGTGCTCCTTCCTGGCCCCGCGCGACTGGAACGCCCGCGGCGTGCACCGACGGTTCACCGAGGCCGTGCTCAACCCGCTGCGCCACCTGCTCTGACCCCGGTCGTCGAGCCCAAACCGGTCGTCGAGCCTGTCGAGACGCGGTGACGTGCGGCCCTGTCCTGGCTAGGGTCAGCCCATGCTTCGAACCCCGGTCCGCACGCTCCGCGACAAGAACGTCTTCCTCACCGGTGCCGCCAGCGGCATCGGTCGGGCCACCGCCCTCGCGGCAGCCCGCGAGGGCGCCGCACTCTTCCTCACCGACGTGAACCAGCAGGGTCTGATCGACGTCGTCGCGGAGATCACCGGGAGCGGCGGCGACGTCGCCTACGCGGCCCCTGTCGACATCGCCGACCACGACGGGGTCCGGGCGATGGCGGCCGAGATCACCGCCGACCACGGCGCGATGGACGTGGTGATGAACATCGCGGGCGTCGCCTCCTGGGGGACGATCACCGCGATGCCGCACAGCACCTGGCAACGGGTCGTCGACATCAACCTGATGGGTCCGATCTCGGTCCTGGAGTACCTGGTTCCCCCGATGATCGAGGCCGGTCGCGGCGGGCAGGTCGTCAACGTCTCCTCGGCCGCCGGGATCATCGGGATGCCGTGGCACGCGGCGTACTCGGCGAGCAAGTTCGGCCTGCGCGGCGTCTCCGAGGTGCTCCGCTTCGACCTCGCCCGGCACCGCATCGGCGTCACCCTGGTCTGCCCCGGCGGCGTCGACACCGGTCTGACCGAGACCGTCGACATCGCCGGGGTCGACAACACCAGCCCCCAGTTCCGCAAGCTCCAGGCGCACTTCAAGAAGCGGGCGGTCACTCCGGAACAAGCGGCCGAGGCGATCCTCAGGGGCGTGCGCCGCAACCGCTACTGGGTCTACACGTCTCCCGACATCCGGATCGCGCACCTGGCGCAGCGCTACTTCCCCCCGGGCTACGTAGTGGCGATGAAGGTGATGAACACGGTCGCCAACAAGGCGCTCCCCCAGGTGGGCAGCGCCGTCCGGGACGACCTGTGAGCACCCGGATCGCGCCGGGCACGGTGCGCGACCTCGGTCCGTTGATCTGGGCGTTCGCGCGGATCGCGGGCCGGGCCACCGGGACGCAACCGCCGGCGATCTTCACCACCCTGGGGCGCGGCCGGGGCCTCTTCTGGGGCTGGCTGCACTTCGCCGGGAAGCTGATGCCCGGTGGCAAGCTCCCGCGTCGCGAGACCGAGTTGGTGATCCTCCGGGTCGCGGTGCTCCGCGGCTGCGACTACGAGTTCGAGCACCACGTCCGGCTCGGCCGCCGGGCAGGCGTCGACGCCGAGGACGTCGAACGGATCCGGGTCGGCTCGACGTCCGAAGGCTGGCAGCCCCACGAGCGGCTGCTGATGCGGATCACCGAGGAGCTGATCGGAACTCGCGACCTGACCGACTCCACCTGGGGCGAGCTGCGGGCGTCGTACGACGAACGGACCGCGATCGAGCTGCTGCTGCTGATCGGGCACTACGACATGCTCGCGACAACCCTGATGACGTTGCGGATCGCGCCCGACCCGCGACGCTGAGGCGAGGTCAGGGCGCGGTCTCCCCGAGGCTCTTGAGGTCGACGGAGTCCACCAGCCACCGGCCGCCCTCGCGAACCATGCTCATGGTCACCCGCGGTTGGTCCAGGCCCCGCGAGGGTTGGTCCGAGGACCCCTCGCTGATCAGCTCCTGGTCGACGAAGAGGAGGACCGTGACGTGGTCGGCGTCGTGGACGATCGGCGCACTGGCGACCACGCTGCCCGAGGCGCGCGCCTTGAGCCTGACGACCAGCTCCTTGACCGGTTTGCTGACCTCGGCGTACTGGTCGCGGAACTTGTCGGTGCCGGCCTCTTCGACCCAGGAGAAGTCCTCCTCCACGCTCTGGTAGCGGTAGGAGGTCATCGCGACGACGGCCTTCCGGGCAGCGGCCTCGGCGCCTTCGCCAGCCTCGACCCTGATCAGCGCCTGGTCGGCCCGCTCCGTGCTGTCCCGGTCGGCCTGCCAGAGAGCCGTGACCACCAGCAGCGCGACGACGGCGAGCAGCAGCAACGTGCCCAGCCCGGTGACGACCAGCTGGAGACGGTCGCGGCGGTCAGCGTCGTCACTCATGCGTCCATCCTGTCAGGGGGACCGAGGTGCTCCCGAGCAGGCTCACTCGTCGACCGGGCCGGGCGCGTGCGCGGCACCCCGTTGCAGGTTCGGCGCGTCGTCCGGGCAGTGCTGGTCGTCGACCATCGGACGCCGCTCGGTGTCACGCTGGTCGCGCTGCGGGGTGTCGTAGCGACACACCGTCGGGCGCTGCGGCAGACCGCGGATCTGGACAATGCCGTCCTTGATCGCCTTCGGGATCACGCCGAGCCCGTCGGCGTACGTCGCCAGGATGACTCCCAGGTGCGGGGCGTAGGACCGGAACAGGTTGGAGAACGCCACCGCTTCGCCGAGGAACCCGGGCAGGACCCGGGTGGCGTCGTCGAGGAGCGCCTTGAGCTGGTCGATCTGCGCCGGGGCCTTCTTCAAGGTGCTCCGCAGCTCCGGGTCGTAATCCTTCAGGAACGCCGCGAACTGCTTCGAGGACACCGCGAGCTGGCGGATCTCGGCAGCCTGGTCGGTGCCGATGTCGAGCACCGTGTTGCCGTTGGTCAGCAGCCGCTCGGTCTCCGGCCAGAGCCGGTCGAGGTCCGCGAGCAGCACGGCACCCTGGTCGACCAGGCGACCGAGGTCCTTGCCGGTCCCGGCGAGACCGGTGCTGAGCTCGACCAGCAGCGTCTTGAGCTTCGTCTGGTCGATCTGGTCGAGCAGCTTGTTCACGCTGATCACGGTCGAGGCCAACGTCTTCGGCAGGTCGGTCGAGGTCGCCGGGACGACCGCGCCGTCCTGGAGGAAGGGCCCTTCCTTGGTCTGCGGCTGGAAGTCCAGGTACTGCTCACCGACCGGTGAGAGCGAGCGGACCTTGGCCCGGGACCGGACCGGGATCTCGTCGGCGGAGGTGATCGCCACGGTGGCGACCACACCCGTCTCGGAGAGCCTGATCGTGCGGACCTTGCCGATCTTGATGCCGCGGTAGGTGACGGCCGAGCCCTCGAAGAGGCCGCCGGTCGACGCCATCTCCACCTGGATGACCTTGGTGCTCCGCAACAACGGGGTGTCCAGGACGTTGTTGAACAGGTACGCCACCGTCAGCAGGAAGACGGTGACCACGCCGATCAGGCTCTGCCAGAGCCGGTCGGTCAGGATGCCGCGCAGGTTGTGCAGCGGGTGCACCTCTGCGGTCGAGTCGCCGCCGTAGCTCATGACGCACCTCCCAGGAGGGCCGACAGGCTCACCGGCGAGTCCGCGGTCGACACCGTCCGGGCACCGCCACCGAGCAGGCCGTCGAGCAACCCGCCCAGCAGGTCTCCGCCGGTGCCCCCGAGGAGGCCGCCGGTGCCGTCGCCGTTGCTGCCGGTGCTGCCGCCGCCGCCCGGGCCCAGCAGGTTCGGCGGGTTCAGGCCACCGAACTCGATCCGTAGCTTCAGGTTCAGGTAGTCGCCGGGGACCACCTGGTCGAGGATGTTGCTCGCGCTCACCAGGGCTCGCAAGGACGGGCCCAGGACAGCGCGGGAGTCCAGGAACTCCTGGAGCACCGGGGACACCTCGCGGGTCATCTGCAGCAGGTCCGCCCTGGTCTTGGTGACGACCTCGTTGGCCGTGCCTGAGAAAGCGGCCACCTTCTCCAGCAGCTCGGCGAACTCCGGCGTGTTCTCGCGCAGGACCGCGGCGGCCGGGCGGAGGTCGCGGAGCGCGGCGCGCACGGTGGCGCGGTTCTCGTTCGCGATCGTCGAGACCGCGGCCAAGGCGCGCAGCGCGCGGTCGATGTCGGCCGTGGTCGCGTTCGCCTCGGTCAGGAACGTGTTCGCCCGGGTGAGCAGCTCGCGAACGGTGTCCTCACGCCCGCCGAGGGCCGCGTTGAGCTGGTCGGTCACCGTCTGGAGCTGGTTGAGTCCGCCACCGTTGACGAGCAGCGACGCCGAGGAGAGGGCGTCCTCGACGGTGGGCGCGGTCGTCGAACGCTTCGGGTCCATCGTCTCGCCGCTCCGCAGAACCCGACCGTCGGCCGGGTTCGTGACGTCGACGAAGAGCTCGCCGAGCGGCGTCGTGTAGCGCAGTCGTGCCGAGGCGGCCTCCCGGACCTGCGCGGAGGACCGGACCTCGAGGGTCGCCACCGCCTTGAAGTCCTCGGTGGTGACCGAGCGGACCTTGCCCGAGTAGACGCCGTTCACCTTCACCTGGGCCCCTTGGGCGAGGTTGAGCGCCTCGTCGAAGCGGACCTTGAGCTCGATCGTCTCCCCGCTGACCCCGTTCCCGGGCAGCGGCAGGTCGGCCATGGTGGGCCCGCAGCCGGTCACGAGCCCGGCGGTCAGGAGCCCGACGACCGCGGCGAGCAGCCGCTTGCCGGTCCTGCTGGTCGTGGTGTTCATCAGCGCACCCCCAGCAGGTCGAGAAGGTTGTTCAGGTTGAGCAGCGAGGGACCGAACGCCGAGCAGAACTGTCCCGGCGCTCCGCTGCAGAGCTGGTCGACCAGGTCGGCGGTCGGCAGCAGCACCATCGGGTCGACCCGGACCAGGAGCTCACCGTCGTGGAGGATCGCCTTGAGGTTCTGCAGCGCCAGCGGCATCACCTCCATGGTCTCCGAGAGCTGCTCCTTCTTGGTCATCAGCGACGCCATCAGGGCGCTGCTGCGGTCGAGCGCGGCGACCAGCTGGTCACGGTTGTCGTGGGCGAACTCCGCGACCAGCTCGACCGCGGTCCCGAGGGAGCGCAGCGCGGCCTGGAAGTTCTCCCGCTCGTCGGCGAGCAGCTTGCTCGCCGAGCTGACCTGGGTGATGAACTCGCGGACCAGTCCCTGGTTCTCCGCGATCGTGGTCACCAGCACGTCGAGCGACTTCACCGTCGAGGTGATGTTTCCCCGTTGGCCGGAGATCGAGTCGACAGCCGCCCCCAGCGAGGTGACGGCGCGGTTGAAGTCCTCACCACGTCCCGCGACCGCACCGGATCCGGCCTCGAGGAGATTCTTGATCGCGTCCTTGGTCTCCTTCGAGCCGGCGATACCGGTGGCGAAGGTGTTCAGGGCACCGAGCACCTCGTCGAAGTCGACCGGCGTCCGGGTCCGGGACTGGTCGATCACGGCCCCGGAGCGGATCCGCGGACCCTGGTCGTAGACGGGGGTCAGCTCGACGTACCGGTCGGTCGCGACCGATCGGGCCACTACGACCGCCCCTACGTCTGCCGGAACGGGCTGGTCGGAGTCGATCTCGAGGACCACCCGGACCTGCTCGCCGTCCGGCTCGATGGCCGTCACCTTGCCGACCGGCACACCGAGGATCCCGACCTCGTTGCCGACGAAGAGCCCGGCCGAGTCCGCCATCAGGGCGGTGATCGTCACCTTCCCGCCGAGCGACGGGGTGCAGCCCCCGGTGCCCAGCAGGACGGCGAGCAGCAGGAGCGCACTGATCAGCTTCTTCATCAGCAACCTCCCTGCCGGCAACGGACGTCGTCGGGCGGGAACGCGCCGCCCGGCACGTAGAGGTCGCCCCACGGGCCGTTACCGGTCGCATTGGCGACGTACCGCACCGCCGGGGCAAGGTCGTCGAGCAACTCCTTGAGCACCTTGTCCTGCGCTCGCAGC
>JBFJNH010000091.1:0-11948 GCA_041618295.1 Marmoricola sp.
AGGAGTGATCGTCGCTGCGCTCCTCAGCGCCGTCGTCGCTCCGGATCGCGAGCAAGCTCGGATCCTCTGCTCGCTACGCGTGATCGTCGCTGCGCTCCTCAACGCTCCACTCGCTCGCCACAAGCACGAGCAAGCTCGGCTTGGGCTCGCTCGCTACGCGTAGCGAACAGGCAGGTCCTTGATCCCGTTCAGCCACCCCGACCGCAGCCGCGACTCCGGACCGGTGGCGGTGATGTCGGGCGCCAGGTCGGCCAGGGCGTCGAAGATCATCCGGATCTCGGTGCGCGCCAGGTTGGCGCCGATGCAGTAGTGCGCACCGTGACCGCCGAAGGCGAGGTGGGGGTTCGGGTCCCGGGTGATGTCGAAGGTGAACGGGTCGGTGAAGACGTCCTCGTCGTGGTTGGCGCTGGCGTAGAAGAGCCCGACCCGCTGCCCGGCCTTGATCGGGACGCCGCTGATCTCGATGTCCTCCAGGGCGGTGCGCTGGAACGACGTCACCGGGGTGGCCCAGCGGATGACCTCGTCGACCATCGTCGCCGGGCGCTCGCGCTTCCACAGCTCCCACTGGTCGGGGTTGTCGAGGAACGCCTTCATGCCGTGGGTGGTGGCGTTGCGGGTGGTCTCGTTGCCGGCCACCGCGAGGGCGATCACGAAGAAACCGAACTCGTCGTCGGTCAGGCCGCGACCGTCGACGTCGGCGTTGACCAGCTTGGTGACGATGTCGTCGCGCGGGTTCTCGCGGCGGTCCGCGGCGAGCACCATCGAGTACATCAGGACCTCGGCGGCCGCTGCTTCCGGGTCGTTGTCCTCGCGGGCCAGGTCGGCGTCCTCGGCCCCGGTCATCTGGTTGGTCCAGTCGAAGATCTTCTGCCGGTCCTCGGCCGGGATGCCGAGCATGTCGCCGATCACCTCGAGCGGGAACTGCGAGGCGACCTGGTCGACGAAGTTGCCGCTGCCGGCGGTCACGGCCTCCGCCACGATGCGTCGGGCCACCAGCTCCAGGCCCTCCTCGAGGGCGCCGATCGCGCGCGGGGTGAAGCCGCGGCTGATGATCGAGCGCAGCTGGGTGTGGTCGGGGGCGTCCTGGTTGATGATGACCACCTGGGTCATCTCCACGGACTCCCGGGTGGCGGTCTCGGGGAGCCGGATGATCACGCCGTTCTCGCGGCTGCTGAAGACCTTGCTGTTCTTGGAGACCGCGAGGACGTCAGCGTGCTTGGTGATCGCCCAGTAGCCCGACCCGGACCGCTCCGCCATGCCGACCCGCGCGTCGGGCGTCTGCTCGATCCAGGTGATCGGGGCGCTGCTGCGCAGGGCGGTGAACTCGGCGTGCGGAACGCCGACGAGGTTGGTGTCCGGGTCGGTGAAGTCGAAACCGGCAGGCAGGACGGCGGTCATGGTGAGCTCCTCGAGGCGTTCGGTCGCGCGGGTGATCATACGAAATCGCAGGACTGGATGAACAGAAACATGAAAGTGTATGATCGGTCAAGGGTTGATCGAGGAGGTCCGATGAGGTCGCACGGCTGGGGTGGGCAACCGCCCGCGAACGCCGACGAGGCTCGCTCCCGGATCCTGACCGCCACCCGGCAGCGGCTCGCCGTGGCCGGTACGACGGGCACCTCGGAGATCGCGGAGATCCTGGGCGTCACCCGGCAGACCGTCTACCGCTACTTCCCGACCACCGACGACCTCGTCGACGCTGCTGCGCTGGAGGCCATCGCCGAGCTCGTCGACCAGCTCGCCGACCACGTCCGGGCCCACCTGGAAACCGCCGGCCCCGACCCGGCCGAAGCCGTCGTCGAGGTGGTCGCCTACGTCTACGAGAACCTGCGCGAGGACCCGGCACTGAACCGGCTGATCGCCCCCGGTCGGATCAGCAGTACGGTCGCCGGTCTGACCGCCCCTTCCTCGATCGCGCTGGGAGGCAAGCTGCTCGCCGGGTTCGGCATCGACTGGTCCGACGTGGGACTCGCCGAGTCCGACCAGCTCGAGCTGGTCGAGCACCTGCTGCGCACCCTCCAGTCCTTCGTCCTGGACCCGGGCGAGCCGCCCCGGACCGGCGACGAGCTCCGCGCCTACCTGCGTCGTTGGGTCGCCCCCGCGCTGCGCTGAAGTTGTTACGGAGTGCGGACCATTCCGCGGCTGCGCAGGGTCGCGACACCTCTCTGTCTAGTCTGGGCGGAGAGTCTCCGGCAGATCGGGGGCCGGTGCGGAGGAGACGTGATGAGTCCTTGGGTGCGACACCGTTCTGGGTCGGTCGTGGCAGCAGTGGCCCTGGTGCTGCTCGTGGCCGGGTGCGGTGCCGACGACGAGCCGACGGCCTCCGCAACCCCGCCCAGCTCGACGGCGGCCACCCCGACCCCCACCCCCTCGGCACAGCCCAGCCCGACGAAGAGCAGTGAGCCGGCGCCCGCCGTACCGGCGGTCCTGGAGTTCACCGGCCGGACCGTCGACGGGGCCTCCTTCCGGGGCAGCAGCGTCGCGGGCAAGCCCGTCGTCCTCTGGTTCTGGGCGCCGTGGTGCGCGGTCTGCCGCAGCCAGGCACCCGAGGTCGAGTCCCTGGTCTCGACGTACGGCGACGACCTGGCGGTGATCGGGATCGGCTCGCTCGACTCCGGCAACGCGATCCGCGGCTTCGCCGACGACGTCCGCGGGCCGGTGCACCTCAGCGACCCCGACGGCGCGCTCTGGAAGCGCTTCCGGATCTCCCAGCAGAGTTCCTTCGTGGTCCTCGACGCCTCCGGCAAGGAAGTGCTGCGGACCGGCTACAACGACGATGACGCCCTGGCGTCGACGGTCGAGAAGCTCGTCGGCTGAGCCGACGACCATGGACGCCGCGCTCCTCTCCCTGGCGCTGACCGCCGGTGCGGTCGCAGCGCTGAACCCGTGCGGGTTCGCGCTGCTGCCCGCCTACCTCGGGCTGGTGCTCCGCGAGCCCGTCCCGGTCGGTGCCGGCGGGCCGGAGATGCCGGCGACCACCGGCTGGCGCAGCGCCGGTTCAGCCGTCCGTCGCGCCGCCGGGCTCACGGCGGTGATGACCGCCGGTTTCCTGGTGGTGTTCGCGATCTTCGGACTGGTGGTCGCACCGGTCGCCGCCTCGGTGCAGCAGTACCTGCCCTGGGTGACGTTGGCGACCGGTGTGCTGCTCGCAGGTTTCGGGGTGGTGCTGCTGCTCGGGCGCGACCTGAAGGTCCCCGGGCTCCAGGTCCGCGGGCGGGCGCTGGACGGATCGGTGCTCTCCACCTTCGCCTACGGGGTCACCTACGCGCTCGCCTCGTTGACCTGCACGGTCGGTCCCTTCCTGGCCGTGGTGGTGACCTCGCTGCGGTCCTCGGACTTCCTCGAAGGACTGGTCCTCTTCGCCGCGTACGCCGGCGGGATGGGGCTGGTCGTCGGCATCGCTGCGATCGCGGTCGCACTCGCCCGGACCGGATTGGTGGGCTCGTTGCGCGGCACCGCGCGGTGGCTCCCGCGGGTCACCGGAGCGCTGCTGGTGGCGGTCGGCGCGTACGTCGCCTACTACGGCATCTGGGAGATCCGGGTCCTCGACGGGGCCGACCCCGACGACCCGATCATCGACGCGGCTCTCTCGCTCCAGGCGAAGCTGAGCGAGTTCGTCTCCGGGATCTTCACCTTCGGGTAGCCCCGGAGGCCACGTCAGGGCGCGTTGACCCCGGCGACCAACAGGTTCCCGTCGGTGTCGGTGGTGAAGAGCTCGACACCTTCGGTCACGGTGGCTGCGTCGGCGCCGAGCGCGACGGCGATCTTGTTCGCCGCGTTGCGCATCACGTCGAGAACCACCTCGACGGCCTGCTCCGGGGTCAGGTGTGCCTGGACCGCCTCGACGGTGCTGCCCGGGACGTCGTACGGCGTGAGGACCAGGGCGTCGGTGAGGGCGAGGGCCGCCTTGGCGGTCGCGTCCAGGTCGCTGGTCGCCCAGGAGTCGACGGCCGCGAATGCGGCGTCGTCGGCACCGGCGTCGATGGCGTCCTGGCTGCGCCGGGACTTGCAGACCGCGCAGTCGTGCAGCCGGGCGCCGCGGAGCCGGACCAGCTCGGTGACGGTCGGGTCGAGGGTCCGGAGGCGGGCCACCTCGACCATGAATGATTCGAGCAGTGGCCAGGTGTCAACCGGTACCGGCCCGGGTCCCTGAGGAGGGCCGTCCCGGCCCGTCTCGAAGAGCCAGTCGCTCTCGCCGAAGAGCACGTCGAGCACCGCCCGCACCCGCGGCACGAAGTCGTGCGCGTAGATCCGCTGCACCACCGCGAACCCCTGGTCGCCGGTGGCGGCGAAGAACGCCCCGCGCTGGGTGGCGTCGACCGAGGAGACGTCGAGCGCGAACTGCTCGGCGAACTCCGCCACGGCGGGGTGGGTGAGGTCGGGGGCCGGGATGGAGGCGACGGCGTCGAAGGCCCCGAGGGCGTTGGCTGCCGAGGCCTCGAGGGCCTCCCGTCCGGTCACACCCCGCGCCGCTTCGCGTACCGGAACTTCACCATCTTCCGGACCTGCTCGAAGTCCTCGGGCCGGCGCGGGAAGGACTGCATGTCCGGGCCGAGCTGGAACTTCTTGTTCGTGGTCGCCTTGGGGGCGGCGAACTCGCGCAGCCCGTCGTCGCCGTGGAAGCGGCCGAAGCCGGAGTCGCCGATCCCGCCGAACGGCACCGACGGCATCCCGACGAAGGTGAGCGCCGAGTTGATCGTCGTCCCGCCGGCCTTGATCTGCCGTGCGATCTCCTTGCCGCGCTTGCTGGAGAAGACCGAGGAACCGAGGCCGAACTTGGTGGCGTTCGCCTTGAGGACCGCCTCGTCGACGTCGGCGACGGTGTTGATCACGATCACCGGACCGAAGGTCTCCTCCTGCACCGCCGGGTTGTCCTCCGGTACGTCGACCAAGACGACCGGGTCGACGAACGGTGCCCGGATGGAGTCGACTCCGCCGACCAGGGCCGTCGCCCCGGCGTCGATCGCTGCGGTGACGTGGCGGCGTACCAGGTCGATCTGGGCGGGCACGATCATCGGCCCGTAGGCGTCGTTCTCGTCCAGGCCGGCGGTCACCTGGTCGGCGATCTCCTTGACCTTGGCGAGGAAGGGGTCGCGGACAGACCGGGTGACGTAGACCCGCTCGATCCCGACGCAGGCCTGGCCGCCGTTGAAGAAGCCGCCCCACACGACGGCCCGGGCGGCGGCGTCGAGGTCGGCGTCCTCGGCGACGATGGTCACGTCCTTGCCGCCGAGCTCGAGGAGGACGGGGGTCAGGTTTTCGGCGCAGGCGGCCATCACCTTGCGACCGGTCGGCACCGACCCGGTGAAGGCGATCTTGTCCAGGCCCGCCTTGCAGAGCGCGGAACCGGTCTCGGCGAACCCGGTGACCCAGGTGATCAGGCCCTTCGGCGCGTCGGGGTTGGCCTCGTAGAAGGCGTCCATCACCAGCACCGAGCTGGCTGGGGCGTACTCGCTCGGCTTCACCACCGCGGCGTTCCCGGCGGCCAGCGCGTAGGCCAGCCCGCAGAGAACCGTGTAGATCGGGACGTTCCAGGGCGCGATCACGCCGACGACGCCGAGCGGCGGGTAGGAGACGGTGGCGTTGTAGTTGAACATCGCCATCCCGGGAGCGACCTTGCGCTCCTTCAGGACCCGCTTGGCGTGGGCTGCGGCCCAGCGCAGGTCCTCCAGCCCGGCGATCAGCTCGAACTGGACGTCGCCGCGGGGGCGGCCGGTCTCGGCGTACCCGAGGTCGCAGATCTCGTCGGACTGCTGCGCGATGCGGGCGATCCAGGCGTTCATCCGCTTCTTGCGCTCGCCGTAGGAGAGCGCGGCCCACCAGGCCTGGGCTTCGCGCCCGGCGGCGAACCGCTCGGCGATGTCGGCTGCGGTATGGATCGGGAAGGTGCCGACCTCGGCGCCGGTGGCCGGGTTGGTGACGGTGAAGGTGGTGGCGGCCGACGAGTCGGTCGCGGCCTGGTCTGCAGTCTGCGTCATGCGAAGAACGGTAGTCCCGAACTGGGGAAAGTGGAACAGGTTCTAGTCATGCCGATCAGGTATCGCCCAGGACTCTGCGAGACTCCCCCCATGTCCTCCATCCCCATCGGCACCTGGTTCGGCATCGCGATCCTGCTGATGGGCGCCTGGGCCAAGGACTGGTTCGGGATCGTCGTCGGGATCGTCCTGATCGCCGCGACTGCTGCCACGATGAAGCGGCGCAAGCCGCCTGCGGGGCCCGACGCCGAACCGTACGACGACGGTCGCTGAGGCTCAGGTCGTCGCGAGGGGTTCGGCCCCGAGGAGGCCCTTGCGGTCCGCGACCACCTCGAACACCGCGGTGGCGAACGGGGGGATGCTCGCGACCGCCGCCCAGAAGGTGGTCGTCAGGGACCAGCCGAACGTGGAGCGGGCCGCCAACGTCGCCAGCAGGTAGGCCACGAAGATGCCGCCGTGGACCGGGCCGAAGATCTGGACCCCGAGCTCGGTGGTCTCCGGGACGTACTTGACGTACATCCCGATCAGCAGGCCGAGCCAGGAGGCCGCCTCGGCGAAGGCGACGAGGCGGAAGATCTGGCGGACGCGGAGGGGGTCGTTCACGCCCGTCACCGTAGCGGTGCGGGTCAAGCGCTCGCGCGGGACCTCCGCACGGCCCGTCGGTCGCTGATCGCGCCGGCAGCCACCGCGATCAGCGGGATCCACAGCGGGATCAGCATGAACAGCAGGATCGGGCCGAAGGCCGAGAGAAGTTGTCCCATGGATCAAGGCTGGTCGGGGCGACGACCGTCCGGCACGTCGGCCGAGCACGAAATCAGCGGCTCGCGTTGGCCTGCGGGACCATAGCCGCCGGGCCGAGCCACCGGCACGCGATCAGCGCCAGCTCGAGGTCCAGCCGGTCCTCGTCGACACCTCGGCCCCGCAGTTCCACCGCCTTGTCGACCCGGTACTTCACCGTGTTCTTGTGCAGGTGCACGAGCTCTGCCGTCGCGGCGAAGCTGTTCCGCGTCGAGAGGAAGACCCGCAACGTCTCCCGGAGGCGTTCTGCCGCCTCGGTGTCGTCCGCCAGCCCGCCGAGGGCGGTGCGCACCAGGCGCCGGGTGGCGTCCATGCTGGCCGAGAGAAGCGCCGCTGCACGGACCTCGGGGTCGGCGTACGACGTGACCGCCCGCGCGCGGTCCTGGGCGATCAGTGCCACGGACTGTGCCTGGAGGGCATCCAGGTGCGAGCTCCGGAAGCCGTCGACACCAGCTGCCGGTACGCCGACCGCGACCCGGATGCGGCCGTCCTCGGGGTCGTGGATCGGGGCGGTGTCCGGCGGCCCGGGGCTGGAGCCGGGAGGGGTGCCCGCAGACGTGCCCAACGGGATCCACCCCCATGCCGTGGCCCGGTCCTGCGCGACGAAGAGCGGCTGGGCCTTGGTCCCGTAGCTGCGAGCGACCTGTCCGAGGCGGCGTTCGAGGTCACCGAGGGCCCCCGCGCCCGGCTCGCCCGTGCACCAGAGGACCACCCCGACGTGGGACTGGCGCAGCCGGTAGCCGAGCGCGTTCTCGGCAGTGGTCGCGTCCAGCGCCTCACCCCCGAGGAGGTCGGCCAGGACCTCGGCCCGCACGGTGTTGCGGTTCGCCAGCCACCGCTCGCGCTCGCCCTCGTAGACGTTCAGCACCTGCTCGGAGACGGCGTCGATGTACCGGAAGGTGATCGCCACGAACGCCTGGCCGGCCGCGTAGGCGACCTTCGGGTCCGACTCCTCCTCGCTGATCCGCTCCAGGCTCCAGGCGGTGGCTGTCTCCTGGCCGAGTCGGTAGGCGCGCAGCAGCGCGCTGGAGGAGACGCCCCGCTGGGCGAGTCGGCGGGCGTACTCGACGGCGGTCGGAGGTGCGGTGATCTCCGCGACCGGGATGTCGTAGCGGATGACCTCGGCGATGGTCTTCAGGTTGCCGTCGATGCTCGCGTCGAGGAGCTCGACCAACGTCGGGTCGCCCTGGAGGTCGGGGATCGTCTCGACGAGGACGCCGAGCAGGTCGCCGGTCAACGCGGTGACGTTCTCCGAGATCCGGTCGGCGGTCGCCGTCACCCGGGCCGTCGTCCGGCTGATGAAGTCGTCGTGGGGCTGCTGCACGTCTTCATGGTTGCAGACCAAAGATCAGCGCGGAACTGTCGCGGCGGACCGCAAAATTGCGCCGAACCTTGGTCTGCGAGACCAATGCCCCTGCCGTACGCCGGGCTCTAGCCTCGACCCATGGGATTCCTCACCCCGAGCCAGCAGCCCGTCGAGCCCGCCGAGTTCCTCCCCCTTCCGCTCAGGGAACGGGTCCGGATCCTCGCCACCCACTGGGTCGACGACGGCTTCGGCACCCCCCGGGTGCTGCACGTGGTCTACGTGCTGAAGATGATCGGCCTCTACTTCGGCGTCGGCCTGGCGATCACCGCGGCGACCACCGTCGGCGTCGAGTTCACCGACCCGGGGTCCTGGTTCGACAACATCGTCGTCTACCAGAAGCTCGCGATCTGGTTGATGCTGCTCGAGGTACTCGGCCTTGGTGGCGCCTTCGGCCCGCTCTGCGGCCACTTCGCTCCGATGATGGGCAACGTCCGTTACTGGATCCGTCCCGGCACCCTGCGGATGCCGCCGTGGGGCCGGCACGTCCCCGGCACCGGGGGTGACGAGCGCACCGTCGGCGACGTGCTCCTCTTCCTCGGCGTCCTGGCCAGCCTGGTCTACCCGTTGGTGCTCCAGGCCGAGCAGGTCGACAACGTCCCGGCCGGCACCGGGCTCCAGGAACTGGTCCCGCCGTACGCGTTCATCCCGATCCTGGTGCTGATGCCGCTGATGGGTCTGCGGGACAAGGTGATCTTCCTCGCCGGCCGCTCCGAGCAGTACCTGCCGATCATGCTCTTCTCGGCGACCCTGGGCGCCCTGGTGCTCCGAGACGGCGCCAGCGCCGGTGACTTCGTCAACCTGGTCGTCGCGTTCAAGATCATCATCTGCATCGTCTGGATCGGTGCGGGCACCTCCAAGCTGGGCCTGCACTTCGTCAACGTCGTACCGCCGATGGTCTCCAACCAGCCCGGCCAGCCCGGCTTCGTGAAGCGGGCTCACTACCGCGACTTCCCGAACGACCTCCGCCCGAGCAGGCTGGCCTGGTTCATGGCGCACGTGGGCGGTACCACGGTGGAGATCATCATCCCGGTGACGCTGCTGCTGACCACCAACAACACCATCGCGATGCTGGGCGCCATCGCGATGCTGCTCTTCCACGTCTTCATCACCTCGACGTTCCCGCTGGCGGTGCCGCTGGAGTGGAACGTCTACTTCGGCTACATCGCGATCGTCCTCTGGGGCGGGTTCGGCGACGGTTTCGACGCGGGCGTGTACAACATCTGGGAGTTCGACGAGCCGCTGCTGCTGATCCCGATCTTCGCGCTGCTGCTCTTCGGTCCGGTGCTCGGCAACCTGCGACCGGACCTGGTCTCCTTCCTGCCCTCGATGCGCCAGTACGCCGGCAACTGGGCCTCCGCGATCTGGCTGATGAAGCCGGGTGTGGAGGAGCGGCTCAACGAGCTGCCGCTGGTGGAGAACCAGCTCGACCAGCTCCAGCGGATGAAGCCGACGCCGTACGAGAAGGACGACGCCGAGATGACCCTGCAGAAGGTCACCTCCTGGCGCGCGCTGCACAGCCAGGGGCGCGGACTCTTCTCGGTCGCCTACACCCACCTCGACGACATCGAGTCCCGCACCATCCGGGACGGTGAGTTCGTCTGCAACGCGGTCCTCGGGTGGAACTTCGGTGACGGCCACCTGCACGACGACCGGATGATCGCGGCGGTCCAGAAGCGACTCAACCTCGCGCCCGGCGACCTCGTGGTCGTCTACTGCGAGTCGCAGGCGACCCCCTGGTTGAACCCGCCGCAGGCCTACCGGGTCATCGACGCCGCCCTCGGTGTGGTCGAGCGCGGCACCTGGAACGTGGCGGACTGTGTGGCCGAGCAGCCCTGGCTCCCCAACGGTCCGATCCCGCTGGCGACCACCTGGACGGCATCCGGGTACGTTCGGCAGCAGACGCTGACGAGCGTGCAGCCGAGCGAGTAGGACGACGATGACGAGAGCGGTGGTGGTCGGTAGCGGCCCCAACGGGCTCGCCGGTGCCGTCCGGTTGGCGCAGGCCGGGCTCGAGGTCACCGTCCTGGAGGCGGCCGACACGATCGGCGGTGGCACCCGGACGACGGAACGGATCGTGCCGGGGCTGTTGCACGACGACTGCTCCGCGTTCCACCCGACCGGGGTCACCTCGCCGTACTTCTCGACCCTGGGGCTGGAGAACCACGGGCTCACCTGGCGCTGGCCCGAGGTGGACTTCGCGCACCCGCTCGACGACGGCCGGGCCGGGATCGTCACCCGGGACTTCGCCGACACCGATCGGACCGTCGGGGCGGATGCGCGGACGTGGCGTCGGGTCTTCGAGCCGCTGACCCGGACCTACGACAAGATCGCCGTCGACGCGATGGGACCGGCGGTGCACCTGCCGAAGCACCCGATCGCGTTCGGCCGGTTCGGACCGCAGGCACTGCTGCCCGCGACCTTCACGGTGAGGCACTGGAAGGACGACCCCGCGCGGGCGCTCTACATGGGGGTGGCCGCGCACGCGTTCGGGCGGTTGGACACGCCGCTGTCCGGATCGATCGGGCTGATGCTGACGGCCGCCGGGCACCGGGCCGGCTGGCCGGTCGCCGAGGGCGGGAGCCAGGCGATCGCCGACGCGTTGGTGCGGGTGCTGGCCGAGCTGGGTGGGTCGGTGCGCACCGGCGTCCGGGTCACCTCCCCGCGGCAGCTCGCCGACGTCCTCGGGTTCACCCCGGACGTCGTCCTTCTCGACCTGGCGCCGGCCAGCGTCCTCGACCTGTACGGCGACCAACTGCCCGGTCGGGTACGCCGCGCCTTCACCCGGTACGAGTACGGACCCGCGGTGCACAAGGTCGACTACGCGATCGAGGGCGACGTTCCGTGGACCAACGAGGACTGCCGCCGCGCGGGCACCCTGCATCTAGGCGGCACCGCGGAGGAGATCGTCGCCGTCGAGGGTCAGACGGCCCGAGGGGTGATGCCGGAGCGGCCGTTCGCCCTGATCGGTCAGCAGTACCTCGCCGACCGTTCACGGAGCGCGGGGTCGATCAACCCGCTCTGGGCCTACGCACACGTCCCGGCCGGTTACACCGGCGACGCCACCGAGGCGCTGACCGCCCAGATCGAGCGCTTCGCCCCGGGCTTCCGGGACCGGATCGTCGGCACCTACGTCCGGTCGGCGACGGACATGGCGGCGTACAACGCGAACTACGTCGGCGGCGACATCGGAGCCGGCGCCAACACCGCCCGGCAGATCGTGTTCCGCCCCCGGGCCGCGCTGAACCCGTACACGCTCGGGGTCAAGGGCGTGTACCTCTGCTCCTCGGCCGCCGCGCCCGGCGGGGGAGTCCACGGGATGTGCGGCTTCAATGCCGCCGAAACCGCACTGAAGCGGCTCTAGTCGAATTCGGCCTTCTGGTCCGTAGAGTTGGGTCCATCAGCGTGCTGCCCACCCTCGCCTTCGGTCGTCGAGCCTGTCGAAACGTGACGGCGGTTGCGGGTCTCCGATTGTCGAGCCTGTCGAGACGCGGTGACGAGCCGTCAACACCGCGGTGTTCACAATCCGTGAAGCGGGCCGATTGTGCGACAGGAGTTTCGGACACGGATTGTGAGACGAATCTGTCCGGCGGATTCAAGCGGTGGTCGCAACACCGGGGTTGTTGTCGTGTTCGCACAGTAGCTTGTCGAGAGCTTCGGCCGGGGTGCGACATTCGAGGGTCTTGCGTGGGCGGTTGTTCAGTTCGGTTGCAACCTTCTCCAGGTAGCTGGCTCCCCAGAAGGACAAGTCAGTGCCTTTGGGGAAGTACTGGCGCAGCAGGCCGTTGGTGTTCTCGTTGGTCCCGCGCTGC
>JBFJNH010000092.1:0-11343 GCA_041618295.1 Marmoricola sp.
CACGGTGTCGCCGCCACCCCGGTCGGCGTGACCGCCGGCCAGGACCTGGTCGTCGACGGTCAGTTCAGCATCCCGGTCGACGAGCTGCGGGCGGTCTGGACGGCGACCATCCCGGCGGCGATGGCCTGACGGTCGTCGAGCCTGTCGAGACGGTGCCGCGATGACGGACGAGCCGACCCCGAAGCAGCTGACCAAGCACTACCTCGCGGTGCTCGCCGCCAAGGCCCCCGGCTACTCCGTCGAGGTGCGGGTGCCCCCGTACGGCGCGGTGCAGGCCGTCGAGGGCGGCCGGCACACCCGCGGCACTCCGCGCGCCGTGGTGGAGACCGATCCGGAGACCTGGATCGCGGTCGCCACCGGCGAGCTGGCCTGGTCGGAGGCGGTCGAGCAGGGCCTGATCCGGGCCTCGGGCGAGCGGACGGACCTCTCGGCGTACCTGCCACTCACCGACTAGCCGCGGCGGTCCAAGTGCAGGGCACCGTCTCGCCCCACTCGTGGATCTGGTGGTCGCGGTAGTTCAACGCGACGGTGTTGAAAGGGTCGTTGGGGTGCTCCACCTGGTTGTGCTGTCCCGAGGTAGCGGCCCGATCCGCGAGGACAGATCAACCGGGCGGCGTCGACAGTTCTCGGGCCTGGGGCGGGTCAACAGCACGGTGTTCACAACCCGTGAGGGCGCGCATTCTGCGACAAGTGATTCGGACACGGATTGTGAGACGGATGTGTGCGCATGAGCCTGGACTCACGGGGTGCACGACGAATGCGGCCGATTGCGAACAGGGTTCAGGTCGATGGGGCCTCGAATGCCCCTGGTGGACGTTGATACCCACATTCGACGACGGTGCCAGATTCGTCAGTGACGGTCACGCCGTAGGCATCGGCCTGGTTCAACCAGATCGACGCCCCGGTCGGTGCGTGCCAGACGACCTCAAGGTCCGGACTTCCTGTCTCAGCGGCGAAGGTCAGCCGCTGTTTCGAAGCGATCCAGAAATCTTCCCCAAGCGGCTCTACGAAAACGCACAAGGCAGACTCGGCTTCGTTGGCGACGGTCAGGCTGCTCATCCGCTGATCGTAGGCGCGGCCGCACAACCGTCCGTTTGCGCTCACTCGCGTCAGCCCACGCCGGGGGTCGCTACCGCAGCACCTCGGCGTCGGAGTTCAGCACCAGGTAGTCGGCGATCCGGTCGCGGCGCAGGGCGTCCCAGAGCAGGCTGTCCTTGGCCCGGTCCAGCAGGATCGCGTCGGCACCGTTCACCGTGATGTTCGGCTCGTCGGCGACCGGCACCGTGAGGAAGGTCGTGTTCGCCGTCCGCAGGTTCCGCATCGACCAGAGGGTGCCGAGCATCTCGGGGTAGGAGTAGCCGTTCTCCAGTGTGAGGTTGCTCGCGGTGGCCTTGAGGAACCGGTTCACGGTGAACGGGTTGGCGACCTTCCCGCCGTCGACGGCTCCGCGCATCAGGCCGCGGAGCAGACTCTGCTGCCGTTCGACCCGGTCCAGGTCCTTGCGCGGCAGGCACGGATCGAGCGCGGTGTAGATGAGCGCCTGGCTGCCATCGAGCCGACGCGGCCCGGGCGTCAGCCCGCACGCCTCCCGGGGTACGTCGACGACCACGCCGTCGAGCTCGTCGGAGATCACCCGGAGCGCGTTCATGTCCAGCACCGCGACCCGGTCCAGGGCGACCCCGGTGTAGGACTCGATCGTCTTCACGTACAGCTCGGTGCCGCCCTCGGCGAACGCCTCGCCGAGCTTCCCGGAGCCGCGGCCGGGGATGGGCAGGATGCTGTCGGCCGGGATCGAGATCACGAACATCGAGCGGTTGTCGCGGGTCAGGTGCAGCAGCATCACCAGGTCGCTGGTGCCGATGTCGTGCTTCCAGTCGGTACCCGGGATCGCGCGTGCGTCGGGTTCGCTGGGGTTGCTGCCGACCAGCAGCATGGTCGTGCCCGGGGTGTTCAGCCCGGCCTGACCGGCCGCGGCGGGCATCCGCTCGAGACCGCCGAAGGTCCACTGGAACCAGACGACGCCGAGCACTAGGAACACGGCGAAGCCGATGCCCGCGATCTTCGCCGCCCGACGGGTACGACGCTTCCGGCGGACCTTCTTCTTGTGCTCCTCGCGGCGCAGGCGACGGCGTTCGCGGCGTTCCTCGGTCTCCTCGGGCCGGTCGACCCAAGCGAGGTCGTCGTCGGTGATCAGCGTCGGCTCCGGTGCCGGGAACCTGTCGACGAACGAGGCCGGGTCCTGCTCGTCGCGCGGGTCGGTCACGGGTGGGAGTCCTTGCTGGTGGTGGAGACGCTCGCGAAAGAGTACGTCGATCCCGGGAGGTGATCGACAATTCGCGCCCGGTCGGCGAGATCGTGTTTGCTGGCGGCATGAGCACCGATGACCTGCGCCGCCGCGTCCAGGACGTCCTCCCGGGCGTCCGCAGCAACCTCGAGGCCCTGGTACGGATCGAGTCGGTCAGCGCCGACCCCGCTCGTCACGGGGAGGTTCGGCGCAGCGCCGAGGCGGTCGCGGCCCTCTTCGAGGCCGAGGGCTTCGCGGTCCGGGTCGTCGCCGCCGACGGTGGCCTGCCGGCGGTGATCGCCCACAAGCCCGGTCCCGAGGGCGCGCCGACGGTGTTGCTCTACGCGCACCACGACGTCCAGCCGGAGAACGATCCGGCCGAGTGGGACTCCCCGCCGTACGTGCCGACCGAGCGTGGCGCGCGCCTCTACGGGCGGGGTGCGGCCGATGACAAGGCCGGCATCGCCGCGCACCTGGCCGCTGTCCGGGCGCTCGGCGACGACCTGGCCGTCGGGGTCACGGTGTTCGTGGAGGGTGAGGAGGAGATCGGTTCGGAGACCCTGTCCGCGCTGCTCGCGCAGGAGCACGACGCCCTCGCCTCGGACGTGATCGTGATCGCCGACAGCACCAACTGGGACATCGGCGTGCCCGCGCTGACCACCAGCCTGCGCGGCCTGGTCCGGGCGGACATCGAGATCCGCACGCTGAGCCACGCGGTGCACTCCGGGATGTGGGGCGGGCTGGTCCCGGATGCCCTGATCACCCTGTCCCGGCTGATCGCGACGCTCCACGACGACGAGGGCAACGTCGCCGTCGCCGGGCTGCACGCCGGGCCCGCCGACGACGTCGAGTACCCCGAGGCCCGACTCCGCGCCGAGTCCGGGGCGGTGCCCGGGGTGCGGTGGATCGGCTCGGGACCTGTCGTCGAGCGGCTCTGGACCAAGCCGGCACTCAGCATCACCGGCCTGGACGCCCCGAAGGTGGACGGCGCCAGCAACACCCTGGTGCCGTCGGCCCGGGCGAAGATCTCGCTGCGGACCGCCCCCGGCGACACCACCGCGAACGCGGTCGAGCGGCTCCGCGAGCACCTCGAAGCCCGGGTCCCGTGGGGCGCCGAGTTCACGATGACCGTCGTGGACACCGGTGAGGCGACCGCGATCGACGCGGACGGCCCGGCGTACGACGTGGCCCGGGAGGCCTTCACCACGGCCTGGGACGGGGTCCCGCCGGTGGACATGGGCGTGGGCGGGTCGATCCCGTTCATCGCCGAATTCCTGGAGGCGTTCCCGGCAGCCAGCGTGCTGGTGACCGGTGTGGAGGACCCCGACACCCGGGCCCACGGAGCCAACGAGGGACTCCACCTGGCCGAGTTCGAACGGGTCTGTCTCGCCGAGACGCTGCTGCTGGCGAACCTGGCGTCCCTGACCCCGTAGAATCGGCGCGTGGCCAGCCCTGGACAGCCCTCCTCCCGCCGCGGCGGGGACGGCCGACTGACGCACGACATCGACCCCCACGACCGGGGACCTCAGGACGCCTGCGGTGTCTTCGGGGTCTGGGCCCCGGGCGAGGACGTGGCGAAGCTGGCCTACTACGGCATCTACGCCCTCCAGCACCGCGGCCAGGAGTCGGCGGGGATCGCGGTCAGCAACGGCCGCCAGATCCTGGTCTACAAGGACATGGGCCTGGTCTCGCAGGTCTTCGACGAGTCGACGCTCTCCTCGCTCAAGGGCCACCTGGCGATCGGCCACGCGCGCTACTCCACCACCGGCGCGAGCACCTGGCACAACGCCCAGCCGACGTTCCGCCCGACCGCGCACGGGTCGATCGCGCTCGGCCACAACGGCAACCTGACCAACACCAGCGAGCTGGCCCAGATGGTCACCGACCTGCCCAGCGACAGCGGCGAGCTCGACATCCACGCCCGGGCCCTGGAGACCAGCACCAACGACACCTCCCTGGTGACCGCGCTGCTGGCCTACCACCCCGACCAGTCGCTGGAGGACCGCGCTGTCGAGCTGCTGCCGCAGGTCCGGGGCGCGTTCTCGTTCGTCTGGATGGACGAGGGCACCCTGTACGCCGCCCGCGACCCGCAGGGCATCCGCCCGTTGGTGCTCGGCCGGCTCGAGCGCGGTTGGGTGGTCGCCTCGGAGACCGCGGCGCTGGACATCGTCGGGGCGTCCTACATCCGCGAGATCGAGCCCGGTGAGATGGTCGCCGTCGACGAGGACGGGTTGCGCAGCCGCCGGTTCGCGGACGCGGCTCCGAAGGGTTGCCTGTTCGAGTTCGTCTACCTGGCCCGGCCGGACACCCGGATCTCCAACCAGCGGGTGCACAGCGTCCGGGTCGAGATCGGTCGTCGGCTGGCGCGGGACTTCCCGGCTGACGCAGACCTGGTCATCCCGGTGCCGGAGTCCGGCACCCCGGCCGCGATCGGCTACGCCGAGGAGAGCGGGATCCCGTACGGCGTGGGCCTGGTGAAGAACTCCTACGTCGGCCGCACCTTCATCCAGCCCAGCCAGACGATCCGCCAGCTCGGCATCCGGCTGAAGCTGAACCCGCTGCGCGACGTGATCGAGGGCAAGCGCCTGGTGGTGGTCGACGACTCGATCGTCCGTGGCAACACCCAGCGCGCGCTGGTCCGGATGCTGCGGGAGGCCGGGGCCCGCGAGGTGCACGTGCGGATCTCCAGCCCGCCGGTGAAGTGGCCGTGCTTCTACGGCATCGACTTCGCGACCCGCGCCGAGCTGATCGCGAACGGCCTGTCGCCGGAGGAGATCTGCGCCTCGATCGATGCTGACTCGTTGGCCTACATCTCCCTGGAGCAGCTGGTCGAGGCGACCACGGTCCCCGCGGACAACCTCTGTCGCGCCTGCTTCGACGGCGTCTACCCGGTGGCCCTGCCGGAGCCTGAGCTGCTCGGCAAGCACCTGCTCGAAGTCACCGCCGTCCTGCCCGACCGACCCCTCGACGTCGACGGGCTGGCCGCGTCGCTGGCCGGCGGCGGCGCCACCGATGCGCTCGAGCGCCCCTGACCGCCCTCGGTCGTCGAGCTCGCCACGACGCCAGATACGAAAGCAGTGAGATGAGTACCTACGAAGCCGCCGGGGTCTCGATCGAGGCCGGCGACCAGGCCGTCGAGCTGATGAAGGTCTGGATCGAGAAGGCCCGACGCCCCGAGATGATGGGCGGGATCGGTGGTTTCGCCGGTCTCTTCGACGCCAGCGCCCTGAAGGCCTACGACCGGCCGATCCTGGCGACCTCGACCGACGGTGTCGGTACCAAGGTCGCGATCGCCCAGGCGATGGATGTGCACGACACCATCGGGTACGACCTGGTCGGCATGGTCGTCGACGACCTGGTCGTCTGCGGTGCCGAACCGCTGTTCATGACCGACTACATCGCGACCGGCAAGGTCGTCCCGGAGCGCATCGCGGCGATCGTCAAGGGCATCGCGGAGGCGTGTGTCGAGGCGGGCTGCGCCCTCTCCGGCGGCGAGACCGCCGAGCACCCGGGCCTGCTCGCGCCCGACGAGTACGACATCGCCGGCGCGGCTACCGGCGTGGTCGACGCGGCGAACCTGCTCGGCTCCAAGCTCGTCCAGCCGGGCGACGTGGTGATCGCGATGGCCTCCAGCGGTCTGCACTCCAACGGCTACTCCCTGGTGCGGCACGTGCTGCTGAACACCGCCGGGCGGAGCCTGACCGAGCACGTCGACGACCTCGGGAAGACTCTCGGTGAGGAGCTGCTGGTCCCGACCCGGATCTACGCCAAGGCCTGCTTGGACCTGGCCCGGCGTACCCGGACGCACGCGATGTCGCACATCACCGGCGGTGGGTTGGCGGCGAACCTCGAGCGGGTGCTGCCGACCGAGGTCACGGTGACGATGGAGCGGAGCACCTGGGAACTCCCGGCCGTCTTCCGGCTCGTCCAGGAGACCGGCAACGTGGAGCGCGCCGACCTGGAGAAGACCCTCAACTGCGGTGTCGGGATGGTGGCGCTCACCGCTGCGGACGACGCGGACGCCGCGATCGCGGTCCTCGCCGAGCACGACATCGAGGCCTGGGTCGCGGGCTCCGTGACTGCTGCCGCGGCGGGTTCGGAGGACGGTGGCACGGTCCGTCTGGTCGGGGACTACGTCTGATCCGGGCCTGATCTGGCAGCCCACCTGGCGATCCCATGTGCGGGAATGCTGCCCGGGCAGGTACGGTTGACCCCACGAGACGATGATTCCGACCGGCTGCCACCGAGCGCCGGCCAAGTGTGCGAGGGGGTCGACCCAATGGGACGCGGCCGAGCTAAGGCAAAGCAGACCAAAGTTGCCCGTGATCTGAAGTATCAGACTCACAACACCGACTTCGGCGCGCTGGCGAACGAGTTGCACGGGGCCAGCGGTTCCTCGAGCGCACCAGCCCCCTCGACTCCCGACACCGACGAGTACGACGACTGGGCGGACTACACGCCGTCGTCGTCGCGGGACTGACCCCACGATCGAAGGCCGTCCTGGTTACGGGTGGTCTGCCCGATTTGTGACGCGGTCTAGACCGTAGAGGCAATGTCCGATTGGTCGGCTTTACACGGCTTCTCGACAGTGCCATGCTCATCATGTCGTCAGTAGTAGAACCACCCAACCGAGGGGCCCACGATGCAGAACAACACCGAAACCGAGACCCTGTTGACGCCGGCAGAGGTTGCGGCCATGTTCCGCGTTGACCCGAAGACCGTCACGCGTTGGGCGAAGGCCGGCAAGCTGAGCGCCATCCGGACGCTCGGTGGCCACCGTCGCTACCGCGAGGCCGAGGTCAAGGAACTCCTGGGCGGTGTCATCCCGGCCCAGCGCGGTGCCGCCGACTGACACCCGCACCCGTTCGTCGTACGACAGGCTCAGCCCGCGAGGGCTGGGCCTGTCGTCGTTTCAGGAGCCGAAGTCGCCGTGCCGGCCAGCGCCACCCGCGAACCGTTCCGCGCCGTGGACGCCCTCGGCCAGGAGGGACGGGACGCCGAGCGCGAACTCTGCGCTGAGCGCCTCCGCCTCGCTCAGCGACCACTGCCCCCGGGCGCTGGCCCGGTCGCTGCGCAGGCAGGCCTGCGGGAACGCGGCGATCTCGGCCGCGAGCACCAGGGCGGACTCCAGGGCCGTGCCGGGAGCGACCACCCGGTTGACCAGGCCCATCGCGAACGCCTCGTCTGCCCCGACACCGCGACCGGTCAGGATCAGGTCCATCGCCCGGGACGCCCCGATCAGCCGGGGTAGCCGGATGGTGCCGCCGTCGATCAGGGGGACGCCCCAGCGCCGGCAGTAGACGCCGAGTACCGCGTCGGAGGCGGCCACCCGGAGGTCGCACCAGATCGCGAGCTCCAGACCTCCCGCCACGGCCGGCCCCTCGATCGCCGCGATCACCGGTTTGGACAGGTCCATCCGACTGGGGCCCATCGGACCGTCGCCGGCGGGCTCCAGCCGGGGGGCGCGATCCGGGTCGGCGACGGACTTGAGGTCGGCGCCCGCGCAGAACGCGCCACCTGCTCCGGTCAGTACGGCGACCGAGAGTGCGTCGTCGGCGTCGAAGGACCGGAACGCCTCGGCCAGGGCCTCGGCGGTGGGGCGGTCGACGGAGTTGCGGGCCTCTGGCCGGTCGATCGTGACGACGGCGACCCGGTCGGCGGTTTCGTAGTGGACGCTCATGGGTGCCATTCAAGCGCGGGCTCGGTCGAACCACTGCGGTTCCTGAGGAGGTTGCGCAGCAACCGCCTCGAAGGGCGACGACCGATGGGGTCAGGCTCGACGGTCGGTCGGCTCAGGCGGCTGCTCGGCTGAGGCGTCCCCAGAGCCGGTGGGTGAGCCCTTGTGGCGCGGGTGCCGCTTCGTGGTGGAGACGGTCGACCAGCTCGGAGGCGACACGCTGCCCCAGGGCGATGTGGTCCGACGTCCGGGAGAAGTCGGTCATCGTGGTGCCGAGGTCCGGGGCCGAGAGGTGGTGCACGGCGATCCCCGGTCCCAGGTCGGCCAAGGGGCGGACCCGCATCGCGATGCCGAGGCTGGCGACGACGATCTCGATCGGCGTCCGGCCGTGCGGCAACCGGGCCGGCACCGTCGCGTCGAGGACGAACACGCGGGTGGGGGCGAGGCTCGCGGCTCCGGCGACCGGGATCAGGTCCGCGACGCCGCCGTCGACGTGGGTGCTGGTGACCCCGGTGTGGTCGGGCAGCTCGACGGGCGCGAAGACACCCGGCACGGCCGCCGAGGCCAGCAGCAGCGGGGCGATGTCGCCGGCGTCGTGGTAGGCGGCACCGTTGCTCGCCAGCGGGGTCGTCGTGACCCGGACCGGGACCGGGAGTTCCTCCAGCCGATTCACGGGGACCCAGGCCTCGATCAGGGCGGCGAGCGCGTCGGAGGAGAAGAGGTAGGGGTGGCGCTGGGCCAGGTGCGCCAGCCGGGACCAGTTGCCGCCGGGGAAGATGTCCCGGGTAGTCAGCCGGCGCCAGCGCTCGGCGAGGTCGTGGATCCGGTCCGCGTCCGGGTTCCAGCCCATGAAGGCCGCGTTGAGGGCGCCGACCGAGGTCCCGACCAGGCCGGCCGGAACGATCCCGGCTTCGATGAGGGTCTGCATCATCCCGACCTGGACGGCGCCACGGGCGGCCCCACCGGAGAGGACGAAGATGTCGCGAGTTGGCTGCTGGTTGTTCATGGCACCTCCTTGTGCCTCAGATCCGTGTCGAGCGGATCCCTTCCCTAGGGTGGAAGCATCGGCGGGTCGATGTCCGATTTGAGAGTTTTAGTGGTATTTCCGAAACATCGGCGCATACTGGTCGATGGGACTTGTAGCGGATCGCCGTACCGGCTCCGCTGAACGAGGGGGAGGCCCGAGATGGACACGATCGCCAACGACGTCGACGTCGCCACGTGGGACGGTGCCGAAGCGCTGACCTACCACGACGAGGTGTGGTCCGCGTGGCTGCACGGTTCCGTCGCCGCCGTGCACAACGCCGGTCGGCTGATGCTCCTGGTGCCGGTCGCCATCCTCACGCCGGCCGCGATCGCGCTCGCGCTGCGGCTCTACACGGTGGGCTCTGTCACCGTCCTGGACTGAGGTTCGTAGGCTCGTGGTGTGAGCCTCCGCGACCGCGACTTCTCCGGGTACATCCCGGGCTTCGCCGTGATCGTCGTCCTCGCCGGTGCGCTGGCCTTCGCTCCCTCCCTGCTGCCGCGCCCGTTGCTGGAGGCCGTCGGCCTCGCGCCGAGCCGCCAGGTGCCCGCCCAGCAGGTCGGCGCCGGTGGCTCCTACGCGTTCAGCGCCCACCAGGACGGCGACCCCGACGCTCCTGTCGGCTACGACCCGTGCAAGCCGGTGAAGCTCAAGATCAACCCGCAGGACGCACCTCCGGGGTACCAGGACCTGGTCGACGAGGCGCTCGACCGGGTCGGCGCCGCCGCCGGTCTCCGCCTCGTCCTGGACGGCACCACGGACGAGCGTCCGCAGTGGAAGAGCCGGTACGTGCCGCTGTTCCTGGGTGCGCCGCGGACCCGCGCGGGTCTGATCGCCTGGGCGGGTCCGGAGGAGGTGCCCGAGCTGGCCGGCCGGGTCGCCGGAGTCGGGGGCAGCATCGCGGTCGAGGACCAGTCCGGGCGGACCCGGTACGTGACCGGCGGGGTGACCCTGGACCGGGCCCTGTACGCCGACCTGATGCAGTCGCCGGCCGGTCGGGCGCAGGCCCGGGCCATCCTGCTCCACGAGCTCGGCCACCTCGTCGGGCTCGACCACGTCGATGACGCGCGCGAGCTGATGAACGCCGACAACGTGGGCGTCCTGGACTTCGGTCCCGGCGACCTCGCCGGCCTGGCACGGGTCGGCGCGGGCAGCTGCGGCTGACCGCCGTTGCGGGGCTGCTGCTCCGTGTAGGGTCGCGACCGAGATCCGGTCGAGCGGCGGGAGTATGCGGATGCGTCGGTGGTTCCTGGTGGTGCTGCTGCTCGCCATTCTCGGCGGCACCGGTGCCGGCGCCTACTGGCTGCTGAACCGCGACAAGACGTCCGCGGACGAGGTGCAGGACGGGCTCGTCGACCGCTTCGCGCTGGACGGGGTGCCGTTCACCTTCCTGTACCCGGACGAGTTCGCGACGACCGATCCCCAGCCGGGGACGCTGTGGATCGCCGGCATCGGGCCCTCGGATGCGATCGACGTACGCCGGGTCCTGACCTCGGCTCCGGAGGTGGCCGATCTGGAGCGCATCGTGCGCAAGAACCTGACCGCGCTCCCCGACGTGGAGATCCTGGACAGCGCACGGATCGAGGTGGCCGAGCAGCAGGGTGTCGCCTTCGTCATCGACTCCACGGCGGGTGAGGCGACCCTTCGGTCACGGCTCGTCTACTTCACCGCGGAAGGCGCGACCTGGCAGATCGGTTGCCAGGCGCAGGAGTCCGCCCAGGTGCAGGTGGGTGCCGCCTGCGACCAGGTGATCGGGACCCTGGCCCTGAGGTAGCAGTTCTGGTCTAGACGCAGGGCCGAGTCCGCGTGACGCGCGGCCTGCGGAGGCGTTTTTCCTCGGACACCATCGGCTTGTTCGGGCACGCCGTCTCCCCCTTCCTAGGAGTGCGCACCATGGGTACCAGCCACCGTCGAGCCCGCACCGGCCGCAGAACCCGCAAGGCCCTTGTCATCACGATCGCCAGCGTCGGCTTCGCCGCCGCGGCGGGGACTGCTTTTGCAGCGGGCCCGGACCCCGAGACCGGCGTGATCACCGCCTGCTACGCGACGTCGAGCTCCCCGAAGCCGATCGTCACGGTCACCGTCGGCGGCAACCTCCCGGTCTACAACAAGGGCGACGTGCGCCTGGTCGACCCGGGCGAGGCGTGCAAGAGCTACGAGGCACCGTTCAGCTGGAACCAGCAGGGCGAGAAGGGTGACACCGGCGAGCAGGGCGAGCAGGGCATCCAGGGTGTCCAGGGCGAGAAGGGTGACACCGGCGAGCAGGGCGTCCAGGGCGAGAAGGGTGACACCGGCGAGAAGGGTGACACCGGCGAGCAGGGCGTCCAGGGCGAGAAGGGTGACACCGGCGAGCAGGGC
>JBFJNH010000093.1:0-11221 GCA_041618295.1 Marmoricola sp.
ACGGACCTCCTCGGGGAGCTGAGCGACACGGACACCGTCGGAGACATCGGCGAGGTGAGCTGACGCCTTCCGCCCCAACCGTCCGACGAGGTCCACGGTTTCGGCGAGGCCGTCGGGACGTACGTCGATCGCGGCCACGTCGCACCCGCGACGGCCCAGCTCGAGGGCGATCTCACGTCCGATACCGCTACCTGCTCCCGTGACGACCGCTACCCGGCCTTGAAGTTCGCGCAACCGTCTGTCCGTTCTGAGTTGAGGCGGACCCACCGCTCGCGTGCTCGGTTCGGCGGCGTCGGCCGGGATGGTTCGTGAGCCTAGTCGGAACCCCCTCCTGAGCGACGCGCGTGCCGGGAAAGGCGTGCCATCAACCGGCCCACCACGGTCACGACGCCCCCGGGAAGCTCCTGGGAGCGCGGTCCATCCGCTCGCGCAGGGCCGCGAACGAGTCGAGGTCGGCGACGGCAGCGCACGCGCGGTTCAGGCCTTCCTCGGCGTTCGCCGCGGCCTGGAGCCGGGCGCCGAACATCGCCGTCACGGCCGCCGCGACGTACGCCGTGACCATCAGGACCCGGTAGCCGAACCAGGCGTCCTCGCCGTCCGGCACGGTTCCCCCGGCCTCGCGGACCCGGGCCAGGTAGCGCTGGAGGAGGTCCCGCTCGTGCTGACGCCGGTCGGCGGGGTCGAGCGAGGTGCCCAGGAAGTAGGCCACGTCCTTGAGCGCCGGACCCCAGCCGCAGTTCTGCCAGTCGATCAGGACGGCACGGTCCGCGGCGATACCGACGTTGCCCCGGTGGGTGTCGTTGTGCAGGAAGGCCTGCGGGAAGCCAGCCAGGACGTCGGCGTACCTGCCGGGCCGGTCGGCCAGGATCCGGGAATCCTCGAGGATCTGCTCCGGGACCCGGCCGAGCAGGGACTTCGGCCGCCGACCGAGGGTGCGACACACGAGCCGGGTCATCCCCCGCGCGCGCTTGCCGTCGAGCGCGTAGAGCGGATCCACCTCGTCCGGGTGGGGGGCCGCACCAGCAGCGGCGTGCAGGTCGGCGAGCGCGTCGACGACGAGGCCGGCCTCTGCCACGCTGCACGGTTCCGAGATCGGGCGGAACACGAAACCTTCGGCGCCGAGGTCAGCCATGACCACGGTGCTGCGCCCGGTCCGCGGGTCCCAGCGCGCCACCAGCGCCCGCGGCGCCGTGGGGATCTGCGGAGCCATGTCGGTGTAGAACCGGGCCTCGCGCTCGCAGAGCAGGGCGAGCGCGTCGAGCGCCCCGGGCCCGAACGTGACCGGGGTGTTCTTCGCGAACAGCGACGTCTCCGATCCGTCGGTGTGCCGCAGCCGCAGGATGCTGCGCAGCGACGTCCCGTGGTCGACCTCGACCACGTCGAGCCCGGCCACCTCGCCGAGCCCGAGACCGAGGGCAGCGGCGACCGGGCCGATCTCGATGTCCTCCGGGGTCCGCCAGGCACGGGACCGCGGCACCACACGATCAGCGATGGCGCGGCGGGTGTAGGTGAACAACATCCTGGGCGATCCCCCACTCCTGGATGAGCGCGACAACCGAACCCGGGGACGACCCCGGTGCGGCGATCATGCCGCAGGTGAGGCCGCCGGTCACCTAGGAGGACATCGAGCGGGACGGCGCGTGCTGGACCGCCGGCAACGAGGCGATGAACGTGGTGCCCTCGTGGTCGTCGTAGGCGATCGAGCCGCCCATCGCCGCGCAGAGCTGCTGCACGATGGCCAGACCCAGGCCGCTCCCGCCGAGCTCGCGGGACCGGGATCCGCGGGAGTACAGGTCGAAGAGCGAGTCGACGAGCTCGGGCACGACCCCGGGGCCGTCGTCGGTGACGGCGATCCGGACCATGTCCCCGTCGCGCCACGCCCGCAGACTGATGTGCGGGCCGCCGTACCGGGCGGCGTTGCTGATCAGGTTGTCGAGGATCTGGGCGAGGCGCACCGGGTCGGCGATCACCTCCGCCTCCGGGTCGACCTCGACCTCGACGGCGAGCTCGTCGGGATCGAGCCGGGACCCGACGTAGTCGCCGACGACGTCGGCGACCGCGACGCTCTGCAACCGGAGCCCGAGATCACCGCGGTCGAGCTCGTGGACCACGGAGAGATCCTGGAGCAGCCGTACCAGCATGGTGCTGCGGCGGGCCAGCATCCCGGCGACGTGCTCGACCGTTTCGGGGGTCATCGTGCGCGCAGACAGGTGCAGCGTGTCCGCGGCACCCTGGATCACCGACACTGCGTTGCGCATGTCGTGAATCAGCTGAGCTTCGATGTGCCTCATCTGCGGGCCCCCTCACCGAGAATTGGGACGGTACGCCGCAGAACTCCGAAAGTCGACCATTAGCCAGATAGCGGACATAGTGGTCTAACTCGTCGCAACGTCCCGCCGCTTGAACGCGGAAGTGCTGGTCCACCCGGCAGCGGACGCCGCGGCCGGGGTCTCAGGCCTCGGGCTCCGGGTCCTCGTCGAAAACGCCCGCCTCGGCGTTGGCCTTGGTCTTCTTCAAGTGCTTGGTCAGGCTCACGCCGAGCAGAGCGATGGCGAGGGCCAGACCGGCGAAGATGGCGAACGCACCCCACCCCGCCTTGACGTCCTCCGGGTCCGGCGCCTTCTCGGCGAACGCGACGAGTCCGGCACTGAGCACGTTGACGACGGCGACCAGGGTGTCCATGCGGAGATTCTCTCAGGAGCCCTGTTCAGCACGGAAGGCGGCACTCTCCCGGACACCCGCGAACAGGTCGTCCTCGGGGATGGGGCTGTCCACCAGGCTGCGGACCAGCTCGAAGTCCTCGGTCGGCCAGACGTCCTGCTGCACGTCCATCGGGATCTGGAAGAAGAACCCGTCAGGATCGATCTGGGTGGCGTGCGCGAGGAGCGCTGCGTCCCGGACCGGGAAGTACTCCGCACAGGGCACCCGGGTGGTGACCCGGGCGTCGTGCTTCGGGTCGGGCTTCCACTGCTCCATCCGCTCGGCGAACGGCGACTCCAGGCCCCGGGCCAGCACGGCCTCGTGCAGCGCGACCATCCGGGGCCGGTTGAACCCGTGCTGGTAGTAGAGCTTCAGCGGCTGCCACGGTTCCCCCGCGTCCGGGAACCGCTCGGGGTCGGCAGCGGCGTCGAACGCGGCCACCGAGATCTCGTGGCACTTGATGTGGTCCGGGTGCGGGTACCCGCCCTTCTCGTCGTACGTCGTGACGACGTGCGGGCGGAACGACCGGATCAACCGGACCAGCGGCTCGGTGGCCTCCTCGAGCGGGACCAGCCCGAAACAGCCCTCCGGCAGCGGCGGCTTGGGGTCGCCCTCGGGCCAGCCGGAATCGATGAACCCCAGCCAGTCCTGGGTCACCCCGAGGATCTCGCGGGCAGCCTCCATCTCCGCCCGGCGGATCTCGGTGATGTTCTCGAGCACCTCGGGCCGGTCCATCTTCGGGTTCAGCACCGAGCCGCGCTCCCCGCCGGTGCAGGTGACCACGTGGACGTCGACGCCGCCGGCGACGTACAGGGCGGTCGAAGCTGCTCCCTTGCTCGACTCGTCGTCGGGGTGGGCGTGCACGTGCATCAGGCGCAGGCCGGCGTAGGCAGACATGGACTCCATCCTAGGATTGCTGGGTGAGCGAGATGATGCAGGAGCGTTACGGGACCGCGAGCGCGGGGCGGCGCGTGGTGCTCATCGTCGCAACAAGCGTGCTGGCGATCGTGTTCCTGGGCTGGCTGGGCTGGGTCGCCTGGTTCCACAGCGACCCGGCGATCGAGGCCGAGGTCGTCTCCTTCAACGTCGTCGACGACCAGCGGGTCGACGTACGGCTCGCGACACGGTTCCGCGATACCGACGTCGAGGGCAGCTGCCTGGTGCGGGCCACCGCGCTGGACCACACCGTGGTGGGCGAGCGGAACGTGACCGTCGCAGAGCTCCGGGCCGCCGACGGTGACTGGATCCCGGTCACGACGTTCAACAGGGCGAACGCGGTCGAGATGGTCCGGTGCACCGAGCGCTGAGGATCTCCGACAGATCTGAGTCCCGCCCTACGCAGGGTTGCTAGACTTACTTCTTTCCCGTCCCGAGGTCGAGGCCAGCACCACGACTGGCCCCCGGGACAAAGGTCCGCAGGACCGACCCGTCAACGACTCAGGAGTTGAACCATGACTCAGGCCGAAGAGCGCGAAGGCGTCTGGCTGACCCAGTCCAAGTACGACGAGCTGACCGCCGAGCTCGAGCAGCTGCGCGGTCCTGGACGGGCAGAGGTCGTGGAGAAGGTCAGTCAGGCGCGCGACGAGGGCGACCTGAAGGAGAACGGCGGCTACCACGCGGCCCGCGAGGAGCTCGGCAAGCTCGACGGCCGGATCGCCCAGCTGGTCGAGATGCTGAAGAACGCCCAGGTCGGGGAGACGCCCGCCGACGACGGGGTCGTCGAGCCCGGCATGCTCGTCACGATCCGTTTCGTCGGCGACACCGAGAACGAGACCCCGTTCCTGCTCGGCGCCCGCGAGATGGCCGGCGAAGACACCGAGGTCTTCTCGCCGCAGTCCCCCCTCGGCGAGGCGATCAACGGACGGGCCAAGGGCGACACGGTCAGCTACCCGGCGCCCAACGGCAAGCTTCTCGAGGTCGAGATCATCGACGCGGTGCCGTACACGGGCTGACCTGCCGGTCGTCGAGCTTGTCGAGACGCAGCGTCAACTGCCCGCTTCCACCTGGTAGCCGTGCTCGCGCAGCCTCGTGAGCACGGCTTCAGCATGCTCGGGGCCACGGGTCTCCGCCTGCACGTGCACCTCGACCTCGTCGAGGCTGAGCGAACCCGACGTCCGTTCGTGGACGACGTCGAGCACGTTGGCGCCCTGCTCGGCCAGCTCGGCGAGCAGCTTGGCCAGACCACCGGGACGGTCCGGGATCCGGACACTGAGGTTGAGGAAGCGCCCGGCCGAGGCGAGACCGTGCCTGATCAGCTTCGCGAGCAGCAGCGGGTCCACGTTGCCGCCGGAGAGGACCGCGACCGCCGGTGTCGCGAAGGTCGTCGGCGCGTCGAGGATCGCCGCCACCGCGACCGCGCCGGCCGGCTCGACGACGAGCTTGGCGCGCTCGAGCAGCAGCACCAGCGCTCGGGAGATCGACTCCTCCGAGACGGTGACGACCTCGTCGACGTACTGCTCGATCGCGTGGAACGGCACCGCGCCCGGACGGGCCACCGCGATCCCGTCGGCCATCGTGCTCATCGACGCGAGCGCGACCGGCTTGCCCGCAGCGAGCGAGGCCGGGTACGCCGCGGCCTCTTCGGCCTGCACCCCGACCAGTCGCACGTCAGGCCGGGCGCCCTTGATCGCCAGGGCGATCCCGGCGATCAGACCACCGCCGCCGGTCGGCACCAGCACGGTGGCTGCCGTCGGCGCCTGCTCGAGGATCTCCAGGCCGCAGGTCGCCTGTCCGGCGACGATGTCGACATGGTCGAACGGGTGGATCAGGATCGCGCCGGTCTCCTCGGCGTACCGGACGGCTCGCTCCAGGGCCTCGTCGAGGATCCCCCCGTGGAAGACGACCTCGGCGCCGTACGCACGGGTCGCGTTCACCTTGGGGATCGGGGCGCCGTTCGGCATGAACACCGTGGCGGTGATGCCGAGCAGCTGCGCGGCGAGCGCGACCCCCTGCGCGTGGTTGCCGGCTGACGCAGCGACCACGCCACGGGCCCGCTGCTCGGGGGTGAGCCTGCTCATCCGGACGTAGGCACCGCGGATCTTGAAGGACCCGGTGCGTTGGAGGTTCTCGCACTTGAGCAGGACCGGGCCGCCGACGAGCGCGGAGAGCCAGCGGGACTCCTCCATCGGCGTCCTGATCGCGACGTCGCGCAACAGATCGGCAGCTGCCTCGATCTCCGCAGTACCGATCTGCTCGCTCATCCCTCCTCGCCCTCGCTCTTGGCGGCGAGCTGCGGGGCGGGTTCCGGATCGGTGGCCGCCGCCTCCGCGGCGTCCTCCCCGACGTCGGTGTACGACGCGAGGTACTGGACGACCGCGTTCAGCGCTGCCACCAGCGGAACAGCGACCAGGGCGCCTGCTGCGCCGGCGACGATCACACCGGCGGCGATCGCCAGGATCACCGCGAGCGGGTGCACCGCGACGAAACGGCCCATCAGGAACGGCTGCAGGATGTGCGCCTCGACCTGCTGGACCAGGATCACCCCGCCGAGCATGATCAGCGCGACGATCGGACCGTGCGCGACCAGCGCGACGAGGACCGCGACCGTGCCGGAGGCGAACGCACCGATCAGCGGGACGAATGCGCCGAGGAAGACCAGCACACCGATGGCGCTGACCAGCGGGACCTTGAGGATCGCGGCGATGATCATGATCCCGATGGCGTCGACGGCGGCCACCAGGACGGTGGCCCGGACGAACATCGTCAACGACTGCCAGGCGACCCGGCCGGACTCGTCGACACGGGACCGCGCCGCCCGCGGGAACATCCGGACCACCCAGGCCCAGATCAGGTGCCCGTCGGCGAGGAAGAAGTACGTCGCGAACAGGACGATGAAGAAGCCCGCCACGATGTGCCCGATGGTGGTGCCGACCTCGGTGATCCGCCCGGCCAGGTCACTGCCCTGGGTCTCGACGAAGTTCTGCGCACGTTCGATCCAGTCGTCGATCTGCGAGTCGCTGGCGTTCAACGGTCCGGTCTGGAGCCAGTCCCGGATCTCCTCGAGCCCGCCGACCACCTTGTCGGCGAGCTGGTCGACACCGTCGGCGACCTGGGTGCCGACGAAGATGAGGGCGAGGGTGACCAGCCCGAGGCCGCCGAGGACCACCAGGAGCGACGCGAGCTTCTTCGGGATTCCCAGGTACTGCAGCCCGGACACCACCGGCGCGGAGAGGGCGGCCAGGAAGAGCGCGATCACCAGCGGGAAGGCGATCACCGAGAAGTAGTCGAGGGCGACGAACACGACCCCGCCCGCAGCCACGATCACCAGGAAGCGCCAGGACCACGCGGCAGCGAGGTCGTAGGCCCAGGGGACCTCGGCACGGGAGAAGTTCGAGGGTCCGGTCTCGACGACCGGGTCGTGCGGTCTGCGGGCCTCCCGGACCTGCTCCCACTGGTGCGCGAGCTGCTGGACGACGCGTTCGGCCCGTCGGTCCTCGACGTCCTGGATCTCCTCGTCGCTCAGCTCGATCTGGGTGTCGTCACCGGCTTGCTTGCGCCGGAACGGTCCGCGCGGCCCCTTGGTCACCTGGTCACCCTGCCTTCGTCACGATCATGATCACCGACAGCACCACGGCGACCGAGAGGGTGCCGGTCAGCAGCAGCGGGACCGGCGAGTGCTCGAGCCTCATCCCGGATTCGATCGCCCGGTTGGTGGCGACGTACCGGGCGTGCCCCCCGACCGCTGCGATGGCCGCACCCAGCGCCAGCACCAGGCAGAGCACCAGGAGCAGGGCGCCGTCGTCGAGGAAGTGGGCGAACCCCAGGGCCGCCACCATCAACGCCGCGGCCGTGCGCTGGTACGCGAGCAGGGTGCGCTCCCCCGCCAGGGCGAAGCGCAGGTCCACCTCGTTGCCGCCGTCAGCCACGACCCGCCTCCAGTGCCTGCTCCAGGTCGGCGAGCAGGTCGTCGACCGTCTCGATCCCGACGCTGAGCCGGACCAGGTCCGCGGGGACCTCGAGATCGGTCCCGGCGACGCTGGCATGGGTCATCCGTCCAGGATGCTCGATCAGCGACTCCACGCCGCCGAGCGACTCACCCAGGGTGAACACCCGGGCGCGCTCGCAGACGGCGAGCGCCTGCTCCTCGCCGCCGTGGACGCGGAAGGAGACGATGCCGCCGTACCGCTTCATCTGCCGACCGGCGACCGCGTGACCGGGGTGCTCCTCCAGTCCGGGGTAGATCACCTGCGCGATCCGCGGGTGCGCGTGCAGGAACTCGACGACCTTCTCGGCGTTGTCGCAGTGCCGGTCCATCCGGACGCCGAGCGTCTTGAGCCCGCGCAGCACCAGCCAGGCGTCGAAGGGGCCGGCGACCGCCCCCATCGCGTTCTGGTGGAAGCCGACCTTCTCGGCGATCTCCAGACCGCGGACGACCAGGGCGCCGCCGACGACGTCGGAGTGCCCACCGCAGTACTTGGTGGTCGAGTGCACCACCACGTCGGCACCGAGGGTGAGCGGTTGCTGCAGGTACGGCGAGGCGAAGGTGTTGTCGACGACCAGCAGCGCACCGGCCTCGTGGGCGACGGCGGCGAGGCCCTCGATGTCGCCGATGTTGAGCAACGGGTTGGTCGGGGTCTCGATCCACACGACCTTGGTCTGCCCGGGGCGGATCGCGGCGCGGACCGCGTCCAGGTCGGAGACCGGGGCCGGGCTGTGCACCAGGCCCCAGGGGCCGGCGACCTTGTCGATCAGCCGGAAGGTGCCGCCGTACGCGTCGTCGGGGATGACCAGGTGGTCGCTCGGCCGGGTCAGCGAGCGCAGCAGGGTGTCCTCGGCCGCCAGGCCGGAGGCGAACGCGAACGCCCGGTCACCCTCCTCCAGCGCCGCGAGATTGCCCTCCAGGGCAGTCCGCGTCGGGTTGCCGGAGCGGCTGTACTCGTAGCCGCCGCGGAGGCCGCCGACGCCGTCCTGCTTGTAGGTGCTGGTGGCGTAGATGGGCGGGATCACCGCCCCGGTCATCGGGTCGGGCTCGTAGCCGGCGTGGATCGCACGCGTCTCGAACCCGGCCTTAGAAATCTCACCCTGCTGGTGGTGGTCTTGGGTCACGGTTGCGAGCCTAGACCGTGAAGCGCTCCGCGATCTCCGGTACGTCGAGGCTCCCGTCGGCAACAGCCCAGACCAGGTCGAAGGCCTCGTCCTGAGTGAGCGTGAACGGGCGACCGTTCATCCGGAGGAACGTCACGGTCGCGAGCAACCCGAGCCGCTTGTTCCCGTCGACCAACGCGTGATTGCCGCAGACGGAGTGCAGCAGAGCCGCAGCCTTGAGCTCAAGAGTCGGGTAGGCGTCCTGACCGAAAACTCTCGCCCGCGCACGTCCAGCGGCAGCCTCCAGCAGCCCGACGTCCCGGACGGGCCCGGCGCCCAACATCTTGGTGAGCAGCAGTAGGTCCTCGACGGTCAGGTAGTCGGCGGTCATGCCTTGCCGAGGCGGTCGAGTGCGTCTGCGTACTCCACCAGCGCCTCGTCGGCAATCCGCTCGAGCAGTTCGCGTCGGACGATCCGGTCGCGGCGGTCGATGACCGCCCTCTTGATGACCTCCTGTTTCGACGTGCCCTCGGCGGCCGCGAGTTGGTTGAGGGCGAGTTCGAGTTCGTCGTCGACACGGAGAGTCATGGCCATCACGCTACGATACCAATCTGGTATCACGTAGCCAATATCTACAGGGTCTCGTTGGTCAGCACATGCACCTGCGCCGCACCCTCACCGCCGCCGTGGCCGCTCTCACCGCCTCCCTCTCCCTGGGGTCCCTCGCGACCCCGGCGCAGGCGGAGTCCGATCCGTTGTCGGCGCTGTTGAGCCCGACCCTGACGGACCCGGTGATCGACCTGCTCAGCGCGTGGCCGACGCCGTACAAGCCCTACACCGGATCGATCTGCCCGGGCGGGGAGCCGGTCTGCATCGAGGACGTCATCACCGAGATGGAGCAGCGTCTCGCTCCGCTGGCCGCCTCGTGCAGCCACCACGCGATCTTCTCCCTGGCCTACCTGCGGGTGACCGAGAACGTGAAGGCCGCCGCCGACTCCGGCTACTTCGCCGACCGGACCTGGTTGACCCAGATCGACGCCGTCTTCGCCGAGATGTACTTCGACACCATGGATGCCTGGGCGGCCGGGAAGAAGAGCAGTGTCCCGAAGGCGTGGCGGTTGGCGCTCCAGGCCGCCGACGACCGGAGGCTGACCGGGCTCGGCGACTTCATGATGAACATGAACGCGCACATCAACCGGGACTTCCCGCACGCGCTGGCGCGCATCGGCCTGACCGCTGCCGACGGAACCACGCACAAGCCCGACCACAACGCGTACAACCAACGTCTCGACTCGCTCTACCACCCGGTCTTCGACGAGGAGGCCGCCCGGTTCGATCCGACCTTCAACCAGCTCGACCTCGGACCGGTCGACGAGATCCTGGTGGGGACGATCATGCGGGGTTGGCGCGAGATGGTCTGGCGGCACGCGGAGGCGCTCGTCAACGCGCCGGCGCTGCTGCGCCCGTACGTGGTCCGCGAGATCGAAGAGTACGCCGCGATGCAGGGTCAGTTCATCCAGCAAATGTTCGCGTCCCCGGACAGCGGTCCGCGGGCGGCGTACTGCGCCAACCACGGCTGAGGCGTCACCGCCTCGTAAGGCGGCTCCCTTCGGTTACGCGGCATGCCCGGGCAAACTGGTCGGACCGGGAACAGCGGTCAACACCGGACTGTTGACACCGGTGCAGCCGATCAGAGGAGCCGGGATGTTGTTCAACAAGTTCAAGACCCAGATCGTCGAGCCGGAGCAGGCGCTGCCCGGCCGGACGTCGCGCACCTTCGCGTTGGCCGAGAAGCACCGCGTCCTGGACGCCCCCCTGGTGACCGACGAGATCCCTGACGGGTACGACGTCGCCCTCTTCGGCCTGGGTTGCTTCTGGGGTGCGGAGGAGATCTTCTGGCAGGTCCCCGGCGTCTGGTCGACCTCCGTCGGGTACGCCGGTGGCACCACCCCGAACCCGGAGTACGACGAGGTCTGCTCCGGTCGGACCGGTCACGCCGAGGCCGTCCGGATCGTCTTCGACCCCGCCAAGGTCTCCTACGCCGACCTGGTCGCCGCGTTCTACGAGGTCCACGACCCGACCCAGGGCATGCGTCAGGGCAACGACGTCGGGACGCAGTACCGCTCGGCGATCTACACCTACTCCGACGAGCAGGCCCAGGTCGCCCGCGAGGTCACCGACCGTTACCAGCCCGAACTGACCAAGCGCGGCTACGGACCGATCACCACCGAGATCAAGCCGGCCCCGACGTACTACTACGCCGAGGACTACCACCAGCAGTACCTGATCAAGAACCCGTTCGGGTACCGGTGCCACTCGGCGACCGGGATTAAGGTTCCGCGGGCCTGAAGGTCGAGGCTCGCGCCTTGTTGATGCCGTACAACTGCCGTACACTCCATCCAGGAGGTTCTCATGGCAACCACGACAAAGCCCCGGAGCAAGGCTCGCCTCGAAGCACGCATCGACGCTGAGCTCGACGAGTTGATCGCAGCCGCAG
>JBFJNH010000094.1:0-10832 GCA_041618295.1 Marmoricola sp.
CCGGTGAGCTCGTGGACGTAGCACCACCGCCACATCTCGCCGGGCTCCGCGGAACGGATCACCTCGTGCCCGGACTCGTGGAAGTGCGCGGTGGCGTGCTTCAGCGGGGAGGAGTCGCAGCAGGCGACCTTGCCGCAGACCAGGCACATCCGCAGGTGCACCCAGGCGCTGCCGAACGCGATGCAGTCGTCGCACTGGCCTCCGGTCACCGGCTCCACCGGCGGCCGGGCCAGGCGCAGGTCCTCGCAGCCGCCCTCGAACGAGGCGGGCTGGTGCGCCGACCGCACCCGGTCCCGGGCGTCCTCGCTGTACTCGAGCATCGACTCCTCCACGTCGAGCAGGGCGAGCACCTCCTCGACCACCTCGTGCGCCAGCGTCCCGGTCGACCGGATCTCCAGCACCCGGGCACGCTCCGCCTCGATCATCAGCCGGCGCTTCTTCGAGTAGATCTCGCTCGGGGTGAGCGCCTCGCTGGTGGCGACCTGCTCCCACGCCGCGTCGCTGCGCCGGCGGACCCGCTCCCGCAGGGTGTCGGCGACCTCGTGCGGATCCTCGTGGGTGAAGACCTCGTCCAGCTTCGCCAACCCGGCCACCGTCGCCTGGTGCAGCAGGTTGGCCCGGGCGAGCGCGTCGGCGGTGGGGTCGGGCGAGGGCACCCGGAGACGCCGGGCCAGCCACGGCAGCGAGAAACCCTGGAGGAACAGCGTGCCGGCGGTGACGGTGAAGGCGATCAGCAGCAGCACCTCGCGGTGCGGCATCGACGTCGGGATCACGAACGCCGCCGCCAGGGTGACGACACCGCGCATCCCCGCCCAGCCGAGCAGGAAGGTGTAGGTCCACGGCGGGACCTGGCCCGTCTGTCCGTCCGGACCCGGACGGACGATCAGGTAGCGCGCGGCGAAGACCCAGACCAGCCGGAGCACGATCACCGCGAGCAGGGTCGCACCGCAGATCAGCGCGATCCGTCCCGCACCGAGGTCGTTCTCGCCGACGTCGGAGATGATCGCCCGCGCCTGCAGACCGATCAGCAGGAAGACCGAGCTCTCCAGCAGGAAGGAGATGCTGCGCCAGTTCATCCGCTCCGCGATCCGGGACTGGGCGGTCTGGATGACCGGCGCGTTGTGCCCGAGCAGAAGACCGGCGACCACCACCGCGAGCACCCCGGAGGCGTGCACCTCCTCGGCGGCGACGTACGCCGCGAACGGCGTCAGGAACGAGAGACCGGAGTCGAAGACGGGGTCCACGACGCGCTTGCGGATGAACCCGATCACCACGAAGAAGGCCAACCCGATCGCGACGCCCCCGCCGGCGGCGAGGGCGAAGTCGGCGGCGACGTCCTGCCACACCACGGCGACGGTGGCCGCCCCCAGAGCGGTCCGCAGGGTGACCAGTGCGGTCGCGTCGTTGAGCAACGACTCGCCCTCGAGGATCGTGACGATCCGGCGCGGGAGACCGATCCGGCGCCCGATCGCGGTCGCCGCGATCGCGTCCGGCGGTGCCACCACCGCGCCGATCGCGAACGCCCCGGCCCACCCCAGGTCGGGGATCAGCGCGTGCACCAGTACCGCGACCCCGGACGCGGTGAAAATGATCAGCCCGACCGAGAGCAGCAGGATCGGGCGGCGGTTGGCGTTGAAGTCGACCAGGGACGTCTGCAGCGAGGCGGCGTACAGCAACGGCGGGAGCAGCCCGAGCAGGACGACCTCGGGGTGCAGCTCGACCTCCGGCACGAACGGGAGGTACGACCCGGCGATCCCGACCGCGATCAGGGTCAGCGGCGAGGAGAGGTCCAGGCGCGCACAGACCGCGGTGGTGGCCAGCACGGTGGCGACCAGGGCGACGAGGGTGACGACGAGGTCCATGGCTGTCGATTATCCGGCCAGGGCGCGGAGCTCGGCGTCCAGTGCCCGCCGGTTGTCACGCCGGACCGGTGCCTCGATCACGTCGATACCGCCGTTCGGGTTGGCCAGCGCGAGCTCCAGCTCGGCGGCGTCCCTGACCCGCCAGTGCGGCATCCGCAACCCGCTGCAGAGCGTGCCGAGGTCGGCGCCGTGCGGGGTGCCGAAGAGCTTCTCGAACCGGTCCTCGTACGACGGCGCTCCCTGCTCCAGGGTGGCGAAGATCGACCCGCCGTCGTCGTTGGCGACCACGATCGTCAGGTCCGGGCGGGTCTCGGCCGGGCCGATCACCAGACCGGTCAGGTCGTGCAGGAAGGTGACGTCGCCGACGTACAGGATCGCGCGGGTGCTGTGCGGGCGTCCGATCGCGGCGCCGATCGCGGTGGAGACGGTGCCGTCGATCCCGGCCAGACCGCGGTTCGCGATCACCAGCCGCCGCCCGCCGACGTTGTACGCCCCCGCCATCAGGTCCAGGTCGCGGATCGGGTTGCTCGCCCCCACCATCAGCAGACCCTCGTCGGGGACGGCGCGGTGGACCGCCGCGGCGACCTCATAGGGCGTCAGCCCGGGTTCGGCCGCGACCCGGGCGTCGATCCGGCCGCAGAGCTCACGATCGGCCGTGCGCCACCGGTCCAACCAGCCGGACGTGTCGGTCGCGGTCACCTCGAAGGGGCCGTCGTACTCGAAGGAGACCGGGTGCGGCCGGTCGGCCCAACGTCCCCGGGCCCGCCGGGAGACCACCTCGATGCCCTCGCGAGCTAGGAGCCGCTGCACCGGCCGGGACAGCGTCGGTACGCCGGCCACCACCACCCGCTCGACCTGCTGCCCGAGCTCGGTGTCGAGCAGCAGCCGGTAGCCGCGGATCACGTTCGGGCCGTTGCGCGCACCGCTCGTCGGTTCGGCGAGCAACGGCCAGCCGGCCGCCTCGGCCAGCACCCGCGGACCCGGGCCGGAGTCGTCGCCGGCGACCACCACGGTGGCCGGGCCCTGCTCCAGCGGGTACGGCGTGCCGCGGACCCAGGGCGCGCGCTCGGGCTGGACCGTGCTCGGTACGAAGGTGTCGGTGGGAAGCAGCGGTTCGTCGAGCTGGAGGTTCAGGTGCACCGGCCCGTCGTCGGACCCGAGCGCCCCGGCGAGGTCCTCGACCCGGACCACGTCCCGCCCGGGCGCCGCGGCACCGAAGAGGCCGACCTGGTCGGTGGTCTGGTTCGCCAGGGTGCCGCGCAACCGGGCCGGGCGGTCTGCGGTGACCGCGATCAGCGGCACGCCGGAGTGCGCGGCCTCCAGCACCGCAGGGTGCAGGTTCGCGGCGGCGGTGCCCGAGGTGGTGACCACGGCGACCGGGACCCGGGAGGTCTTCGCGATGCCGAGCGCCAGGAACGCGGCGGTGCGCTCGTCGATCCGGCTGTGCAGCGTGATCGCGCCAGCGGCGTCGGCGTCGGCGAGGGCGAAGGAGAGCGGCGCGTTCCGGGAGCCGGGTGCGAGGACGACGTGCCGCACCCCGGCGCCCAGCAGCGTCTCGACGCAGCTGCGGGCGAGCTCGGTGGCGGTCACGAGGACTGATCCTGCCCGAGGACGGCGACCCGCGCGATCCGGTCCTCCCAGTGCCGCACCCGGTCGGCCGCGGCACCCGTCGCCGCGAGGCGTCGCGGGTCGACCTCGACCGGCCCGACCGGGAGGTAGCCGTCGACCGGCAGCAGCGGCGCGACGGCGACGTCGGCGGCGAGCAGCTGCACGGTCGCCAGGCCGCAGGCGTACCGGAGCTCGGGCAGTGCCGCGGCGAGCGCGAGCCCGGCGGCGATCCCGACGCTGGTCTCCAACGCGCTGCTGACCACCACCGGCAGGCCGATGTCCTCGGCGATCCGCAGGCAGGCCCGGACCCCGCCGAGCGGCTGGACCTTGAGCACCGCGATGTCGGCCGCCTCCAGGTCCCGGACCCGGTACGGGTCCTCGGCGCGGCGGATCGACTCGTCGGCCGCGATCGGGACCGCCACCTTGCGCCGTACGGCGGCGAGGTCCTCGACGCTCGGGGACGGCTGCTCGACGTACTCCAGACCGCCGGAAGCCCCGTCCAGCAAGGGGATCCGGGCGATCGCCTCCTCGGCCGACCAGCCGCCGTTGGCGTCGACCCGGATCAGACCTGCAGGACCGAGCGCGTCCCGGACGGCCTCCAGCCGGGCCTGGTCCTGCCCGACGTCCTGCCCCGGCTCGGCCACCTTCACCTTCGCGGTGGTGCAGCCGTTCGAGGCGAGCACGATCTCCCGTGCTCGTTCCGGCGAGCAGGCCGGGACCGTGACGTTGACCGGGATCCGGGTCCGCAGCGGAGCCGGCCAGCCTTCGTCCGCGGCCTCGACCGCAGCCGCCCACCAGGGCGCCGCGGTCGGGTCGTCGTACTCGAGGAAGGGGCTGAACTCGCCCCAGCCGACGGCACCGCGGATCAGCGCACCCTCGCGCACGTCGAGGCCGCGGAAGCGCGTCCGCAGGGCCAGGGAGTAGACGTGGGTCTCACGCATCCGTGGCCCACCTCCGCAGCAGCACCCGGTCGGTCTTGCCGTTGGGGAGCAACGGGAGGTCGGGCAACCGGACGACCTCGCGCGGCGCCCAGGACCGCGGCACCACCAGGTCGCGGACGTCCTCCAGACCGACCGGCTCCCGGCTGACCACGAACGCCACCACGACCTCGCCCCACTCGGGGTCCGGCACCCCGAGCACCTCGACCGCCTCGATGTCCGGGTGACTGCCGACCGCGGCAGCGACGGCGGGCGCCGGCACCTTCACCCCGCCGCTGATGATGACGTCGTCGGCGCGACCGTCGATCCGGAGCCGGCCGTCCGGGCCCCAGTGCCCGAGGTCGTTCGTGACCAGCCACCCGTCCCGGAAGGCGGCTGCAGTGCGCTCGGGTTCGCCGTCGTACCCGTCGAAGAGGACCGGTCCGCGGAGCAGCACCTCACCGTCGTCGATCCGCACCTCGACCCCGGTCAGCGGCACCCCGTCGTACACGCAGCCGCCGCAGGTCTCGGACATCCCGTAGGTCTGGACGACGGTGATCCCGTCAGCCTCGGCCTCGGCGCGCGCGTCGGGCCGCAACGGGCCGCCGCCGACCAGGACGGCGGTGAAGCGCGAGAGGCGCTCGACCTCCGCCGCGTCCAGGAGCGCCCGGTAGAGCTGGGTCGGCACCAGCGAGACGTAGCGGCGGTCTGCGGTCATCCGCTCCCCGGCGGAGCCGAGGTCCTCACCCTCCCGCAGGACGACCGGCTCGGTGCCGGCGACCACCGACCGGTAGAGCACCTGCACCCCGGCGACGTACGTCGGCGGCAGGTTCAGCACCCACTGCCCCGGGCCGCCCAGCCGCTCCTGGGTCGCCAGGGCCGAGGCACGCATCGCGGCGCGGGAGAGCCGGACCTGCTTCGGTTCCCCGGTCGACCCCGAGGTCGCGATCACCAGCGGCCCGGGTTCGTGGGCAGCGTCCCAGTCCCGGAGCAGCGCGAAGATCTCCTCGGCGTCGCCGGACACGGGCAGGAGGCTGCTCACACCACTGGTCCCCGAAGCGCTAACCATCTGATCCGGTCGCCTGAAGGAGCAGTTCGCACACAAGACCAATGTCGTCACGCGTGACGTCAACGCCCGCTGCACGATGAATGTGATCCATGGACCAGACCGCCTTCGTATCGAACCACCCAGTTACATGCTCAGCGATGTCCTTACGCATCTGCGCGTCGCGTGCGCCGATCTGCGCACGGACGACCGGACCTGCTGTCGCGTCGAGAGTGAGTCTCACGATGTCGAGGAGATCGGTTCCTTCCTTACCGTTCATGCGGTTCATGACCGCCTGCAACTTCATAGCCACTAAGGGCCCTGGCTCAGCAACAAGTGCTGCAGCCTCGACGACCAGGCGCCCACCCTTGGCGATCACCCCCAGAGCCAGTTCGGTCGCCGAGTCGTACGCCCATGCGTGAGAGGTTGCGAATAGTCGATCACCTACGTTGTCGCTCGGTGTATCGATCTCGGCCTGGTTAACAGCCAAGACGTCGACCTTTACTGCTCCGGAAGGTGTCGGAACCATGACTGCCGATGGTTCCTTCCTCTCAGCTCCGTCTGCTTTGAGCAAGATCTCAAGCTGAGACTCGGCCCCCAATCCACGGTCAACCACATCCAGGTCAACTGTCGCGCGGTACGGGATCTGCAATCTGCTCATGACGGCCAGGCCGCCGACGACAGTCGGACGACGTTCAATAAGGCGACCCACCTCCAGGACAGCCTCCACGATCGGGGTCATGGCTCCGTCGATGAAATCGATACGGCTACCAGACACGGACCCACCCAGATGCAGGGTTCCACTCCGTGACGATCTCTCGCCCGCGCCCGCGATCCTGCGCCAGATCGAGAGCGACGACCACGGGGTGCACAAGGGGCCACTCGAACTGATTTCGCGATGAGTCGTAGCGGTGCCTGCATATCTCCGGAACCGGCGCGACCCGGATCGTGCAAGCCGCTTCCTCCGCAGTTCTTGCGACGCCCAGGAGGGTGCGTGCTCGGCGGGCGACGTTCCCGTCCGGGACGAAGAAGTCCAACGACTGATCCGCGCGCACTGCAACGGGGGCACCCCAAACCCCAGCTGCCGCGAGGTCCGTCAACGCCCATCCTTCCTGACCCTGCACATCCTCGAGTCCGAGCCTCAGCGGTCTTGTCAGCTGATCGAAAGCTCCTGGAGTCGGGATTGCAGCAAGACCTTCACGCCGGGTGGGCCAATGATCGGCCACGCTCCAGAAGAGCTTCTCATCAGTCACGCGTCGACGTTCATCGATCAGTCGGTCGTCCCCTAGAGCGCTGAGGACTTCGGAAACGGTGCTCGGAGAACGACGAAGCTCGCGCGCCAACTCGCGTACGACCACGGCGCGCTCTGGATCTGTCAGGAGCGCAATCGCGACCTGCAGGCCAGCCTTGGTCGCCAATGGATTCTTCGGCCCTGCCCGCTCAACCAGCGGCTCGATGTCACCCCCCACCAAGAGCCGAGGGCTCCTAATGTCGACGCGGCCGCGCAGGTCGACATATCCGCAGCGTGCTTCGAGGAGAAGTCGCCGGGCGTCGGCGGTTACCCGATCACCCACCAGGATGAGCACCGGCACTTCCTCCTCCCCATGGAGTGGCCTCCATCGATGGCGATCGAGCGCCGTACGGACGACGTCTGCCGACACGAGCGAGTGACGTCTGATCTCAAGTACTTGGTGGATCCCGTCTGGATCGAGCACGACATCGGCGTCTGGTCCACTGCTCGCGGCGACGGCGATGTCGAGTTGCGCGAAGGCCGCAACTACAAGTTCCACCGACTCGTCCATGGATCCGATTATTGCAAATGTTCGGTGTTCGGTAAATACCGAACACCGAACAGTCCAGACCCTCCCGCCCAGGGGGTGCTCCGGGCAGCCTGAAAGAATCCCCGCCATGGCAACAGCTGCGCAGTGGATCGAAGGCGCCCGACCCCGCACCCTCCCTGCGGCCGTGGCCCCGGTCCTCGCCGGGACCGGCGCCGCGGCGTTCGCCGACGCCGCGGTCTGGTGGAAGGCCGGCCTCGCGCTCGCGGTCTCGCTGCTGCTCCAGATCGGCGTCAACTACGCCAACGACTACTCCGACGGGATCCGGGGGACCGACGACGACCGGGTCGGACCGATGCGGCTGGTCGGCTCCGGTGCGGCGACGCCGGCGGCGGTGAAGCGGGCAGCGTTCGGCGCCCTGGGGCTGGCCGCCGCGGTCGGCCTGGTGCTCGCCGTCACGACCGCCTGGTGGCTGGTTGCCGTCGGCGCCGTCAGCATCCTGGCGGCCTGGTACTACACCGGCGGGAAGAAGCCGTACGGCTACCTGGGCCTGGGCGAGGTGATGGTCTTCGTCTTCTTCGGTCTGGTCGCGGTGCTCGGGACCGAGTTCGTGCAGCGCGAGAGCCTCTCGCACTTCGGGGTCGCAGCGGCGATCGGGGTCGGGGCGTTGGCCTGCGCGATCCTGGTCGCCAACAACCTGCGGGACATCCCGACCGACGAGATCGCCGGCAAGGTGACCCTCGCGGTGCGCCTCGGCGCCCGGCACACCCGCGGTCTGTACGTCGACCTGGTCGCGGTCGCGGTGGTGATGCTCCTGGTGATCGGGCTGTACACCACCTGGTGGGCGCTGCTCGGACTCATCGGCGTGCTCCCGCTGGCGAAGGCCTCCCGGATCGTCCTGGGCGGCGCCACCGGCTCGGCGCTGATCCCGGTGCTGCAGCTCACCGGCGTCGGCGAACTGCTCTACGCCGCCGGCATCTTCGCGGGCCTGCTGCTCGGCCGCTGACGAGAACGGCCCCTTCGACGCGTCGATCGGGCTTACTCAACGGTCGGTCAGTCGGTGTCCTCGGAAGACTTCATCTCCTGGAGCCGGGCGGTGGCACGCTCGGCACGACCCTGGACGCTCTGCGCGAACCGCTCCCGCGGTCCTTCGAGCAGCTTCAGGGAGAGGATCGAGGAGATCACCGCGCCCAGGACGAGCGACCAGATGCCCACCTCGGTGCCGGATCCGAAGATCAGGGTGGCGATGGCGGCGACGACCGCCCAGCACCCGAGGAAGAGCGCGATACGGAGTCCGGAGTAGATCAGGAAGTGCTTCACCCGGTCAGCCTATTCCCGATCACGAACTAGGCTGACCGGGTGATCCGTTTCGTAGTCCTCCTGCTCCTCCTTGCCGCGGTGCTCTACGGCGTCTTCTGGGTGATCGACCGCCGCAACTCCGGCGGCTCCGGGGGCAGTACGGCGCGCCAGAAGCCGCGCGGTCCGGTCGGCCCCGACGACGACGAGGCGTTCCTCCGCAACCTCGACTGGGAACAACGGCGCAAGCGCGGCGGTTCTGGTGGCAAGCCACCGGCCGACCCTCCGACCAATCCGACGGACGGACCAGGACCGAATCCCCCGAAACCCGACGCCCCAGGAGCATGATGACCACGCTGAGCGACTTCTCCGCGACCACCCTCACCGGCCAGGAACAGGACCTCGCGGCGTACGCCGGCAAAGTCGTCCTGGTCGTGAACACCGCCTCCCAGTGCGGCCTGACGCCGCAGTTCGAGGGCCTGGAGGCCCTGTACGAGAAGTACGCCGACGAGGGCCTGGTGGTCCTCGGCTTCCCGTGCAACCAGTTCGCGGGTCAGGAGCCGGGCACCAGCGACGAGATCGGCGCGTTCTGCCAGCGCAACTACGGCGTCTCCTTCCCGATGTTCGAGAAGGTCGACGTCAACGGCAAGGACGCGCACCCGCTGTACGCGTGGCTGAAGAAGGAGAAGGGCGGCCTGCTCAGCATGATCAAGTGGAACTTCACCAAGTTCCTGATCGGCCGCGACGGCAAGGTCATCGCCCGCTACTCCCCCACCACCGACCCGGCCGACCTGGCTGCCGACATCGAGAAGGCCCTCACGAGCTGAGGCGCTCCTCCGCGGTCGCCGCGGCCCCGCCGACCCCGAGCAGGGCTGCGATCGCCGCGGCCGACCGCTCCCCGGCGCGCCCGTCACCGAACGGGTTCGCGACCGAGGCCATCCGGCGGTGCGCGAGCGGGTTCTCCAGAAGCTCGATCGCGGTCCGGACCAGCAGGTCCCGGTCGGTGCCGACCAGGCAGGCGGCCCCGGCTTCCACGGCTTCGGGCCGTTCGGTCGTCTCCCGGGTCACCAGGACCGGTACGTCGAGGCTGGGCGCCTCCTCCTGGATCCCCCCGGAGTCGGTGACGATCAGGTCGGCACTGGCCAGCAGCCCGACGAACTCCGGGTAGGGCAGCGGGTCGCAGACCACGATCGCGGGGCAGGCTTCGAGCACCTCGCCGATGCTCGCCCGGACCTGCGGGTTCGGGTGCAGCGGCAGCACCACCCGCAGCCCCGGCACCCGCTCGGTGAGCTCGGCCAGGCCGAGGGCGACCTCGCGCAGCGGGGCGCCGTGCGACTCGCGCCGGTGCAGGGTCGCCACCACCAGCGGCCCCGGCGCCGACTGGGCGTGCGCGACCGCGGGGTCCGAGGCGGGGAGCCGACGCCCGAGGGTGTCGAACAGGGCGTCGACCACGGTGTTGCCGGTGAGGGCGATCGCCCGGGCGGAGACCCCTTCGCGGATCAGGTTGCGGCGCGCGGCCGCGGTGGGTGCCAGGTGCAGGTCGGCCATCACCCCGGTCAGCCGGCGGTTCAGCTCCTCGGGGAACGGCGAGAGCAGGTCGCCGGTCCGCAGACCGGCCTCGAGGTGCACGACCGGGACGCCGGCGTACCGGGCGGCGAGCGCACCGGCCATCGAGGTGGTGGTGTCCCCGTGGACGACCACCGCGCCGGGCCGGAGCTCGTCGAAGGTCGCCACGAGCGCCTGCAGCACCCGGGCGGTCAGGTCGGGCAGCGTCTGGCCCGGGCTCATCAGACCGAGGTCGATGTCGGGCTCCATCCCGAACCAGTCGTGGATCTCGGCCAGCATGTCGCGGTGCTGGCCGGTCGAGACCAGGACCGGACGCAGCGCAGGGTGTCGGGCGAGGGCCTTCCACAGCGGCGCGATCTTCACGGCCTCGGGGCGGGTCCCGTAGACGAGCGCGACCGGGACGGTCTCCCCGGACGTCGGCGCGAGAGCGTGGTTGGTGAACTCGGCGCGGTGCTTCATGTCTCCTCCTGGTGGCACGCGCCCTCGTGGAGCGCACGTCCTTCAGACCCCGGACGGCCGCGGTGATTACGCGGGGTCGCTAGGAGATGCGGTCGGGTTCGGTCCCGGTGAGCAGCCCGGCGGTCTCGGTGGTCGCGTCGACCACGGGTTGGACGATCCGGCGGAACCCGTCGACCAGGCGGCGGAAGAGCGACAGCGGGGACGGGGCGGTCACCGGCCCCGAGACTTGCTCGGTCACCGGCTCAGAGACCGGCTCGGTCACCGGCGGAGCGGAGGTCGGGGCCGGCGCCGGGGCGGGGGC
>JBFJNH010000095.1:0-10628 GCA_041618295.1 Marmoricola sp.
CCCCGCACCGCGGTCCGGGGCCGTTCCTAGCTCGGTGATCGAGCTCAGTCGAGATCGATCACTTGGTGATCTTGGTGACGCGACCAGCGCCGACGGTCCGGCCACCCTCACGGATGGCGAACTTCAGGCCGTCCTCCATGGCGATCGGCTGGATCAACACGACCGACATGTCGGTGTTGTCGCCCGGCATGACCATGTCGCGACCCTCGGGAAGGGTGACGACGCCGGTCACGTCGGTGGTCCGGAAGTAGAACTGCGGACGGTAGTTGTTGAAGAACGGCGTGTGACGGCCACCCTCCTCCTTGGAGAGGATGTAGACCGACGCGTCGAACTCGGTGTGCGGGGTCGTGGTGCCCGGCTTGATGACGACCATGCCGCGCTCGACGTCCTCGCGCTTGGTGCCACGGAGGAGCAGACCGACGTTCTCACCCGCCTGGCCCTCGTCGAGGAGCTTGCGGAACATCTCCACGCCGGTGACCGTCGACTTCTGCGAGGTCTCGCGGATGCCGATGATCTCGACCTCCTCGTTGACCTTGACGATGCCGCGCTCGATACGGCCGGTGATGACGGTGCCACGACCGGTGATCGTGAAGACGTCCTCAACGGGCATCAGGAACGGCTTGTCGGTGTCGCGCTCGGGCTGCGGGATCGACTCGTCGACCGCGTTCATCAGCTCGAGGATCGACTCGCCCCACTTGGCGTCGCCCTGCAGCGCCGGGAAGGCCGCCACGCGGACGACCGGGATGTCGTCGCCGTCGTAGTCGTACTCGGAGAGGAGCTCGCGCACCTCCATCTCGACGAGCTCGATGAGCTCCTCGTCGTCGACCATGTCGCACTTGTTGAGGGCCACGACCAGGGCCGGCACGCCGACCTGGCGGGCGAGCAGCACGTGCTCACGCGTCTGCGGCATCGGACCGTCGGTGGCGGCGACCACGAGGATCGCGCCGTCCATCTGGGCCGCGCCGGTGATCATGTTCTTGATGTAGTCGGCGTGACCCGGGCAGTCGACGTGCGCGTAGTGGCGCTGCTCGGTCTGGTACTCGACGTGCGCGATCGAGATGGTGATACCGCGCTGACGCTCTTCGGGCGCCTTGTCGATCTGGTCGAACGCCGAAGCCTCGTTCAGGTCCGGGTACTTGTCGTGCAGGACCTTCGTGATTGCTGCCGTCAGCGTCGTCTTGCCGTGGTCGATGTGACCGATGGTTCCGATGTTGACGTGCGGCTTGGTCCGCTCGAACTTGGCCTTAGCCATTGCTGGCTCCTCCTGGTTGTGTTTTCTGACTCGTAATTAGAACGTTGGGTAAAGCCGAGGACTGCGGTGCGAACTACTCGCCGCGGACCTTCTTGATGATCTCGTCGGCGACGTTCGAGGGAACCTCGGCGTACGAGTCAAACTCCATCGAGTACGACGCCTGACCCGAGGTCTTCGACCGGAGGTCACCAACGTACCCGAACATCTCCGACAGCGGCACCAGCGCGTCGACGACCATGTCGCCGTGACGCTCCTCCTGCTTCGTGATCTGGCCACGACGGGAGTTGATGTCGCCGATGACCGTGCCGAGGAAGCTCTCGGGGGTCACGACCTCGACCGCGAACATCGGCTCGAGGAGGACCGGCTTGGCCATCCGCGCCGCCTCCTTGAACGCCTGCAGACCCGCGATCTTGAAGGCGAGCTCGGAGGAGTCGACGTCGTGGTAGGCGCCGTCCTCCAGGGTCACCTTCACGTCGACCATCGGGTAGCCGGCGAGGACGCCGAACTCCATGGCCTCCTGGGCACCCTGGTCCACCGAGGGGATGTACTCGCGCGGCACCCGGCCACCGGAGACCGCGTTGACGAACTCGTAGCCCGCACCAGTACCGGTCTCGGGGTCGATGTTCGGCTCGATGGTGAGCAGCACCTTCGCGAACTGACCAGAACCACCGGTCTGCTTCTTGTGCGTGTAGGAGTGCTTCTCGACCTTCTTGCGCAGCGTCTCGCGGTAGGCCACCTGCGGCTTGCCGACGGTTGCCTCGACGCGGAACTCGCGCTTCATCCGGTCGACGAGGATCTCCAGGTGGAGCTCGCCCATACCGGCGATGATGGTCTGCCCGGTCTCCTCGTCCGCCTTGACGGTGAACGTGGGGTCCTCGTCGGAGAGGCGCTGGATCGCGGTGCCCAGCTTCTCCTGGTCGCCCTTCGTCTTCGGCTCGATGGCGACCTCGATCACCGGGGCCGGGAAGGTCATCGACTCCAGGACCACCGGGTTCGACGGGTCGCAGAGCGTGTGACCGGTCTTGGTGTCCTTCAGGCCCATCACGGCGACGATCTGGCCGGCGCCGACCGAGGCGATCTCCTCACGCTTGTTCGCGTGCATCTGGTAGACCTTGCCGATCCGCTCCTTGCGGCCGTTCACCGAGTTCATCACGGTGCTGCCGGCCTCGAGCTTGCCCGAGTAGACCCGGACGTAGATCAGCTTGCCGAGGTGTGGGTCGGTGGCGATCTTGTAGGCCAGACCGGAGAACGGCTCGCTGTCGGACGGCTGCCGGACGATGACCTCGTCCTCGCTCTTGACCGAGTGACCCTGAATGCCGTCGATGTCGAGCGGCGAGGGCAGGTACTTGACGACCGCGTCGAGGAGGGGCTGGACGCCCTTGTTCTTGAACGCGGTGCCGCACAGGACCGGGTTGAGCTTGTCGGCCAGGGTCGCGCGACGGATCGCGGCCTCGAGGGTCGGGACGTCGAAGACGTCGCCCTCGTCGAGGTAGACCTCCATGATGTCGTCGTCGGCCTCGGCCACGGTCTCGACGAGCTTCTCGCGCCACTCGGCGGCCTGGTCGGCCAGCTCGGCGGGGATCTCCTCGACCTCGTAGTCCTCACCCATGGTGGTCTCTCCGCGCCAGGTCAGGGCACGCATGCCGACCAGGTCGACGACACCGAGGAAGTCGCCCTCGGCACCGATCGGGAGCTGGAGGACCAGCGGGGTGGAGTTGAGGCGCTCGACCATCATGTCGACGCAGCGCCAGAAGTCGGCGCCGGTGCGGTCGAGCTTGTTGACGAAGCACATCCGCGGGACGGCGTACTTGTTCGCCTGCCGCCACACGGTCATCGTCTGCGGCTCGACACCAGCGACACCGTCGAAGACCGCGACGGCACCGTCGAGGACGCGGAGCGAACGCTCCACCTCGGCGGTGAAGTCGACGTGCCCGGGGGTGTCGATGATGTTGATCTGGTGGTCCTTCCACCAGCAGGTCGTCGCGGCCGACGTGATCGTGATGCCGCGCTCCTGCTCCTGCTCCATCCAGTCCATCGTGGCGGCACCCTCGTGGACTTCACCGATCTTGTAGGTGATGCCGGTGTAGAACAGGATGCGCTCGGTGGTGGTGGTCTTGCCGGCGTCGATGTGCGCCATGATGCCGATGTTGCGGACCTTGTTGAGGTCCGTCGTGATGTCGACTGCCACTGAAAGTCAGTTCCTCAGGAAGTTGATGGATACAGGTGGGTGCGGAGGCGCCCCGAGGGCACCTCCGCAGAGATCACCAGCGGTAGTGGGCGAAGGCCTTGTTGGACTCGGCCATCTTGTGGGTGTCCTCGCGCTTCTTCACCGCGGCACCGAGGCCGTTGCTCGCGTCGAGGATCTCGTTCATCAGCCGCTCGGCCATCGTCTTCTCGCGACGCTCGGCGGCGTACCCGACCAGCCAGCGCAGCGCGAGCGTGGTGCCGCGGGTGCCCTTGACCTCGATCGGGACCTGGTAGGTGGCGCCACCGACGCGGCGGCTCTTGACCTCGATCGCCGGCTTGACGTTGTCCAGCGCACGCTTCAGCGTGACGACGGGGTCGGTGCCGGTCTTCTCCCGGGCACCTTCGAGGGCGGAGTAGACGATCCGCTGGGCGACCTGCTTCTTGCCGTCCTGCAGGACCTTGGAGACGAGCTGGGTGACGACCTGCGAACCGTAGACCGGGTCGACGACGATCGGGCGCTTGGGCGCGGGACCCTTGCGAGGCATTAGCTCTTCTCCTTCTTCGCGCCGTAGCGGCTGCGGGCCTGCTTGCGGTTCTTCACACCCTGGGTGTCGAGCGTGCCGCGGATGATCTTGTAGCGGACACCGGGAAGGTCCTTCACCCGGCCGCCGCGGACGAGCACGATGGAGTGCTCCTGGAGGTTGTGACCGACACCCGGGATGTAGGCAGTGACCTCGACGCCGCTGGACAGGCGCACACGGGCGACCTTGCGCAGAGCGGAGTTCGGCTTCTTCGGGGTGGTGGTGTAGACGCGGGTGCAGACACCGCGTCGCTGGGGCGAACCCTTCAGGGCAGGCGTCTTGTTCTTCGACACCTTGTCCTGGCGGCCCTTGCGGACCAGTTGGTTAATGGTGGGCACCGGGTGGTTCCCTTTCATGTTGACTATCTGTACCTGGCACTCTGCCGGGCACGGTGATGTAGCGCAGTGCTGTGGTGCTCCAGGTCTCCCTGCGGGAGAACTGATGGGCGCGGCCTCGCGGGCACGCTCAAGGCCTGGGAAATGCCCAGACACAAGGATTGAGGCTACCGGGTGCCGGTCCGGGGGTCAAAACGCGGGGCGCCCCGTCCCCGACCGCCCGCAGCGGTTCACCTCGCGTTCGACTCCGCGCCACCAGGACCCGTCATCCTCGCGCCATGGCGGAGCGGTTCGTGGCGGTCGGCGACTCGTTCACCGAGGGCGTCGGGGACTGGGACGAGCGCTACCCCAACGGGGTCCGCGGCTGGGCCGACCGGGTGGCCCGCCAGCTCGCCAAGGCCGACCCCGGGACCGAGTACGCCAACCTCGCGCTGCGCAGCAGGGTCCTGGACGACGTGGTCGAGCACCAGGTCGACGCGGCCATCGCCCTCGAGCCCACCCTGGTCTCCTTCTTCGCCGGCGGGAACGACATCCTCCAGATCCGGATCGACATGGAGGACGTCCTCACCCGGTACGAGAAGGCGGTGGCCCGGCTGGCCGGCACCGGGGCCCGGGTGCTGCTGTTCACCAGCTACGACCTGAAGCTCTCGCCGCTGCTGGAACCGCTCCGGGTGCGCAACAACCAGTTCAACCGTCGCGTCCGCGAGGTCGCGCTCGCCTACGACGCCCTGCTGGTCGACCACTGGGCGATGCGGGCCTACAGCCACCCCAGGATGTGGGAGCCGGACCGGCTGCACATGTCCCGGCACGGGCACCGCTACCTGGCCGCCGCGGTCCTCAAGACGCTCCAGGTGGACCACACCATCACCCTGCGCGACCTCGGGACCATCCCGCCGCGGACCTGGCGCGAAGCCGTCACCGACGAGATCGACTGGTGGCAGGGCTGGGTGAAACCGATGCTGGGTCGACGGTGGCGGAACAAGCCGCTCGGGGCCGCTCTGACCCCGAAGTGGCCTCAACCCACGCGACCGGCTGACGGTCTCAAGCGTCCGGGGTGAGGTCCCCGGCGAACAGCTCGGCGAGGTGCCGCCCCCGGACACCGGCGAGATCGGCCAGCTGGACCCGGCAGGACATCCCGTCGGCCAGGACCACGGTCGACTCACCCGCCGACCGGACCGCCGGGAGCAGGGCCTGCTCGGCGACGGCGACGCTCGTCTCGTAGTGCCCCTTCTCGACCCCGAAGTTGCCGGCCAACCCGCAGCAGCCACCGAGGCTGGTGACCTCGGCCCCCGAGGCCGCGAGCAGGTCCAGGTCCTTCTCGAAGCCCAGGACGCTTGCGTGGTGGCAGTGCGGCTGCACCAGCACCCGGGTACCGCTCAGGTCGGGGACCTGCCAGCGTCCCGCCGCGCGGGCCTCGGTCAGGTACTCCGCCAGCGTCCGCATCCCGGCGGCGACCTCGGCGGCACGACCGCCCGCGTCGCCGTCGAGGAGGTCGGGGGCGTCGCTGCGCAGGCTGGCCAGGCAGCTGGGCTCGAGCCCCACCACCGGAACTCCGCTGGCGACGTAGGGGTACAGGGTGCGGACCGAGGCGTCCAGGATCTTCCGGGCCTGGTCCAGCTGCCCGGTGGTGACCCAGGTGAGCGCGCAGCAGGCCCGTTCCGGGATCACCTTGGCCTCGATCCCGGCGGCGGCCAGCAGCGCCAGCGCCGCCTCCCCCGTCTGCACGGCGAAGTGGTCGGTGAAGGAGTCGGCCCAGATCCAGACGTCCGGGGTGCTCGCCGGCCGGACCCGGGCCGGGACGGCGTACGAGCGGAGACGGCGGGGGCTGAACTCGGGGAGGCTGCGGCGGGGGTCGATCCCGGCGACGCGCTTGGCCAGACCGACGACCGGGGCCCACCGGAGCAACCAGTTGGCCGACCTCGCCGGCGTCAGCGCCGCCCACCGCGGGAGCCGACCCAGGGCGTAGTGCGACCGCGGTCGCCGCTTCCCGGCGTACCGGGCGTGCAGCACCCGGGACTTGTACGTCGCCATGTCGACCCCGGTCGGGCAGTCGTGCGCGCAGCCCTTGCAGGACAGGCAGAGGTCGAGCGCATCGGTGACCGCCGGGTCGGTCACCGCGAGCCGGCCGACGACCACGTCCTGGAGCACCCGGGCACGGCCGCGGGTGCTGTCCTTCTCCTCGCGGCTGGCCAGGTACGACGGGCACATCACGCCCCCCGACGCGGCGACCGCCCCGGCGTCGGCGACGCACGTGCCGACGCCGGTGCAGCGGTGCGCCTCGCCGAACAGGTCGGCCAGCGGCCCGGCCGGCGGGCTCGCCAACCGGAGAGCGGCATCGAACGGGTCCGGGTCGACCAGCACACCGGGATTGAGCAGGTTGCGCGGGTCCAGGACGTGCTTGACCGCCGCCATCAGGGCGACCGCGTCGGCGGAGTACATCCGGCCGAGCAGCTCCGAGCGGGCCCGCCCGTCGCCGTGCTCGCCGCTCATCGACCCGCCGTAGCCGGCCACCAGGTCCGCTGCCGCCTCGGTGAAGGCCCGGAAGCGCGCACGACCGTCGCCGTCGGTGAGCTCGAAGTCGATCCGGGCGTGGACGCAGCCGTCGCCGAAGTGACCGTAGGGCACCGCGTCCAGGCCGGACGCGTCGAGCAGCGCCTCGAAGTCGCGCAGGTAGTCCCCCAGCCGGGCCGGCGGTACCGCGGCGTCCTCCCAGCCGGAGTGCGCCGGACGGGCCAACGAGCGGGCGGCCAGCCCGGCACCGTTCTCGCGGATCCGCCAGAGCACCGCCTGCTCGGCCGGGTCGGTAACGATCCGGGACGGCACGTCCACCGTGGCGGCGACCGCCGCGGCCTCGGCACGCACCTGGTCGGCGCTGGCACCGACCACTTCGACGAAGAGCCAGCCGCGCCCGGCGGGCAGGTCGGGGACCCGTCCGACCAGGTCGGTGATCCGGTGGTCGAGGCCCTCACAGGCGGTGAGCGTCCCGTCCAGCGCGGTCCCGACGGCCAGCACCGCGGGCACCGCGTCGGCCGCGGAGGCCATGCTCGCGAAGCCGAGAACGACCAGGGCCCGGTGCGGGGCGTCCTCGACGAGCCGGACGGTGGCCTCCAGGACGACTCCGAGCGTGCCCTCGCTGCCGACCAGGAAGCGCTCGAACGAGCGGCCGTTCTCCGGCAACAGGTGCTCCAGGGAGTACCCGGAGACCTGGCGCCCGAAGCGACCGAACTCGGTCCGGACCAGGCCCAGGTTGGCATCGACCAGGGCGTGCAGGCCGCCCAGCCGGGAATCCCGCTGCTGCGCGGGCTCGTCGAAGCCGCGCAGCCGACGTTCCTCCGCGACCGAGAACCCACCCGAGTGCACGGCGCCCCGCGGCCCGACGACCGCACCGTCGGCCAGCGCCACCTTGAGGTCGAGCACGTTGTCCGCGGTGCGGCCGTACCCGAGCGCCCTCGACCCGCACGCGTTGTTGCCGATCATCCCGCCGATCGTGCAGCGGGTGTGGGTGGACGGATCCGGACCGAACCGCAGGCGGTGCGCGGCGGCAGCCCGCTGCAGCGCCGCGTGCACCAGACCGGGCTGCACGGTCGCCGTCCGCGCCTCCGGATCGACCCGCAGCAGCCGGTTCAGGTGCCGGGTGGTGTCCACCACGATCCCGGGGCCGATCGCGTTGCCCGCGATCGACGTACCGGCACCGCGCATCGTCAGGCTGGTCTCGAACTCGCGGGCCACCGCGAGCACGGCGAGCACGTCGTCGCCGTCCCGGGGGTAGGCCACCGCCTGGGGCGGCACCCGGTAGAGCGAGGCGTCGCTGGCGTAGAGGGACCGGGCCAGGGAGGAATCGTCGACCTCCACGCCGGACTGCCGCAACGCAGCGACACAGTCGGCGGCGGCACCGACCAGGGGGTCCGCCGTCACCAGAGCTCCAGGGAGCGCTGCAGGATCCCGGCCGCGTCCTCCTCGGTGACCTCGCGCGGCGCCGTGGTCAGCAGCCGCTGCTGCTTCATCGTCCCCTCGACCAGGTCGTCGACGTCACCCTCGTCGTACCCGACGGCGCCGAGGCCGTTCGGGATGGCGATGTCGCGCATCAGGTCGGCCAGCACCGACGGCAGCGCGTCCTGGCCGTCGTACCCGTGCCCGGGCGCCAACAGCGACGCCGCCCGCAGGTGCCGCTCCGGGCTGGAGGAGAATGTCCAGCGGAACGCCTCCGGTGCGGTCAGCGAGACCGCCATCCCGTGCGGCACCATCGGTTCGTCGCCGGGGTAGCCGTCCGGTCGGAAGTCGGGGCACCGCTCGTGGACCCGCCCGGCGATCGGGTAGGCGTTCGCGTGCGGGATATGCACCCCGGCGTTGCCGAAGCCGAGGCCGGCCATCGTCGCCGCCAGTGCCATCTGCTCCCGGGCCGTGGCATCCTCGCCGTGCTGGACGGCGCGCCGGAACGAGGTGGCGAGCAGGGTCATCGCCTGTTCGGACCAGAGGTCGGAGATCGGGTTCGCGCCGCAGTACGGGACCCGTTGCTCGGGGGTCTTGCGGTCGTAGGAGGTGAACGGGCGCGCCGTGTAGGACTCCAGCGCGTGGCAGAGGATGTCCATCCCCGCCGCCGCGGTGACGCCCGCCGGCTGGCTCATCGTCAACGCGGGGTCGACCACCGCCAGGGTGGGGCGGAGCCGGGCGTGGCTGATCCCGGTCTTCACCTGGAGGGCGAGCACGTCGAGCACGCAGATGGTGGTGGACTCGGCGCCGGTCCCGGTCGTCGTCGGTACGGCGACCAGCGGCTTGAGCGCGTTGCGCGGGGCACGTGCCCGACCGACCGGGGCGTTGATGTAGTCCATCAGCTCGCCGTCGTTGGTGGTCATCAGGTTGACCGCCTTGGCGGTGTCGATCGTCGATCCCCCGCCCACGGCGACGTAGGCGTCCCAGGGGCCGGTCTGCCGGGCGAAGTCGATCGCCGCCTCGAAGCTGGCGTCGGTCGGCTCGACGCGGACGCCGTCGAAGACTCCTGCCTCGATCCCGAACTGCGCCATCTGGTCGGCTACCCGCTGCGGGTGACCGGTCGCAGCGACGCCCGGATCGGTGAGCACCAGAACCCGCCGCACCGCGTACTGGCTCAGGTCGTAACCGATCTCGTCGGATGCCCCGGTGCCGAACTTCAGCCCCGGCGCACCGTAGGTGAAGACGGACTCGGACCCCACGGGCACACTCATGGCGCAGACGTTAACGCGAACCTGACCACGTCGGTGACCTGCACCGCGCCGGAATCGATATCGGACACCGGGACCCAGGTGACGTCGTCGGTGGTGCCGCCGGTCTCGAGGACCGTCGGCGCCGCTTCCGTAGGCACCGTGACGGCGAAGACCAGGTCGACCGCGTGGAAGTCCTCGTGCCGCCCGTTCGGGGCCGTTCCGGTCAGGTGCAGGTCGTGGACGCCGAGCAGCGCACCGACCTCGGCGACCAAGCCGGTCTCCTCCTGCATCTCCCGCACCAGGGCGTCCGCGGGCCGCTCCCCGTGGTCGACACCACCCCCGGGAAGCGTCCAGCGACCCGACTCGACGGCGTACCGACTCAGGCGGACCAGCAGCACCTCCCCCGGACGCCGGACCAGGCCCCGGACCGAGAGCCGCTGGACCTGGGTGGCGACGTGCTCCTCGACCGCGTTCCGGACCCAGCTCGCCACCGGAACGCTGCCGTCGAGGACCGCGGCGATCGGCACCCAGCGGGCATCCACGGTCGAGCCGTCCTGCTCGACGACCCGGGGCTCCGGGCTGTCCACCGGGGCCCAACCCTCGAAGACCATCCGGACCGAGTGCATGTCTGTCGGAGAGTCGGTCGCTTCGCTCCCCTCTGGCTCCGCCGCCGAGACCGATGCGTAGCGCCGGGCCGAGTCGATCCAGGCCCGGTCGCCGATCCCGACGTGCAGCCCGGTCTCCTCGTGGACCTCCCGCACGACCGCGTCGCGCGGGTCCTCGCCGAAGTCGATGCCACCGCCGGGCAGCGTCCACTGCTCGTGCGGGACCAGGTACGGCGCCAGCCGGGAGAGCAGGATGTCCTCGTCGCGGAGGATCACCGCGTAGGCGGCGACCCGGGTCCGGCGCGGGAGGTCGGGACCGCCCGCGGGATCACCGACGGACTCGGAAGGGACGTCGTGCACACCACGACTGTACGCAACGGGACGGGCGCAGGTCCTCGCCCGGACCACGCACAACCGCGGCTGTCCGCCGCCCCGAGTGCGACCTCCCTCACGTGCACGCATCCGAACGGGGCAACCGGGGTAACCGC
>JBFJNH010000096.1:0-10560 GCA_041618295.1 Marmoricola sp.
ATCCGAGCAAGGAACCGACCCTGACGCTGCGGACCAACGGCACCGCACCCGCGGGTGCCCACGCCTGGACGATCCTCGGCCGCGGTCAGCTCGCCGAGGACTTGGTCACCTCCCTCGCACGCCGTGGGATCAGGGTCCGCAACCAGGTGGAGGTCAGGATCGACAGCTCGCCCCGGGATCTGGTCGCGACCTGGAACGGCTCCCCCCAGGGCGTGCTCTGGCAGGGTCGCGGCACCGTCCTTAACCGGCTGGGCACCGTCAGCCCGATCACCGGGGTCTACCTGGCCGGCGCCCACACCACCCCAGGAGCAGGGCTGCCCAGCGTCGGCCTGTCCGCCGCCCTGGTGGCGCAGGTGGTCGGCCCGGCGTAGCTACGCGTTGCAGGCGAGGGCGGCGTAGATCTCCCGGGTCGCCTTCGACCGGTTCAGCGTGTAGAAGTGCAGGCCCGGAGCCCCACCCGCGAGCAGGTCGTCGCAGAGCTCGGTGGCGATCCTGATCCCCTCGGCCCGCACTGCCTCCGGGTCGTCGGCCAGCGGCTCGATCCGGGCGAGCACCTCGGCCGGCATCTCGCGACCGGAGAGCTCGACCATCTTCTTCATCGAGCCGACCGCCAGGATCGGCATGATGCCGGGGATGATCGGCATGTCGATACCGGCAGCACGGCAGCGCTCGACCAGGCCGAAGTAGTCGGAGGCGCGCAGCACCATCTCGGTCACGCCGAACTCGGCACCGGCGTCGTACTTGGCCTTCATCACCGCGACGTCGTCATCCAGCGACGCAGCGTCGCGGTGCCCCTCGGGGAAGACCGCGACCCCGACCGAGAAGTCACCGTGGGCCTTCACCAGACCGACGAGGTCGGCGGCGTAGTCGACGCCCCCCGCGGTGCTGATCCACGCCGTCCCCGGTCCGGCCGGCGGGTCTCCGCGCAGCGCCAGGACGTTGGTCACGCCGGCAGCGGCGAGCGAACCGAGGATCTCGTCGAGCTCCTCGGTGGTGTGTCCCACGCAGGTCAGGTGCGCCATCGGGGTCATCGACGTCTCCCGGGCGATCCGACCGGTGATCTCGATGGTGCGGTCCCGCGTGGTCCCGCCGGCGCCGTAGGTCACCGACACGAAGGTGGGGCGCAGCGGCTCGAGCTCGCTGATCGAGCGCCACAGCACCTCCTCGCCGGCGGTGTCCTTGGGCGGGAAGAACTCGAAGGAGAAGGAGCGTTCGCCGGCTCCGAGGAGGTCCGCGATGCTCGTGGGTCGATCCGTCACCATGGCGCCGAGGATACGGGCGATACCCTCGCCGCGTGACCGAGTATCAAGAAGTCGCTGCGGCTGCCCCGGCACCGCGCAGCGCCCGCTCCCCGCGGGACTCCGGGTGGGACTCCGGCGACTTCCGGACCGGGATCGAATCCACCCTCCACGAGTTCGTCGACTCGCAGGCATCCTGGCTGGCCGACCTCGGTGAGGACGCCGAGCGGCTCGTCGAGCACGCCCGGGTCAGCGTGTCGGGTGGCAAGCGGTTCCGGGCCTCGTTCTGCTGGTGGGGCCACCTGGCGGTCCGCGAGCCCGTCGAGCCGACCGAGGCCGCCGCACTGCTCCGCGCCTGCGCCTCCCTCGAGCTGCTGCACGCCAGCGCTCTGGTCCACGACGACTACATGGACGCCTCCGACGTACGTCGGGGACGGCCGGCGACGCACCGCGCGTTCGAGGCCCTGCACCGCGACCGGGGCTGGTCAGCCAGCGCCGAGCAGTACGGCGCCGCGGCGGCGATCCTCCTCGGCGACCTGCTGCTGTCGTGGTCCGACGAGCTGCTGCGCACCTGCGGACTGCCCCCGGAGCGGGTGCTGGACGCCCTGGGCTACTTCGACCTGACCCGGACCGAGGTGGTCACCGGGCAGTTCCTGGACGTGTCCGCGCAAGCGCGCGGCACCATCGACGTCGCGACCGCGATGCGGGTGGTCCGCTACAAGTCCGCGAAGTACTCGATCGAGCGGCCGCTGCACATCGGTGCCGCGCTGGCCGGCGCCTCCGCTTCGGTGCTCGAGCACCTCTCCCGCTTCGGACTGCCCCTCGGCGAGGCGTTCCAGCTCCGCGACGACCTGCTCGGGGTCTTCGGCGATCCCGAGGTGACCGGGAAGCCCGCCGGGGACGACCTGGGCGAGGGCAAGCGGACGGTCCTGATCGCCCTGGCGCTCGACGCACTGGAAGGCCCCGACCGGGAAACCCTCGACCGGAGCCTGGGCCGCCCGCTGGACGCCGAGGAGGTGGCCGGGCTGCAGGCGCTGATCACGAGCAGCGGGGCCGACGAGCAGGTCGAGCAGCTCATCACCACCCTGACCGAGCGCGCCCTCGAGGCGCTGGACGCGGCACCGATTCGCGACCAGGCCCGGGACGTCCTGCGCGACCTCGCCGCGGCGGCGACCCAACGAGGTTCCTGAGCCGTGCGCGGGATCTTCTTCGACGAGGACGCCGCCAGGGACGTCGAACGTCGACTGCTCGCCGACGGGTTCACCGCGACGGTCGGCCGCGAGCGGTTCGCCGGCGAGGACGACGACGAGGACCACCCCTGGGCGGTGGTCACCGACGCTCCCGGGGTGGTGCTGGAGATCCTGGTCGACCAGTACGACGGGTGGCTGGACGACGAGGACGACCAGACCGGCCCGCCGGCACCGCCCTCCGGCCCGGCACCGCTCCCGGATGCACCGAAGCGCCACCACCGGTTCCGCGAGGACCCGCCCGGGGACTAGCCGTCGAGTGCTGCGATGCCGACCTCCGGGCCGGCACCGCGGAGCAGGGCCGAGAACGGTGGCGTCACCGACCGCGCCCGCCCGGCGAGGACGTCGACGACCAGGGCGAACGTCTCCGGGTCGCTGCGCGCCAGCGTCCCCCAACCGTCCCAGAGCAGCACTACCGGCGTGATGTCGAGGTCGTCGAGGCAGTCGGCGAACGCGTCCAGGTTGTGGCCGAACCAGTCCGGGAAGTCGAGGGCGCCGGCGACCGCGGCCAGGAACTCGGACTTCGTCTGGTGCGCCCACCCGTCGACGTACGCGAACTGGGCGCCGGCGTGCTCGACCGCGCGTCGGACCTCAGGCGGCCCGAACGCCGCGTGCCAGGTGTAGACCCCCGGCTCGACGTGCCCGGCCAGCAACCGCGCCAGTCCGCTCATGAATCACTCCCTCGGATCGATGCGGGTGAAGGACCGGTAGTGGTCACCGGTGTAGTAGATCTCCCCGCTGCCCCCGAGAACGAGGCGACGTGCCCCGCGGTCACGCGCCCCCGGGGTGGGGACCGTGTACTCGCGGTAGTAGCCCGCCGGTTCCAGGGGCAGCAGCCGCTCCCGGTTCCCGAAGACGGACCCGTCGTTGCGGTAGGGGAACGGGCCGCCCGCCGCGATCAGCGTCAGCGTCCGGCCGACCTCGGCGGGCAGGTCCGCGAGCGTCACCGGTTCGGCAGCGCCGGTTCCCGGACCGGGGGTCGCGGCGCCGGCGGTCGTCTGCGCCGTCCCGAGCCCGGGACGCGCAGCGTCGTCAGGCTCTCCGAGCGACTGCGCCCAGAGCACCACGCACAGGACGACCGCGATCCCGGCGACGCCGACGAGTCGGCGCCCGAGGGCCGAGGTCACAAGGACATCGCCTGGGCGCGGCGCTTGACCTCCGACCCGCGGTTCTCGCGGAGGGCGTCGATCGGTCGACCCGGGAGGCTGTCGTCGGGGGTGAAGAGCCAGATCAGGATCTCGCGGTCGTCGTACCCGCCGTCGTGGAAGATCGTCAGCAGACCCGGGATCCCCTTGACGATGACGCCGTCCATGATCAGCTCGGCCGGGACCTGCTGCCCTGCCCCCGGCGTCGGAACCGCCGCGGCCAGGTGGTGCTCGCGGATGTACTGGCGGATCTTGTTCACCGAGACCCCGAGCGCGGCACCGGCGGCCTTCCAGTCGAGCCATTCCTCGATCAGCACGGCCAGGTCGGTGTTCTCGGTGGTGTCGTCGGTCACGGGACCATGCTGCCAGAGCGCCGCGCTACCGCGATTTCGGCCCGGGGCCAACTAAACTCGGCCTCTGACCGGCACTTCCCCACCGGTCGGCCAGGAGGACGCTGTGGAGCGCAACGACACGGGTCGGTACGACGACCCGCTGATCGGTCGCGTCCTGGACGGCCGCTACCAGGTCGGCGACCGGGTCGCGCGCGGCGGCATGGCCACCGTCTACCAGGCACAGGACCTGCGCCTGGACCGGACCGTCGCGGTCAAGGTGATGCACACCGGGCTCGCCGACGACCCGGAGTTCGTCTCCCGCTTCGAGCGCGAGGCGCGTTCGGCCGCCCGGCTCTCGCACCACAACGTCGTCGCGGTCTTCGACCAGGGCGACGACCGCGGGACGCTCTTCCTGGTGATGGAGTACGTCCCCGGCACCACCCTGCGCGACCTGATCCGCAAAGAGGCACCACTCGACCCGGGCAAGGCGCTGGCCGTCCTGGAGCCGGTGCTGGCCGCGCTCGCGGCCGCCCACGGAGCCGGGATGATCCACCGCGACGTGAAGCCGGAGAACGTGCTGCTCGCCGACGACGGCCGGATCAAGGTCGCCGACTTCGGCCTGGCCCGGGCGGTCAACGCGGAGACCCAGCACACGGCGACCGGAGGCGTGCTGATCGGCACGGTCTCCTACCTCTCCCCCGAGCTGGTCGTCGACGGCAAGGCCGACGCCCGCTCCGACGTGTACGCGGCCGGGGTGCTGCTCTACGAGATGCTCACCGGGCAGAAGCCGCACCAGGCCGACAGCCCGATCCAGGTCGCCTACAAGCACGTCCACGAGGACATCCCGGCCCCGTCCCTGCTGGTGCCCGGGTTGCCGGCGTACGTCGACGCCCTGGTCGCGCGGGCCACGGCCCGGGACCGCGACCTGCGGCCCTCGGATGCACGGATGCTCCTGCACCAGGTTCGACGGGTGCGGCAGGCCCTGGACCACGGCGTCACCGACGACCCCGACCTGGTGGCAGACCTCCTCCCCAGCGTCCGGAACGAGGAGCGGACCGGTGAGCTCCCGCTCGCGCCTGGGACGGTCCCGCCGGCCGACGAGGTCTACGACGGGTTCGACGCGTACGAGGACGACTACGCCGTCACTGCGCCGATCCCGCGCGCGACCGTCCCCCCGACGCCCCGGCGCCCGGGCCCGCCCGGGACCGAGCAGGCGCGCCCCCGGCCGACGCCCAGACGCTCCCGCCGCGGTCTCTACCTGCTCGTCGCGGTGCTGCTGGCGGCGCTGGTGGCTGGCATCGGTGCCTGGCAGCTCGGCAGCTACGCCAACGTCCCGTCGGTGATCACGCTGGACAAGGCCGCCGCCGAGAAGAAGCTCGCCGACGCCGGTTTCGAGGTCCGGTTCGGCGACGCCGAGTACGACGACAAGATCCCGCTCGACTCGGTGATCCGGACCGACCCGGACCCCGGCGACCGGGTGAGCAAGGGCAGCACCATCACCGTCGTGCTCTCCCGCGGGCCCGACGTGCACGCCGTCCCGGTGGTCAAGAACAAGACCCTCGAGGAGGCTCAGCGGCTGCTCCGCGAGGGGAACCTCGAGGTCGGGACGATCAGCCGGCGCAACCACGAGTCGATCCCCGAGGGCCGCGTCATCACCACCGACCCGGTCGCCGGGGAGATGAAGGCGCGCGGCTCGGCGATCGACATCATCGTGAGCAGCGGCCCGCGACCGATCAAGATCACCGACTACACCGGCGAGAAGGCCTCGACCGCGGAGAAGGAGCTCACCGAGCTCGGGTTCTCGGTGACCCGGACCGAGGAGTTCAGCGAGAAGGTCGCCGCCGGCATCGTGCTCTCGCAGTCGCCGGACTCCGGGACCGGGTTCAAGAAGGACGTCATCGAGATCGTCGTCTCCAAGGGCCCTGAGCTCTTCGAGATCCCGTCGGTGCGCGGCAAGAAGCTCAGCGATGCGCGCAAGATCCTGCGCGACGCCGGGTTCGAGGTGAAGGTGGAGCGAAGCGCGTCGTACATCGGGCTGAACTACGTGATCGGAGTCAGCCCGGCAGCCGGGACGTTCGTACGTCGGGGCACGACGGTCACCGTCACCCTGGTCTGAGGACGACCGTAGGCTTGCCGGGTGTCCGTCCCTGACCTGTCCCGCCCGATCGGCACCCACGTCAAGGTCGGCAAGGGACTCGTCGACGGGGCGCTCGCGACCGCGTCCGAGCTCGGCGCGGAGACGATCCAGATCTTCGCGGGAAACCCGCGCGGCTGGGCCCACAGCCCCGGCGACCCGACCCAGGACTGGGCGTTCCGGGAGCGCTGCGCGGACCAGGGCCTCCGGACGTTCGTGCACGCGCCGTACCTGGTGAACCTCGGCAGCCCGACGCCGTCGACGTACGAGAAGTCGGTGGCCAGCGTCGCCCACAACCTGCTCCGGGCCCGGTCGCTCGGCGCCGAGGGCGTCGTGGTCCACACGGGTTCCTGCGTGGACGACGGCAACCTGGAGAAAGCGCTGCGCCAGGTGCGCGAGGGGCTGCTACCAGTCCTGGACCGCCTCGACGCGGCGCCGGAGGACGCCCCATGGCTGCTCCTGGAGCCGACCGCCGGTCAGGGGCGGTCGCTGTGCGCGGGCGTCGAGGACCTCGGCCCGTACCTGGACGCGCTGGACCGGCACCCGAGGGTCGGGATCTGCCTGGACACGTGCCACGTGTTCGCGGCCGGCGCTCCCCTGGACGAGCCGGGTGGCGCCGCCCGGACCATCGACCGGCTGGTCGAGGTCGCCGGCGCGGACCGGCTGCGCCTCATCCACGCCAACGACTCGATGGACGTGCGCGGCTCCCTGCGCGACCGCCACGAGCGGATCGGTGACGGACACATCGGCGAGGACGCGTTCGCCGACCTCTTCGCGCACCCGGCGACGGCGGGGGTGCCGTTCATCCTCGAGACGCCCGGGTCCGCGGACGTCGGCGGGACCTGCCTGCCGCTGCTGAAGAAGCTCCGCGAGCGGTGACAAGCGCCAGCACCGCGGGCGTCGGGCCATTGCCGCGAGAAGCCCCCGGGACGGCCGCCTGACTGCGATACTCGGCGCACGCCTGCAGCGAGCAGGGGCGAACCTCGGGAGGACGAACATGAGCGAGCAACCACCGGCCGACCCCAGCGGTCCCCCGCCGTGGCAGCCGCCGCCCGGCGACCAGCCCGGGTACGCCGCTCCGGGCTACCCACCGCCGGGCTACCCACCGCCGGGCTACCCACCGCCGGGCTACCCACCGCCGGGCTACCCAACGCCGCCGACCAGCGGCAAGGCCACCACCGCCCTGGTCCTCGGGATCTGCGGCCTGGTGATCTGCCCGCTGATCCTCTCGGTGCCGGCGATCATCGTCGGTCAGTCGGCGAAGAAGGAGATCGACGCCTCGCACGGTCAGCTGGGCGGGCGTTCGCAGGCCCAGGCCGGCTTCATCCTGGGCATCATCGGCACGCTGCTGGTCGTCCTCGCCGCACTGTTCGTCGCCGGCGTGTTCGCCTTCGGCAGCGCGATCGAGGATGCCTACGAGGACACCTGTACGACGTTCAGCGAGAGCACCGGCGAGTTCACCGACTGCTGAACCCGTCCCGTGGGTGCGCGATCCTCGTCGCACCCGATGCGCACCAGGAGGCAGCGTGAGCGAGCAACCGCCGAGCGACCCGAACGGGACGCCGCCCCCGGCGTACGGCCAGCAACCCGGCCAGCCCCCGCCCCCCTACCCGTACCCGTACCCGGTCGCGATCGCGCCACCGGCGACGAGCAAGGCCACCACCGCGATGGTGCTCGGCATCACCGGCCTGGTCGTGTGCCCGCTGGTGCTGTCGGTCCCGGCCTGGGTGCTCGGGCGTCAGGCCGTCCGGGAGATCGACGCCGCCCACGGTCAGCTCGGCGGCCGTTCGCAGGCCCAAGCCGGGTTCATCCTCGGCATCATCGGCACGATCTACGGGGCCCTGGTGTTCCTGGCGGTGATCGGCTTCCTGGTGCTGACCCTCGTACTGGCCGCGACCTACGACGACGGGTTCGTGGAACCGTGCCCGACCGACCAGACCGCGACCTCCGTCGTCCTGCACTGCGAGTAACGGCCGTCTCGTAGGCCGAAATCGGTGTCCGCCAGGTGGACGGTCCCGCTAACCTCGCGGCATGGTTGTGGTGATGGCCCCGGGGGCCACCGACGAAGAGATCGCGCACGTCACCGAGCGGGTCGAGAGCGTCGGCGGGCAGGCCTTCGTGAGCCGCGGCGTGGTCCGGACGATCATCGGCCTGGTCGGCGACATCGAGTCGTTCCACGGGCTGAACCTGCGCACCATGGCCGGCGTCGCGGCCGTGCACCGGATCTCCGACCCCTTCAAGCTCGTCAGCCGGCAGCACCACCCGGACCGCTCCACCGTCTGGGTCGGACGGTCCGGGCACCGGGTGCCGATCGGGCCGGACACCTTCACCTTCATCGCGGGCCCCTGCGCGGTCGAGACCCCGAGCCAGACCCTCGAGGCCGCCGAGATGGCCAAGGCCGCCGGTGCCACCATCCTGCGCGGCGGCGCGTACAAGCCGCGCACCTCGCCGTACGCGTTCCAGGGCCTGGGGGTGAAAGGTCTGGAGATCCTGGCCGACGTCCGCGAGACCACCGGGTTGCCGATCGTTACCGAGGTCGTCGACGCGCGCGACGTGGCGGTCGTGGCCGAGCACGCCGACATGCTCCAGATCGGCACCCGCAACATGGCCAACTTCGGTCTCCTCCAGGCCGTCGGCGACGCCGGCAAGCCAGTCCTGCTCAAGCGCGGCATGACCGCCACCATCGAGGAGTGGCTGATGGCCGCGGAGTACGTCGCCCAGCGCGGCAACCTCGACGTGGTCCTCTGCGAGCGCGGCATCCGCACCTTCGAGCCGACCACCCGCAACACCCTCGACATCTCCGCGGTCCCGGTGGTCCAGGGCATCAGCCACCTGCCGATCATCGTGGACCCGTCCCACGCCGGCGGACGCAAAGACCTCGTCGTACCGCTCTCCAAGGCCGCCATCGGCGTCGGTGCCGACGGTGTCATCGTCGACGTCCACCCCGACCCGGAGAACGCGCTCTGCGACGGCCCGCAGGCGCTGCTCGGCAACGACCTGCGCGCGCTGGCCCAAGCCGTCCGCCAGATCCCCCCGGTAGTCGGCCGGGTCGACGCGGGCGAGCGCGTCCGCGGCTGAGTCACGCAGTTTCACTGGTTAGCCAGTGAAACTGGCTCGAACGCGCCAAACTTCGCGTGGTCAGGAACAACTTCACTGGGTAACCAGTGAAACCGTCAGGCCTTGCGGAGCATCTCCGCGACCAGGAACGCCAACTCGAGCGACTGCACCCGGTTCAGGCGCGGGTCGCAGACCGACTCGTAGCGCTCCCCCAGGTCCATCTCGGCGAGCTCCTCGCCGCCACCGACGCACTCCGTGACGTCGTCACCGGTGAGCTCGACGTGGATGCCGCCAGGCCAGGTCCCGAGCGCCCGGTGTACGTCGAAGAAGCCCTGGACCTCGGCGATAACGTCGTCGAACCGGCGGGTCTTGTAGCCCGAGGAAGCCTCGTAGGTGTTGCCGTGCATCGGGTCGGTGACCCAGGCCACCTGCACGCCGGCGGCCTCGACCTTCTCCACCAGCGGCGGCAGCAAGTCCCGGATCTTGCCGGCACCCATCCGGGTGATGAAGGTCAGCCGGCCCGGGGTGTTCTCGGGGTTCAGCCGACCGGCGAGCGCGATCGCGTCGTCGGCTGTCGAGGTCGGCCCGAGCTTCACGCCGATCGGGTTACGGATCCTGCTGAGCAGTTCGACGTGGGCGCCGTCGAGCTGACGGGTCCGCTCGCCGATCCAGACGAAGTGGCCCGACACGTCGTACGGGAGCTCGGTGCGCGAGTCGATGCGGGTCATCGCGTGCTCGTACTCCAGCACCAGCGCCTCGTGACTGGAGTGCATCTCGACGCGGTGGAACTCGTCGGGGTCGGCGCCGATGGCCTTCATGAACGTCAGCGCGCGGTCGATCTCGTTGGCGACCGCCTCGTAGCGGCTGCCCACCGCGGAGCCCATCACGAAGTCGGTGTTCCAGGCGTGCACCTGACGCAGGTCCGCGTAGCCGCCGGTGGTGAAGGCGCGTACCAGGTTCAGCGTCGAGGCCGACGAGTGGTAGACCTCGACCAGACGCTGCGGGTCGGGGATCCGGGAGGCCTCGGTGAAGTCGAAGCCGTTGACCGCGTCACCCCGGTACGCCGGCAGCGTGACCTCGACGCCGTCGACGATCCGGGTCTCGGAGTCGTTGGAGCGCGGCTTGGCGTACTGGCCGGCGAAGCGGCCGAGCTTCACCACCGGCACCGAGGCGGCATAGGTGAGGACGACCGCCATCTGCAGCAGCACCCGGAGCTTGTTGCGGACGTTGTCGGCGGTGACCCCGTCGAACGTCTCCGCGCAGTCACCGCCCTGGAGCAGGAACGCCTCGCCGCGGGTCACGGCCGCGAGCTTGTCGGTCAGCCGGTCGCACTCGCCGGCGAAGACGAGCGGCGGGAACGAACGCAGCCGGGCCACCGCGGCGTCGAGCGCGGCGCGGTCCGGGTAG
>JBFJNH010000097.1:0-10556 GCA_041618295.1 Marmoricola sp.
CGCCCGGCCCAGTTCTTCTCCAGCAGGTCGTACTCCTCGCGCCGGTAGCCCAACCCGAAGGTGTAGCTGACCCGTCCGGCGCTGAGGTGGTCGAGGACCGCGATGTCCTCGGCGAGCCGGACCGGGTCGTAGAGGTTCACCAGCAGCGCGGAGACCGAGATCGGGACCCGCGAGGTGACGGCCACCATGCCGGAGGCGACCAGCAGCGGACTGGGCAGGTAGCCGTCCGCGACGCCGTGGTGCTCGCTGAGCAGGATCGCGTCGCACCCGTGCGTGTCGAGGTAGGCCGCCTGCTCCAACGCTCGTGGGTAGAGCCGTTGGCGTTGGCTCCTGTCGGCGCCCGGGGCCCGGAAGTCGAAGCGGGCCACGAACGGCGGCACGGCACTCATCGTCCGACCACCACGACGACGCCGTGCAGCACGATCTCGATCATCGTCTCGACCCGGCGCCGGTAGGCGTCCTCGGAGGTGGTGGTGAGTGCTTGCACCGCCCCCGAGATGATCACGCCGGCCAGGACCGCGGCGGTCTCGGCTGCGTCGAGGTCGGCGCGGATGTCGCCGCGCTCGACGCCCTCGGCGAGCACTCTCTCCAGCAACGCCGGGAGTCGGTCGCGTCCCTCTTCCAGGGTTTCCCGGGCGATCAGGCGGGTCACGTCGGCGTCCCGGAGCAGGACCCCGCGCAGCATCTCCCGTTGCCGGGCCCAGGTCACGCACTCGCTCATCACCGCGCGCAGCACGTGCGCCGTGCTCGGTGCTGTCCGGACGGCCGCGTCGAGCAGGGCCTGGTTCCACTGGCGCAGGAGGCGGTCGACGACCTCGCGGTAGAGGGTCTCCTTGTCCCCGAAGTAGCGGTGCACCAGTGGGCGGGAGACGCCGGCCTGCTCGGCGACGGCGGCCATGGCGGTGCCACGGAAGCCGAGCTGCCCGAAGGTGGTCTCGGCGGCGCCCAGGATGGCGTCCCGGGTGGACGGGGGTCCGGTCACGACAGTCACCCGCGGAGCGTAGCCAGTTGTCACTAGCAGGTCAATATGTAGCGACGATACGCCATAGATGGTCAGGCTAACGAAACAGGTGTTGACATGCGAGTGGTCAAGTGACAACCTTCCGGTCACACGAGACCAGTGGAGGTGCACGGTGCCAGGACACGACTACGACGTGATCATCGCGGGCGGCGGGATGGGCGGGCTCAACCTCGCCGCGCTGCTCGCCCAGGACGGCCACAAGGTCGCCGTCCTGGAGAAGTCCGAGCGCGGCGGCCTCGGCGGCCGGGCGAAGAGCGGCGACGAGGCCGGCTCGCCGATCGACAACGGCATCAAGGGCCTGATCCTCGCCGGCAGCCAGGACGAGATCTTCCGCCGGATCGGCAAGACGATGCCCGAGAACGTCTGCACCTGGACCAACTCCGGCGAGCTCCTGCTCGAGGGTGGTTGGCGCAAGCTCGACGACATGGTGCTGGGGGCGTTCGACGCCTTCAACCACGCCTACCTGCAGCCGGTGCGGAACCTCTCCTACGACCAGATCGAGGCCCTCAACGATGTCTCCACCGAGGAGTTCGCCCGGCAGATGACCGACGACCCCGACGTCATCGACTTCTTCCGCTACCTGGGCTGGCTCTTCGGGGGCACCCTGCCGGTGCCGCACGACTACTCCGCCGGGTCGATGCTCTACAGCGTCCGGCGCCAGCTCGACGTCCTCGGTCACCTGCCCAGCCAGTCCTACTGGGTCAAGGGCGGCAGCGGCGCGATCGCGGGTCCCTTGGTCGAGTCGATCCTCGAGAACGGCGGCGAGATCCTCACCGGTACGTCGGTGAACCGGGTGCTGGTCGAGGACCGCCGCGCCGTCGGCGTGGAGATCGCCACCGACCCGCGCCGTACCCCGATGGAGTGGCCCGCCACCCGTGTCCTGCGGGCACCGGTGATCGTCAGCGCGGTGCCGATCTGGGACATCTTCTCGATCATCGACGACACCGACCTGGACCCCTGGTACGCCGAGCGGCTGCGCCACCTGCACCGCAAGACGCTCAACGTCGTCACCCTGACCTACGGGCTCGACGACCCCGACGCCTGGGACCACAGCGGACCGCGGTGGGTGCAGACCGGACCGGTCAGCGGCCGGCCCTGGTGTGCCAGCTCGATGGAGTTCCCCGGTGAGCGCAACGACTACCAGGTGACGTTCTGGATGCAGCTCGGCTGGTGGGAGAAGCCCGACTACTTCGCGATGAGCGAGGCCAGCCACAAGGCGGAGCTGACCGACCTGGTCGCTGCCTTCGAGGCCGACATCGACCAGCTCTTCGACGGGCTCACCCAGCGCGCGACCTGGAAGTACCACTCGTTCGGCCCCGCCACGATCATGGAGACCCCCGGGTACGTCGGGGACGACCTGCCCGATGTCGCCGTACCCGGCGTCGACGGGTTGTTCATGATCGGTGAGCGCACCCGTGAGGCGAAGGTGATGGGCGTCTACGGGTCGGCGCAGGTGGCGTTGGCGGCGCAGCAGCGGATCAACGAGCGACTGGCCGGCGTACGGACCTGACGGGCTGCCGCGCCGCGGTACTCACCCCGCTCGCACGGCCGTCCTGATCGCCCCGGCGAGCCAGGCCGGGTCGTCGAGCCAGGGCAGGTGACCGCCGTCAGGGAGGACCTCCAGGGTGGCGTCCGGGAGTGCCGCGACCAACCTCTCGCCGACGTCCCGGCCGCCGACGGGGTCGTCGGCGCCGAACAGGGCGGTGACCGGGACGGTGATCGCGGCGAGGTCGGCCGGGGTCAGGTCGAGGCGGGGGTCGAAGGCGGTGCGGTCGCCGCACGCGACGATCATCGCGGTGTCGTTGCGCATCGTGTCGGTGTGCGCCTGCCAGGCACGGATCCAGTCGATCATCGGGTCGGGGATGCGCCCGGCCTTCACCGAGACGCGGTGGCGCATCATCCGCAGGGACATGGCAGCCGCGGACCGGGTGGCGGGGGAGCGCAGCAGCAGTGCCCGGGTCAGTGGGCGGCGGAGCAGGGCGAAGAAGCCGGGCGGCGTCCATTCGGGGACGAACGCCGGGCAGCCCGCCAGTACGACGCGCCGGACCCGGTCCGGGCTGGCTGCCGCCGTCCGCAGGGCGGCAAACCCTCCGAGCGAGGAACCGACCACCGTGACCGGTCCCAGGTCGAGGGCGTCCAGCACGTCGACGCTGAGCCGGGCGAGGTAGTCGCCCAGGGAGTCGGCGTCCGGCACCGTCGCCGGTCGCGCGCTCAGACCGCAGCCGGGCCGGTCCAGCAACAGGCAGCGGATTCCGTGCCGGCTGACCTCGGCGGCGACGTACGCCCAGGTCGCCGCAGCGTTCGGCCCTCCGTGCAGGAAGAGCACCGGTTCTCCCTCCCCGACATCGAGCACGCGTACGTCGCCCTCGACGCCGGTGACCCGGATCCGGTGCTCGACCGGGGTGATCCCGGCGTCGGAGAAGAGGGCCTCCTCGGCATGTCGGTAGCGGACCTCGTCCATGGTTCCTCCTGTTTCGTCACACGTTACGGTACGTGTAACGTAACGCGTTGCACTACTCTTTGTCCATGGCACGCCCCCGGGAGCACGACGACGTGACCCGCGCCGCGCTCCGGGAAGCCGCCGAGCGGCTGTTCGACGAAGGCGGCCCGGACGCGGTCTCCGTACGCGCGGTCGCGGCCGCCGTCGGTACCACCACTCGTGCCGTCTACTCCCTGTTCGGCTCCCACGACGGCCTGGTCGCCGACGTGCTCGCCGCGCGGGCCTACGCGTTCCTGGAGGACGGCCTCGACCAGCAGCCCGAGACCGACGACCCGGCCGCCGACCTGATCGAGTGCGGAGTACGGGTCTACGGCGCTCTGGTCCGCCAGCACCCCGCGCTCTTCCGGATCGCCTTCCAACGGGTGATCCCGTTCGAGACCCCCGGCCCCGAGCTCGTCGCGGCGCGGGCGTCCTCGATGGCCCGGCTGGAGGCCAAGGTGGCGCGTCTGGAGGAGGCCGATCAGCTCGGCGGTCGTTCCACGGCCCAGGCACTGCTCGAGTTCGAGGCGCTGTGCGAGGGCCTGGCCAACCTGGAGCTCCGCGGGTCGGTCCTCGCGCTGCTGCCCGACCAGGACGTCGACGACTCCCGTCGCGCCGCGTTCGCGACCCTGGTCCGTGGGTTCGCGACCCCGCCGCGCTGAGCACCGCCGGAGTCGGAAGAGGGGGAGTTCACCCCATGCGGCACCGGGCCGCCCGTTCCTAGGTTGAGGGCACAGGTCAACCGAAAGGAGCAGGACGATGCCGAAGGTGTCGAAGCAGAGCGCAGAGCGGTTCCAGGACGTGGGGATCGGGACCGTGCACGAGGACACGGCCGCCGGGTACGACTTCAGCTTCCTCGACTTCCACAGCGAGGGCGACATGGCTCCGCTGCTCAAGGGGCTCCCGGACGACCGGTGCCCGTGCCCGCACTGGGGCTACGTGACCAGTGGGCAGATCACCTTCACCTTCGCCGACCGGGCGGAGACGTTCGAGTCCGGGGACGCCTTCTACGTCGAGCCCGGTCACTCGCCCGTGATCGCGGCGGGGACGCAGGTGCTCTTCATCAGTCCCGAGGAGGAGAGCGCCGTCGTGAACGCGGCGATCGAGGCCAACATGAAGGCGATGCAGTCGGCCTGAGCGGCAGTCACGTCAGCACGGTCTCCTCGGCCCCGAGGAGACCGTGCTGCGTCGCGAAGAGTGCAGCGCTGGCCCGGTTGGTCGCCCCGATCTTGGCGTAGATGTGCTCGATGTGGTTCGCGACCGTCTTCCGGGAGATCACCAGGCGCGCCGCCACCTCCTTCGCCGTCAGCCCGCGGGCGATCAGGCGGAGCACGTCGATCTCGCGTGCGGTCAGACCAGCCGGGCCGGCAACCCGCTTGGTGACCCGGTGCCCGGCGGCGCCGAGCACCGCCTCCACGGCGTCCGCGTCCAGGCGACCGGCGCGTGCCTCGGCGCGGAGCCGGCGTGCCGCCTCGTCCGCGGGCCACGGGTCACGGTGCGGCCGGGGCTCGCGGAGCACCTGGTAGGCGTCGGCCGCTCCGAGCAGGCGCGCTTCCCGTCCGATCGCGGTCCCGGAGAGGCCGCTCGGGAAGCCCGAGCCGTCCAGCCGTTCGCCGTACTGGACGGCGATGGCACCCAACGGTGCCAGTGCTGGGGACTGGCGCAGCATCCGTTGGGTCACGTACGGGATCAGCCGGATCCGTTCGCGCTCCCCGGCTCCGAGAGGTGGAGCCTTGTCCAGGATCGCGTTCGAGACGCCGAGCTTGCCGAGCCCGTGGACCAGCGCGGCCCGGTACGTCGTCCGTGCTTCCTCCTCGCCCAAGCCGTAGCGCGGTGCGGCCCCGGCGACCAGGTCGGCAACTGCTCGGGCGTGGCCGAGGGTGAACGGTGACTTGAGGTCGATGAAGTCGGCGATGGCGAGCAGAGCGGCGTCGAACGTCGCCGGGTCCAGGCGGATGTCCAGGGCCGGCTCGGCGTCGATCACCGCGGCCCACGAGTCGCGGCCGTCGAGCTCGGTGAGCAGCATCTCGGCGGTGGCGAGGAACTGGTCGGCGAGCCGCTGGTCGAACTGCTTCCCGCGCTCGCGGCGGACCAGGGCGCAGGCGCCGTCGACGCCGCGCAGCCGGTGGGCGACCTCGACGAACTCGCCGATGCTGGCCAGCCGGGTGGCGAGCGGTACCGCGTCGCCGTGCAGGTCGCCGGGCCAGCCCTTGCCGTCCCACTGCTCGTACGACGCCCCGACCGCGGCCACGGTGGACTCCGGCAGCCCCAGCGAGGAGGCGAGCCGGCCGGCGATCGAGGCGTGGTTGACGATCATGTCGCCGATCTCCCGGTAGCCGGAGACGGCGAACGCGACGGTCGAGCGCAGCCGCGCCAGTCCTCCGTCGGTCCCGGAACCGATCCGCCGCAGGTCGGCCAGCGCTCCGCGGACCCCCCGTTGCTCGGCGTACTTGCCGGCCTTGAGGTCGATGTCGTCCCCGAACCACTTCGCCTGCTCGTGCGCGTCCGAGTGGCAGCCGACGTTGAGGAGGAGCGCGGTGTAGTAGACCGAGCCGCGGGTCTCCTCGTCGACCCCCAGGTGGTCGGCCAGGCGGAGGGCGATCAGGCACTGCCGCAGGACGTGCTCCATCGGCTGGTTGAACCCCAGGTCGATGCCGAGCGACAGCGCGGCGACCAGCTCGGCCAGCCGGACGTCTCCCGAATCGTTCACGGGCGTCATGGCCCGATCGTACGCAGCGCGACGGTCTCCGTCAGGCCCGAGCACTCGGTCGTTCAGCCCACAGGCTCGGCGACCTCTCCCTGCCGGCCGACGATCTCCGCGAGCCGGGCCAGGGCGTCGCCGACGTTGCCGGCGTACCGGGCCAGCGCCGCCTGCGCGCGCGGGTCGCCGAGGTGCTCGGGCAGGGCCTGCATCAGGTTGAGCCGGGTGCCGCCGACCCAGGCCTGCAGGTCCGGCTCGGTGCGCCAGCCGCCCTCGGTCCGCCAGGTCCGGGTGACCATCGACGCCCACTCGCGGACCTCGCGGGTGTACGGGTTGGGGACGCACAGGCGGTTCTTCTGCACGTCGTCGTCGCGGTTCGCCTCCACCCAGGCGAGCAGGGCCGCGTTGAACGGCGGGGAGTTGTGCCGGACCTGCTGCAGCACCATCCGCCCGGGCGAGAAGACCGGTCGCGGGCTGACGTCACGCAGTCCGGTGGCGCTGGCGTCGACGTGCAGCGCGCCGCCGGTGGCGCGCTCGCCGTGGTCGAGGACCAGCCGGTCGCGTTCGATCCGTTGGACCCGGCCGAGCCGGACCACGTCGGTGACCTGTCGGCAGCGTTCGATCTCGTGACGGCTCAGCATCGCGCCGCGGAACATGGTCGTCTCCGCTGCCGGATCCAGCCGGGTCAGCCGGCCGGCCTGCTCCAGCTCGGCGACCACGGTCGCGAGGTCGGTGGCCCGGGCGCCGATCTCGGCATCGGTGGCGAGACCCTCCAGGGTGTCGACGGCCAGGGCCAGCGGTTGGAACCGTTCCCGGTCCTGGAACCAGGCGTCCCGCGGCCGGACCCAGCGGATCCGCTCCGGGTCGACGTCCTGGTCCAGCAGCCAGGTCACCGCGTCGACGGCGGTCTTCCCCGAGCCGAGGACCGTGTACGCCGCGGCCGTGCCGACGGCCTCAGGAAGCAGGTGGACCGGGACGAACGAGGCGTCCGCAGCGACCTCGAAGGACGGGGTGTGCGTCGCCGGGACCGAGACCTCCAGGTAGCGGGCGTCGACGACCCGCCGGCGCGCGGTGATCCGACCGCCGACGCCGGTGCCCAGGTCGCGGACCGACGCAGTGCCGTCCTGCTCGTCGTCGACCTCGTGGCCGAGCAGGAAGCGGACCCGACCGGTCGCGGTGAGCCGCTCGACGACCTCGGCGAAGTAGGCCCACAGCTGGTCGGCGCTCGCGCGCTCGTACAGGCCGGCGTTGGGCCCCTCGGTGTCGATCCGGTCGTCTCCCAGGGCAAGCGAGTGCACCCCGTAGAACGCCGAAGGAGAGTGCAGCCGGACGAACGGGTAGACGTCGGCCCAGTGCCCTCCGGGCGCGGTCCGCCGGTCGACGACAACCACCTCGGCGTCGCTGTGCGCGACCAGGGTGTCGGCAAAGGCCAGGCCGCTCATCCCCGCGCCGATGACCAGGTAGTCCGTGCTCAGGTCCATGGGGTCCAGCATCGGGGGAGCCCGTTGCCGCGACTAGTACAGAATCTGGACCGACTGCGGTGCGAGTCGTGGTGCGCGTCCCCGCCGCCGACCGGTGTCACGGCTCCTCGGGCGATCCGTCGACCCCGGGCTCTCGGTCGTGGGTGGTCTGCATGACCGTCCGGTCGGCGAGCTCAGCTCCCGTGCCGTCGTACAGGTGCAGCACCGTGTCGGCGCCGTGGCGACGGGCGTCCTCGAGGTCCTCGTCGTACTGGGCGACCACCCCCACGACACCGTCGAAGCCGCTCTCCCGCAGGCGCCGCAGGGCCGTCCGGTTCGCGCCATGGAACGGCATCGCCAGGACGGCGATCCGGATCTCGCCGGTCGAACGGAGCCGGGTCCAGAACTCGGGGTCGGTGGCGTCAGCCTCCAGGACGTTCAGACCCGCCTCGCGCAGGTCCGAGACCCGTTCCGGGTCCGTCTCGATCCCGAGCACGGCGAGACCGTGTGACTCCTCCAGCTGCCGGTACGCCGACCGTCCGACCCGGCCCAGTCCGAGGACGACCGCGTGGGCCTCGCCCACATCGATGATCCGGTCGAGCGCGTGCAGGTCGTCGACGTCCTCCTCGCCGAGCAGCCGGTCCAGCACCGGCAGCAGGCGTTCCGACCACGCGTTGGCAACCGAGGAGACGACGAAGCTCAGCGCCACCGCGGCCGCGACGACGACGAGCTGGTCCTCGGTGAGGAGATCCGCCTCCACGCCGGCCACCGCGACGATCAGTCCGAACTCCGAGTAGTTCCCCAGAGCCAACCCGCCCAGTCCGGCGCTGCGGTGACGCAGGCCCAGCTTCTTGAGCAGGTACGCGAAGCCGAGCACCTTGACCGGGATCAGGAGGACCAGGATCCCCGCCACCGCGAGGTGCTCGGCACCGGGGACGCCGACGAAACCCAACGACAGGAAGAAGCCGACGAGGAGCAGGTCCTTGATCGAGGAGAACGTCCGGCGGACCACGTCGGCATCGGCTCCCCGGGCGAGCAGCATCCCCATCACCAGGGCGCCGAGATCCCCCTTCAGCCCGACGGCGTCGAAGAGCAGGTACCCGGGTCCGAGCGCGAGGGTCAGGGAGAAGACCACCAGCAGGTCCCCGCGGCCGATCCGGCTCAGCATCTTCCGCAGCACCGGCCGTGCCAGGGGGAGGAGCAGCACCAGCGGAGCCCAGGTGCTCGGCAGTTCGCCGCTGGAGATCGTGACGACGACGACGGCGACCAGGTCCTGGAAGACCAGGATGCCGATGGCGGTGACGCCGTAGAACGACCGGGTCGCGTTGTTCTGCTCCAGGACCTTGATCACGAACACCGTGCTCGAGAAGGCGAGACCGACGGCGAACAGGGCGACGGCGCCGGCGCCGAGGCCGTCAAGCAGGGAGAGCCCGAGGGTGGCGAGGGTGAGGACGGCGCCCGCGGCGATGCCGGTCGACACCACGAGGTGGAGGCTCGTGGTGACCCACACCTCGCGCCGGAGCAGGACCCGGACGTCGAACTTCAGACCGATGCTGAAGAGCAGCAGGGCAACCCCGAGGTCGGCAGCCTGGTCCAGGCCGTGCGGGGCCTCGACCCCGGAGGCGTTGAGGACGAACCCGGTGACCAGGAACCCGACCAGTGGCGGCAGCCGGGTCCAGGACGCCGCCCAGCCTCCGAGGAACGCGGCCCCCAGCAGCAGCACCAGGTCATCCATGCGTCTGCCTCACCGGGAGACCTTATCCAGCGCGGGAACTGGCCCCGGGTTTCGTCACCGCCCACGTGCACCGCGGCACTAAGGTGTCGCCATGGGCGAGGCGCCGCGCACCTGGGGCGAACGGGTGTCACAGCGCCGACGTGCCCGCCTGGTGGGACGGGACGCCGAGCTGACCCTGCTCGTCGACCTGGTCACCGCCGAGGACCCCCCGCACGCGGTCGTGGCGGTGGTCGCCCCGGGTGGCGTCGGCAAGACGACCCTGCTCGCCGCCCTCGCCGACGACCTGCGAGCGGGCGACGTGGGCGTGACCGAGATCGAGGCTCAGCGGCTGATGCTCGAACCGCCGCCGCGCGCTCCCGGTCGGCACGTCTACCTGGTCGACGAAGCCGAGAAGGCCGCCGGGCTGGAGGAGTGGCTGCGGGAGAGCTTCCTCCCCGGGCTCCCTGCTGACCACGTCCTGGTGCTCGCGGGCCGGACCGGCCCGTCGCCCGGATGGGTGGCCGACCCCGGGTGGGCCGGGCTGGTGCGCACCCTGTCGTTGCGCAACCTGGAACGGGAACCCGCGTTGGCGATGCTCACCCGGTCCGGGGTGCCGGCGGCGGTCCACGGCCGGGTGATCGACGCGACGCACGGGCATCCGTTGTCCCTCGCCCTGGTCGCGGACCTGCTGGCCCAGCAGCCCGAGGTCGTCGACTTCAACCTTCTCGACGCGCCCAGCGTCGTCCAGGTTCTCGTGGGGTCGCTGCTCGACGCGGTGCCCTCGGACCGGCACCGCCGCGCGATCCACGTCGCCGCCCACGCGCAGTACCTGACCGAGGCGTTGCTGGCCGACGTGGTCGGCGCCGAGGGCGCTGGTGACCTGTTCGCCTGGGTCGGCGGGCTGTCCTTCGTCTCGGAGTCGCCGCGCGGGTTGATGGTGCACGACCTGGTCCGCGACGTCCTGGAGGCGGACCTGCGCTGGCGCGACCCCGCGGCGTACGCGCGGCAGCACCTGGACGTGAAGCGGCACGTGGCCCGGCGGGTCGAGCGGGCCAACGGCGACGAGGCACTCCGTCTCGCGGGCGAGCTCCACTTCCTGCAACGATCCAGCGGTCGTACCGACCTGTTCTACGACTGGGACCTGATGGGCGTCGTCCTCGCGGCCGAGCCCCGCGAGGACG
>JBFJNH010000098.1:0-10422 GCA_041618295.1 Marmoricola sp.
AGCGTCAGGAGATCGGCGGCACGGACACCGACGAGCTCGAGGACCACCTCCGGCAACGGATCGCCGACCTGACTGCGACCGGGCTCGAGCCGGACGAGGCCTTCCTGGTCGCCGTCAAGCGGATGGGCAGCCTGGACTCGCTGACCCGCGAGTTCGCCCGGGAGCACTCCGACCGGCTGTGGAAGCAGTTGGTGCTGGTCGGTGACGACGCCGACCCGGAGCGCGGACGGGCCGTCGACGCGATGCTGGCCTGGGTGCTGGTTGCCGTCCTCGCACTCAAGCTCCCGGCGGCCTTCGGCGTCTCGATGCACGACCAGGACCGCTTCTACCTCGACAACGCGATCCTGTTCGGCCTGGTGCCGTTGGCCGGCTACCTCGCAACGACCCGGCGGACGAGCCGGCGGACGATCGCCCTGGTGGCCGGGCTGTTCGCGCTCGGCGCCCTCGGGGCGAACGTCTACCCCACCGACAACGAGGCGTCGGTGACGCTGCTGACCTTCCTGCACCTCCCGATCGCCTTGTGGATCGCGGTCGGGCTGCTCTACACCGACGGCGACCTGCGGGCCGGCCCGCGTTGGATGGACTTCATCCGGTTCACCGGCGAGTGGATCATCTACATGGCGCTGCTGGCGCTGGGCGGAGGGGTCCTCACCGGAATCACCGTCGGCGTCCTCGAGGTCGCGGAGATCGACCCGGAGGTCTTCGTCACCCAGTGGCTGCTGCCCTGCGGGGTCGTCGGCGCCGTCGTGGTCGCTGCCTGGCTGGTCGAGGCGAAGAAGAGCGTCATCGAGAACATGGCACCCGTCCTCGGCCTGGTGTTCACGCCCCTGTTCGTGATCGCCCTGGGCGGACTGGTGATCACGCTCGCGCTCAACGGCCAGGGCATCGAGGTCGAGCGGGACACCCTGATCCTCTTCGACCTGATCCTCGTGGTCGTGCTCGGCCTGATCGTCTACGGCGTCTCGGCACGCAACCCGGCCGAGGAGCCCGGCTTGTTCGACAAGCTCCGGGTCGCGCTCGTGCTCGTCACCATCGGCGTCGACCTGATCGTCCTGGCCGCGCTCGCCGGGAGGATCTCCGACTTCGGCTTCAGCGCGAACCGCACCGCGGCACTGGGCGAGAACCTGATCCTGCTCGGCAACCTGGCCTGGTCGGCCTGGCTCCTGATCGGGTTCCTCCGCGGTCGGTCGCGCTTCGCGCAGCTGGAGCAGTGGCAGACCCGCTACCTGTGGATCTACGCGGGCTGGTCCTGGTCGGTCGTGTTCGTCTTCCCACCGCTCTTCGGGTTCCACGCCGCGGCGGTCGCCTTCTAGCCCCGCCAGGCGGACTCGTCGTCGAGGTCGGCGTACGTCCGGATCCACGCGTGCATCGCGATCGCCGCCGCAGCCGAGGCGTTGATCGACCGGGTGGAGCCGAACTGGGCGATCGAGAAGGTGCCGTCGCACGCCTCCCGTGCCCCGGCGGAGAGCCCCGGCCCCTCCTGCCCGAAGAGGAAGCAGACCCGGCGCGGCAGCTCCATCGTCTCCAGGTGCGCCGAGCCCGGCAGGTTGTCGATCCCGAGCAACCGGACCGGGCCGGTCGGGTGCTCGTGGAGGTACGCCGCCAGCGCGGCGGCGTCCTCGTGGTGCCGGACGTGCTGGTAGCGGTCGGTGACCATCGCCCCGCGCCGGTTCCACCGCTTGTTGCCGACGATGTGCACCTCGGCGGCGAGGAACGCGTTGGCCGAACGGACGACCGTGCCGATGTTGAAGTCGTGCTGCCAGTTCTCGATCGCCACGTGGAAGTCGTGCCGGCGGGTGTCCAGGTCCGCGACGATCGCGGCCACCGACCAGTACCGGTACCGGTCCACCACGTTGCGTCGGTCGCCGTTCGCAAGGAGGTCCGGGTCGTACCGGTCGCTCCCGGGTCCGTCCGGCCACGGACCCTCCCACGGACCCACGCCGACCGCAGCCGGACCGTTCGGCATCGGGTCGTACGGCGCGTTCTGGTCCTCGGTCACACGACGAACACTACGAGTCACCGGAACGTCCCCTCGCGTTCAGGTGCGGGCAGATACCCTCACCTCGTGATCGTCGACGCCGTGCAGATCCTTGGGATCAAGTGGATGGACCCCAACTGGTGGCTCGCCGAGTTCGGGCAGGAGTTCTTCTGGATCAGCGTGGCGATGATCTTCGTCGAGTGCGGCCTGCTGTTCCCGTTCCTGCCCGGTGACACGCTGCTCTTCGCGATGGGCCTGTTCTTCGCCACCGACCGGATCGACGTCTTGGTCGACGCGAACGGTCTCAGCCTGACCTTCGGCATGGCGATCTTCATCGTCGCTGCCGTGCTGGGCAACATCGCCGGTTACGAGATCGGTCGGAAGATCGGACCTCCGCTGACCCAACGCGACGGCCGGATCATGAAGAAGAAGTACTTCGACCAGACCCGCGCCTTCTTCGACAAGCACGGCAACAAGGCCCTGGTGATCGGCCGCTTCGTCCCGTTCGTGCGCACCTACGTGACCGTGGTCGCCGGCGTGGCGGAGATGGACCGGCGCCGGTTCCTGACCTGGAGCGCGATCGGGGCGGTGTTCTGGGTCATGAGCATCACGATGCTCGGCTACTTCCTCGGCAACGTGCCCAAGGTCGGGCCGTTCCTCTCCGACAACATCGACTTCGCGATCCTGGCGATCCTGCTCTTCTCGGTGATCCCGGTCGCCTACGAGTGGCTCAAGCACCGCCGGCAGGTCGCCGACGTCGTGGACGACGTGATCGAGGAAGTCTTCGACGGCCCCGGGGACTCAGACCGCTAGGTCCGCGATCCCGACCGCGGCGCGGTACTCCAGGCCCTCGGCCTCGACCGCCTCCCGCGCGCCGGTGTCCCGGTCGACGACGACCGCAACCCCGACCACCGTCGCGCCCGCGACCCGGAGGGCTGCGACGGCCTCCAGCACCGAACCGCCGGTGGTCGAGGTGTCCTCCACCGCGAGCACCCGGCGACCCTCGACCGAGGGACCCTCGATCAACTTCTGCAGGCCGTGCACCTTCTGCGACTTGCGGATCACGAACGCGTCGAGCCGCCGACCAGCGGCAGCGGCCTGGTGCATCATCGCGACCGCGATCGGGTCGGCGCCGAGGGTGAGGCCCCCGACGGCGTCGAACTCCCAGTCGGCGGTCAGGTCGAGCATCGACCGGCCGATCGCCGGGGCCGCGTCGGCGTCCAGGGTGACGCGCCGCATGTCGACGTAGTAGTCGGCCTCTCGTCCGGACGCAAGGGTGACCTTGCCCCGCACGATCGCCTTGGAGTTGACCTGGTCGAGGAGTACGTCGCGATCCGCCATGCGAGGAGGCTAGTGGAGCCGCGCTCAGGAGATCGAGGGGACCTTCTTCTCCCGGGCGTTGGTCAGGTGACCGAAGGCGATCATCCGGTTGTCGGTGTGGAAGATCTCCGAGCAGGTGGTGAGCGTGATCAGGCGCTGTCCCTCGGCCTGCTTCGGCTCCACCCCGCCGGGCTGCGGGTTGTCCGGGACGGGCGACAGCACCCAGGTACCCGTGAACGGGATCACCAGGGCGTTCGGGTTGGTGTCCAGCGTGTAGGTGAAGACGTGCGTCCTGGTCTCGACGATGACCGTGTCTCCCGGTCGGAGCTCGGGCATCCGGCGCAGCGGCTCACCGTGGGTGACCCGGTGCGCTGCCAGGGCGTAGTTGCCCACCTGGCCGGGACCGGCGGTGTCGACGAAGTGGCCGTAGCCCTTCGCGAGGATGTCCTGCGTGGTCCCCTCGAGCACCGGGATCAGGTACTTCGAACCGAACTTCGGGATCCTGATGAGCGCGGAGGCATCGCCGAACTCCGGGGCCTTCGTCTCCCCGGCCGCCCAGTCCTCCTGGAGCTGGGTGGCGACCTCGCGCTGCTCGCGCTTGGAGACCCAGTTGGTCCCCCAGAGCTGCCAGGCGACGTACGCGAGCAGACCGAGGCCGGCCAGGATCAGCCCCATCCCGACCCAGAACGCGATCCGGCGCCCGACGCTGCGCTTCGGTGCCGGGCTCTCCTCGGTGGGCTGCGGCTCGGCCCGGGCGCCCAGGGGGGCGTCGACGGCCGTCGATTCGATGTTGCTCACCGCAACATTGTGAACTACTACTGTCTGGGCATGGGCCGAAATGCACACCGGATGGACGGAATCGGCAGCACCATCTTCGCCGAGATGTCCGCGCTCGCCGTCCGGACCGGCTCGGTCAACCTGGGTCAGGGCTTCCCCGACGAGGACGGTCCGACCGCGATGCTGGACGCCGCGGCCGCCGCGCTGCGCGCAGGCCGCAACCAGTACCCGCCCGGCCACGGCACCCCCGAGCTCCTGGATGCCGTCATCGCCCACCAGCAGCGCCACTACGGCCTCCTGCTCGAGCGCGAGAACGTGGTGGCGACCACCGGCGCCACCGAGGCGATCGCCGCTGCGGTCCTCGGACTGGTCAACCCGGGAGACGAGGTGGTGGTCCTGGAGCCGTACTACGACTCCTACGTCGCGGTGCTCCAGATGGCCGGCGGCGTCCGGAAGCCGGTGACCCTGCGCGCTCCCGACTTCCGGCTCGACCTGGACGAGCTTGCCGCCGCAATCACCCCGCGAACCCGGCTGATCCTGCTGAACACCCCGCACAACCCCACCGGGACGGTGCTGACCCGGGCCGAGCTGGACGGGGTCGCAGCGCTGGCGATCGAGCACGACCTCCTGGTGGCCACCGACGAGGTCTACGAGCACCTCACCTTCGGGGTACCGCACGTCCCGCTGGCGACCTTGCCGGGCATGTTCGAGCGGACGCTGACCATCTCGAGCGCCGGCAAGACGTTCTCGGTCACCGGGTGGAAGATCGGCTGGGCCAGCGGGCCGGCCCCGTTGGTCGCCGCCGTCGAGGGCGCCAAGAACTGGCTGAGCTACTCCTCGGGCGCACCCCTGCAGCCGGCGGTCGCGGTCGGGCTGAACGAGCACGACGACTTCCACCGCGGTCTCGCTGCGGACCTGCGGGTCAAGCGGGACCTCCTCTGCGACGGGCTCGCGGACCTGGGGATGACGGCGTACCGGCCGGACGGGACGTACTTCGTCACCACCGACGTGCGCACGTTCGGGTACGCCGACGGCCGCGCCTTCTGCCTCGCGCTCCCCGAGACCGCCGGGGTGGTGGCGATCCCGTCCCAGGTCTTCTACGACGACCAGGACGAAGGCCGGCACCTGGTCCGGTGGGCGTTCTGCAAGCGCACCGACGTGATCACCGAGGGGCTTCGCCGACTCGGCGCTGCGGACCTCAGCGCCCGCTGAACCAGTCCCGGCTCTGCTTGCTGAGCAGCGCGCCGAAGGTGGTGGCTAGGGCGGCAAGGTGCACCAGCGAGGCCGGGATCCCGATCAGGCCGATCAGGGCGGCGAGGCCGGTGGAGACCAGCAGCAGGATCCAGGCCCACTGCTGGCGCCGCCAGGCGAAGACCGCGAGCACGGCGGCCCCGAGGCACCACACCAGGAAGATGACCGAGACGACCACTGCTCCGGCGACCGCGAAGTCCTCGTAGGCCGAGTCCCACCCGGGGGCGTCCCGCATCTGCTCCAGCATCGCGTCGGAGTCGACGGCGAAGCCCGTGAGCAACCCGAGGAAGGCAAGACTCGTGACGGCGCTGAACACCCAGGTCAGGATGCAGGCCAGGCGCACCTGGCCCGGCCGCTCGGACGGCGGCCACGGCACCTGCGCCCGCGGTGCGGGCGGGTAGTACCCGTACGGGTTCGGGGCCGGGGGCGGGGGCTGCGGTGCACCCACCGGCGGCGCCTGGCCCCAGCCTTGGGTCGGTGGCGGCTGCGGGGCGTCCGCCGCGGGCGGAGCGGGCGGAGTGGTGGCCGACGGGTACTCCGGGAGCGGCGGGAACTCCGGCATCCGCGGGACCTCGCGCGCCACCGGCGGCCGGCCGTCGAACCAGTCCCGGGCGGGCCGGGTCCAGAGGACGGTGGTGCCGGCGGCGATGAACATCCCCAGGAAGCTGCCCGCGAACGGGGCGGTCACCAGGGCCGCGAGCGCGATCGGGACCGCGGCGACGGTCAGGCCGATCCGCGCGCTCCTGTTCCGCTGCAGCACGAAGACGCCGAGGATCCCGGCGGCGACCGCGGCGAACCCGGTGACGAAGAAGGACCACCGCAGGATCTCGGTCACGTCCTCCACGCTGAGGCCGAGCCCCTTGGCCGACCCGCTGCCCACCGCCTCGGCGATGGTCTCGCGCATGTCGACCGACCTGAGGTTCGCCATCGAGTCGAAGACCGAGATCACCAACATCACCGACGCGACCGCGATCCCCCATCCGGCGAAGGTGACCTGACTAGGTCGGGCACTGCCCTCGGGGGAACTCATGGCCCCATTCAACCAAGCCCCCGGCTACCGCCCGTCAGTCGGTGACCCTCAGGGCGAGACCGCTCTGCTCGCCGCCGGCTTCCACGTCGACCACCACGTGCTGCCCGTCGAGGACGGCACCGCCGATCAGCATCCGCGCCAGCGGGTCGCCGATGGCCGTCTGCACCAGGCGGCGCAGCGGCCGGGCGCCGTACGCCGGGTCGTAACCCTGCTCGGTGAGCCAGGCCCGGGCCGCCTCGGTGACCGTGACGGTGATCCGCCGCGGCGCGAGCCGCTTGTCGAACGCCGCCAGCTGCAGGTCGACGATGTGGGCGAGCTCGTCCTTGCCGAGAGCGTCGAACATGACGACCTCGTCGAGCCGGTTGAGGAACTCCGGCTTGAAAGCCTGACGAACCACCGTCATCACCGACGCGTGCTTCGCCTCGGTGTCGAGCAACGGGTCCACCAGGAACTGGGAACCGAGGTTGCTGGTCAGAATCAGCAGCACGTTGCGAAAGTCCACGGTGCGGCCCTGACCGTCGGTCAACCTGCCGTCGTCGAGGACCTGGAGCAGGATGTCGAAGACCTCCGGGTGCGCCTTCTCGACCTCGTCGAGCAGCACCACCGAGTACGGGCGCCGCCGGACGGCCTCGGTGAGCTGGCCGCCCTCGTCGTACCCGACGTAGCCGGGAGGCGCGCCGACCAGGCGCGCCACCGAGTGCTTCTCGGAGTACTCGCTCATGTCGATGCGGACCATCGCCCGCTCGTCGTCGAAGAGGAAGTCGGCCAGGGACTTCGCGAGCTCGGTCTTGCCGACGCCGGTGGGCCCGAGGAACAGGAAGCTGCCGGTCGGGCGGTCCGGGTCGGAGATACCTGCGCGGGACCGGCGGACGGCGTCGGCGACCGCGTTGACCGCGGTCTGCTGGCCGACCAGGCGCCCGGCGATGATCTCCTCCATCCGCAGCAGCTTGGAGGTCTCACCCTCGAGCAAACGACCGGTCGGGATGCCGGTCCAGGCCTCGACCACCTCGGCGATCTCGGACGGCCCGACCTCCTCGGCCACCATCGGCTCGTCGGTGGAGGTCGCCTCGGACTCCTCGGACGCAGCGATCTGCTTCTCCAGTGCCGGGATGCGTCCGTAGAGGATCTCGGAGGCCTGGGCCAGATCGCCGTCGCGCTGCAGCCGCTCGGCCTCGACGCGGAGCGCGTCGATCTGCTTGCGGAGCTCGCCGGAGCCCTCCAGGGCAGTCTTCTCCCGCTCCCACCGCGCTTCCAGGCTGCGCAGCTCCTCCTCGGCGTCGGCGAGGTCGACCCGGAGCTTCTCCAACCGGTCCTTGGACGCCTCGTCGGTCTCGCGCTCCAGCGCGAGCTGCTCCATCTTCATCCGGTCGACGTTGCGCCGGAGCTGGTCGATCTCGACCGGCGAGGACTCGATCTCCATCCGCAGCCGCGAGGCCGCCTCGTCGATCAGGTCGATCGCCTTGTCGGGAAGCTGCCGTCCGGTGATGTAGCGGTCCGAGAGCATCGCCGCCGCGACCAGGGCCGCGTCGGTGATCTTCACGCCGTGGTGGGCCTGGTACTTCTCCTGGAGCCCGCGCAGGATCGCAACGGTGTCCTCGACGCTGGGCTCGCCGACGAAGACCTGCTGGAACCGGCGCTCCAGGGCGGGGTCCTTCTCGATCCGCTCGCGGTACTCGTCCAGCGTGGTCGCACCGATCAGGCGGAGCTCGCCGCGGGCCAGCATCGGCTTCAGCATGTTGCCGGCATCCATCGCGGAGTCACCGCTAGCGCCGGCACCGACGACGGTGTGCAGCTCGTCGATGAAGGTGATGACCTGGCCCTCGGAGGACTTGATCTCCTCGAGAACGGCCTTGAGACGTTCCTCGAACTCACCGCGGTACTTCGCCCCGGCGACCATAGCCGCCAGGTCGAGGCTCAGCAGCCGACGGCCCTTGAGGGAGTCCGGGACGTCACCGTCGACGATGCGCTGCGCGAGACCCTCGACGACGGCAGTCTTGCCGACGCCGGGTTCGCCGATCAGCACCGGGTTGTTCTTGGTACGCCGGGAGAGCACCTGGACCACGCGGCGGATCTCGGCGTCCCGGCCGATGACCGGGTCCAGCCTGCCCTCGGACGCCTGGGCGGTCAGGTCGACGGCGTACTTCTCCAGCGCCTCGTACGCCGACTCCGCCTCCGGACTGGTGACCCGCCGGTTGCCACGGACCGAGGCGATCGCCTCGCGCAGGGCCTCCTCGGTCAGGCCGGCGGTGGTGAGGGCGTTCTTGACCGGGCTCTCGACGGCGGCCAGGGCCAGCAGCAGGTGCTCGGTGGCGACGTACTCGTCCTTCATCCCGGCAGCGATCTCGAGCGCCTTGGCGAAGACGCGGGTCAGCGCGGGTGACGCGGTGGGGGTGGCGACGGTCGCGCCCGAGGCGCTCGGCAGCCGGACGGTCAGCTCGTCGATCGCGGCACCGAGGGCGAGCGGGTCGACCCCGGACTTCTCCAGGAGCGTCGGTGTGATCCCGCCGTCCTGGCGCAGCAGCGCGAACGCCAGGTGCGCCGGCTCCAGCTGCGCGTTGCCGGCAGCCACAGCGGCGGTCTGCGCCGCGTTGATCGCCTCGACGCTGCGCGAGGTGAACTTCGAACCGTCCATGGACTCCCCCTCCAGGGTCGTGGTCTCCATCGTGACGGACGCAGGCACCGTCCGTCAGTGGTTACAACGAACCCAGAGTTGAGTCCATTCCCCTCAACTTTGGGATTTCTTGGGGATTGCCAGGGTGAGCAGCAGCGCCACTCCCGACGCGGCCAGCGAGATCAGGATCGCCAGCGTGAGACCGCGCTCGGAGGGCAGCTCGATGCCGCCGAGCCGCACGGTCTGGTGCGCCAGCACCGTGCCGACCACCGCCGCCGACAACGAGGTGCCGACCGAGCGCATCAGCGCGTTCAGGCCGTTCGCCGCCGCGGTCTCCTTGATCGCGACAGCACCCATGATCAGGGCCGGCATGGCGGCGTACGCGACTCCGACACCGGCACTGGTCACGATGCCGGCGAGCGAGACCTGCCACCACTCGGCCCGGAAGAACAGCAGCACCGTGTAGCCGACCGCGATGATCGCGATCCCGGTGCTGAGGGCTGCCCTCGGCCCCCGGGCCGCGGTGATCCGCGCCCCGACGTCGGAGAAGAAGTACATCGCGAACCCACCGGGCATCAGCACCAGGCCCGCCTGGATGAGGGTCAGACCCAGGCCGTGCTCGACCGCCTGCGGAGCGAGCAGGATCTGGATCGGGACCAGCGACATCCCGTACATCGCGAAGCCCGCGCCGATCGAGGCGATGTTGGTGAAGAGCACCTGCGGGCGGGCGCTGGTACGAAGGTCGACCAGCGGTGCCGGCGTGCGGAGCTCCCAACGCCCCCAGATCGCGGCGACCAGAGCGGCACCGGCGAGCAGGCTGATGGTCAGCGGCGCACCCCAACCCCAGTCACCGCCCTTGCTGATCGCGAGCAGCAGCATCACCAGGGCGGCGGCGAGGCCGATCGCACCGAGGAAGTCGAAACGGGCCGGCGTCCGGACCGGGGACTCCGACACCAGCGCCAGGACGGCGACGATCCCGACCACGCCGAGACCGCCGGCGATGTAGAAGAGCGCGTGCCAGTTGGCCTTCTCCACGATCAGCGCCGACACCGGCAGGCCGATCGCGCCCCCCACACCGAGGGTCGCGCTGACCCGGGCGACGGCCGGGCCGACCTTCTCGACCGGCAGCTCGTCGCGCATGATGCTGATCCCCAGGGCGATCGCCCCCATCGACATGCCCTGCAGCCCACGGCCGACGATCACCGGGATCAGGCTGTCGGAGACAGCGCAGAGCAGCGACCCGGCGACCAGGAAGCCCAGGCTGACCACCAGCATCCGGCGCTTCCCGACCATGTCCCCCAGGCGACCGGAGATCGGCATCGTGACCGCGGCCGTCAACAGCGTGGCGGTCACCGCCCAAGACGTGTCCGACGCGCTGGAGCCGAGCAGCCCCGGGAGCAACGGGATCAGCGGAACGATCATCGTCTGGGTCAGCGCGACGACGATCCCGCAGTA
>JBFJNH010000099.1:0-10303 GCA_041618295.1 Marmoricola sp.
AGATCCTCTCCACCCACCAGATCCAGCCCGAGAAGAGCTACTGGCGCAACACACAAAGAAGCCCGGGCCGATGGCCCGGGCTTCCTTCGTGATGTCACTCATGTCGCGACTCAGGTGTCACCTATGTCCCGACTCATCACAATGGTGGAGCTGAGGGGATTCGAACCCCTGACCTTCTCATTGCGAACGAGACGCGCTACCAACTGCGCCACAGCCCCAAGTGCAGAGGAAAAGTTACCACCGACCCGGAGAGTCTCCGAATCGGGTCCGGACTCAGGCCCCGGCGGCTCGGCGGGCGTCGGACTCGGCCTCGGGAGTTGCCTGGGCCTCGGCCGCCGCGGCCTCGCGGGCCAGGGCACTGTCGGCCGCGTCGTGGCCCGACGAGGTCACCCCACCGGTCAGCTCGACGGTGCGCACCGTCCGCCGAGCCCGCGCCTTGGAGACGTACGTCGGCAGCGTCACCGGGAGCGGGTCCCAGAGGCCGCCGTCGTCCAGCTCGGGTGCGGCGAGGACCTCGGCGAGCTCGGCCCGGGAGAGCCCCTCGGTGTCCTCGATCCCGAGATCCGGGTGCGTCTCGACCGGCTCGGCGACCGGAGCCTCCGAGACCGCGCGGTCCGCGTGCTGGACGGGCGCAACGGGGCGTGCCTGCTGCGCCCGGACTGTGAGCCGGGCGACCACGAGGAAGGCGACGATCAGGACGCCCGGGATCGCGGTCGTGAACCACGGCGTGTAGGAGAGGTAGCTGGTGACGCCCACCGCGACCAGGACTGCCAGGAGCACAGCGAGGACACGGCGGCGGCGGGCCGCGGCGTTGCGGGCGGCCTCGCGGGTGATGGTGCGGACAGGCGTCGCGGCAGGCTCGGCGACCGGCGGAGGCTCGACCGGCGACTGCGTGACGGTCCGCTTGACCGCGTGCCCCAGAACGCGCAGGGACCCGGAGAACTCCTCGACCGGACGGCTCTGGTCCATCTCGTCGTGACGCCTCAGGGCCATCGGGAGGAGGTAGGCGGCCCACCCTATGGCGAGCACCACGAAGATGATTCCGGAGAGGTCCACGGGCTGAGCCTAGAAGCGCGAACCCGCGTCACCGCGCAGGCAGATCGGTGTGTCGCGAGATCACTCCTGTGACTGGTGGGATCAACAGCGTCAGCGGCCGTCGAGCCGTGCCTCCAGTCCCTTCGGGCACTCCTCGCGGGTGATCGCGAAGAGCCGGTGGTCGCGCCAGTCCCCGTCGATGTGCAGGAATCGCGGTGCGTAGCCGATCTCGGCGATGCCGAGCTTCTCCACCACCCGCAACGACGCAGTGTTCTCCGGACGGATCGCCACCTCGATCCGGTGCAGCCGGAGCACGAAGAAGCAGTGGTCGACCGCCATCGCGACCGCCCGGGTGGTGAGCCCGCGGCCGGCGTACGCCTCGTCGATCCAGTAGCCGATCGAGGCGAACTGGCCCGAACCCCGGGTGATGTTGTTGACCGTCAGCTGGCCCACGAACCGGCCGTCGTACTCGATCGCGAACGGCAGCTGCCGCCCCGCGCGCGCCTCGGCCTGCATCGTCCGGACCATCGCGGCGAACGTCCGAGGACGGTTCGCCGAACCCGGCGGGGTGGTCGCGTCCCAGCGCAGCAACCAGAGCTTGTTCCGCTCGCGGACCTCGCGCCAGCGACGCTTGTCCCGCACCGAGAGCGGGCGCAACCGCAGTGATCCGTGCTCGAGGACGGCCGGCCACCCGCGGGCGGCGCTCAGTGGTCGCTCCCCTCGACCTGCTCGACCGCGTGCCGCAGGATCGGCATCAGCACCGCGAGCCCGTCCTTCACACCTCCGCGCGATCCGGGGAGGTTGACGACCAGCGCAGCACCGGAGACGCCGGCCACCCCGCGCGAGAGCGCCGCGGACGGGACGCCGTTCGCGACGCCGTACGCCCGGATCGCCTCGGCGATCCCCGGAACCTCTCGGTCCAGCAGCGGCCGGGTCGCCTCCGGGGTGCGGTCGGTCGGGGTCAGCCCGGTACCCCCGGTGGTCAGCACCGCCCGGGCGCCGTCGGCCAGAGCCGCCCGGATCGCGTCGCCGACCGGCTCTCCGTCGCGCACCACCGCGGCCGGACCGACCTCCCAGCCGTCGGCCTCCAGGGCTGCGACGATCAGCGGCCCGGTCTCGTCGGCGTAGACCCCGGCCGCGGCCCGGTTCGACGCGACCACGACGGCGGCCTTCACGGCGCCCCCTCGCTCCGACGCTGCCACGGTCCGCTCTTCCCGCCGGTCTTCGACTCCACCCGTACGTCGGTGATGACCGCTCCCTTGTCGACGGCCTTGACCATGTCGACCACGGTCAGCGCCGCCACCGAGACCGCGGTCAGCGCCTCCATCTCGACGCCGGTGCGGTCGGCGGTACGGACGGTCGCGGTGATCGCCACCGCGTCGTCGAGCACCTCCAGGTCGACCTCGACCCCGGAGATCGCCAGCGGGTGGCACAGCGGGATCAGGTCGGGGGTCTTCTTGGCCGCCATGATGCCGGCGATCCGCGCGACGCCGAGGGCGTCCCCCTTCGGGAGGGTTGAACCGTCGGGGGCGTCGCCGCGCAGCAGCGCCACCACGGTCTCCGAGACCAGCACCCGGCCGGTGGCCACCGCGACCCGCGCGGTGACCTCCTTGGCGGTCACGTCGACCATCCGGGCGGCTCCGGTGTCGTCGAGGTGGGTCAGCCGCGGCTCGCTGCTCATCAGTAGTCCCGGTCCAGCAGCAGCACCGGCACGTCCGCACCGGCCGGAACCGAGGCGACATCCTCGCCGAGCACGATCAACGCATTCGACTGCGAGAGTCCCCCGAGCAGGTGCGACCCGGCACCGCCGACCGGTGTCACCGTCGACCCACCGACGCGGGGTTCGAAGGAGCCGCGCAGGAACTGGCGCTTCCCCCGGATCGAGGTCACCGGCGCGGTCAGCTGGGCCCGGACCAGGGTGCGGGTCAGCGGGGTCCGGCCCATCATCTTGCGCAGCGCCGGGACCACGAACAGCTCGAAGGAGATGTACGCCGAGACCGGGTTGCCCGGCAGCGTGAAGATCGGGGTGGCGTCCTCCCCGATCACCCCGAAGCCCTGCGGCTTGCCCGGCTGCATCGCGACCTCGCCGAACCGGACCGTGCCGGTCTGGATCAGGGCCTCCTTGACCACGTCGTGGGTGCCCTTGCTGACCCCACCGCTGGTGACCACGACGTCGGCCCGGACGAGCTGGTCACTGAGCGCCTCCAGGAAGGTCTCCGGGTCGTCGGGGGTCGCGGTGACCCGGTAGGCGATCGCGCCGGCGTTCCGCGCCGCGGCGGCCAGCAGGTAGGAGTTGGAGTCGTAGATGCTGTCGCGGCCGAGGGTCTCGCCGGGTTCGACCAGCTCGGTCCCGGTGGACATGATCACCACCCGCGGACGGGGTCGGGTCGGCACCCGACCGATCCCGAGCGAGGCGAGCAGACCCACCCGGCGGGCGTCGATCCGGTCGCCCGCACGGAGCACGACGTCGCCCTTGCTGATGTCCTCCCCGGCACGGCGGATGTGCTGGGCCGGGATCGGCGCCTGGTTGACCTGGACCTTGGCGACCCCGTTGTCGGTGTGCTCGACCGGGACCACCGCGTCGCACCCGGCCGGGATCGGCGCACCCGTCATGATCCGGACGGCGGTGCCTGGAGACATCGCGTAGATCGTCGCCTTCCCCGCCGCGATCTCCCCGACGACCGGGAGGTGCACCGGCCGCTCGGCCGAGGCCTCGGCCACGTCCCGGAAGACCACGGCGTACCCGTCCATCGCGGAGTTGTCGAAGCTGGGCAACGACATCGGCGAGACGACGTCGGTGACGACGGGAAGGCCGACGGTCTCCAGCAGCGGCTGGTCGTACGCCGGGAGCTCGGGGATCCGGTCGAGGATCAGCGCCAGATGCTCGTCGACGCTGACGGGTGCGGCTGCGGGGTCGGACATGGCCCAACCCTATGCCGCGGGTGCTCGCCGCGGTTTCGAGACGGGCCGTGGCGGCCCTCCTCAACCACCACGCACCCAGGTCAGCCTGGGCGGTTGAGGAAGGCGCGCAGCGCCTGTCTCGAAACCCCGGGAGCTCAGTCGCCCAGGACCGAGCCGGACTCCACCCGGCCGTGCGCGCCGGTCAGCTTCACGTCCCCGACCACCTTCACGTTCTCCCCGAAGGACCAGTCCCCGTCGACGACCAGCGAGACCGCCTCGCGCAGCGACGGCGCCCCGGACTTGAAGCGCTTGTCGAAGTCCCCGACCACCTTGTAGACGCCGTCGAGGTCGACGAACGGCACGACGGGTGCGGCTTGGTCGAGGACGAAGTCGTCGCCGATGTCGTAGACGTCCGAGCGCAGCACCAGCAGGTCGTTGGTCGTCTTCACCGGGATGTAGCGGTCGTCCCCGACCTCGATCGTCTGCGCGCCCTTGAAGATCTCGATCGCGGCGCCCATCGCGGACTCGATCTGGATCACCGACGGGGTCGAGGGGTCGGCCGGGTCGACCGTCTTGACGTTCCGGATCAACGGGAGGCCGAGGATGCCGTCACGGCTGTCGAGCTCGTCCTTCAGCGCCCGGAGGTCGATCCAGATGTTGTTGGTCGACATGTACTTGTGCCGATCCAGGTCCGCCAACGCCGTCCGGTCGGCCTCCAGCGTCTGGGCGGACTCCCGCAGCACGATCCGGCCGTCGGACGTGCGGGTGGCGAAGTGCCCACCCTTCCGGTGCGACGGCGTCCGCCGTACCGCCTCGATCGCGAACGGCGAGCCGGATCCGGCGAACCACCCGGCCAGCTTCGGGTCCGGTACGGCGCCGAGGTTGTCGGAGTTGGAAATGAAGACCCGCCGGTAACCGGCCGCCAGCAGCTGCTCGATCAGCCCGGTCGCGGTCATCGCGGTGTAGATGTCGCCGTGGCCGGGCGGGCACCACTCCAGCGACGGGTCCTTGGGCCACGACACCGGGGTCAGGTCCTTCTCCAGGAGCTTCGGCTCCTTGTGCTGCAGGAACTCCAACGGCAGGCCGTCGACGGCGAGGTCGTCGTACCGGGCGAGGGCGGCCAGGGTGTCGGAGCTGGTCCGGAAGCTGTTCATGAAGATCACCGGCAGCGGCGCGTCGTGCTCGGCGCGCAGGTGCAGGACCTGGCGGGCGATGATGTCGAGGAAGGAGAGCCCGCGCCGGACGCACAGCAGCGACTTGGCCCGCTCCATCCCCATCGAGGTCCCCAGACCTCCGTTGAGCTTGATCACCGCGGTCTCGCGCAGCGCCTGGGCGCCGGCCTCGGCGGTCACCTCGACGTCGTCGATCGACGGCATCTCGAGCGGTTCGATCGTCGACTCGGGGATCATCCCGGTCTCGCCGCGCTCGAGGAGCCGGTAGTAGTGCGCGAACACCTCGATCGCGAGCGGCTCGACGTCGGCAGCAGCCATCTTCTGACGCGCGAGCTCCAGGCCCGGTCCACTTCCACCAGGGGTCATACCTCGATCGTAGGGTTGTTCTCGTCATGGACCACACCGATGCCCGAAAGTTGGCCCAGAAGCTGGCGCTGCGCGACCAGCTGCTGACCGCCCGCGGCCGCCTCCCGGTCGCGGTGCTGGCCGAGCGCGCGCACCAGGTGGCCGACCACCTGCTGGCGACCCCGGAGGTACGCCGCGCGGCCACCGTGGCGGCGTACGTGTCCGTCGGTCGCGAGCCCGGCACGGGGATCCTGCTCGACGCCCTCCGCGAGGCCGGCAAGCGGGTGATCCTGCCGCTGCTCCAGCCGGACAACGACCTCGACTGGGCGCCGTACGCCGGCCCGGAGTCGCTGGCCTCGGCCCGTCGGGGCCTGCTCGAGCCCGTCACCGGCGCCCTCGGCCGGGAGGCGGTCGCGACCGCGGACGTCGTGGTGGTGCCGGGCCTGGCCGTGGACCGCACCGGGCTGCGCCTCGGGCGCGGCGGCGGCTCCTACGACCGGGTACTGGGCCGGGTGCCGGTCGGCACGTTCACCTGCGTCGTGCTCAACGACGACGAGGTGCTCGACGCGGTACCGGCCGAGCCGCACGACCGCCGGGTCACCGCCGTGGTCACCGAGGACCGGCTGCTCCGGTTCTGAGGTCCCGACCGGGCGGGACCGTGACCCGTTCCACAGCACCCCTTTCCGTCCTTGACGTACGATTGGCAGTCGACACCCCCGAGTGCCAGCCGATCCAGAAGCGCCGAAGGACCTACCGTGCCCACCTACCAGTACTCCTGCACCGACTGCGGCCACTTCCTCGAAGCGGTCCAGAGCTTCAGCGACGACTCGCTGACCGTCTGCCCGGAATGCCAGGGCACGCTGCGCAAGGTGTTCAACGCGGTCGGCGTTGTGTTCAAGGGTTCGGGCTTCTACCGCAACGACAGCCGCGGTTCGACGTCCTCGACCTCGCCGGCGGCTGCGTCCAGCAGCACCAGCAGCGAGAGCACCTCGACCAGCTCGAGCACCTCCACAGCCTCCGCCGCAGCCTCCGCCTGATCCCGGCCTGTGGAGGACCGCGCCGAGCACCGGCCCGGAGCTCCTAACCTGCGCGGATGCCTGCCGTCCTGCGCCTCCTCGATCGTCTGCACCGCCGCGTCCTGATCCACCGGCGGGTGCTCGCAGCCCTCTGCGCCGGGGCGGCCCTGCTGCTGACCATCACCGCTCTCCGACCTCCGGCCGACCCGACCGCGCTGCTCTGGACCGCTGCCCGGGACCTGCCCAGCGGCAGCGTCCTGACCGCCGCCGACCTGCGCCGTACGGCGTTCCGCCCGGGCAGCCTTCCGGCGGCGGCGCCCCGCGACCTGACCGACCTGGTCGGCAGGACGCTGTCCGCGCCGCTGGGGGCGGGCGAGGCGGTGACGTCCACCCGGCTGCTCGGCAGCACCCTGCTGGCCGGTCACCCCGGCCGGGTGGCGGTCCCCGTGCGGATCGCGGACCAGGACGTGGTCGGGATGCTCCGGGTGGGCGACCGGATCGACGTGGTGGCGAGCGACCCCCAGGGCCGGCGGGCTCCGGAGCGGCTGCTCAGCGGCGCCCCGGTTCTCGTCGTGCCGGCGGCTCCGGAGGGCCGCAACGGACCAGGACTCCCGGGTCGGCTGCTGGTCGTCGGAGTCCCGGAGGACGCCGCGGTCACGGTCGCCGAGGCGGCCGCGTCCCTCTACCTGACGGTGATCTGGAACCGCTAGCCTCAGACCCGTTCCGAACGTCTCGGGTTCTCAGAAGGAGAGAAAGACATGAGTGGGTTCAAGGCCTTCGTGCTCAAAGGCAACCTCGTCGACCTCGCGGTCGCCGTCATCATCGGTGCGTCCTTCGCGGCCGTCGTCAGCACCTTCACCAACTGGTTGACGGCGAAGATGCCGGACTCCGCCTCGGAGTACTTCACCAACGACACGAACACGTTCGGCGCCTTCCTCAACGCGGTCGTCGCGTTCCTGATCCTGGCCGCGATCGTCTACTTCGCCGTGGTGCTCCCCTACACGAAGGCTCGCGAGAAGTTCTTCCCCGCCGAGGCCGCCGGCAAGCCCGCCGACATCGCCCTGCTGGAGGAGATTCGGGACCTGCTGGCCGCCCAGAAGTCCTGACCGCCGCGGCGCCACTCGCCGACGCGGTGCTCAGCCGTGGTGCGGGGGGACTTGGCGCTTCAACCACTCCTCAGAGGCCGCGACGTCACTGGCCTCCGGGGAGCTGTCGTCCCGGGTCTGCTCGGGCAGGACGTCCCCGAACACCTCCGCCAGTCGACGGCGGCGCTCGGCCTTCTGCTGCGCGGTGAGCTCCTTGGTCATGGTGCCCCCGCGACGGCGAGGGCCGCGTCCAGCCAGGCCGGGTCGAACGCCGGGCGCTGAGGCAACCAGCCGGTCTGCGCCGTGAAGTGGGCCGAGGTGACCCGCAACGAGCGCCCCAGCGGTTCCACCCGAGCACCGGCCAGGCGTCGGAGCACCGGACCGAAGAACGCCCCTTCGTCGGCACCGGCGGCCTTGACGTAGGCGTCGACGACCTCACCGCGCCGAACCGGTGCAGCGCCGACGTTGTAGACGCCGCTGGGTGCGACCAGCGCCGCCAGCACTGCCGAGCCGAGGTCGTCGGAGTGGATCAGGTGGGACCACTGGTCCGGGCGACCGATCCCGACCGGCCGTCCGTTCCCGGCGGCCCGCAGCCAGAACTGGGTCAACCGGTCGTCGCCGACGATGGTCCCGAAGCGGAGCAGCACGCCGACCCGGCACGGTCCGATGTACTCCTGGACGTAGGACTCCCCGACCGCCACCGGCTCGGTGGCCGGGGTGATGTCGATCGGGTCCTGCTCGGTGATCCAGGCGTCAGCGGCGTCGGCGTACACGAAGCTGGCGCTCTCCTGGACCACCCGGCGGACTCCGGCGGCGCGGGCCGCCTCGACCACGTGCCGGACCGCGTGGGTGCGCAGGTCGTCGTGGAGGCGCCAGGCGTTCGGCCAGAGCGCGGCGTACCCGACCGGCGTCGCCGAGGCCAGGTTGATCACGGCCTCGGCCCCCTCGAAGGCCGCGGTCAGCGAGGCCACGTCGAAGAGGTCAGCCGGGACCGAACGGGCCCCCAGCGCCGCGATCGCGCTGAGGTTCTGCGGGGAGCGCGCGAGGACGTCGACCTCGTGGCCGGCGTCGACCAGCGCGCGCACGGCCGCACGGCCGATCACGCCGGTCCCTCCGCTTACGACAACCCTCACTCGATCCATCTTCCATAACGGATAGGTAACGCACAACCGAACGGCCTCACGGGTTTCAGGTGCACAGGCCGGCGGCGCGCGCCTCGGCGTCCTTCTGCTCCTGCGACTTGGTCGGGGTCGGGGTGGGCTTCGGGGTCGTCGGGGACGCTGTCCCGGGAGTCGCCGAGCCGGACGGCTTGGGGCTGGCGGTCGGGGTCGGCTTGGCGCTCGGGCCGGCCGAGACCGCCTGGTCCGAGTACTGAGCCGTGAGCGGCTTGTCCTTCCGGATCAGGGCCCAGAGACCCTCCGCCTCCGGTGCCCACTCGAGCCGGTTCGGGTCCGGCGCGTAGGCCTGGAACGGCACGGTGACGAACTTGACCTTGTCCAGGCCGATGTTCTGCAGCGACCGGCCGAGCGAGGCCATCTGCCGCAGGTTCGCGAAGTCCTTGTCCGTGGTCAACGACTCGGTCGCCGCGTTGAGGAAGTTGAACAGCCGTACCGGGTTGGCCAACGTCCCGGCCGAGACCACCTTGGCGATCATGGCGGCGATGAAGGTCTGCTGCCGTTTCATCCGACCGATGTCTCCGGTCGGCGCGCCGATCCCGTGCCGGACCCGGACGTAGTCGAGCGCCTGCTGCCCCGAGACCGTGTAGGTGCCGGCAGGGAGATTGATGTTCCCGATGGTGTCGTTGACCTCTTCGGGAACGCAGATCTTCACCCCGTTGATGGCGTCGACCATGGCTTTGAACCCGACGAAGTCGATGACCACGAAGTGGTTCATCCGGATCCCGGTGAGCGCCTCGACCGTCTTCACCGTGCAGAGCGGACCACCGACGGCGTACGCCGAGTTGAACTGGACCAGGCCCCCGGGGCTGACGCCGCTGCCGTCCTTCTTCGCGCACGGTGGACGCTCGACCATGCTGTCGCGCGGCAGGCTCACCCCGTAGGCGAAGTTGCGGCTCGCGGAGAGGTGCAGGATCAGGGTGGTGTCGGAGAGTCCCGGGGTGGACCCGCCGGCCGCAGCACCGTTGGCACCGGCCCGGGTGTCGGAGCCCATCACCAGGACGTTGACCGCCGACGGCGCCGTGACCTCGGGGCGCTCGGTCAGCTCGTCGGTCGAGATGCCCCGGATGTTGCCCTCGAGGTGCTTGTACGCGACCACCAGGACGAGCGAGAGCACCATCACCAGCACACCGAAACCGATGCTCAGCCGACGCACGATCACCCGCGAACGCGGCGTCTTGCCACGGTGACGCGCTTCGACCTCCGACACGTGCGACCCCACTGACTCCACGGGTCGGGCCCGTGTTCGGTTTCGTGACCTCCCATTGTGGCCGGTTCGGAGCGAAGACCCCAAATCAGCCGGGCTGCGACCCGTGTCAAGATGTACGCCGTCCGGCCCGGGCCGGACCCGCCCCAGTAGCTCAGTGGATAGAGCAGCCGCCTCCTAAGCGAAAGGTCGCAGGTTCGACTCCTGCCTGGGGCACGCAGGACCATGTATGGCTTCGGTTGATGGGTGACATTCGGCCTTCGGCTGATGGGTAACTCACCTTCGGGTGATGGGTTACACCTACTTCGGTTGATTGGTGACACTCCCGATATGCGGGAGTTGAGTGTGGCTGAACAGAGGTATCAGG
>JBFJNH010000100.1:0-10244 GCA_041618295.1 Marmoricola sp.
AGCCCCCGACGCCCCCGCCCGCCTGACCGTGCGTCCGGCGAGTTGAGGAGGTCGCGCAGCGACCGTCTCGAAACCGGAGCGGGTTTCGGGACAGGCCTGGCGGCCCTCCTCAACCACCCGGGTCCTCATGTCCGGGCGCCGATCGCTTCGTCGCCCTGGCTGATGCGCTGCGCGAGCCAGATCGGTACGACGGAGACGAGCACCAGGGCCGCCGCGACGACGTTCACTACCGGCGCCTGGTTCGGGCGGAACATGTTGTCGAGGATCCAGATCGGCAGCGTCTTCGTTCCCCCGCCCGCGGTGAAGGTGGTCACGATGATCTCGTCGAAGCTGAGCGCGAACGACAGCAGCCCGCCGGCGAGCAGGGCTGAGCGGAGCATCGGGAACGTGACCAGCCGGAACGTGGTGAACGTCCCGGCGCCGAGGTCCATCGAGGCTTCCTCGAGGTTCCCCCCGACTCGCCGCAGCCGCGCGATCACGTTGTTGAACACGGTCACGATGCAGAAGGTGGCGTGTGCGACGACGACGGTCAGGAAACCGAGGTCGATGTCCAGAATCGAGGTGAAGGTGTTCTGGAACGCCAGGCCGGTCACGATGCCGGGCAGCGCGATCGGCAGGATGATCAGCAGCGAGACCGAGTCCCGGCCGAAGAAGCGGTACCGCTGCAGCGCCAGCGCCGCCATCGTGCCCAGGAACAGCGAGATCACCGTCGCCACCGTGGCGACCTGGAGCGAGAGTCCGAGCGCACTGCGCACCTCGTCGTTGTTCCAGGCAGTTTCGTACCAGGTCGTGGTGAACCCGCTCGGCGGCCAGCTGAACGAGCGCGAGGTGTTGAACGAGTTCACCACCACCATCGCCAGCGGCAGGTAGACCGCGAGCAGCACCAAACCGGTGGCGAGGGCCAGGACGGTGCGCGCGGTGCGAGAGAGCGTCATAGGTTGTCCAGGGCGCCGGACCGCCGCGCTGCGGTCAGGTAGACGAGCATGACGATCACCGGCACGGTGGCCAGCGCCGCGGCGAACGGCAAGTTGTTACCGGTCAGGGCGCTGTCGTAGACGGCGTTGCCGAGCATCTGGTTGGTTCCGCCGACGATCCGGACGGCGATGTAGTCGCCGAGGGTCAGGGAGAAGGTGAAGATCGAGCCGGCGATCGCGGCCGGCATCAGGATGGGCAGCACCACTCGACGGATCGTGGTGACCCCGCGGGCGCCCAGGTCGGAGGAGGCCTCGAGCAGTGAGTCCGGAACACGTTCGAGGCCGGCGTACATCGGCAGGATCATGTACGGCAGCCAGAGGTAGGCCAAGGTGATGATGGTGGCGGTGAGCCCGTAACCGACGCTGAGGCCGAACGGGTCCAGCAGCCAGTTCAACGGGCCGGTGTTGGAGAACATCGCCCGCCACGCGTACGCCTTGACCAGGTACGACGCCCACAGCGGCATCAGCACGGCGATCACCAGGATCCGCTGCCACCGGGCCGAGGCCACCTTGGCCATGAAGAAGGCGATCGGGAAGGCGATCACCGCGTCGATCACCGTGACCGCGACCGCCACCCACAGGGTGCGCAGGGTGATCGTCCGGTACACCTCGAGGTTGACCAGGTCCCGGAAGTTGTCGAGGTTCCAGATCTGCTCGGTCTCGCCGGTGAAGGTGTTCGTGGTCCAGAACGCGGTGATGAACAGCGCGCCGATCGCGGTCAGGTAGAGCACGCCGAGCCAGAGCATCGGCGGTGCGAGCAGCAGCCCCAGCCGGAGCCGGGGATGGCGGTGCAGGGTGCCCCGACGTCTCAACCCATCTCTGGGCGTCGGGGCACCCTGCGCGGTGCTGTTGGTCGTGGTCAGGACCTCAGCCCTTGACCTCGGTCCACGCCTGCGTCCAGCGCTGGTAGTCGGTGCACTTCACATCCGTGCGACCGTCCAGGCAGTCCGAGATCGGCGTGGTCCAGTAGTGGATCTTTTCGGCGTACGACTCGTCCCCGGCGTGGAACGTCTCGCAGAAGCCCTCCTCGGCGAGCTCGCACGCCTTCGGGTTGGCGGGCGACTCGCCGAAGTACTGCGCCACCGCGGCGTTGGCCTCCGGGCTGACGATGTGGTCGAGCCACTTGTAGGCGCAGTTCTTGTGCGGGGAACTGGCGCCGACCATCCAGGTGTCGGACCAACCCGTCGAGCCGGACTCGGGCAGGATCGCCTCGATCGTCACCTTCTTCGGGTCGATGATGTTCGCGATCACCTGCCAGGTGGTGCCGACGACGGTGTCACCCGTCTCGAACGCCGACTGCTCCTTGGCGTAGTCCGACCAGTACTCGCCGATGTTCGCCTTCTGCGCCTTCAGCAGGTCGATGGCTGCCTGGAGCTGGGTCTCGTCGAGCGCGTACGGGTCCTTGATGCCGAGGTCCGGCTGGGTGTTCATCAGGTAGAGCGCCGCGTCGGCGATGTAGATCGGCGAGTCGTACGCCGTCACCTTGCCCTTGTACTTCGCGGCCTCGTCGCCGAAGACCACGCCCCAGTCTGTCGGGGCAGGCGTGACGACCTCGGTGTTCCACATCAGCAGGTTGGCGCCGTAGCCGTGCGGGATGCCGTACATCTGGCCGTCCACGGAGTTCCACGGCTTGTCCTTGAGGAAGTCGTAGACGTCCGCGTAGTTCGGCACCAGGTCGGTGTTGACCGGCTCCACGTCACCGGCCGCGATCAGCCGGAGGGAGGCGTCGCCCGAGGCGGAGATGACGTCGTAGTCGTCGCCGGCACCCATCAGGCTGACGGCTTCGTCGGAGGTGTTGAAGGTCTTCACGGTGACCTTGCAGCCCGTCTCGGCCTCGAACGGCTTGACCCAGTCGTCCTCGGCGTACCCGGCCCAGGAGAGGATGCTCAGCGCGCCCTCGCCCTCCCCGACGCTCTCCTTCATCGGCAGGTCGGGAGCGGTGAAGCCCGAGCCGCCGGTTCCCCCGTCGTCGTCGTCCGAACCGCAGCTGGCGGCGGTCAGGATCAGGGCCCCGACGGCTGCTGCTGCGACCAGTGTGCGTGTGCGTCTCATGCTGACTCCTCTGTGATGGCGGTTGGTGCGGTGCTGCTGGAGACCGGGTCGAGCTCGATGACGTTCTCGGGCAACCAGGAGAGGTGGACCGAGGCGCCCCGGTGGGTGTCGATGTCCTCGTTCTGGGTGTTCTGGCGGAGCACGGTCAGGGTCGTGGTGGCGCCGTCGGTGTCGGCCGGCGCGGCCAGGTCCACGACGTAGTGGTTCGCGGAACCGAGGTAGACGACTTCGCGGACGGTGCCGGCGACGGACATCGCGCCGTCGACGCCGTCGCTGGACGGACCTGCGTCGAGGTGGATCTTCTCCGGACGGATGCTGAAGGTTCCCTCGCGGCCGATCACGGCGCGGGCCGCCGCCCCGGTGAGCAGGTTGGAGGTCCCCACGAAGCCAGCGACGAACGCGCTCGTCGGGCTCTCGTACAGCTCGCGCGGCGCGGCGACCTGCTGGATCCGGCCGTCGTTGAAGACCGCGATCCGGTCGCTCAAGGTGAGCGCTTCCTCCTGGTCGTGGGTGACGAAGACGAAGGTGATGCCGACCTCGCGCTGGATCTCCTTCAGCTCGATCTGCATCTCGCGGCGGAGCTTGAGGTCCAGGGCGCCCAGCGGCTCGTCGAGAAGCAGCACTTGGGGGCGGTTCACCAGTGCCCGGGCCAACGCGACCCGTTGGCGCTGGCCGCCGGAGAGCTGGGCGGGTCGGCGGTCGCCGAGGTGCCCGAGCCGGACGGTCTCGAGGGCCTCGGCCGCGCGCGTACGGCGTTCAGCCTTCGGGACCTTCTTGACCCGGAGGCCGTACTCGACGTTCTCGGCGACGCTCATGTGCGGGAACAGGGCGTAGTCCTGGAAGACCGTGTTCACGTCCCGGGCAAAGGGCGGGTCGTCGGTGACGTCCTGGCCGGCCAGGTGGATCCGGCCGCGGGTGGGTTGCTCGAACCCGGCGATCATCCGGAGCACGGTGGTCTTGCCCGAGCCTGAGGGGCCGAGCATGGCGAAGAACTCGCCGTTCGCGATGGTCAGGTCAATGCCGTCGACGGCAGCAACGGATCCGAAGGTCTTCGCGAGATCCGTCAACCGGATCGATGGTGGACGCGTCTCCTCACGCATGAATCAGAAGGTATGGCCGGAACCTCGGGGACCACAAGCAACAGTTCTGCAACGGTCGGCATAGGGTGCTCGGGTGCCGACCGAGGACCCCGCCGACAAGCCGTCGGTGCGTGACGTCCTCGCGGCGGCCGTCGCGGCCGTCAACGGCTCCGAGCGCCCCGGTCAGGTGCAGATGGCCGAGGCGGTCACCGCGGCGATGGAGGCCGAGCAGCACCTGCTGGTCCAGGCCGGCACCGGCACCGGCAAGTCGCTGGGTTACCTGGTGCCCGCGCTCCTGCACCACGAGCGGGTGGTGATCGCGACCGCGACCCTGGCGCTCCAGCACCAGCTGGTCGAGCGGGACATCCCGGCGCTGGTCGAGGCCGCCTCGGAGGTCCTCGGCGAGAAGGCGACGTACGCCGTCCTCAAGGGTCGCTCGAACTACGCCTGCCTGCACCGGGTCCGCGAGGGAGTGCCGGACGACCAGGGGGCGCTGGTCGACCTGCCGGCAGGCTCGTTGGGCGCCGAGGTGGTCAAGCTCCGGGAGTGGATCGAGGAGGAGGCCAAGGACGGCGGCAGCGGCGAGCGCGACAACGCCCCCCGGCACACCGACCTCATCTGGCGGCAGGTCAGCGTCAGCGCCCGTGAGTGCATCGGCGCGACCAAGTGCGCCTACGGCACCGAGTGCTTCGCCGAGCAGGCCAAGGAGAAGGCGGCCCGCTCCCAGATCGTGGTGACCAACCACTCGTTGCTCGCGATCGACGCGATCGAGGGCATCCCGATGATCCCCGAGTACGACGTCGTGGTGATCGACGAGGCGCACGAGCTCACCGCCCGGGTGACCCAGGCCGCCACCGACGAGCTCTCCCCGGGCGACGTCGAGCGGACCGCCCGTCGGGCCCAGCGCCACGTCGACGGGGAAGCCGACGACCTGGCCGACGCCGCCGAGGCACTCCGGGACGCCGTGGAGAACGCGCCCGGCGGGCGGCTGGACACGATCCCGGTCGACATCGCGGATGCGCTGGTGCTCGTCCGCGACGCCGCGCGGGCGCTGATCGCCGCCTTCCCGAAGTCCGCTCCGGGAGCCGAGGTGGACGCCGCGGCGACCCAGGCCAAGGGCTGGGCCCAGGAGCTCTTCGCCACCGCCGAGCGGATGGCCGCCGCCTCCGAGTACGACGTCCTCTGGATCTCCGAGCGCGAGGCCCGGCACGGCGGCAACCGGCTCTGCGTGGCGCCGCTGAACGTCGCCGGCCCGCTGCGCGACAAGCTGCTCACCGACAAGACGGTGGTGCTGACCTCCGCGACCCTGATGCTCGGCGGTGACTTCTCGGTCGTGGCCGGATCGGTCGGGCTGGACCGCGCCGAGGAGGGGACGTCGTGGACGGCGCTCGACGTCGGCTCGCCGTTCGACTACGCCCAGCAGTCGATCCTCTACGTCGCCAAGCACCTGCCGCAGCCGGGCCGGGACGGCCTCCAGCAGGCGCATCTCGACGAGATCGTCGACCTGGTCGACGCCGCCGACGGCCGTACCCTCGGGCTCTTCTCGAGCCGGCGCGCGGCCGAAGCGGCGGCCGAGGAGGTCCGGGCCCGACTGCCGCACCTGACAACCCTGTGCCAGGGCGACGCCCAGCTGCCGGAGTTGGCGCGGCAGTTCGTCGGCGACCCGCACACCTGCCTGTTCGGGACGCTCAGCCTCTGGCAGGGCCTCGACGTACCGGGGGACACCTGTCAGCTGGTGCTCATCGACCGGATTCCGTTCCCGCGCCCCGACGACCCGCTGATGTCGGCACGCTCGGCCGCCGCGGACAAGGCCGGGGGCAACGGGTTCATGAGCGTCTCCGCCACCCACGCGGCACTGCTGCTGGCCCAGGGGGCCGGCCGGTTGATCCGGACCACCTCGGACCGGGGTGTGGTGGCCGTCCTGGACGCCCGGCTGGCCACCGCCCGGTACGGCGGCTTCCTCCGCTCCAGCCTGCCGCCGATGTGGGCTACCACCGACCCCGAGGTTGCCCGGAAAGCGCTGGCGCGGCTGTCCGCGGACGCGGGCAACTGACCCGGGTTCGAGACGGGCGCAGGGCGCTCTCCTCAACCACCCGGATGGTTGAGGAAGGCCGTTAGACCTGTCTCGAAACCCCTACCGCGCCAGGACGATCTTCGAGTACGCCGAGTACGGCGACCGGCCGACGGCGTTGTACGCCACGACCTTGAACTTGTAGCGGCCTGCCGGCAGAGTCGTCCACTTGTGCGCCCGCTTGGCGGCGGAGAGCAGCGGTGAGTAGTACGCCTTCGCGACGTACCCGGCCGTGGTGACCCGGTAGGCGATCACCCGGTACTTGGCGATCGGGCTGCCCCCGTCACTGGTCGGCGCCGCCCAGCGGGCGACCATCGTGATCGCGCCGCCGCTGATACCGGAAGACGGGGTACCGATCCTCGGGGCCGCCGGCACGGAGGCGATGGTGAAGGCGGTGGTGCCGGGGTTCGTTCCGTCGGTCAGGTCGGCGGTCCCGACCACGGTGACGCTGAAGGTGTAGTTGCCGGCCTGGAGGTTGGTGTAGCTGCGGCTGCGAGGGTTGCCCGCGGGCACCGTCGCGGTCGCGACCGTGATCCCGTTTCGTTTGAGCACCGTGCTCCAGCCGGTGATGGTGGCGTTGCCCGGGTTGGCGACCGACCCCCAGGTCACGCCGGCGTCGTCGCCGTTCACCGTGGGGAGCACCGACGGAGCCGCGGTCGGCAGCCAGGTACTGACCTGCAGGTTCACCTGGGCGGCCGGCGAGTCGCCGTACTGGTTGGTGGCGACCACGCTCACCGGGTAGGGCTCCCCGGGGTCGAGGCTGGTGGAGGAAGCCGAGGTGGTGCCGGCAACGACGGTGGCGACGCCGTCGGGCAGCCCGGTGACGGTGTAGCCGGTGATCGGGCCGTCACCCGCCGAGGCCGGCGCGGTCCAGGAGACCGAGCCGTTGGTGCTGCGCTGCACCGGTGTGGCGGTGAGGTTCTGCGGAGCCGACGGGGGATCACCGGTGACCGAGCATCCGGAGATCGTCAGGTGGTACTGGCCGATGCTGCCGTAGTCGGAGTAGCCGGTCTGGGCGATCGGGTCGCCGTGGCCGACCCCGTCGACGCGGATCCGGTACGTCGTCCCCGCGGTCGTCGTGCTGAGGGTCGCGGTGTCGTTGACCCCGGTCGGTTCGTAGGCGATGCTGGCCGGGACGTAGGTCTGACCGGAGGGCGGGTTGTTGCTGGCCAGGACGTTGTTCGACGCGTCCAGGATCTCGACCGTCAGGTCGACGGCCTGCCCGGCCCCGATGCCGGTCGCGGTGGCGGTGAGCGCGTCGGTGCAGGTCCGGTCGATCGAGAACAGGTCGGTGTCGGTGGCAGTACCGATCACCCCGTCGACGACGTACGACGCCTGCGCGCCGAGCACGGCCGGACCAGCCGGGGCACCGCCGCTGGTGGTGTAGTCGTCGGCGCGGAGCAGGCTGTTGGCGGTGCCGGTGCTGCCGTTGCTGCCGATGATCGCCAGGTCGTCCTCGGTGTTGTTGGCGTCGAAGTAGTCCCCGTCGTTGAACTGGGAGACGGCCTTCTGGTTGGTGATGCCCATGATCGGCACCCAGTTGGCGTGGCCCTGGTAGTACTGCGGGTGCGCGGAGTCCCCGTCGTGGTGCAGGCCGAAGGTGTGCCCGACCTCGTGGGCGACGCCGAGGGCCGTGACCTGGGCCGAGCCGAAGGTCTGCGAGGAGAACACCCAGGCCGGTTCGAAGTTGGTGTTGTTGAAGACCTGTCCTTGCTGGCGGGCGTCGAACATGTCGATGTAGGCGACGCCGGCGCACTGGTTCGCGCAGACCTCGGTGACCGGGCCGGGGTCGTCGGTGATCACGACGTGGGTGCCGTAGGTCTGGTCGGCCTCGTTGGTCCGGGTGTATCCGGCAACACCCGGGTCGACGGTGGTGACGTTGACGTCGAACGGCGCGAACTTCTCCGCGACGATCGCCCAGACCTTCTGGATGTAGGCGATCTCCTCGGCGTTGAAGTTGGCGGAGCCGTCGAGGGTGAAGCCGCCCTTGGTGCCGGCGCTCATCGGATCCTGGGCGGAGGTCACCCAGGCGTTGCTGGCACCGAGGGTGGTGCCGTCGAAGTCGAGGAAGATGACTTTCGACGAGGCGGGACGGCTGTGCAGGGCCGGGATCGCGAGCCCGGCTTGCTGGGTGGTGGCGCTCTGCGCGCGCCGCGGCGCGGGGAGACCGGCGGGTCGCTCGGGGGCCGGTTCGACGTAGTACAGCTGGCCGTTGTCGTCGAGCACGGCGGTGTCGTCGGTGGCCAGGATCTGGGCCTCGGCCGCCGAGACGTTCGGGTCGCCGACCGCCTGCGCGGACCCCGTCTGCGGCAGCAGTGCGGCGGCGACGGCGAGCGCGACGAGGACGGTGGAGCGTTTACCCATGGGCTCCAGTGTCCCCGAGGAGGCGGCCCACCTCACCGGAAATGCGCAAATCCGGCATCAGGATCTGGTGCCGGAGCCACCCTCAGACCCGACGCAGGACGGCGGTGACCTTGCCCAGGATCGTGGCGTGGGTGCCGTCGATCGGGTCGTAGTTCTCGTTGTGCGGCAGCAGCCAGACCCTGCCGTTCTTGCGCTGGAAGGTCTTGACCGTCGCCTCGCCGTCGAGCATCGCGGCGACGATGTCGCCGTTGTTGGCGTCGGGCTGCTGGCGGATCACCACGTAGTCGCCGTCGCAGATCGCGGCGTCGATCATCGACTCCCCTGAGACCTCGAGCATGAACAGGGTGCCGTCGCCGACCAGCGACTTGGGCATCGGGAAGATCTCCTCGACGCGCTCTTCGGCCAGGATCGGCCCACCGGCGGCGATCCGACCGACGAGCGGGATGTTGGTCGCCTGGGGGAGGGCGTCGCCGATGCCGGTGACGTCCGGGCCGGAGTCGTCGCCGCTGGAGATCGAGCGGCGGGCGGCCATGAGCTCGGGCAGGAAGACCTCGAGCGCGCGGGGCCGGTTCGGGTCGCGCTTGATGAACCCCTTCTGCTCCAGCACGCGCAGCTGGTGGGCGACGCTGGAGGAGCTGGCCAGGCCGACCAGGTCACCGATCTCGCGGATGCTCGGCGGGTAGCCGCGCTGCTCGATGGCGTCCCGGAGGGCGGTGAGGATCCGCTGCTGACGCGGGGTCAGGCCGGTCGCGTCCGGGGGAGCGTCGGGGAGCTCGGAGATGTTCCTGTCGTTCGCCATGTACCGACGGTAGACCCAAACGGGGTCGTACTTCAAACATGTGTTCGAACGGCGTGTCGTCGGATTGCCCGGTTGTCGCGCCCGTCCGTCCCGGCCGTCGAGCCTGTGGAGACGCGGCACCTCTCCGGTCGTCGAGCCCCGCCTCCGGTTGGTTGAGGAGGGCCGCCAGGCCCGTCTCGAAACCTGCCGACCGTTCGAACACCTGTTCTTGACATGTTCGAACACCTGCTCTAACTTCGTACATGTGTTCGATCGAACGTCTGATCGACTCCCCGGTGCGGATGTGTCGGGGGGCCCGGTTAGAAACAGGTCAACCACACGGCAGTCGGGTCGCTGAGAGCGGCCCCCGGTCAACGGACCGGAACTCTTCCCCAGGAGGTACCACCGATGAGCACGCTGAGCATCTCTCCCGCTTTCGCCCCGGCCGCAGCGCGTACGCCGCGCTTGACCCGGAACGCGACCGTTCGGCTGACCCGCCGTGGCCGGATCGTGGTCCTCTTCAGCTTCCTGGCCGTCGCGCTCGTCGTGATGATCAGCCTCGGCGGGTGGGCGACGGCGTCGCACGACGGCGGTACGCCGGAGCGGGTGCGCATCGTCGAGGTCCAGCCCGGCGACACGCTCTACGGGATCGCCGGCGACCTCGCCGGCCCGGGCGAGATCCGCGACATGGTCCACTACATCAAGGAGCTGAACTCGCTCCCCGGCGCCGGCCTCACGGTCGGCCAGAAGCTGGCGGTGCCGGTCGGCTGAACCCAGACTCCGACGACTCCCTCGACCCGGGTTGTCGGTAGGTCGCTCAGGAGCCCCCCCCCCACCGGGCTCTGGGGAAGCAGCGATCAGATGAGGGCGGGACCTTCCGGTCCCGCCCTTCGTCATGCTGTCGTGGGTGTCCCCGCCCGCGCTGC
>JBFJNH010000101.1:0-10074 GCA_041618295.1 Marmoricola sp.
GAGCACCACCACGTTGTCCCGCAGGGTGAGCACCTTCTCCCGCAGGCTGCGCAGCATCGTCGGGTGGTCGCCGCCAGGCAGGTCCGTCCGGCCGATCGACCCGGCGAAGAGCAGGTCGCCGGAGAACAGCACCTCGGCGATCTCCTGCTGGTCGTAGGGAGTTCGGAAGGTGACCGAGCCTGCGGTGTGACCGGGGGCGTGGTCCACCAGGAACTCCAGGCCGGCCAACGTCAGCGTCTGCCCGTCGGTGATCTCCTCGACCCGGTCCGGCTCGGCGAACTCGTACTTGCCGCCCAGCAGCATCGCGGTCGTCTCCGCCGACATCCCTGCCATCGGGTCGGCGAGCAGGTGCCGGTCGTTGGGGTGGATGTACGCCGTGGCGTCGTAGGTCCCGGCGACGGGCGCGACGCACCACATGTGGTCGACGTGCCCGTGGGTGACCAGGACGGAGACCGGCTTCAGGTTGTGCTCACGGATCACCGCGTCGACTCCCTGCGCGGCGTCCTTGCCCGGGTCGATCACGACGCACTCGGCTCCCGGAGCGGTCGCCACGACGTAGCAGTTGGTTCCCCACGGCCCGGCCGGAAAGCCTGCGATCAGCACTGAATCTCTCCTGCTCCGGGGGTCGGCGAACGGGCCCCAGCCTACTGTCCCCGGGAGCGCAGCCCACCCGGGCCTGGTGATGGCTACGATGAACCCCGCAGCGGGTGCTCGGATCGGCCCGGTGCCCGGAACAACCAGGCCAGACGAAGGGGTCAGCAGTGACCGCGCAGGGCAACGAACCCGAGAGCTTCGGACGCGTCGACGCCGACGGCACCGTCTACGTCCGCATCGGCGACGAGGAACGTGTCGTCGGGCAGTACCCGGAAGGGACTCCGGAGGAGGCGCTGGCGTTCTACACCAAGCGTTACGAGGGCCTCGCCTTCGAGGTCCAGCTGCTCGAGCAGCGGGTCCGCGGCGGGGCGATGTCACCCGACGAGGCGACCGCGTCGATCAAGCGGGTCTCCGAACAGCTCGTCGAACCGCACGCCGTCGGGGACATCACGGCGCTCGTCGCCCGGCTCAACGCCCTCAAGCCGGTCATCGGGATGCAGCGCGAGCAGCGCCGCGAGGAACGCACCAAGCGGGTCGAGGAGTCACGCACCCGCAAGGTCGCGATCGTCGACGAGGCCGAGAAGATCGCCGGCGGGACCGACTGGCGCAACGGCGCGAACCGGCTGCGCGACCTGCTGGCGGAGTGGAAGGAACTCCCCCGCCTGGAGCGTGCCGCCGACGACGAGCTCTGGCACCGCTTCTCGACCGCCCGCACCGCCTACACCCGGGCACGCAAAGCGCACTTCGCGGTGCTCTCCGAACAGCGCGACGGCGCCCGGCTCATCAAGGAGCGGCTCGCCAAGGAGGCCGAAGCCCTCGCCGATTCGACCGACTGGGGCGGAACGGCGATCAAGTACCGCACCCTGATGGCCGAGTGGAAGGCCGCTGGTCCGGCACCGAAGGATGTCGACGACGCGCTCTGGAAGCGCTTCCGCGGGGCGCAGGACACCTTCTTCGGCGCGCGGGACGCCGCCAACGCCGAGCTGGACCAGGAGTTCGCCGCCAACGCCGAGGTCAAGAAGGCCATCCTGGTCGAGGCGGAGGCACTGCTGCCGGTGACCGATCTCGCCGCCGCGAAGAAGGCGTTCCGTGACATCTCCGAGCGTTGGGACGCCGCCGGCAAGGTCCCGCGTGACCAGATGAAGCCGCTCGAAGCCCGGATCCGCAAGGTCGAGCAGGAGATCCGCACCCTCTAAGAGGCCCAGTGGAAGAAGTCCGACCCGGAGAAGTCCGCTCGTGCCGACGGCATGATCGGGCAGCTCCAGGACGCGATCGCGAAGATCGAGGCCGACCTGGAGAAGGCGCGTGCCGGTGGCGACCCCCGGAAGATCAAGGACCTCGAGGAGAACCTGGCTTCGCGGCAGTCGTTCCTGGAGATGGCGCAGAAGGCTGCCGCCGAGTTCACGTGATCCCGGGGCGCGACAGCGACCGTGATCAGTGGGTGACGCGGTAGGCGTCGAAGACGCCGTCGATGCTGCGCACCGCCTTGAGGATGGCGCCCAGGTGCTTGGGGTCGCCCATCTCGAAGGTGAACTTGCTCTTGGCCACCCGGTCCCGGCTGGTGTTCAGCGAAGCGCTGAGGATGTTCACGTGCTGGTCGGAGAGGACCAGCGTGATGTCGGAGAGCAGCCGGGCCCGGTCGAGGGCCTCAACCATGATCTGGACCAGGAAGGTGCTCGTCGACGTCGGCGCCCACTCGACCTCGATCAACCGCTCCGGCTGGCCGAGCAGGGAGGAGGCGTTGGTGCAGTCCCGGCGGTGGACCGAGACACCGGAGCCCCGGGTGACGAACCCGAGGATCTCGTCGCCGGGCACCGGCGTACAGCACTTGGCGAGCTTGACCAGCACGTCGGAGGCGCCGAGCACGATCACCCCGGAATCACCGGCCGGCTTCTGCGCCCGGCGTGGTCGGGTGATCGTGACGGTCTCCGCCAGGTCCTCGGCCGCTCCCTCGGCTCCGCCGAAGATCTCGATCACCTTGCGGACCACCGACTGGGCTCCGAGGTTGCCTTCGCCGACCGCCGCGTAGAGGGCGGAGACGTCGGCGAGCCGGAACTCGTTCGCCACCTGGGTCAGGGAGTCGTGCGTCATCACACGCTTGAGGGAGACCCCCTCCTTGCGCATCAACCGGGCGATCTGGTCCTTGCCCTGCTCGATCGCCTCCTCGCGGCGCTCCTTGGTGAACCAGTGCCGGATCTTGCTCCGCGCGCGGGGCGATTTCACGAAGCCGAGCCAGTCGCGGCTCGGCCCCGCCGTCGGCGACTTCGAGGTGAACACCTCGACGACGTCGCCGTGCTCGAGCTTCGACTCCAGCGGCACCAGGCGGCCGTTGACCCGGGCACCGATCGTGTGGTGGCCGACCTCGGTGTGGACCGCGTACGCGAAGTCGATCGCCGTCGAACCGGTCGGCAGGCCGATCACGTCGCCGCGCGGGGTGAAGACGTAGACCTCGGCCGCGTTGATCTCGAAGCGGAGCGACTCCAGGAACTCACCCGGGTCCTCGACCTCGTTCTGCCAGTCGAGCAGCTGTCGCACCCAGGGCATGTCGTTGGACGCGGACTCGGCGAGGGTCTTGTTGGTGTCGACGCCGGTGGTGACGTCCTCCTTGTACTTCCAGTGCGCGGCGACGCCGTACTCCGCACGCCGGTGCATCGCAAAGGTCCGCACCTGCATCTCCACGGCCTTGCCCTCCGGGCCGATCACCGTGGTGTGCAAGGACTGGTACATGTTGAACTTCGGCATCGCCACGAAGTCCTTGAACCGCCCCGGGATCGGGTTCCAGCGGTTGTGCAGGACACCGAGGACGCCGTAGCAGTCCGGGTCGCTCTCGACCAGGATCCGGATCCCGACCAGGTCGTAGATGTCGGTGAACTCGCGGCCTCCGTGGATCATCTTCTGGTAGATCGAGTAGTAGTGCTTCGGGCGGCCAGTCACCCGCGCCTTGATCTTCGCAGCCTTCAGGTCGGCCTCGACGACGGCGATCACTTGCCGCATGAACTGGTCGCGCGACGGCGAGCGCTCGGCGACCATCCGGACGATCTCGTCGTAGATCTTGGGGTGCAGGGTCGCGAACGCGAGGTCCTCCAGCTCCCACTTGATCGTGTTCATACCGAGGCGGTGGGCCAGCGGCGCGAAGATCTCCAGAGTCTCCCGGGACTTGCGCTCCTGGGTCTCGGCCTTCACGTACCGCAGGGTCCGCATGTTGTGCAGCCGGTCGGCCAGCTTGATGACCAGCACCCGGATGTCGCGGCTCATCGCCACGATCATCTTCCGGATCGTCTCGGACTGGGCGGAGTCGCCGTACTTGACCTTGTCGAGCTTGGTGACGCCGTCGACCAGCAGCGCCACCTCCTCACCGAAGTCCTTGCGCAGCTGGTCGAGCGTGTACGGCGTGTCCTCGACGGTGTCGTGCAGGAGGGAGGCCACCAACGTCGGCTCGGTCATGCCGATGTCCGCCAGGATGGTGGTCACCGCGAGCGGGTGGGTGATGTACGGGTCACCGCTCTTCCGCATCTGACCGCGGTGGTGGAGCTCGGCGGTCGCGTAGGCGCGTTCCAGGAGCGCGAGGTCCGCCTTCGGGTGGTTGGCCCGGACGGCGCGGAAGAGCGGTTCCAGCTCGGGGTTACCGACCTGCTTGCTCGTGCCGATCCGGGCGAGCCGGGCGCGGACGCCGCGACCGCTGTTGATCATGGAAGCCGACAGGGACGGCGCGACCGGCGTCTCCGCGGGCACCGCGGCGCCCGGTTCCGGGGTGGGGTCGGGCACCGGCGAGGTCGCCGCCGCGTCCGCTACCGCCCGTTCCTCCGCCATTCGCTCAGTCTAGGGCGTCGACGGGTGCGAGCACGCCGGGATCGACGCAGGATCGACGCAGGGATCAGAGCGTGTGCAACGTGTGCAGCGGCGTACGGCCGAGGACGTCGCGTCCGTGCAGGAACCCGAGCTCCATCAGGAACGCGAAGGCGTGCACCTCGGCGTCGGCGTGGTGGACCAAGGTCCGGGTCGCGGCCGCGGTGCCACCGGTGGCCAGGACGTCGTCGACCAGGAGCACCCGGTCCCCCGGTGCGAGGGCATCGGAGTGCATCTCCAGGGTCTCCTCGGCGTACTCGAGCGAGTAGCTGACCGAGTACGTCGCCGACGGGAGCTTGCCGGCCTTGCGGACCGGCACGAACCCGACCCCGAGGGCGAGTGCGACCGGAGCCGCGAGGATGAAGCCGCGCGCTTCCATCCCGATCACCTTGTCGACCACGACCGTCCCGGACTCGTCCCGACCGGCAGCGGCGAGCGACTCCACCACGGTCACGAAGGCATCGTGGTCGGCCAGGAGCGGAGTGATGTCCTTGAACAGCACCCCCGGCTTCGGGAAGTCGGGGATGTCGCGGATCAAGGAGTCGAAGTACTGCGCGATGCGTTCCTGGGTCATCGGCCGCGCTTCGACCGGGGCTGACGGGAGGGCTGCGGACGGTGGGCCGACCCGGACTGTTCGACCGGCGCCTTGGGTTCGGGCACGACCCGGCCCGAACCGGTCGCCGACGGCTTGACCGGCGGAGCTGTGAACCCCGCCCCCGACCGCTCCTCCGGCTCGTCCTCCGGCTCGTCGACCAGCGGCATGTCCTCGGTGAACGACGGCACGCTCGCGTAGCGATCGGCCTCGTGCCGGGCGCGGGTCGCAGCCCGTCGGTCGGACGCGGCGACGTCGCGCTCGCGCTCCTTCATGTGCACCAGGAGTCGCGGAGCGACGAAGACCGAGGAGTAGACGCCCACCGCCATGCCGACGAACTGGGCCAGCGCAAGGTCCTGGAGGGAGCTGGACCCGAGGGTCACGGTGCTGACCACGAGGATGACGCCGATCGGGATCAGCGCCACGATCGAGGTGTTGATCGAGCGCACCAGGGTCTGGTTGACGGCGAGGTTCGCGGCCTCGGCGTAGGACTGCTTCTTGCTGCGGAGCTCGGTGGTGTTCTCCCGCACCTTGTCGAAGACGACGACCGTGTCGTACATCGAGAAGCCGAGGATGGCCAGCAGACCGATGACGGCGGCCGGGGAGACCGTGAACCCGGAGAGCGAGTAGACGCCCATCGTGATGACGACGTCGTGCCCCAGGGCGACGACGCTGGCCACGGACATCTTCCACTCCCGGAAGTAGCCCCAGATGAACAGCACCACGAGGATCAGGAAGAAGGCCACGCCGTACGCCGCCCGCTTGGCGACCTCCTGACCCCAGCTCGCGCCGATCTCCGAGGGCGATATCTGGTCCGCGTCCACCTCCAGACCCTCGGCGACCACGTCGATGAGCTCGGTCACCTCCGCGGTGCTGATCGGCTCCACCTGGATGATCAGGGAGGAATCGCCCGAGGTGGTGACCACGGGGTTCCCGGTGTCCTCGATCCCTGAGCCGGCCACGATCTCGCGGGCGCGGTCGGCACCGTCCTGACCGGCGTTCGCGCTGCTCAGCCCGTCGACGCGCAGCTGGGTGCCGCCGGTGAACTCGATGCCGAACTTGAAACCGTTCAGCACCATCACGCCGACGAAGAGCGCGACCACGGCGGCCGAGATGCCGTACCAGAGCGACCGCCGACCGATGAAGTCGATCGACCGCTGCCCGGTGTAGAGGGCGTTGCCTGCCTGTGAGAAGCGGCCCATCAGAGCTTCCCTCCCTGGAGCTCGGCATCGAGGCCGAGCGTCGAACGGCTGAGGCCGGACATCGCGCCTCCACCGTTGAAGAACTTGAACCGGGCCAGCCAGGACACGGCGTGCTTGGTGAACCAGAACAGCACCGCCAGGTCGATCAGGGTGGAGAGTCCGAGCGCGAACCCGAAGCCCTTGACCACGCCGGTGGCGAAGAAGTACAGAACGCCTGCCGAGAGAAGCGAGACCACGTTGGCGGCGATCCGGGTCTTCCGCGCCCGGGCCCACCCGGTCTCGACCGCCACGCGCATCGACTTGCCCTCGCGCATCTCGTCACGGATCCGCTCGAAGAAGATGACGAAGGAGTCGGCGGTGACACCGACGCCGATGATCAGACCGGCGATACCGGGCAGGGTCAGCGTGAACCCGGCCGTTTCGCTGAGCAGCAGCACCATGCCGTAGGTGACGGCAGCAGCGACCGCCAGGGAGGCGAGGACGACGGCGCCGAGGGCGCGGTAGTAGACCAGGCAGTAGAGCATCACGAGCCCGAGACCGAAGGCACCTGCCCAGAGGCCGGCGCTGAGCTGGTCGCCGGCGAGCGAGGGGCCGATCGACTCGGTGGTGGTGTCGTCCTCGAAGGCGATCGGGAGCGCACCGAACTTCAGGCTGGTGGCCAGATCGGTGGCGCTCTCCTCGTTGAACCCTCCGGTGATCTGGGCGTTCCCGTCGGTGATCACGCCCACGAACCCGGCGTTGGAGATCACCTGACCGTCGAGCACGATCGCGAACTGGCCGTTGTTGGCGAACAACGCGCGGCTGATGTCGGCGAAGGCCTTCGTAGCGCCGCCCTTGAGATCCAGGCTCACCGCCCACTGCGCCTGACCCTGCGGGATACCCGCCGATGCGCCTTCGAGCTCGGTGCCCTCGATGACCGCCTCGGAGAGCAGGAACTTGAGGCCGTCCTCGTCGCAGGTGACCAACGGCTTGCGCGGGTCGTCCACGACGGGGGCGGACTCCTCACCGGACTGCGGGCAGGTGTACGCCGCGAACGCCGCCAACGACTCGGCATCCGGGTTCGACGCCCAGGCCAGGAGGTCCTCGACCGAGGACGGTGTGGCCTCCTCGGAGGGCGTCGGGGAGGGCGTCGGGGTGGACGTCGCCGTCGAGGTCGGCGTGTCGGTCGGGTCGGCCAGCACGGGGGCCGGGCGCGGGTTCGGGGTCGCGGTGTCCGTCGGGGACGGGGTCGGGGTCCCGCTCGGCGACGGGCTCGGGGTCCCGCTCGGGGACGGGGTCGGCTCCGACACGGCCGGGCGCCCGTCAGCGATCACCGGGTTGCCGCCCGAGTTGGCCACCAGCCGGAACCGGAGCTGGGCGGTGCGCTTGACCACCTCGATCAGGTCACGGCGGGTGGTGCCCGGGATCTCGACGATGATGAACCGGTTGCCCTGGGTGGTCACGTCGGCGTCGGCGATACCGGAGCCGTTCACGCGCTGGTCGATGATCTGCCGCGCCTGCTCGAGGCTCTCGGCGTCCGGCGAGCCGGTGGCGATCAGGGTGATCCGGGTCCCGCCCTGGAGGTCGAGTCCGAGGATCGGCTTCCAGGTGCCGGCGAGCGCGACGAGGCCGAACAGAACCGCGACGCCCGCGAAGAACACCACGAGACGCCGGCCGGGCCGGTACTTCTTGGTTGCCACGCTCTCGCTACTCCTCAGTCTTGTCAGGGGCCGGCGCCGGATCAGCGTCCGACGCACGTCGTACGACGACCTGGCGGGCGACCGTGATCACGGTGCCCTCGGCGATCTCGAGCTGGACCCGGTCGCCGTCGATCGAACGGACCGTGCCGAAGATACCCGCGGAGAGGACCACCTCGTCGCCGATCGCGATCCCGGCCTGAAGTTCGGCCACCCTGCGCTGCTGGCGGCGTACCGACCGGGTCATCAGCCACCAGAGACCGGCCAGGGCGACCAGGAACACCACGAACTGCAGCTCTGGGGGCACGGTTCAGCACTCTCGGTTCGGTGTGTCGGGTTCGGTGTCGCACTCGGGGCGCGACGCCTGCGTCAGGATCGGGCGGCGCTACGCGGTCGAAAGTGTAACGGGCAGCACATCCGGTTCCCGACCCCGGCACGAGCCTCGATCGCAGGACGGCCTCATCCCCCGAAAAGGGTTCCGTCATCGGAGAAGGGCGCCGTTGCCGGGACAGCCAGTCCGAGGTGGGTCCAGGCCGCCGCGGTGGCGATCCGACCGCGCGGGGTGCGTGCCAGCAGCCCGTGCCGGACCAGGAAGGGCTCTGCCACCTCTTCCACCGTCTCCCGCTCCTCACCGACGGCGACCGCGAGCGTGCTCAGCCCCACCGGTCCGCCGCCGAAACGACGGCAGAGGGCCTCCAGGACCGCACGGTCCAGCCGATCGAGCCCGGACTCGTCGACCTCGAAGAGGTCCAGCGCACTCCGGGCGATGTCCCGCGTCACGACCCCGTCGGCGCGGACCTGGGCGTAGTCCCGGACCCGGCGCAGCAGTCTGTTGGCGATCCGCGGCGTACCGCGCGAGCGCGACGCGATCTCCGCGGTCCCGTCCGCCCGGGCCTCCACCTCCAGCAGCCCGGCCGACCGGGTGACGATCTGGTCGAGCTCGGCAGCGGCGTAGAACTCCAGGTGTCCGGTGAACCCGAACCGGTCCCGCAACGGCCCCGGGAGCAGGCCGGCGCGGGTGGTGGCACCGACCAAGGTGAACGGAGGGATCTCCAGCGGGATCGCGGTGGCTCCGGGACCCTTGCCGATCACGACGTCGACCCGGAAGTCCTCCATCGCCAGGTAGAGCATCTCCTCCGCCGGCCGGGACATCCGGTGGATCTCGTCGACGAAGAGCACGTCACCCTCGTTGAGGCCGGACAGGATCGCCGCCAGGTCGCCGGCATGGGTGATCGCCGGTCCGCTGGTGAGCCGCAACGGTGCCGCCATCTCGGCCGCGATGATCATCGCCAGGGTCGTCTTTCCCAGTCCGGGAGGACCGGAGAGCAGCACGTGGTCGGAGGTCCGTCCCCGAGTCCTCGCGGCCTGGAGCACCAGCGACAGCTGCTCGCGCACCCGTTCCTGACCGATCACCTCGTCCAGGGACCGCGGGCGCAGCGCTGCCTCGACCGCGCGCTCGTCGGCATCCGCACCGACGTCGGTGAGCGCGGCTCGCTGCTCGAGGAACTCCCGTTCGGCTGCTTCCATCGCCGCCTGGACCGACGACTCGGCACCGCCCGGACCGCTACTCATGCGCGGCTCAACGACTGGAGGGCCAGACGCAGCAACCTCGCCACGTCGGGCGTCGCCATGCTGTCCGCCTCCGTGGCGACGGCGGCGACAGCCCGGTCGGCTTCCTTGCCGGTCCATCCGAGGCCGACCAGACCACCGTGCACCTGGGACCGCCACCCGTCCCCGGCCGGAGCACGGAGCGGGACACCGACCCCCGTGGGTGCTCCTGGCGGACCGATCCGGTCGCGGAGCTCCAGGATGATCCGCTGGGCACCCTTCTGGCCGATGCCCGGAACGGCGGTCAGCGACTTGACGTCGTCAGACCCCACGGCACGCCGGATCGCGTCGGGGGTCAGGACGGCCAGCATGGCCTGTGCCAGCTTCGGTCCGACGCCGCTGGCGGTCTGGACGAGCTCGAACATCTGCTTCTCGTCCTCGTCGGCGAAACCGAACAAGGTCAACGAGTCCTCGCGCACGACCATGCTGGTCGGCACGGTGGCGTCCGAACCTCGGCTGAGGTCGGCGATCGTGTTCGGGGTGCAGTGCACCTCGAGGCCGACCCCGCCCACCTCGATCACCACCGAGGTAAGGCCGACGGCCGCGACCGTCCCGC
>JBFJNH010000102.1:0-9916 GCA_041618295.1 Marmoricola sp.
CTCGTACTACCGCGACGACATCGGGATCCCGGAGATCGGCGTGGTCGGTCGCGAGCTCTGGCGGCAGTCCGGGTTGACCCCCGACGACATGGCGATGGCGGTGCTCTACGACCACTTCACGCCGTACGTGCTGATGCAGCTCGAGGAACTGGGCTTCTGCGGCCGCGGGGAAGCCAAGGACTTCGTCAAGGACGGTGCGATCGAGCTCGGCGGCAGGCTGCCGCTGAACACCCACGGCGGTCAGCTCGGTGAGGCCTACATCCATGGGATGAACGGCATCGCTGAGGGAGTCCGGCAGGTGCGCGGGACGTCGGTCAACCAGGTCCCGGACGTGGAGCACGTCCTGGTCACCGCGGGGACCGGCGTGCCGACGAGCGGACTGGTCCTCTCGGCCTGAATCACTCAGGTGCTCCGCGGCGGGGCCGATAGGAGCGGACCAGCCACACGCGTACGCGCGTGCCCGGGCACGGACGCCCGGATCGGCTCGTTGCCACGGAAGGTGACGCCCCATGGTCCTCCCCGCGCCCTCGCGGACCCGCCTGCTCCTCGTCCTCGCCCTCACGCTGGTGGTGCTCGCCCTGACCGTCGGCGCACCGACCGTCCCCGATCAGAGCCGCGCCGAGGCGCTCTGCCCGGGCGCGGAGTCGGTCCGGGTGGGGGACACGGTTGCCTGCGTGCACTCCGACGTCGCACCCCCCGGTGTGGACGTCCGGGTGCGGCCGAGCACGGCGGCACTGAAGAGCCGCCCCGGTGCGGGTCCGGCCGCGTTCGAGGCAGCCCAGGAGCTCGGCGTCCCGGCGACCGAGGTGGCCACCACCGCCACCGACCCGAGCGTGCCCTGCGAGGGTGACGGCGCCTCGGGCTACCGGGTCCAGGCGATGTACGTGGTCGAGGCCGGGCGGACCAACCGGTACGCCGACCTGAAGGGCACCTTCCAGCTCTGGGCCGCGGGGACCGACGACGTGGTGAACCGGTCCGCGGCGCTGACCGGGGGAGTCCGGCACATCCGCTACGTCACCGAGCCCGGAGGCTCGGGCTGCGTGGCCTCGGTGCTCAACGTGACGGTCCCGGCGGGGTCGATGAGCTCGTTCGGGGCGACGGTGGCCGCGGTGCAGGCGCTCGGGTACACCGCGGCGGGCCGGAAGTACCTGATGTGGACCGACGCCACGGTTCTCTGCGGTGTTGCCAGCATGTACACCAACGACACTTCCGGGCAGAACAACCCGAACAACGGCGCCTACCCGCAGTACGCCCGGATCGACTCCGGCTGCTGGGGGTTCGGCAACGGCAGCAGCCAGCACTCCGTCGAAGCGCACGAGCTGCTGCACACCCTCGGGGGCGTCCAGGGCACCGCCCCGCACGCCACCCGGGCAGGTCACTGCTGGGACGAGTACGACAGCATGTGCTACGCCGACGGCGGCGGTTTCGCGATGCAGCAGGTCTGCCCGCCGGAGCGGGAGTTCTTCTTCGACTGCAACAGCGACGACTACTTCTCCACCTACCCCGATCCCGGTGGCTACCTCGACGGGCACTGGAATTCGGCGAACTCCCGGTTCCTGATCGGCGGCGGTGACGGTAGCGGCGGTGGCTCCCTCGGGACGCCGACCACGTTGGGTGCCACCATCGCGGTCAACAACCCGGCAGTACCCGGGCTGGCCACCCAGGCCTCGGTCGCCCCGGCGCTGCCGACGGGTCGGACGCTGACCAAGGTCGTCTGGACGGCCAAGCGCGCCGACTGCGCGTTCAGCGACCCCGGGGACCTTCAGACGAGCGTGACCTGCGCTGCGAGCGCCACCGGCTCGACCACGGTCACCGCGGTCCTCACCGACTCCACCGGTGCCACCAAGACGGTCAGCAGCCCGCTCAGCTTCGCCACCGGGACCGCGCGGCCGATCACGATCGCGTTGACCGCGGCCGGCCAGTCCGGGTCGACGGCCTCGGTGTGCACCGGTGCGGCATTCCCGCTGCGGGCCGAGGTGGTCGACACGGCGAGCGGACAGCCCGTCAAGGGGCTGGCGGTCTCCTTCACCAAGCGGGCCAGCACCGCGCTCACGGTTTCCTCGCTCGGAAGCCGCGCGACCGCGCTCGACGGGAGTGCGGTGCTGCCGCAGGCCGTCACCCTGACGACGGCGTACACGGCGAAGACCGCCGCCACCGCGGTCTACGCGGCGGCCCCGACGGTCGGGCTCTCGGCAGCACCCGGCCGCTGCACACCGACGCTGACGGGGGCGAAGAACCTCTCCTCGGTCTACTACTCCGACCTCGTGACCGTGAGCGGGACGTTGACCCGCCAGGTCTCCGGGGTGACCGTTCCGGTGTCCGGGACCAAGCTGCCGGTCCGGCTGACCGTCGCGACCGCCACCGGGACCAGGGTGCTGGCGCTGGGCAACGCGATCACCCAGGACGACGGCAGCTACTCGTTCGCGGTGAAGCCGACCGCGACCGGGACGCTCTCGGTCTCCCTCGTCGGCACGGTCGGCTACACCGCGACCGGCGTCGGGCTCGGGACCGTCACGGTGGTGATCCCCGAGACGCTGATGACGGCCGCGGTCGCCGACGCCGACGTGGGCTACGCCAGCCCGATCCTGGTCACCGGCACACTGCGCCGCGACGCCGGCGGCACCGTGACGCCACTGGCTGGCGCGACCGTGACGGTCCGGGTCCTCAGGCCCGGTAGCACCACGCCGACCAGCATCGGCAGCGTCCGGGTGGGCGCGGACGGAACGTTCTCGGTCGCCCCGGCCCTGCGCGTCTCCGGCACCCTCCTGGTGACGTACGCCGGTGCCGCCGGTCAGCCGGCGGACTCGGTGTCGCTCGGCCCGGCCGTGGCGGGTACCTGGACGACGGCGATCACCGCAGCGCGCAGCGCGGCCTCGATCCTGCTGGGACAGACCACCACGGTGACCGGTGTCGCCACCAAGTCCTACGGCGGCGTCACCGTTCCTGCGAAGTCGCAACGGGTGCTGGTCTACCTCACGCCGACCGGGTCGACGGTGCGCTCGCTCGTGGGCAGCGCGACCACGACCAGTACCGGTGCCTACACGGCGCGGACGGCGCCGCGGCTCTCCGGCACGCTGACCGTCGTGCTGCCGGCGGTGGCCGGACACGCCGAGGCGGGGGCCGGGCCGTTGAGCATCACGGTGAGCTGACCGGGTCTGCGGGTTCGGGGAGCTCAGCCGTCCAGGCGCTCGTGGAAGAACGCCAGCACCCGCTGGACGGACTCCTCGTCCCGGTGCTCGGTCAGCACGCTGTGCTTGCGTCCGGGCAGCTCGACGGCGAGGAATCCGTCGCCCAGCTCGCGGCGGAGCGTCTCGAAACGCTTGCCCACCATCGGGTCGCCCTGGAACCGCAACCCGAGGACCGAGCACCCGGCGTCGACGCGTTCCTTCACCGCGGCCAGGTCGCTGGGGGAGAGGTTGAGGTCGCGGCTGTGACGCGGGCTGACGGCGAAGGGCATCGACGGTTGGGAGAGCACCGGTGCCGCGACGTGCCCGTCCACCATCATGCCGAGGGCGAACCCGCCGCTGAAGCACATGCCGAGCGCGCCGACGCCGGGGCCGCCCAGCTCCTCGTGGAGGTCCTTGGCCAGGGCTCGGAGCCATCCGGTGATCGGTGAGGTCTTGTTCAGCGCCAGGTTGCTGAACTCGGCCGAGATGCAGACGCGCAGGATGGACGACGTCAGGTTGCCGACGCCGTACCCCTTTCCCGGGGTGGTGCCCAGGATCGACGGCATCACGACTGTGAAGCCGGAGTCGACGACGTCCTCGGCGAACTGCTGGACCTTGGGCGTGATCGCGGGGATCTCGTGGACGATGATCACACCCGGCCCGGTGCCCCTGCGGAACGTCGGCAACGTCGTCCCGTCCGCCGTGAACGTGCTCTCGTCCCACCCAGGAAGGCTCATGCGGGCCAGCCTAGGGGTAGCCGGCTGCTCAGGCCTTGGTCACGACGCAGTCGGCGAGCACCGGCGCGCCGTTGCGCTCCTCGCGGCTGCTGGCGATGGTGGCGTTGACCACGATCTGCTCGCCGGAGTCCCAGGCCTGGACCCGGATCGTCTCGCCCGGGAAGACCACACCGGCGAACCGGGCGGCGAACCCGCCGACCTTGGCGGCGTCGCCGTCCAGCAGCTCGTCGGTGACGGTCCGCAGCACGATGCCGTAGGAGCAGCGGCCGTGCAGGATCGGTGCCGGGAAGCCGGCGGCCTGGGCGAACGCGGGGTCCGAGTGCAGCGGGTTGCGGTCGCCGCAGAGCCGATAGAGCAGCGCCTGCTGCGGCGTGACGTCGTAGCTGGTGTCGACGTCCGGCTTGCGCTCGGGGATCTCCACCACGGTGGGGTTGCCGCGGTCGCCGCCCCAGCCGCCCTCGCCCTTGATGAACATCGACGAGCGGGTGGTCCAGAGCTTCTCGCCGGTCTCGGAGACGGCGACACCTTCCTGCCAGAGGACGGCAGCCTTGCCCTTGTCCCAGATCTCGCTGATCCGGTCGGAGACGGTCGCGGTCCCCGAGGTCGGGATCGGGCGGTGCACGGTGATCTCCTGGGCGCCGTGCACGACCTGCGCCAGGTTGATGTCGCAGCCGGGGAGGTCCAACGACGGGGGGTTCTCGTCGTGGAACGTCGGGGCCACGATGCCGAAGGACGGCAGCACCTGGAGGTTCTCGTCGTCGTTGGTGTAGCGCAACGCCTTCGGGTCCAGGTTGTCGCCCGGCCGCGACCCGGCACCGAGGCCCAGGTGGTACAGCAGCACGTCGCTGGCGGTCCAGGAGAAGGTCTTGCTGGGCAGTTCGGCGCCCAGGGCGATGTCGGGGTTGATCGGCACGTCAGGCCTCCTGGGCGATATCGAGTGCGGCCAAGTAACCGAAGGTGATCGCGGGGCCGATGGTGGCACCCGGACCGGCGTAGGTGTTGCCCATCACTGCCGACGAGCAGTTGCCGGCGGCGTAAAGGCCGGGGATCGCGGAGCCGTCCGCGCGGAGCACCCGGGCGCGCTCGTCGGTGACCAGGCCGCCCTTCGTGCCGAGGTCGCCGGGGACGATCTTGACCGCGTAGAACGGACCCTGGTCGATCGCGCCGAGCGACGGGTTCGGCTTCACGGTCGGGTCGGAGTAGTACTTGTCGTAGGCGCTCTCACCGCGACCGAAGTCCTCGTCGACGCCGGTCTTCGCGAACCCGTTGAAGCGCTCGACGGTGGCGGTCAGGGCTTCGACCGGGACCTCGATCTGCTCGGCCAACCCCTCGATGGTGGACGACTTCTTGATCACGCCTTCCTTCAGCCAGCGGCCCGGGAACGGTTGCCGCGGGCCGAGCCCGGCGAAGAGGTAGCGGTTGCGGTAGCGCTGGTCGATGATCATCCAGGACGGCACGTGGGTGACCCCGGTGGCCTCGCCCTTGTAGATCTCGTGGGTGGCCTCGACGTAGGGAAGCGCCTCGTTCATGTACCGCTTGCCGGCCTGGTTGACGATGATCGAGCCCGGCAGGTTGCGCTCGGAGAGGCAGAACCACGGTCCGTTGGGCAGCGGGATGGTCGGTCCCCACCAGGCGTCGTCCATCAGGTCGACCTCGGCGCCGAGGGCGATGCCAGCGAGGATGCCGCCGCCCTGGTTGGTCGGCGCTCCGGTGGTCCAGTCGACGGAGGTCGGTTTGGGCTGGTACTTCTCGCGCATCTCGAGGTTCTTCTCGAACCCGCCGCTGCCCAGGATCACCCCGCGGGTCGCCCGGATCTCCTGTGCCTGACCGTCGCGCAGCACGCGTACGCCGACGACGCGGCCGTCCTCGACGACCAGGTCGGTCAGCTCGGTCTCGTAGGAGACCGGGACGCCGGCGTCCAGAAGCCCCTTGCGAAGGCCGATCGCGATGGCGTTGCCCATCGCGTACATCTTCTTGCCGAGCAGCAGCGTCAGCAGCCGCATCAGCGTCGCCTTGAGGATCGTCAGCGGGCCCTTGATCGTCCGCATCCCGAGGCTGATCTTGCGGTAGTCGGCCTGGGTGATGATCAGGTTCGCCGGCGCCTTGCCGTACGGCGGGTGCAACCGGTCGAGCTCGTCGCCGAGGAACGTGGCGTTCAGCGGGACCGGCTCGACGGTGCGGCCGCGGGCGCGGCCGCCGGGGGCCTCGGGCAGGTAGTCGGAGTACTCCGGGACCCACGTGAAGCGGACCGGGGTCTTCTCCTTGAGGAACTCCATCACTTCGGGGCCGCGGTCCAGGTAGGTCTCCCGGCGGACGGCGGGGACCTTGTCGCCGACGATGGACTCCAGGTAGAGGCGCGAGGCCTCCTCGTCGCCGGGGTCGACCTCGCCGGCCGCCTTGATGGCGTAATTGCCGGGGATCCAGACGCCGCCGCCGGAGCGTGCCGTCGAACCGCCGAAGTAGGCGGACCGCTCGATCAGGAGGGTGTCGAGACCCTGGTCGGCAGCGGCGAGGGCTGCCGTCATGCCCGCGCCACCGGCACCGACCACGACGACGTCGTAAGAAGCCTTCATGGCATGAAACTGTAACAGGTTCTAGTATGTCTCTCGTGACCACTTCCGATGCAATTTCCGCAGCCGTCGAACGGCTGGCGACCGCGCTGGAGACCCGGGTGCCGTGCGCCGCGGTACGGGACCTGATCGGCACCGACGACCTGCCCGCCGCCTACGCCGTGCAGCAGGGACTGGTGCAGGCCCGGATCGCGGCCGGTGCCACCGTCGTCGGGCGCAAGATCGGGGCGACCTCGAAGGCGGTCCAGGACCAGCTCGGCGTCGACCAGCCGGACTTCGGCTACCTCCTCGACGACATGGACGTGAGCGCGGGAGCCGAGCCGGGTGCCGCGCCGATCTCGATGCGGACGCTCGTCCAGCCCCGGGTCGAGGCCGAGGTCGCGTTCCGGCTCGGCAAGGACATCAACCCGGCCGACGAGTCCGAGATCACCCTCGACCTGGTCCGCGACGCCGTCGAGGCGGCGCTGCCCGCGCTGGAGATCGTCGACTCCCGGATCGGCAACTGGGACATCACCTTCACCGACACGGTCGCCGACAACGCCTCCAGCGGGCTCTTCGTGATCGGCACCGACGCCAAGACCCTCGACGAGGTCACGCCGGTCGAGGTGGAGATGACGCTGACCATCAACGGCGAGGTCAGGTCCGCGGGCAACGGGGCGGCCTGTCTCGGCGACCCGCTCGAAGCACTGCGCTGGCTCGCCGTCCAGGCGTTCCGCTTCGGTGACCCGTTGCGGGCGGGCCACCTGATCCTGTCCGGGGCCCTGGGTCCCTTCGTGCCCTTCGCCGCGGGAGATGATGTCGTGGCGGCCATCAGCGGATTCGCGCCGCTCAGCGTCAAGTTCGGGGAGTAGGAATCACCATGGGTAAGTTGACTGCAGCGATCGTCGGGCCGGGCAACATCGGCACCGACCTGATGTACAAGCTGATGCGCAGCGACGTGATCGAGCCGCGTTGGATGATCGGGGTCGACCCGGCCAGCCCGGGTCTGGAGCGAGCCGGCAACGAGGGCCTGATCGCCAGCGCCGAAGGTGTCGACTGGTTGCTCAAGCAGGACGAGCTCCCGGACTTCATCTTCGAGGCGACCAGCGCCTACGTGCACCGCGCCTACGCCCCCCGGTACGCCGAGGCGGGCATCCGTGCCGTCGACCTCACCCCGGCCGCGGTCGGACCGGCCTGCATCCCGGCCGTCAACGGTGACGAGCACGCGGACGCGGAGAACGTCAACATGATCACCTGCGGGGGACAGGCCACCATCCCGATGGTCGCCGCGGTCTCCCGGGTCACCCCGGTCTCCTACGCCGAGATCGTGGCGTCGGTAGCCTCGCTCAGCGCTGGTCCCGGAACCCGGCAGAACATCGACGAGTTCACCCAGACCACCTCGCGGGGCATCGAGACGATCGGCGGGGCCGCGACCGGCAAGGCGATCATCATCCTCAACCCGGCCGAACCGCCGATGATCATGCGCGACACGATCTTCTGCGCCGTCGGCGCCGACGCGGACCGGGATGCGATCGCGGCCTCGGTGCACGCGATGGTCGCGGCGGTCCAGGACTACGTCCCCGGCTACCGGCTCCTCCAGGAGCCGCAGTTCGACGACCCGAGCGACGCCACCCGCGGCGCGATCAAGGTCTCCGTCTTCATCGAGGTCGAGGGCGCCGGGGACTTCCTGCCGCCGTACTCGGGGAACCTCGACATCATGACCGCCGCGGCGACGCGTGCGGGCGAAGGAATGGCGCGCAAGATCCTCGCCGAGAACGGGAGCAACTGATCATGAGCATCTCCGGAGCAGCTGAGCTGAACGCCCTGACCCGCACCTGGCGCGACACCGACCCGGCGTCTGACCTCGACATCCGGCTCACCGATACCTGTCTGCGCGACGGCTCGCACCACAAGCGACACCAGTTCAGCGCGGACGAGGTGCGGGCGATCGTCGGCGCCCTCGACGGCGCGGGAGTCCCGGTCATCGAGGTCACCCACGGTGACGGCCTCGGAGGGTCGAGCTTCAACTACGGGTTCTCCAAGACGCCCGAGCAAGAGCTCATCAAGATCGCCGCGGAGACCGCGCAGAACGCCAAGATCGCCTTCCTGATGCTGCCCGGCCTGGGCACCAAGGACGACATCCTGATGGCCCAGGACAACGGCGGCTCGATCTGCCGGATCGCCACCCACTGCACCGAGGCCGACGTCTCCGAGCAGCACTTCACGCTGGCGCGGGAACGCGGGCTGGAGACGGTCGGGTTCCTGATGATGAGCCACACCCAGCCGCCGGAGGTGCTGGCCAAGCAGGCGCGGATCATGGTCGACGCCGGCTGCCAGTGCGTCTACGTCGTCGACTCGGCCGGCGCGCTGATCCTCGAAGGCGTCTCGGACCGGGTCGCCGCGGTGGTCGCCGAGATCGGGCACGAGGCGACGGTCGGCTTCCACGGCCACGAGAACCTCGACCTCGGGGCCGGCAACACGGTGATGGCCGTCCGTGCCGGTGCTACCCAGATCGACGGCTCGGTCCGACGTTTCGGCGCCGGTGCGGGCAACACGCCGCTGGACGCCTTCGTCGGGATCTGCGACAAGCTCGGCTGGAAGACCGGCGTGGACTTCCTGAAGATCATCGACGCCTCCGAGGACGTGATCCGCCCGGCGATGCCGGAGGAGTGCCGGCTGGACCGGATGACGATGATGATGGGTTACGCCGGCGTCTACTCCTCCTTCCTCAAGCACGCGGGCAACGCGGCCGAGCGGTACGGCGTCTCCGGCGCCCGGATCCTCGCCGAGGCCGGCAAGCGGAAGCTGATCGGCGGCCAGGAGGACCAGCTGATCGACATCGCGCTGCTGCTCAAGGCAGAGCAGGACCGCTGACCGGCACCGACCGGACGTAGAGCAAGGCCCCGCATCCCACCGTGGTGGGGTGCGGGGCCTTGCTCCCCCAGATCAGGAGTGGCTGCGTGCCCGCTTGCGGGCGCGGGCACCGAAGGCAGCTCCTGAAGCCGTGACGAGCGCGCCGCCGGCGAGCAGCCAGGTCAGCTCGAGTCCGGAGCCGTCGTCGGTGGAGACGCCGGCGTCGACCCGGGTCGGAGTGGTGATGGAGTCGGCCGGGGTCTCCGGGGTGGACACCTCGTCGCTCGGCTCTTCGCTGTCCTCCCCGCCGTCGCCGCCGTCGCCGTCGCCGCCGTCGCCCTCGTCACCGGGGTTGCTGGTGAGCGGGAAGTCGGGGTCTTCGCCGTCGTCGTCGCCGGGGTTGCTGTCGAGCGGGAACTCGGGGTCCTCGCCGCAGCCGTGGGTGCAGTCGGGGGTGTCGGTGAGCTCGTCGGCGTGGTCGGGGCCCGGGTTCGGGTTCGGGTCGTCCTGCGGGAGCGGGGCCTTCTCGTCGGGGATCGGGTTCGGGTCGGGGTCGACCGGGTCGGGGCTGGTGATGATCTGGCCCGGGCCGGGCTGGTCGGGCTCGGTC
>JBFJNH010000103.1:0-9803 GCA_041618295.1 Marmoricola sp.
AGCCGGGTCGGCTCGTTGGGGGGTTCCTCAGCTCTGCAGTGCTGCCTGGATGCTGAGGGTGATGTTCACCTTGTCGCCGATCAGCAGCTTGCCGCCGTCGAGCGGGATGTTGAAGTCGACGCCGAAGTCCTTGCGGCTGATCTCGGCGGTGGCGTCGAAGCCGATCTTGGTGTTGCCGTAGGGGTCGACCTCGGTACCGAGGAACTCGACGTCGAGCTCGACCTCGCGGGTGATGCCCTTGATCGTGAGGTTGCCCGTAGCGGTGGCGCCGTCGAAGGAGACCGAGGAGAAGGTCATCGGGCCGCTGTTCTCGGTGTCGAAGAAGTCGCCCGAGCGGAGGTGCCCGTCGCGCTGGGCGTCGCGGGTGTTGATCGAGTTGAGGTCGATGGTGGCCTCGGCCTTGGTCTCGGCCAGCGTCCCGTTGGTCGTGATGGTGCCCTCGAACGCCTCGAACTGGCCCCGGACCTTCGACATCAGGTGCCGGACGGTGAAGCCGACCTCGGAGTGGCTGGGGTCGATGGTCCAGACGCCTGCGACGACCTGGGCGGGGGTAACGGTGTCGATGCTCATGGTGCTGCCTCTTTCCGACGATTGATTTGATTGAACTTTCAACTCTGGGTCGACCTTAGCACAGGTCGTACAAAGTTCAACTATCTGCTCGGGGAGATATTCCCGGTCAGTCCGGGGAGGTCGCCCAACCCGGGCAGCCGCGCCCCTAGACTCCGCTGCATGAGCGGTACCGAGACACGCTGGCTGGACCCGGCCCAGCAGGCCGACTGGCGTGCGTTCCTGGTCGGCAGCACCCTGCTGATGGACACCCTCGACCGCGAACTGCGCAGCGCTCACGGGATCTCCCTGGGCGAGTACGAGATCCTGGTGCGCCTCTCCGAGACCCCCGACCGGACCCTACGGATGGCGCAGATCGCCGACTCGATGCGGCACTCACGGAGCCGGGTGACGCACACCGTCACCCGGATGGAGAAGGCCGGCCTGATCCGACGCGAGTCCGCCGCCGGCGACAAGCGCGGCGTGGAGGCAGTGATGACCCCCGAGGGGTGGGCGTTGCTCGAAGCAGCCGCCCACACGCACGTCACCGGTGTCCGGGAACACTTCGTCGACCTGGCCGACCCTGCCGACTTCCAGGCGATGGGTCGGGTGATGAACGCGGTCTCCGACCGACTGGTGGTCGAGAACCCGGGCTTCGAGGACTTCCGGGAGCTCTAGGCCGTCGGTCGCGGGCGATCCCGCTGCGCGGTCAACACCCTCCATCGGCTCGGCCGTACGAGCAAGCTCGACGGCTCTCGCCTCAGTCGCGGGTCAGGCGGCGGTGCGTGACCCGGTGCGGTCGGGCCGCATCGACGCCGAGGCGCTCGATCTTGTTCTCCTCGTAGGAGGCGAAGTTGCCCTCGAACCAGAACCAGTTGCCCGGCTCGTCCTCGGTGCCCTCCCAGGCCAGGATGTGGGTCGCGGTGCGGTCGAGGAACCACCGGTCGTGCGAGGTGATCACGGCGCAGCCGGGGAACTCCAGCAGCGCGTCCTCGAGGGAGGAGAGCGTCTCGACGTCCAGGTCGTTGGTGGGCTCGTCGAGGAGCAGCATGTTGCCGCCCATCTTCAGAGTCAGCGCCAGGTTGAGGCGGTTGCGCTCACCTCCGGAGAGGACGCCGGCCTTCTTCTGCTGGTCCGGACCCTTGAATCCGAACGAGGCGACGTAGGCCCGCGAGTTCATCTCGAAGTTGGCGACCTTGATGAAGTCCAGGCCGTCGGAGACGACCTCCCAGACGTTCTTGTTCGGGTCGATCCCACCGCGGCTCTGGTCGACGTAGGAGATCTTCACCGTCTGACCCACGGTCAGCGAGCCGTCGTCGGGCTTCTCCTGCCCCACGATCATCCGGAACAGCGTGGTCTTGCCGACGCCGTTGGGACCGATGACGCCGACGATGCCGGCCTTCGGCAGCGAGAACGAGAGGTCCCCGATCAGGAGCCGGTCGTCGAAGCCCTTGCTGAGGTGGTCAGCCTCGAGGACGACGTCACCGAGACGGGGTCCGGCGGGGATGTTGATCTCCGAGGTGTCGATCTTGCGCATCCGGTCGGCCTCGGCCGCCATCTCCTCGTAGCGGGCCAGACGCGACTTGCTCTTGGTCTGGCGGGCCTTGGCGTTGGACCGCACCCACTCGAGCTCGCGCTCCAGCATCTTGGCGCGCTTGGCGTCCTTCTGGCCCTCGATCTTGAGGCGGTCCTTCTTGGTCTCCAGGTACGTCGTGTAGTTGCCCTCGTAGGGGTGCGCCTTGCCTCGGTCGAGCTCCAGGATCCAGCTGGCCACGTTGTCGAGGAAGTACCGGTCGTGGGTGACGGCGAGGACGGCGCCCGGGTACGTCGCCAGGTGACCTTCGAGCCACTGGACCGACTCTGCGTCGAGGTGGTTGGTCGGCTCGTCGAGGAGCAGCAAGGACGGCTGCTGGAGCAGGAGCTTGCAGAGGGCGACGCGGCGCCGCTCGCCACCCGAGAGGTTGTCGACGATCGCGTCCGGGGGCGGGCACCGGAGGGCGTCCATCGCCTGGTCGAGCCGGCTCTCCAGGTCCCAGGCGTTGGCGTGGTCCAGGTCGACCTGGAGGTTGCCCATCTCCTCGCCGAGCTTCTCGAAGTCGGCGTCGGGCTCACCCATCTCCATGCCGATCGCGTTGTAGCGGTCGAGCTTGGCCTTGATCTCGCCGACGGCCTCCTCGACGTTCTCCAGGACGGTCTTGCCCTCGGTGAGCGGCGGCTCCTGCTGGAGCATGCCGACGGTGGCGTCCGGGTCGAGCAGCGCGTCACCGTTGTTCGCCTTGTCCAACCCCGCCATGATCTTCAGCAGCGTCGACTTGCCGGTCCCGTTCGGGCCGACGACACCGATCTTCGCCCCGTGCAGGAACGACAACGTCACGTTGTCGAGGACCACCTTGTCGCCGTGTGCTTTGCGGACGTTGCGCAACGTGTAGACGTACTCACCCATAACCGAGAAGCCTACGGGCTTCGCGGGCGCGGTCAGACGGCGGGTTCACGCGCCGGATCGGCCACCTCGTTGCCGAACGAGTCCAGCGCCGGCCCGTTCGGCTCGAACGAGTGCACCAGCTCCCGGACGCCCTCGTCGAGACCGGAGTCCGCCTGAGCCGCACGCGACGACTTGGCGAAGACCGTGGTGCCACGGTTCAGGTCGTGCCCGACGAACGTCGCATCGACGAACCAGCTCACCGACGGCGGTTGGTCCTCCCGTTCCCACACGTCGACCCGGACCCGCCCGTGGACGACCACGGCGTCGCCCTTGCGCAGGGAGTCCGCGACGTTGCGCCCCAGCCCCCGCCAGCAGTTGACCGTGTACCAGGAGGTGCGGCCGTCGCTCCAGACACCACCCTTGTTGAACCGGGGGGTGCAGCCGACCCGGAAGGAGGCGCACTGGGTGTCCCCGACCGCACGCACCTCGACGTCGTTGCCGACCCAGCCCTGCAGCGTCACGTAGGTCTCGTTCATCTCTCTCCTTCGCCAGCGGTTGATGGAGAGACGCTCGAGGGTCCGGACCCGCTGCGTCGCGCCGGTCGGCACGACCGGTGGAGAACCGTGCAGGTACGCCGGGTGTGGACTACGCCAAGGCCGTGCGCAGACCCTCGGTGGTCAACCGGTACGCGTCGAGCTCGCGGGTCAGCGGCCCGATCACGAGCTCCTCGGTCACCTCGTTGATCGCCGTCCGCAACCGTACGTCGGCCCGCTGCGCCTGACCGGCCGCGCTGCGCCGCACCAGCATCCGGCAGAGCAAGGCCAGCAGCAGCCCGACCCCGACCCCGCCGACCGCCAGCAGCACCGGCACCGAGAACCCGCCGACCTCCGGCTCGGAGACGTCGAACGGGAGGTCGACGCCACCCTCGAGCGCGGCCACCCAGAGCCCGCCCGCGAGTGCCGCGAGCAGCAGGACCCACTGCACGAGCTGGACCATCCGGGTCCACACCGGGACCCGGTCCACGCCGAGATCGGTCGACCCGACGGCGCGGACCAGCCGGTCCTCGACCTCGGGCAGGCGGGCCGTCGAGGCCCGGCTCAGGGCGGTCGCCCACGGCCGGGAGAGATTCCTCGAGAGCCGGTCGGCCAGGTCGCGGACGGCTGTGTCGATCCGGGCGTTCTGGACCTGGTTGGCATCGGGGAGCGTCGTCGCCGCGCCGCTCAGCAGCGCGGTGCCAGCGGCGCCCAGGTCCAGGCTCGCCAGCGGGTCCTTGCGGAAGCGGGAGAGCCAGGACGTCAGCGGCCACCCGGTCGCGCGCCGAGTCCGGATCAGGCTCGCCTTGCGCACCGCCTCCACGACCACCGGCACCCCCGCTGCCTGAGCCATCGCTTCACGCAGCTCACCCTGGTCCAGGGGCGTCAACGCCACCGGCGCCGTCGACCCGCTGACCGCGGCGATGGCGGACGCGGCCTCGTGCACGTCGGTGGCGATCCGGCTGCGGGTCGCGGCCTTGTCGGCCACCCGCGCCGTGATCGCGCCGCGGAGCTCGTCGATGCCGGTTCCCTCGCGGGCGGAGGTCGCGATCACCGTGATGCCGTCGAGCCCGTCCGCGTCGAGGAGCCGACGCAGGTCCGCGATCATGCCGGCGCGACGGTCCTCGGCAACCTCGTCGATGTGGTTGAGGACGATCATCATGACGTCCTTGTGCGGGGCGAGCGGCTTGAGGAACCGGTCGTGGATCGCCGCGTCGGCGTACTTCTGCGGGTCGAGGACCCAGATCAGCAGGTCGGCGAGCCGGACCAGCCGGTCGACCTCGAGGTGGTGGGTGACCTCGGTGGAGTCGTGGTCGGGCATGTCCAGCAGGACCAGCCCCTCGAGGTCCTTCTTCTCCCGACCGGTGTCCAGCATCGAGTCGCGGAGCACCTGGTGGCGCGGCGGGATGCCGAGCCACTCCAGGAGCTCGCCGGCTCCGTGGACGCCCCAGGTGCAGGCGGTCGCCCAGGACGTGGTCGGCCGACGTACGCCGACCGAGGCCAGGTCGAGCCCGACCAGGGCGTTGAACGTCGAGGACTTGCCGGAGCCGGTCGCACCGCCGAGCGCGACCACGGTGTGGTCAGCCGAGAGCCGGAGCCGTTCGGTCGCCCGGGTCACGACCGCGGCGGCCGGGTCCAGCACGCCGTCGTCCAGACGGCCACGGGCAGCACTGACGGCGACGTCGAGTCCCTTGACGCGGTTCCCGATGTCGGTACCCCGGGTGACCAACTTCTTGGCACCCTCGATCAAGGACGTCATGTGCTCCCTCTGACAAACGACTGGTAGGCGGGGCCAGCCTACCGACCATCACGAGGTGTGCGAGCCGAACCGGATGTCGTCGATGTCGCGAGCCCCCGTGCGCAGGTCCTCCTCGACCTGTGCCGAGACACCGAGGTCGTCGAGCACCGCGCCGTACCGCCGCTGCTCGCTGTCGAGAAGGAGCATCATCCGCTGGTCCAGGTCGGCCCGGGCCACGTCGGCGAGGCGCCGCACGACCGGCTCGCCGAAGACGGCTTCGAGGATGGTGCGGCCGACGGCGGCCGGCCCGTCGGTGCGGCCGGTGCGGTCGAGGATCGTGACCATCAGCGAGACCGCGAGACCGTGCACCCCGTAGGCGAGGAACCGCGCGGTGGAACGTTTGTCGGCACCCTCGGTGCGGACCTGCTCGAGTACCGATTCCTGCCAGTCGCGGATCATCCGCTCGGCCCGGAACCGCAGGTCGCGCGAAGCCCGGGACAGGTCCTCGGCCGAGTCGTCGAGCAGTTCCCGGCCGGAGGCGAGCACCCGCCAGGCTTCGTCGGTCCGCTCCGCAGCGGCCTCGGCGTGCTCGAGGACCAGCGCCTGGAGCCCGGACTCGAGCGCCACGGTGACCAGGGTGGCCTGCTGCGGCTGGCCCTTCACCGCGGTCGTCACCCGGTCGCGGATCCTGCTGACCTTCGACTCCAGCGAGCGGGTGAGCTCGCCGGTGCCGACGAACTCCTGCCACCGGGCCAGCACGTCACCACGCAGCAGGGTGCCGTCGGAGGATGCGTGGTCGATCTCGTTGAGGGCGGCCTCGTAGGCCGACTCCGCGTCGCGCCGCAACCGTGCCTGGATCTCGACCTGGTCGTGGCACGCGTCGGCCACCGCGTAGGTCCGCGTCGCCAGCGTCTTGATGGTCCCCTCGAGCGTCTGGCGTACGACGCGCTGCCGGGCGTCGGCGTCCGCGGCCAGCGAGCTGAGCCAGGCCCGGATCTCGCGGACGATGTGCGAGGGCAGCAGGCCGGCGCCGTCGACGTCGCCCTCGGGCACGACGAAGAGCGGCGAGTCCCGGAGCCCGCGGGCGGTCATCATCCGGGCGAGGTGGGACCTGACCTCCTCGATCGCCGACGGCGCCGTCCGGTCCAGGACGATGGCGACGGCGGCGCTGCGGTCTGCTGCCTGCTTCAGGAACTCCCACGGCACCTGGTCGGCGTAGCGGGCGGCGGAGGTGACGAAGAGCCAGAGGTCGGCGGCACCGAGCAGTTGGGCAGCGAGCAGCCGGTTCTGCTCCTCGACCGAGTCGATGTCCGGAGCGTCCAGGACGGCGAGCCCCGGCGGGATCGCCTCGGACGGAACCAGCTGGAGGGTCCCGGGATCGGCCGAGGCCTGGTGGGTGCGCTGCAGGTCGGGCAGGATCCGGGCCTCGTCGAACCAGGCCGAGTCGACCGGGTTGAAGACCAGCACCGGCGACCGCGTCGTGGGGCGGAGGACTCCGGGCTCGGTGACCCGCTGGCCTACCAGCGAGTTGACCAGCGTCGATTTGCCGGCTCCGGTGGAGCCGCCGACGACCGTGAGCAGGGGCGCGTCGATCTGGATCAGCCGCGGCAGCACGTAGTCCTCGAGCTGGTCGATCAGCTCGGCGCGGCTCTTCCGGGCGAGCTCGACGTCGGGGATCTCCAGCGGCAGGCGCGCGGCCCCCAGCGCCTCACGCAGCTTGATCAGCGTGGTCACCATCTGCGCGCCGGCCTGACCGGCGAACGGCGAGGTACTCATCGGGCCGGCTCCAGGGTCGTCGGCCAGAGCAGCAGCGGACGGAGCTCGACCATCCGCTCGAGGTGGGCCCGGCCGATCTCCTGGTAGCGGTCCGGTGCGGTCCCCCGCAGGAACCGGTGGTGGAGGAAGCCCAACTCGATCGCCTCTGACTGGTAGCTCTTCATGGCGTCCAGGGCCGGACGACCGCCGTGCTGGGAGGCGTAGGTGCGGCACGCCTGGCGCGCCGGGATCCGGGCGAGCCACGGGACCTCCCGCGCCTCGAGGAAGCCACGGCCCGCGCAGTCGGTGAGTGACCGGGCCAGCAGCACGCCCTCGCGGCTTCGCGCCCAGACCGCGAACGCAACCATCACCAGGAAGGCCGGGACGATCAGCAACAGGTAGGCCAGGAACGCCCCGGCGCCTCCGTTGACCAGCAGCGAACCGTTCCAGGCCGCGTGCGCGCCGAAGGCCGCGAGAAAGCCGATCGTCGGGGCGAGGAAACGCACCGGACGCCGTCGGCTGGTGACCGCGATCCCGATCCCGATGCCGATGAAGGCGGTGAAGAACGGGTGCGCGAACGGACTCGCCAACCCCCGCACGACGAACAGCGCGACCGCGTCCTCGATGCCGCCGGTGCGCCCGTCCTCGCCGAGGTAGGCCTGGCTCAGGTAGAGGATGTTCTCGGTGAACGCGAACCCGACGCCGACCATGCCCGCGTAGACGATCCCGTCGAGGATGCCGTCGAGCTCCGCCCGCCGGTAGAACAGCAGCAGCAGGATGAACAGGCCCTTGGCCGCCTCCTCGGTCGCCGGCGCGACCAGGACCGACTGGACTGCCTCGCTCGGGCCGAAGGCGAAGGCGTCGAAGGCCTGCAGGAAGATCGCCGCGCTGGTCGCGACGAACGCCCCCCACCCGAGGCCGAGCAGCAGCAACGAGCGGGGCTCCGGTTCGTAGCGGTCCAGCCACAGGTAGCAGCCGATCACGGGGCCGAGCGGGATCGCGGCGAGCAGCACACCGATCGCGATCGCGTCCGGTGCCCCGGATACCGCGAGCACCGCAGCCATCACCAGCGCGCCGAGCACCAGAGCAGCACCGATGGCCACGGTGAAGGCGATGGTGCTGCGAGGCGTGCGCATGGGCCGAAGCCTAGCGAGCGGACCCGGGCCGTCGTCGTACAGTGGCCTGATGGAGAGCGCGGCGAACGAGGAGACCGTTCCTTCGGAGGAGATCCGTACCGGAAACCACGACCAACCGGTGCCGGAGAAGTACGCCGCGTTCATGCGGACCGGCTGGGGTGACCGCGAACTCGACGTCGCCCCGCACCCGGTGGCGCCGTACGCCGCCGACCGCCGGACCCGGCTGGCCGAGATGTTTCCCGGAGAGCGCCTGGTCGTCCCGGCGGGCACCTTCAAGGTCCGGGCGAACGACACCGACTACCGGTTCCGGTCCGAGACCGCGCACACCCACCTGACCGGCAACCAGACCTCCGACGCGGTCCTGGTCATCGAGGACGGCGCCTCGACGCTGTTCGCTCGGCCGCGGAGCTCGCGGGAGACCGACGAGTTCTTCCGGGACCGCACCTACGGCGAGCTCTGGGCGGGGCGTCGCCCCTCGCTCGGCGAGATCTCGGCCTCCCTGGGACTGCCGACCCGGCACATCGACGAGCTCGCGTCGGTGCTCGGGGACTCCGCCAAGACCCGGGTGCTCCGCGGCGTCGACGCCGGTGTGGACCGGCTCGTGGGCGCCGATCCGGCCCGCGACCAGGACCTCGGCAGGGCGCTCTCCGAGCTGCGGCTGGTCAAGGACGCCTGGGAGCTCGACGAGCTCGCCGGCGCCTGCGACATCACCACCCTGGGGTTCGAGGACTCGGTCCGGGAGTGGGAGCAGGTCCTGGAGTTCGGTGAGCGCTGGATCGAGGGCACCTTCTTCCGCCGGGCCCGGGCGATGGGCAACGACATCGGCTACGACTCGATCGTCGGCGGCGGCCGGCACGCAACCACGCTGCACTGGATCGAGAACTCCGGCCCGATCACACCCGGCGAGCTGATGCTGCTGGACATGGGCGCCGAGGCGTCCTCGCTGTACACCGCGGACGTCACCCGGACGCTGCCGATCGACGGCAGGTTCACCCCGCTGCAACGCGATCTCTACTCGGTGGTGCTGGCGGCCCAACAGGCCGGCATCGATGCCGTCCGGCCGGGCGCGCACTTCCGCGACCCGCACCACGCGGCGATGGACGTCCTGGCGCACGCGCTGGAGGACCTGGGCCTGCTGCCCTGCTCAGCCGAGGAGGCACTGGCACCGGACAGCAAGGTCTACGCGCGCTGGACGCTGCACAGCACCAGCCACATGCTCGGCCTCGACGTGCACGACTGCGCCGCGTCCTCACCCGAGAGCTATCCCGAGGGCCCACTGGCGGAAGGGATGGTGCTGACCGTCGAACCCGGCCTCTACTTCCAGGAGGACGACCTGTTCGTCCCCGAGGAGCTGCGCGGGATCGGCATCCGGATCGAGGACGACCTGGTCGTGACCGCGGACGGGTCCCGGAACCTGTCGGCCGCGCTCCCCCGCGACCCGGACGCGATCGAGGAGTGGATGGGCACCCTTCGAGACGGTCGCTAGCGCGACCGCCTCAGGACAGGCGCTCCGCGGCTGAGCCGACCCACAGCAGGCGCACAGTCGCGCCACACCCCCGCCCGAGGTGGGACTCGCAGAATCGAGCCCGTCAACCACCTTGGGAGGAACTGTGAACGACAAGAGCACCAGCGACCAGGAGCGCGGGAAGCCCACCAAGCAGTCCAAGAAATCC
>JBFJNH010000104.1:0-9376 GCA_041618295.1 Marmoricola sp.
ACCGGTCCGCGGGATCGACTCTCCGATGCCGTGCGCGATCTCGGGGAGCAGGCCCATCGTGACGAACTCGGTCGTGCCGATCGCGAAGCCGCCGAGCGCCAGTGCGGCGATCGCCAGCGCCACCCGGAGCGACGGCACCGAGGCGGCAGTCGGATCAGGGGCCGCGGGCCGGTCGAGGGTGGTCACGTCTGGCTTCAAGCCCCGCGGTCGACGATCCATTCCCGTTCGATAACGATGCGCGCACGACGAGGCCACCGTCGAGGCCAACCGTTGCGTGCCGGGCCGGACCGGTGTTTGTATCGACCCGTCAGGGGCGGCTCGGCGCAACCCGTCGGCCGCCTTGTTCTCGGGTGAAAGAAGAAGACACATGTCTCGCAACAAGCGAGCCCTGTGGTCGGCGGCGGCGACGACAGCTGCCCTGCTCTCCACAGCGCTACTCTCCACCGCCCTGCTCACAACGGGCGGCGCCGTCGCGGCTCCCGCGTCGGGAAACCACGGCCAGGAACGCAGCAGCGACGTGCGCAGCACCGGGCCGGACTACAACCAGGGCAAGTCCCTCACGCTGCAACGGAAGAAGGCCAGCCGCGGTGCGCGGAGCGCCGCCCCGTCGGCGGCAGCAGCCCCAGCCGACGTCGGCGACTCCAAGACCTGGTTGGCGCTGAACGACTACACCGGGCAGCTGTACCTGAAGGACTACACGCTGCGCGGTCTCGGCGACCACATCCAGGTGTGGGTGGCCGAGAGCACCGCGTTCCCGGCCGGGGATTGCCGCACCGACCTCGGCCTGACCGACATCACCGACGCCCAGGTCTCCGGGTTCGTCCACGAGTTCGACACGAACATCTACCCGACCGAGTCGCAGGCGTTCTCGACGCCGCCGGACCGCGACGGCACCGGAGGGGCGGGCCTCGCCGGGGCGATCGGTGAGCCCGAGGACTACTGGAAGGTCGACGCCGACCAGGCCGACGACATCGTGGTGCTGGTCGACAACGTGCGTGACGCGAACTACTACGCACCGTCCACCCCGGACGGCCAGACCTACATCGCAGGGTTCTTCTACTCGGTCTTCAACGAGTACGTCGACCGCAACGTGATGACCATCGACGCCTACGACTGGCTGCACCGCACCGGCGCGACGCCGCCGGACGACAGCACGGATCCGGCGTACCAGGCGTGCTCCGAGTCCCAGGGCACCAGCCGACCGTACGGCGTCGCGCGGCCCCGGCTCTACGAGGGCACCTTCGCCCACGAGTACCAGCACCTCCTGGAGTACTACGAGGACCCGGACGAGCAGTCCTGGGTGAACGAGGGGCTCTCCGACTGGGCGCAGACCCTGGTCGGGTACGTCGACCCGTCGATCGCTCCTGACCAGCCCGGAGCCGACAGCCACCTGTCCTGCTTCCAGGGCTTCCAGCCGACGGCCTTCGGAGGTCCGGAGAACTCGCTGACCGCCTGGCAGGACCAGGGCGGGCCGGAGATCCTCTGCGACTACGGGGCGGCGTACAGCCTGATGGAGTACCTGGAGAGCCACTACGGCGAGGAATTCATGAGCGCGCTGCACCGCGAGGACGCCAACGGCATGGCCGGGCTGGACGCGGTGCTCGACCAGTTCGGCGCCAGCGTGTCCGCCCAGGAGACCGTGCACGACTGGCTGGCCGCGATGGCCCTCGACTCCACGGTCAAGCACAACCCGGCCGCCCTGCGGATCGCCACGATGAACGCCAGGATCAACTGGGCGAACCCCCAGGCCTACGACAGCCCGGGGGCACCGCCGAACGGAGCCGACTACGTCCGGCTGCGCCGGTCCGACGGCTCCTACCTGGCGGCCAAGGACCTGTCCTCGCTGACCTTCGACGGGGCGGCCACGCTCGCCCCGACGCCGGTCGAGTGGGAGGCGGCACCGACCCCGCCGGACGCCACGACAGCGGCCACGACCTGCGGGGACGTCCCCTCCGGGACCGGTCCCGCTGCGCTGTACTCGGGCTGCGGCGAGAACCTCGACCGGTCGATCGTGCGGCCGGTCTCGGTCCCGGCCGGCGGTGCCGACCTGACCTTCGACGCCCTCTGGGACGCCGAGGAAGGCTGGGACTTCGGCTACGTCCAGGTCTCGACCGACGGCGGGAGCACCTGGACCAGCCTGGCGACGGCGGGAACGACCTCCGAGCACGACCCGGGCGCGGTCCCGACGGTGGTCGACCACCTTCCCGGTTTCACCGGGGACAGCGGCACCTGGCAGTCTCAGACGGCTGACCTGTCGGCGTACGCCGGCCAGGAGGTCCTGATCGGCTTCCGGTACATCACCGACCCGGGCGTCAACGAGGCCGGCTTCTGGGTCCGCGACATCGCGGTGGGTGGCACGGAGCTGCCGAGCACCCTGGACGGTTGGCAGACCATCTCCCAGGTCAACCCGACCCCGGTGGCCGGCTACACCGTCCAGCTCGTCGGGTACGACGCGCAGGGCCGTGGATTCCGGACCGTGCTGAAGCTGGGGCCGGACTTCCACGGGGAGCTCAGCGGGAAGGCGATCTCGCGGGGTCTCGGCAGGTCCGCCACCGTGGTGGCCGCCCTGGTCACCTACGACGAGCCGACCGAGTCGGTCTCGCAGTACGCGCGGTACACCCTGACGGCCAACGGGGTGACCCAGCCAGGGGGCTGAGCACTACGACGGTCGTCGAGCTTGTCGAGATGTCTGGTGCGTCTCGGCAGGCTCGACGACCGGTCTCAGCGGGTCGCGCCGGAGCGGTACAGCCACCAGAGCCCGACCACCGGGAGCACCAGCGGGACGTAGCCGTACCCGTTGCCGAAGTCGGACCAGACGCTGGCATCGGGGAACTTCGACTCCCAGAGCAGACTGCCGAGTCCCACCCCGAGAACGCCCACCAGCTCGAAGGTGACCGCGCCCCACGCGATCCGGCGACGGTCGGTGGCGATGGCCCAGGTCGCGACCAGGTAGACCACGGCGGCGAGCGCGGAAAGCGCGTACGGGACCGGGGCCTCGTCGAACTTCGCACCCAGCTCGAAGGAGGCGCGTCCGGTGGCCGAGAAGGCGAGGATGCCGTAGACGAAGACCAGGACCTTGCCGAAGCCGGTCCCGGTGGCGGTCCCGGTGGCGGTCCCGGTGGCGGTCCCGGCGTTGGGTTCAGACATTCCCGGCCCAGATGTCGTGCAACCGGAGCAGCAGGAACGGCACCACCAGCACCGCGACCAGCAGGACGGCGGTCCCGCTGCGGCTCTTCTCCGAGGCCGACCAGACGAACCCGACCGGGAGCAGCAGCAGGGCGCCGACCAGGTAGCCGACGTAGGTGAAGACCGGCACCCCCGGGTGGTCGCCGAACAGCCGGGCGACGCCCCAGACGAGCTGGACCAGCAGCCCGGCCTCGACCGCGACGAGCCCGGCGAAGGTGACGTTCCCGGGCTGGCGGTCACGGATGATCTCGACGACCAGCCAGAGAGCGGTCAGGCCGCAGAGGACCGATAGGACGACCTGGAGGGCGCTCATGTCACCACGTCTCGACGCGCGGTTCCCGAGGAGGTTGCGCAGCAACCGTCTCGAAGGGCGACGACCGGAATGCTCATGCCCAGAGCTGGCCTTCGAGCTTCTCCTCGGCCTCGTCGATGGTGCCCTCGTAGGCACCGGTCGACAGATACTTCCAGCCGCCGTCGCAGACCACGAACACGATGTCGGCCCGCTCCCCCGCCTTGACCGCCTTGGCAGCCTGGCCGAGCGCGGCGTGCAGGATCGCCCCGGTGGAGATCCCGGCGAAGATGCCCTCGGCCTCCAGCAGCTCGCGGACCCGGCGGACGGCGTCACGGGGACCGACCGAGAACCGCGAGTCGATCAGCGAGGCGTCGTACAGCTCGGGGACGAAGCCCTCGTCGAGGTTGCGCAGGCCGTAGACCAGCTCGCCGTACCGCGGTTCGGCGGCGACGATCTTCACCTCCGGCTTGGCCGTGCGGAAGAACCGGGAGACCCCCATCAGGGTCCCGGTGGTGCCGAGCCCGGCGACGAAGTGGGTGATCTCGGGGAGATCGGCCAGGATCTCCGGGCCGGTGCCCTCCTCGTGCGCGAGCGCGTTGGCGAGGTTGCCGTACTGGTAGAGCATCACCCAGTCGGGGTGCTCGGCGGCCATCTGTTTGGCGACCCGGACCGCCTCGTTCGACCCTCCGGCGGCGGGCGAGGAGTAGATCTCGGCCCCCCACATCCGGAGGAGCTGGCGGCGCTCCTCGGAGGTGTTCTCCGGCATCACGAAGACGGCGCGGTAGCCCTTCAGCTTCGCGGCCATCGCCAGCGAGATGCCGGTGTTCCCCGAGGTGGGCTCCAGGATAGTGCAGCCGGGGCGGAGCAGCCCCTCCTTCTCGCCCTGCTCGATCATCTTCAGGGCCGGACGGTCCTTGATCGAGCCGGTCGGGTTGCGGTCCTCGAGCTTCGCCCAGATCCGTACGTCCGGGGTGGGCGAGAGCCGCGGCAGCCCGACCAGCGGCGTGTTGCCGACCGAGTCGAGCAGGCTGTCGTAGCGCACTAGCGGACCGCCGGCTCCGCGAGGTTGCCGGCTCCGCCGGCGACCGCAGGCAGCACGACGACCTGGTCGCCGTCGCTGAGGGCCGCCTCGAGTCCGCCGATGAACCGGACGTCCTCGTCGTTGATGTAGACGTTCACGAACCGACGCAGGTCGCTCTGCCCGTCCTTGTCCTCGATCAGGCGGTCCTTGAGCCCGGGGTGGTTCGCCTCGAGGTCGTCGATGAGCTGGGCGAGGTTCGCACCGTTCGCGTCCACGGCCTTCTCGCCCCCGGTGTAGGTGCGCAGGATCGTGGGGATTCGGACCTCGATGGCCATGGGTTCCTCAGCTCTTCTCGTTCGTAGCGATCTCAGGGGTGACAGCGTCGAGGACCTCGACCGGCTCCTCGGTGACGACGCCGTCGATGATCCTGTAGGACCTGAACTCCACCGGGCCCTCACTATTCCCGTGTTCGGCCGTGGAGACCAACACGTAGTGGGCACCGGGCTCGTTCGCCAGCCCGATATCGGTCCGGCTCGGGTACGCCTCGGTGGCGGTGTGCGAGTGGTAGATCACCACCGGTTCCTCGTCGTTGGCCCACATCTCCTTGTAGAGCGCGAGGAGCTCGGTGGAGTCGAACTCGTAGAACGTGGGCGACCCGGCCGCGTTGACCATCGGCACGTGCCGGGTCGGGACGTCGGAGCCTTCCGCGCCCGCGACGATGCCGCACGCCTCGTCGGGGTGGTCCCGCTTGGCGTGCGCGACGATGGCGTCGTACGTCGTCCGGTCCAGTCTCAGCACGTGGACAAGCGTAGGTGCTGCCCGGTGCCGAACGCGCGCCTGCCCGGTCCTCGGACGGGTCCGGGCTAGGTGCCGACCGCCTGGACCAGGGTCTCCTGGAGATAGCCGACCCAGTCGTAGATGTCGTGCACCTGGGCCTGGGGGTCGTCGTCGGGCAGCCGGTGCCAGTACTCCTCGTCACCCTCCTCGATCCCGAGCCGGGTGGCGATCGCCAACCGCATGTCGGTGAACGAGCGCATCCACGTCACCGCGAGCGCCGGCGGGAGCTCGACGTCGATGAACGTCCCGTCCTCGGGCTGGTCGGCCAGCCCGGCCTCCTCCAGGGTGTCGATGATCGCCGCGGCCCCGGCGGCCTTGCCGTTGCGCAGGTCGATCTCGGTGTACCGGCGGAACTCGGCGGCCGCCTCCGCGTCCTCGCGGTAGGCAGTGGGGAACAACCGCTTCAGGACCGGGTCCTCCGGTTCGCGGGTCGGGCCGGAGAAGTCGAGGAGGGCCTCGAGCGGGTCCAACGTCTCCGGGGTGGCGGCCTCGCTGCGGAGCAGCTCGATCAGCTGGCTGGCCAGGGACCGGAGCAGGTCGGCTTCGAACGCCGAGAACGTCGCGACGGCCGCCCCGGACCGCCGGTGCCTGGTGAACCCGCTCATCGCGCGTCCTCCCTCACTGGTCGGCCTGCTGCATCGTCGCCCAGAGTCCGTACTCGTGCATCGCCTGGACGTCGCGCTCCATCTCCTCGCGGCTTCCGGTGGAGACCACCGACTTCCCGTCGCGGTGCACCTCGAGCATCAGCTTCTCGGCCTTCTTCTTCGAGTACCCGAAGTAGGAGGTGAACACGAAGGTGACGTAGGACATCAGGTTCACCGGGTCGTTCCAGACGATGGTGACCCACGGCGTCGCCAGGGCGGTGAGGTCGTCGGTGACCGGCTCGTCGAGCTCGACGGGGCTGGGCGCGGACATGACCCCACCCTAACGACGGCGGAACTAGGCTGACGCCATGCCTACGCACCTCGGGTTCCTGCGCGCGGTCAACATCGGCAAGCGTCAGTACAAGACCGCCGACCTGCGGGCGGCGCTAACCGCGGCCGGGTACGGCGACGTCGACACCCACATCCAGACCGGCAACATCCGGATCAGCTCGCCGATCCGGTCGCGCGCCAAGATCGAGGCGGAGCTGGAAGCGGTCTTCGCCGCCGACCGCGGCTTCGAGGTCGCCACCGTCGTGCTGAGCCCGGCCGAGCTCACCCAGGTCGCCCGGGACGCCGACGAGATCGCGGCGGCGACGCCGTACGAGTACGGGCACTACGTGAGCTTCCTGAAGCAGGCTCCGGACGCCGCCGGGATCGCGCTGGTCGAGGGCTGGACCGGTGACGGGGAGACCTTCGTGGTCCGCGACCGGGCAGTGCACATGCTGTACGACTTGGCCTACCACGAGGCGAAGCACTCCAACGCGCACCTCGAGAAGGCGGTCGGCGTCGCCACCAACCGCAATGTGAAGGTGGTCCGGGCGCTCGTCGAGAAGTGGTGCTGAGCGCCTCCGCCGCGCTCAGTCCGCGGCGGTGAACGCCGCCTTCCGCGCCGCGCGACGCAGGGTGGCCAGGATCGCCGGTCCGGTGACCACGACCAGCACGATGTTGGTCAGCGCCCGGCCGAGGTCCCAGCCGAGCGAGGTGGTCACGAAGAAGACCGCGAAGTGGTGCAGGTTCTCGGCGACCGGCGCACCGGGCACGAAGCTGATCTCGGTGTCGGCGCCGAGGCTGTAGGGCCAGAAGGACAGGTTCATCAGCACGCCGTAGAGGAACCCCGCGAACGCGCCGTAGACAGCGAGCAGCGCGATCTCCCACCGGCCCCGAACCGGCGGGAGCAGACCGGCGAGCAGGCCGACCAGGGCCGCCGCGACCATCTGGTAGGGCAACCACGGTCCGACACCACCGGTGATCAGGGCCGACCCGAAGAGGGTGGTGGCCCCGAGGACGAAGCCGAAGCCGGGACCGAAGACCCGCCCGGCCAGCACCAGCAGGAAGAACACCGTCTCGAGACCGGCGGTACCGGCGCCGAGCGGTCGCAACGCCGCTCCGACCGCGGAGAGGACGCCCAGCATCGCGATGGCTTTCGGATCGAGCCCGCCCTCGCTGATCTCGAACAGCACGACCGCGAGGACGGCGGGCAGCAGCACCCCGAGGACCAGCGGTGCGGTGGTCTCCTGGGCGAGCGCCGACTCGGGCGCCACGAACAGCGGCCAGCAGAACGTCAGGAGACCGGCGACAGTCGCCAGCGCGACGGCGATGGTCGAACGCGGCCGCAGCACGATGGCCGGACGGATCGCCGTACTCATCGCTCGCTCCGTGCCGGGGAGCCGAACCGGGCCACCACGTCGGCGACGGTGAGCATCCCGTGCCCGAGCACCTTCGCGACCTGCGGCGCGAAGGCCGGGCTGGAGGTGACCACCTCCGCGGTCGGACCGTCGGCGACGATCTCCCCGGCGGCGAGGACGACCACCCGGTCGGCGCTCTCGGCCACGAACTCGACGTCGTGGGTCGAGAGCAGCACGGAGCGCCCGTCCGCGGCGAGCTCGCGGACGACCTCGGCCAGCACCGCCTTCGCCTGGTAGTCCAGGCCGCGGGTGGGCTCGTCGAGGAGCAGCACCTCGGGGTCGGCGGTGAGCTGGATCGCCAGCACCAGGGCGAGGCGTTGCCCCTCGGAGAGGTCGCGCGGGTGCACACCGTCCTGGATCCCCGGGACGATCCGGTCGAGCAACGCCCGGCACCCCCCGGGCGACGACCCGGTCTCCCGGTCGGCCTGGGCGCACTCGTCCGCCACCGTGGGCAGGTACAGCAGGTCGGCAGGCGTCTGCGGCACCAGGCCCACCCGGCGGCGTCGTACGGCGGCGGAAAGGTCCCGCGGGTCGGTGTCTCCGAGCAGGACCGACCCCGACGTCCGGGGTCCGGAACCCTGGAGCGCCCAGAGCAGCGTCGACTTGCCGGCGCCGTTGCGACCCATCAGCGCGGTGACCTGCCCGCGGTGGAGGGTCAGGTCGACGTCACGGACGGCGACCAGGCCGCCGTGCCGCACGGTGACCCGCTCGGCAGTCAGGACCGGGTTTCGAGACAGGCCGGGCCGGCCTTCCTCAACCGTCCGGCGCATCGGGTTGCGGCTGGTTGAGGAAGGCGCGCTGGCGCCTGTCTCGACACCCTCGTCTGCAAGCGCGCGCCGCAGCGCGCCGCCCGCGCGCCAGCCGTCGCGGACCGACATCGGCAGCGGCGACCAGCCGGCCCAACGTCCGAGCTCGACCACCGGTGGGGCGATCGTCGAGGTGCGCATCACCTCGGTCGGCAGGCCCGACTCGACCCGCCCGTCGACCACGTGGACGACCCGGTCGGCGTACGCCAGGACGCGTTCGACCCGGTGCTCGGCGATCACCACGGTGACCGCCAGGTCGTGGACGAGCCGGGTGATGGCCGCGAGAACCTCCTCGGCCCCGGTGGGGTCCAGCGCCGAGGTCGGTTCGTCCAGGACCAGGACCCGCGGGTGCGCGGTCAGCACCGAACCGATCGCGACGCGCTGCTGCTGGCCGCCGGAGAGGTCGGTGAGCGGGACGCTGCGCAGGTCGGCGATACCGAGCAGGTCGAGGGTCTCCTCGACGCGCTTGCGCATCACGTCCGGGGCCAGCCCCAGCTGTTCCATGCCGTAGGCGAGCTCTTCCTCGACGGTGTCGGTGACGAAACCGGCGAGCGGGTCCTGGCCGACGACACCGACGAGGTCGGCGAGGTCGCGGGGGCGGTGCTCGCGGGTGTCGCGACCCGCGATCCTGACCGAACCGGCGAGCGTGCCGCCGGTGAAGTGCGGGACCAGCCCGTTCAAGGTCCCGAGCAGGGTGCTCTTGCCCGAGCCGGTGCGACCGACCACGAGGACGAGCTCGCCCTGCTCGACGCGCAGGTCCACCTCGCGCAGGACCGGCTCGACCCGGTCGGCGTAGGTGACCGTGACGCCGGCGAGCTCGATTGCGATGCCGTCGTTCATGGTTGCCGTCCCGCGGTCCGAGGGGCCGGTGGCGTCACCAGGGCTGGGAGCAGGCCGGCGAGGAT
>JBFJNH010000105.1:0-9240 GCA_041618295.1 Marmoricola sp.
ACCCGGAGCGCCACGTCCTCCTTCAGCGGGAGCGCCCGGCACTCGGGCACCCGCTCGTCCGGCACCCGAACCTTCAGAACCTCCGTGCCCGCGAGCAGGTGGAGCCGCTGCGTCACGCCCTGACGACGCTCGCCCGACTCGTCCACGAAGTCGTACGCCTTCTCGGTGTACCCGAGGTTGATCCCCTCGATCACAATCTCAGCCATTTGCCGATCCTTTGCTCGGCCCCAGCCTCTCCGGGGCGCTGCGCAGATCGTTGCTAGGAAATCCGATCAGTGCAAGACCTTCCGGTGTTTCAACTAGACCACCTATCCTTGATCTATGACTGCCTCACTGGAGACAACTGCCGACCGTTTGGTCGTGGAGAACCTCAACACGCTGCGCTTCCGCGCACAGATCAGCGGTCGCGAGATCGGGCGGCTGCTCGGGATCAGTTCGGCCACGATCAGCGCAAAGATGCGCCTGCACAGCGATTTCACGCTGTCGGAGGCCCGCACACTGGCGGACTACTTCGCCGTTTCGCTGGACGAGCTGACCGGCGAACTCCCCGGATTCGAGGAGTGGAACAAGCGATGGTGCGCCGTCAGGGACTCGAACCCCGAACCCGCTGATTCAGAGCCACCTGCGCCTCGTCGACGAGGACGTGCCTAGCGGTCGCGGGATGAACGTAGTGCCGATCGCGGTCGCGCGCAGTCGAACCGGCCAACGCCCGCGTCACCTCTCCCTAGCGCGCGGCGGTGCAGCGTGATCGGGCTGATCGTCGGTGTCGCCCTGATCGGCGTCGGCCGGGCGGTTGTGCGCGAGGTTGCTCGAGGCGGTGCCCGATGAGGCACTACTCGATGTGGCCGCTGCTGCCCGTGGCGGCGTGCGGCGCTGAGGACGTGATCCAGGTTGGCGAGCTCGGCCTCGTCGACTGCCAGGCCTGCCGGGACGTCGTCGCTCGGGCGGAGGTCCTGGGCCGGTCCTCGGCGGCCTGAGAACGAGACCGAAACGTTACCCGACTTTATCGAGACTCGGACGGTCTGATGCTGCTTGACTCCGTCGAATGCCCTCGTGGTGGGCCATTGCCTGATGGAGGAACGATGCAGGACATTGCGCAGTGGGCTCGATGGATGGCGGCTGCGAACAACACGCCGGACACGATCGCTCAGCGGGTTTACCACGTAACCCGCGTGGTCCGGGAGGTCGGTTCTGACCCCTGGACTGTCTCGGCCGAGCAGCTGGTCGACTGGTTGGGCTCGAGGGGGTGGAAGCCGAACACGATGCGTGCGTACCGGGCGTCGTTGCGGTCGTTCTACACCTGGGGTCAGGGCGTCGGGCGGAGGCCGGATAACCCGGCGTTGCTGATGCCGCGGGTGAAGGTGCCGCGGGGGGTGCCGCGGCCGATCCCGGAGGACGTGTACCGGTACGCCGCGCTGCACGCCGATGATCGGGTGCGGTTGATGATCCTGCTCGCCGCGGTGTGCGGGCTTCGTCGCGGGGAGATCTCGCGGTTGCGGCGCGAGGACGTCGTCGACGACCTGGTCGGGTACTCGGTGATCGTGCACGGCAAGGGTGGGCACGAGCGCCTGGTGCCGTTGCCGGACGCGCTCGCGGTCCGGTTGAGGAAGTGCCCGCCGGGGTGGATCTTCCCCTCGGACGCACGGCCGGGGCCGTTGACGCCGGCGCACGTCGGGAAGCTGGTGTCGCGGGCGTTGCCGGGGGACTGGACCTGTCACACGTTGCGGCACCGGTGCGCGACGGTGGCCTACGCCGACAAGAAGGACCTGCGCGCGGTGCAGGAGCTGCTCGGGCACGCGAAGCCCGAGACGACCGCGATCTACACGCAGATCCCGGAGCGGTCGATCCGGGATGCGATGCGGGCCGCGGCGGCGTGAAAACTTTCTGAGGTTCCCTCACTAAACCCTTGTGCTAGGCCAAGTATTTATGGTAACTTTCTCTTGTCGGAACGGGAGAGGAGGTGATACAGATGGACAAGGACCTGAGGAAGTTGCTCAAGTCGCTGGTCAAGGCGGGCTTCGAGGTGAAGGTCACCAAGAAGGGGCACCACGCGGTGTACCTGGAAGGTCGCTGGGTGACCACGCTGAGCGGCACGCCGAGCGACCACCGTTCTGTGAAGAACAGTCTGGCGGCACTCAAGCGGGCCGGGTTCCAGAAGCCGCCCTAGGCCGAAGGAACGAGGACCGGGGCTGACATAGAGCCCCGGTCCTCACCGCCCAGGATCCACCAACAAGGCAACCGAGGCAACGGTGAGGACCGGATCATGAAGATGTACAACGCGACCGTCGAGGTCGCAGTGAAGAACGCAACCGCCGAGCAGTACGCGGACGACCTGATGGGCGCTCTCGCGACGTACAGCGTCGCCGTGGGCACGTCGGCGCGGGGATGGCTCGAGGTGCGGCTCAGCGTGCCCGCAGAGTCGCTCCTGCAGGCCACCACGACCGCGCTCTCGGTCGTCGAGACCGCGGCCGGCGCCGGCGCGATCGCGTGCGAGGTGATGACCGAGGACGAGTTCGCAGCTCGCGAAGGGTTCACGACCGAGCCCGACATCGTCAGCACCGAGGACGCCGCGGCGCTCCTCGGGGTCTCGGCCGAGCGGGTGCGCCAGCACCTGCGCGCCGGCAGGCTGCAGGAGGTCCCGACCTCGGGCCGCGGGAAGGTGTTCACCAGGAGCTCGGTGCTCGCGCTCCGCGACCAGCACCGGGCCCCGGGCCGGCCGCGCAAGGTCGAAGCGTGAGCGTCGCCTACGGGGCGAACGCTACCGACCTGAGAGTGCATTCAGACGGCCAGACCGTCAGCGTGTACACCGGGGCCCGGTGCGTCCTATCCTTCGACCATCCGGACCCCGACGAAGCTGCCTACGTGCTCGCCCAGCTGGTCACTACCGAGCACGGCCGATCGTTCGATCGCATCGACTGATGGGTTGCTCGTGCGGGTTGGCCGGCTCGGTCCGTTGCTTCGACTGCCGGGTGTTGATTCGGGCGCACAAGACCCCGTGCCGCGGTTGGGAGTCGGAGCCAAACGTCTACGAGCAGGCGCACCCGTTCCGATCGGACAGGTCCCGTTGGGTCTGCGAGCGATGCTTTGAGCCGGCAGGCCGGCCCGCGATTCCCGCGGCCGTCCGGAAGGCCGTTATTGCTCGCGACGGGATGGTCTGCCAGCTCTGCTCCGTTCAGGTGGTCGTCAGCGCGATCCACCGGCCCGACCGCCTGCACCTCGACCACATACTCAGGTGGGTCGAGGGTGGCCAGCACAGCATCGACAACCTCCGTGTCGCCTGTGCCGCCTGCAACCTTCGAAGAAAGAAGCGGTCCGAGGCTCGTTAGCGGACGACGGCTTCGGCGATCCGGTCGGCGACCTCGTCGGACGCGGCCGCGTACACCGCGGTGGTCGCCGGCCCGGCGTGGCCCATCTGTCGGCCGACGGCGAGCAGGTCGCCGGTTGCTTGGTAGGCGATCGTTCCGTACCGGTGGCGCAGCTGGTGGAACGTCGCCTCGACGCCCGCCGCGGCGATCGCGCGGTTCACGCGGCGCTGCAGCTGCCCAGGGCTGTTCGGCTTCCCGCCGCCGGCGACCACGTTGCCGCCGGTGTCGGGGAGCAGCTGGTCGATGAGGATCGTCGAGAGTGCGACGAGGCGGGTCTTCTGGCCCTTGCCGAGGACCCGGGCGCGCTTCGCCTCGACGTCGACGTCGGCCCAGTCCAGGGCTGCGGCCTCGGAGACCCTGAGGCCGGCGTAGGCGCCGAGGCACACCGCGCGGCGTAGGTCGTCGTCGAGCTCGGCGAGCAGCTTGTGGAGGTCCGCGCGCGACATCGGGCGGGGGAGCCCGTTCGGGACCTTCGGGGCGTCCAGGCGGAGCGTGGGGTCGTCTGGGCGGTGCTCCCAGCGCTGGGCCCACTTGTAGAAGGTCCGGAGGTTCGCGAGGTCGTTCGACCTGGTCGATGGCGCGAGGTGGGTCCTGGTCGACCACCACGCCTCGATGTCCTCGCGGGTCGCGGTGCCGGCGTTCCCGACCGACCGGAGGGTGCGCCGGCGGGCCGCGATCGTGTTCGCGGGGACGCGCTCGTGCACCAGGTGCTCGAGGTAGACGTCGACGAGCTGGTCGGTCATCGGAGGATGCATCCCCGGTGGGGTGAGACGTGGCGACGGTGCAGGCCGCAGCAGCGGACGCCTGCAGCGCAGCGTGTGCACTCGTTGACGACCGACAACTCGGGAACGTCGGCGTGCTCGACGTCGGTCAGGTCGACCTCGAGCTCGTCGGGTGAGAGCGTCACCTGGACGAGCGGCCGACCGTCGGGCGTAAAGCCGATGCGGAAGCCGTCGTAGGGAACGGCGACCATCTGGCCGTCGATCGTGAAGATGTCGGTTCGGGGGTTGCCCGCCTTGATCACGATCTTCATCAGGTGCCGACCTTCGGGGTCTTGAACCGACCGGTGACCGGGTCGTAGGGGCCGTCCCAGAAGAACTCGCCGCGCTCACCGACGGGTCGGTGCATCTTGCAGCCGACGCAGTACGTCGCCCCGTAGAAGTGGGGGTCGCGGGCGTAGGTCTCGGCGATCGCTTCGTTCATCCGGGTGACGGCGCCGCAGCCGCCGAGCTCGGTTGCGTGCACGTAGGCCAGGCGGAGCGGCCGGACGAAACCCTTGGCGCGCTCGTCGTCGGAGAGCACGAGGTAGGTGGCGGCCTGGGGGACGGGTGCGTCGTCGGCTCCGTGGGTCAGGCGCGGGTCGGTCGGGTCGTCGGTGGTGCTCACAGGTCCTCCATCTGAGCGACGGGGCTGGCCGCGATCGCCGCGGCCGCCATCTTGAACAGGCGCAGGGTGGTCTCGGCGACGACCTGGCGGCCATCGGGGAGCCGGATCAGCATCAGGACGGTCGCGCGGCCGGCCTGGGTGCCGTCCGGAAGGACACCGACGCGCTCGAGGGTGGCGGAGAGTCCGCCGTCCGTGTTCAGCGGCAGCGTGTCGGGCGTCAGATCGCGCCAGGGGTCGATCTCGAGGTTGAGCGTTACGTTCAGCGGGGTCATCGGGAGCTCCTGCAGCGCGGGCCGGTAATCGGCCGAGGGGTGATGGGCTGATCTGCAGGTGCGGCCGCGCCGCGGTGGTGGTGCTCCTCGGCCAGGATGTCACGCTCGAGGAGGCCGTTCTGGGCGGCTCGCCGCGCTCAGAAACCAATAATCTGCGTTATCGGTCAGGGAATCCCGCTAGGCGGGCCCGGGTCTGCGTAGGCTGCCGCGCATGCGATCAATCCTCGGCGCACTCGCGCTAGCAGCCGCTCTGACCGCCTGCGGTGGAACTAACGAAGCAGCCGCCCCGGAGGGACCAGCGATCGTGCCGCTCACCCAAGCCGAGGCCTGCCAGCAGCTCGCCTTCGGAGGCGACGCGGCGCCGATCGAGCAGGCACTCGCGTTCTACGGTGGGCTCGGCGGCAACCCTGACCTCCCGAGACCCGACCCCGTCGACGTCGATCGCCTGATCGAGAAACTCCAGGCGTTGGCACCGACCGTCCCCGCGGCGATGAAGGCAGACGTCGACGCGCTCGCGGCCGGGCTCGTTGCCGTCCAGGGTGGAGACACGAGCACGCTCGAGGACTTCCGGGCTGCCACGCTCGAGGTCGGTCGGGTCTGCGCGGACTACCTGTAGACGCACGAAATCGGCCCCGCCCCCCAGGGCGGGGCGGGGCGACGACCTCGACGAGGTGGCGGGTCAGCGGCCGAAGGGCCTGATCCGGTGGATGATCCGGAGCCCGAGCTCGGCGACGGCGCAGCCGACGAGGACGACCACGCACGGCGAGCCAAGCGCGAGAGCCTGCCGGCGGGTGATCATCCCCGGCGCCCGAACAGGCCGCGCTGCGCGACGTTGGTCAGCAAGGCGAGGACAGCGCCGCCGGCGGACATGCCGAGCATGAGTCGCCAGTCGATCGCGAAAGCGTCGACGTCGGCGCTCTCGACGCCGACCGACAGCACGGCCGCCTGTGCGGCGGTCTTGGCGACCCTGTCGATCAGCTCGCGGTGATACTCGTTCATCGGAACCTCCTAGACGATCTTGATCGGCCCGGCGAGGATGACCGGGATCTCGGGGGTGTCGGTAACGCGCACGAAGACGTTGGCGTCTCGACCGGCGGGGAGATTGGCGTCGGCCACCAGGACCCGGCAGGTGCGCGTCGTGCCCGCTGACCCGATCCATGCCGCGTTGAGCCAGGTGTCGCGGTCGAAGGAGATCGCGACGGCCTGGGAACCGAGTTCGACGTCGCAGGTCACCGTGACGTCGAGGTACTCGGTGGTGCCTCGATAGATCACGCGCTGGGTCATGTGTCCTCGATTCGGGCGGTCCAGGTGGGTTCGGTCAGGGCCGCTGACCGCGGCGAGAGCGCGATGTCTGCTGTCCAACGGGCGCCGTCGACCAGGGCGGAGACCTCGATGTTGCGGAGGCTGCCGGGGTCGTAGGTGGATCCGGTCGCGACCAAGGTCGCGCCGGCCAACGTGGTCGCGAGGGTGCCGGTGGCTGTCTCGGTGGCGATCGCGGTGAGCTGAGCGCCGGCGAGGGTCGTCGTGAGGGTGCCGGTGATCGTCAGTGCGGCGGTGGCCGACAGGCCGGCGCCGGCGAGGGTGGTGGCCAAGGTCCCGGTGTTGGTCTGCTGGCCGGCCGCGGCGAGGGTCGCACCGTCCAGGGTGGTGGCCAAGGTCCCGGTGTTGGTCTGCTGGCCGGCCGCGGCGAGGGTCGCACCGTCCAGGGTGGTGGCCATCGTGCCGCTGACCGGGGGCGGCGTGTTCGTCCCGGACGCGGCGAGGGTCGCACCGTCCAGGGTGGTGGCCATCGTGCCGCTGATGGTCTGCTCGCCGGAAGCGGAGAGCGTGCCGCCGGCGAGTGTCGTCGCGAGCGTCCCGGTGATGGTCTGCTGCCCCGTGGCCGCGAGGGTCGCGCCGGCGAGCGTGGTCGCGAGGGTGCCCGTGTTGGTCTGCTGGCCCGACGCGGCGAGCGTGGCTCCGGCGAGGGTGCTGGCCAGGGTCCCGGTGAACGTCTCGGCGCCCGACGCGGCCAGGGTCGCGCCCGCCAGGGTGGTTGCCAGGGTTCCGGTGGTCGCCGCGGTGTAGGTCAGGACGACGCGACCGACCCCACCCGCGGCACCCGCAGTCGGGGCGTTGACACCACCACCGCCGCCACCACCGGGGGCGGTGCCTGCGGTCGCTGGGTTGCCGCCAGCACCACCAGCACCACCGAGCGGTGCGGCACCGGCACCACCTGTGCCGCCTCCGCCAGCGGACTGGTTCGCGCCGTTGCTGCCGGCGGTCTTGGTCGCCCCGGTTGACGCCGCCGTGGTCCCGCCAGCGCCACCAGCGCCGGTTGAGTCGCCGTTACCGCCGGTTCCACCAGCGGCGACGACGGTCGTCGAGTTGAACGACGAGCTCCCACCGTTCCCACCGTTGCCGGAGTTGTTCGCCCCGGCCGCTCCCGCGGCACCGACGACAACCGAGTACCCGACGCCCGGCGTAACGGCGACGGCGGTCGTCTTGGCATAGGCGCCGCCTCCGCCGCCTCCGCCGCCTCGAGCGATGAGGGTGCCGCCTCCGCCGCCTCCGCCGGCACCCTCACATTCGACGTCGACGCTGGTGACGCCTGCAGGACAGGTCCAGGTGAAGGAACCCGCGGTGCTGTAGGTGTCAACAGTCACGAGTCACCTCCTGGCGTTGTCACGGTGGTGGCGTCGTGCGGTGGTGCGGTGGTCAGCGGGAGGGTTAGGCGTTGCCCTCCGTGATGACTGCGGAGGTGACGGTGACCGCGGCGCCGGCGACGATGCTGGTCGTGTTCAGGTTGATGTCCGCGCCCGACGTGCCGACCGAGCAGTCGGCCACGTGGGTGGTGCCGTCGGACTTCACGATCCGGGCCCAGGTCGCGGTCCCCGTCGCGTCGGCGGTCGTATCGCCGGTGATCGCGTTCAGGGTCAGGGCCCCGCCGGACGCTGCCGGGGCGAAGGTCGCGTTGCAGGTGAGTTCGGCGAGCAGGGTCGTCGCGGTGCCACCCGTCGCGGGTCGGCTCCCGTCGTAGATCCGCAGCTTGGCGTTCGCGCCCGCGAACGCGGTGATCGCGTCGAGGCGGGCGTTGCGGAGGGGGACTGCCATTCCGAGGGTCATCGGGATCTCCTTGGTGCGGTTGTGAGGGGTTCGAGCTCGGTCAGATCTTGGCGAGCAGGTCGCGGGCGGAGCGGATGCGCTGCAGCTGGTCGCTGCTAAGCCCGCCAGCCTCTTCCTCTTCCTTGATCCGCAGGACCTCGCGGACTTCGGAGAGCGTGGTGAGGACGCGGACATGGTTGCCAGCGTCGATGTTGTCGAGGGTCGCGATCGCGTCGGCGTACCGGGCGCGGGCCGTGGGGTTCGCCGAGGTCTCGACGAGCTGCTTGAGGGCGTCGACGCAGTCCGCGATCGTCGGGGTTCTCGGTGCGGCCGGCTTCACGGGCGCGTCGGCCCACAGGTTCCAGGGGCGGGTCGAGTCGTACCCGGAGCGCGCGTCGGAGACGGAGACGTGCACGTGCTGGCGGTGGGCGTTGTACCCGTCGTAGTCGCGGAGGCCCTCGTCGAGGCGGTCGAACGAGACGATCTTCCGGTTGTGGATCAGGTAGGACCCGGACCGCAGCGCCGGGTGACCCTCCCGCATCAGGTTCAGGATCCGGTGGAACAGGTCGGACCCGTCGAGCCCACCGGCGGGGTCGTCGGTGATGTCGCGGGCGGTCCATGCGACGCCGTCGAGGGCTTCGTGGTCGCTATCCGGGTTCGCCTTGCTGTGCTCGGGCGAGGCCTGGCCGCCGTCGCTGGCCTTGCTGCGCCGTGGGGCGTGGGCGTCGACCTCGCGCATCAGGACGTCGAGGGAGTATGCCTGTCGTGCCATCAGTGGCCTCCGTGCTGCTCGGGGATTCGCGGGGAGCCCCAATGCGGGATCGCTTCGGGGGAGGGGTCGGGGTTGTCGGCGCGGGTCACTGCGGAGAGGTGCGCGATGACGAAGGTGGTGTCGGGGATCAGGGCGATCCGCACGTAGATGACCTGGCCGTCGGCACGCAGAGCCCGGAGGCTTCGGCCCAGGGCCATCGGTCGGGCCGACGGGTCCTTCCAGAACGCCTCCCAGTTGAACCGGTGCCCCTCTCGGTCTTCCGGGACGAGTAGCGACTCCAGGTTCTGCCCGATCAGCTGCCCGGGTGAGCAGCCGAACAGCATGTGCACCGAGTCGTTGGGGTGGCGGTTCGTCATCGAGT
>JBFJNH010000106.1:0-8767 GCA_041618295.1 Marmoricola sp.
CCCCGAGGACGACCCGGCCGCCGTCGTCCAGGGCTACGGGCCGGACATGCCGTGGCGGCAGGTCATCGACGGGGCCATCCTGGTCCGCTCCGGGCTGCCCTGGGTGGCGAGCAACCTGGACCTGTCGGTCCCGACCGAACGGGGGCCGGGTCCCGGCAACGGCACCCTGGTCAACCTGGTCGCCTCGTTCGCCGGCCGGGAGCCGGTGGTGGCCGGGAAGCCGCTGCCCCCGCTGTTCGAGGAGACGCTCGAGCGGGTCGGCGGCGAACGGCCGTTGGTCATCGGCGACCGGCTCGACACCGACATCGACGGCGCGCACGCGGTCGGCTGGGACAGCCTGTTGGTGATGAGCGGCGTGACCTCGCTGGCGGTGCTGGCCGAGCTTGCCGCGGACCGGCGGCCGACCTACGTGGGCGGTCACGCCGGCTGCCTGGTTCGGCCGATGACCGCGATTGCCGACCTCCCGCCCGCCGCGCCGGTCGGTGGCTGGACGGCGGAGGTCGTCGACGGGCGCCTGACCGTCTCGGGCTCGGGCGACCTCCACGACTGGTGGCAGGCGGTGGCCGCGGCCCTGTGGGAGCACCGCGACGCGTCGGGCCGACCAGCCGCGACCTCGGGGGTGCTTCCCGGTAGCGTTGCGCCATGACCGATCTGCCCCCGGACGAGGTCCAGCACGACGACACTGCGGTCGACGCGACCGACGAGGACGCGGTCGACGCGTCCGACGAGGACGTCCTGGCCGACACCGAAGCCGAGATCGCTGCCCGGGCGCTGGCTCCGGCCGAGACCGGCCACCCGGCCGTCGACGAGGTGCTGCGTTCGCTGAGCACGTTGGACGACGTACCGGTCGACGAGCACGTCGCGGTGTTCGAGCAGGCCCACGAGGAGCTGCGCCGGACCCTCTCCGGTGCCGGCGACGACCAGGCCTGAGGGGCGGGCGTGCCCCCTCGCCGACTCCGACTCGACGCCGAGCTGGTCCGTCGCGGCATGGCTCGCTCCCGCGACCACGCCGCCGAGCTGATCGCGTCCGGTCGGGTGACGGTCCAGGGTCACACCGCGAGCAAAGCAGCGACCGCGGTCACCACCGACGCGGACCTCGTCGTACGGGAAGACCCGGACAGGCCCGACTACGTCAGCCGCGGCGGACACAAGCTGTCCGGTGCGCTGGCGGCCTTCGCGCCCGCCGGTCTCACGGTGGCCGGACGCCGTTGCCTCGACGCCGGGGCGTCGACCGGAGGCTTCACCGACGTTCTGCTGCGTGCGGGAGCCGCCGAGGTGGTCGCGGTCGACGTCGGCTACGGACAGCTGGCCTGGTCGCTCCAGTCCGACGCCCGGGTGGTCGTGCACGACCGGACCAACATCCGTGATCTGTCCGCGGAGCTGATCGGCGGACCGGTCGACGTCGTCGTCGGGGACCTGTCGTTCATCTCCCTGCGACTGGTGCTCGATGCCCTGATCTCGGTGACCAGGCCGGAGGGGGACCTGGTGCTGATGGTCAAGCCCCAGTTCGAGGTCGGGAAGGAGCGGCTGGGCAAGGGGGGCGTGGTCCGCGACCCGGCGCACCGGCGCGACGCCGTCCTCCAGGTCGCCGATGAGGGTGCCGCCCGCGGCTGGGGCGCTGTCGGGGTGGCTGTCAGTCCGCTGCGAGGACCGTCCGGGAACGTCGAGTTCTTCCTCTGGTTGCGGTCCGGTGCGGCCACCATCGGAGAAGCCGAGATCTCCACAGAGGTGAGCCGCTCCAGCGCCGCCGAGGTGACGGGTGAGAGGCTGTGAGCGTGACTTCCGACCAGGTACGCCGGATCTTCCTGCTCGCCCACACCGGGCGGGACGAAGCCGTTGTCGTGGCGCGCAAGGTCGTCGCCGCGCTGATCAGTCACGATCTGGTCGTCCGGGTCCTGGCCGACGAGGCCGCCCAGCTCGGCATCGAACCCGCGGAGGGTGTCGAGTTCGTCGCTGAGGACGACGCCGTCCTGGGGTGCGAGCTCGCCGTCGTGATCGGGGGCGACGGGACCATCTTGCGCGCTGCCGAGATCACTCACCAGTCCGGGACGCCGCTGCTCGGCGTCAACCTCGGGCACGTCGGGTTCCTGGCGGAGGCGGAGAGCGAGGACATCGAGTCGACCATCGAGGCGATCGTCGAGCGCCGCTACACCGCCGAGGACCGGCTCACCGTCGACGTGGACGTCTACCAGGGCAAGACGCTGGTCACCTCGACCTGGGCGCTGAACGAGGCCAGCGTCGAGAAGGCCGCGCGACAGCGGATGCTCGAGGTCGTCGTCGAGATCGACGGGCGCCCGCTCAGCCGCTGGGGATGCGACGGCGTCGTCTGCGCCACCCCGACCGGGTCGACGGCGTACAACTTCTCGGCCGGTGGCCCGATCGTCTGGCCCGGCGTCGAGGCGTTGCTGATCGTCCCGATCAGCGCGCACGCCCTCTTCGCGCGCCCGATGGTCGTGGCCCCGGACTCCGTGCTCGCCGTCGAGGTCCTCGCCCAGACCCAGGGGGCGGGCGTGCTCTGGTGCGACGGCCGTCGGACCGTCGAACTTCCTCCGGGTGCCCGGATCGAGGTCCGTCGCGGGACCAAGCCGGTCCGGCTGGTGCGTCTGCACGAGGCTCCGTTCACCGACCGGTTGGTCGCCAAGTTCGGCCTGCCGGTGGAGGGGTGGCGCGGCTCGTCGGAACGTCGTCGCAAGTCCGGCAGCGAGGACGGCCCCGCATGATCGAGGAGATCCGGATCGCCTCGCTCGGGGTGATCGACGAATCCGTGCTCGAGCTCGGGCCCGGGCTGAACGTGGTCACCGGCGAGACCGGTGCCGGCAAGACGATGCTGGTCACCGCCCTGGGCCTCCTCCTCGGCGCACGCGCTGACGCCGGCGCCGTGCGCACCGGCGCGAAGACCGCTCGCGTCGAGGGCATCGTCACGGTCGCTGACGGTGGACCGGTCGCGCGGCAGGCCGACGAGCTCGGCGGAGAGGTCGAGGACGGCACCCTGGTGCTCGCCCGGCAGCTCTCCAGCGAGGGGCGGTCCCGGGCATTCCTCGGTGGCGCCTCGGTTCCGGTCTCCGCGCTCCAGGGCGTGGCCGACCACCTGGTCGCCGTCCACGGGCAGTCCGACCAGCACCGTCTCCTCCAGGCCGACGCCCAGCGGGCCGCCGTCGACGGGTTCGCCGGCGAGCGGCTCTCCGGGCTCAGGACCGAGTACGCCGCTGGTTACCGGGCGCTCAAAGCGGTCGAGTCCGAGCTGGCCGAGGTCCTCGGCGCCGCCCGCGAACGAGCCCGGGAGGCCGACGTGCTCCGGCTCGGTCTTGCCGAGATCGAGGCGGTCCAGCCCGAGCCGGGCGAGGACGTCAGCCTGGCGCACGAGGAGTCGCGGCTGGGGTTCGCCGACACGCTGCGCACGGCCGCCGAGCTGGCCCGCGATGCCCTCTCCTCCGACGAGGAGAAGCCCGATGCGCTCGGCACCACCGGCGCCGCCCGCCGCGCCTTGGAGTCCGTGCGCGAGTACGACGAGGACGCCGGGCGGCTCGCCGACCGGGTCGCCGAGGTCAGCTACCTGCTCTCCGACGTGGCCGCGGACGTCGCGTCGTACGCCTCCGGCCTCGAGACCGACCCTGCGCGGCTCGCCGTCGTCTCGGACCGCCGGGCAGCCCTCACCGGGCTGACCCGGAAGTACGGCGAAACGATCGACGAGGTCCTCGCCTGGGCCGCCTCGTCGGCCGAACGCCTCCTGGCCCTGGACGGCTCCGAGAGCCGTGTCGAGGAGCTGCGTGCGGAACGGGCCCGGCTGCGGGCCGGGCTCGCGGACCTGGCCGAGCGGATCTCGGCGACCCGACGGACCGCGGGCGACGCGCTGGCGACCGCGGTGAGCGAGGAGCTCACCGCGCTCGCGATGCCGCACGCCCGGGTGGAGATCCGGATCAGCCGCACCGAGGATCCGGACGGACTCGCCTTCGGCGGCGGTACCTGGCGGTTCACCGCCACTGGCGTCGACCAGGTCGAGATCCTGCTGGCCGCGAACACGGGCTCCGAGCCCCGGCCGCTGAACAAGGGCGCTTCCGGCGGCGAGCTCTCCCGGGTGATGCTGGCGATCGAGGTCGTGCTGGCCGGCACCAGCCCGGTGCCGACGTTCGTCTTCGACGAGGTCGATGCCGGTGTCGGTGGCAAGGCGGCGGTCGAGATCGGCCGTCGGCTCGCGGCGCTCGCGGCTACCGCCCAGGTGCTCGTCGTCACCCACCTCCCGCAGGTGGCTGCGTTCGCCGACCGGCACATCGTGGTCGCCAAGAGCAGCGACGGCCGGGTGACCACCTCCGGGCTCGACGTTCTGGACGACGAGGGCCGGGTCCGCGAGCTCTCCCGGATGCTCGCCGGCCTGGAGGCATCCGAGACCGCCATGGCCCACGCCCAGGAGCTCCTGGACGTCGCGCAGCAGGCGCGTGCGTCCCGATCCGAGCGCTGACAGGCCGACACCACCCAGGTCCGACATGTCCGGCGCGCTCCGTGCAAGCATGACGTGGCTATGAGCCCCACCCCACGACTGAGCCCGAAGCGGCCTGGCGCCGCGTCCGCACCGCCCGGCCGGGTGGCAACCGTCCGCGTCCTGCGAGATCTGCGCTCGCAGTCGGGGCGGGTCCAGGAGGACGACCTGGTGGTGGTCGACCACCGCGACCTGGACGCCGCCTCGGCCCGCGTACTCGCGGAGCGGAAGCCGTTCGCCGTGCTGAACGCGACGGAGTTCATCTCCGGACGCTTCGCCAATCTCGGCCCGCAGGTGCTCGCCGAGCGTGGTGTGGTGCTGCTCGAGGCCGAGCGCGACGGCGTTCTTGCGCTGCGTGACGGTGCCGTGCTCCGGCTCGACGAGACCTCCCTGTACGACGGCGCCGTGGTGGTTCTCGACGTGCACCGGGTCACCGCGACCGAGGTGTCCCAGCGGATGGAGGAGGCCCGGGCCGGGCTCGCCACCCAGCTGGACAGCTTCGCGCACACCACCAGCGAGTTCCTGCGCCGCGAGGAAGCGGTTGTCCTGCACGGCACCGGCTTGCCGGAGCTGCGCGCCCGGGTCGACGGCCGCGCTGTCCTCGTGGTCGGACCGGGAGCGCAGCTGACCGACCTGAAACGGTTGCGGCGCTTCATCCGCCAGCAGAAGCCGGTGCTGATCGGGGTGGACAGCGGTGCCGTGCTGTTGGTCCAGCGTCGGCTCCGGCCCGACGTGGTCGTTCTCAGCGGCCTCGGCGAGGTCGGCAAGAAGGTGCTCGGGAGGTGCCGCGAGGTCGTCCTGACCGGGAGCGGAGACGCCGCCCGGAGGCAGTTGGAGAAGCGGAACCTCCCCGTCCACCCGGTCCAGAGCAGCGTGACCGGGACGGATCTGGCGCTGCTGATGGCGCAACGTGCCGGCGCCAGGCTCGTGGTGCCGGTCGGGAGTCCGGCCACGCTGGCCGACTTCATCGACCGTGGTCGGAGCGATCAGGCAAGCCTGGTGGTCACCCGTCTCCAGGTGGGGTCGATCCTGGTCGAGGCCGACGCCTTGCCGCAGGTGTACACGGGCCGGGTACGCCCCTGGCAGCTGGCGTTGGTCCTGGTCGCCGCCCTTTCCGTGGTCGCGATCTCCGTCGCCCTCACCCCGATCGGCAACGATTGGTGGGGCAACGCCCTCGACGACCTCGGGATCGGCCGATGAAGGTCTTCGTCCTGCGGGCCGCGATGGCGGCTCTCGTGCTGGCGCTCGGGATCGCGATCGGGGCCGGGCCGCTCCAGGAGGACCAGGACCGGCGGGCCCGGGAGCTGGCGGCCCAGCAGAACCAGGTCGCCGACCTCGAGGAACGGGTCGCTGCTCTCAGCCGCACCGCGGAGTTCGGTGCTGATTTCCAGGACGGCACGGCCCAGCGCCTGGTCCGGGGCGCTCTCCAGGCGCGGACCGTCGCGCTGGTCACCCTGCCCGGCGCCGACCCGGAGACGGTGGCCGCGTTCCGCACCTTGGTGGCCACCGCCGGCGGCCGGATCACGGCGGATGTGGGGCTCGCGGAGTCGCTCGGGGATCCCGCGCAGCGCCAGCTGGTCGCTGCGTTGACGAGCCAGCTGGCGGCCCAGGAGAACCTGGCCGTGCCGGACGGGGGAAACGGGTACGAGCGATTCGGGTTCCTGCTCGCGCGCTCGATCGGGATCCCGCCTACCGCGAGGAGCAAGGAGGCGCCGTACGACGAGACCGGGCTCGGCATCGTCGCGGGCTTCCAGACGGCCGACCTGGTCGACGACGCGGCTCAGGTCACCCGCCGGGCCGCGCTGACCCTGGTCGTCGCCGGCCCGGACGACGGCGACGAGACCGCGGAGGTGCTGGCCGACCTGGTCCGCGGCTACGCAGGTCGGGCCCGGGTGGTCGTCGCCGGGCCGACCGGGACGACGGACCAGGACGGGGTCCTGGGTCTGCTCCGCGGCTCGGGAACGCCCGCGGGACTCCTCTCCACCGTCGACTCGGTCGAGCTGGCCGGTGCCCGGATCTCGGCGGTACTGGCCCTGGCGGCTCGGATCCGGGGGACCGTGGGTTCCTACGGCGGCACCTCGGCCGCGGACGGCGCCGTGCCGCCGCTCGGCTAGGCCACCGGGTGCGTCGTACCGGTACCGGGCGAATTCCTTGATAGGGTTGAACCCCGTGGAGATGTAGGAGTTTTCCTGCACAGCCGCACCTCTTGCGAACCGACCACGGGAGTCACCTTGGCACCGAGCCAGCCGACCAAGCACGTTTTCGTTACCGGCGGCGTCGCCTCCTCGTTGGGCAAGGGGCTGACCGCCTCGAGTCTCGGCAGCCTGCTGAAGTCGCGCGGGATGCGGGTCACGATGCAGAAGCTCGACCCGTACCTCAACGTCGATCCGGGCACGATGAACCCGTTCCAGCACGGCGAGGTGTTCGTCACCAACGACGGTGCCGAGACGGATCTGGACGTGGGGCACTACGAGCGGTTCCTGGACACCGACCTGAACCAGATCGCCAACGTCACCACCGGCCAGGTGTACTCGACCGTGATCGCCAAGGAGCGCCGCGGTGACTACCTCGGTGACACGGTCCAGGTGATCCCGCACATCACCAACGAGATCAAGGACCGGATCCGGGCCATGGGTGGGCCGGACGTCGACGTGGTGATCACCGAGATCGGGGGGACCGTCGGTGACATCGAGTCGCTGCCGTTCCTCGAGGCCGCTCGCCAGGTCCGGCACGACCTCGGCCGGGACAACGTCTTCTTCCTGCACGTCTCCCTGGTCCCGTGGATCGGCCCGAGCCAGGAGCTGAAGACCAAGCCGACCCAGCACTCGGTGGCCGCGCTGCGCTCCATCGGTATCCAGCCGGACGCGATCGTGTGCCGTGCCGACCGGCAGCTGCCCGAGGGCATCAAGAAGAAGATCTCGTTGATGTGCGACGTCGACCAGGAGGCCGTCGTCACCGCGGCCGACGCCCCGTCGATCTACGACATCCCCAAGGTGCTGCACAAGGAAGGCCTGGACGCCTACGTCGTACGGCGGCTGAACCTGCCGTTCCGCGACGTCGACTGGACCCTCTGGGACGACCTGCTCGAGCGGGTGCACCACCCCGACGAGGAGGTCACCGTCGGTCTGGTCGGCAAGTACATCGACCTGCCCGACGCGTACCTCTCGGTCGTCGAGGCGCTCCGCGCCGGCGGGTTCGCCCACAAGGCGAAGGTCAACGTGTCCTGGATCCCCTCGGATCTCTGCGAGACCCACGAAGGGGCGGCCAAGGCGCTCGCCGACGTCGACGCCGTCCTGGTCCCCGGCGGCTTCGGGATCCGCGGCATCGAGGGCAAGCTCGGCGCGCTCACCTTCGCGCGCACCAACAAGATCCCGACGCTCGGCATCTGCCTGGGCCTGCAGTGCATGGTGATCGAGTACGCCCGCAGCGAAGCCGGGCTGCTGGAGGCCGCTTCGACCGAGTTCGACCCGGACTGCGCGGAGCCGGTGGTGGCCACGATGGCCGAGCAGCACGCGTTCGTCGAGGGCGCTGGTGACCTCGGCGGCACCATGCGCCTGGGCCTGTACCCGGCGAACCTGGTGGAAGGCTCGGTCGTCCGGGCGACGTACGGGGCGGCGCAGGTCGAGGAGCGGCACCGCCACCGCTACGAGGTCAACAACGCCTACCGGGACAAGCTCGAGCAAGCCGGGCTGGTCTTCTCCGGCACGTCCCCGGACAACAACCTGGTGGAGTACGTCGAGCTTCCCGCCTCCGTGCATCCCTACTACGTCTCCACCCAGGCGCACCCCGAGCTCCGCTCCCGGCCGACCCGGCCGCACCCGCTGTTCGCGGGCCTGGTCGGAGCCGCGATCACCCGGCAGCGCGAGCTGCGGATCCCGATCGACGAGTCCGGGCTGCGGCGTCGTAGCGACGATGACTGAGGCTCCCGGCGATTCGCTGGCCGACCAGCCCCAGTCCTGGCCGCTCACCGGCTCGGAGTACGTCTACGAGACCGGCTGGGTGGTGAACGTCCGCGAGGACACCCTGCACGTGCCGGGGGAGCCCGAGCACGCCTTCGCCCGGATCGTGGTCGAGGACCCGGGCGCCGTCGTGGTGCTGGCGATCGACGACGACGACCGGGTGGTGATCCTGCGCCAGTACCGGCACGCCGTACAGCGCCGGATGATCCAGCTGCCCGCGGGCAAGCTCGACGAGCCGGGGGAGGACCCGCTGGACGCCGCCCGGCGGGAGCTCCGCGAGGAGACCGGACTCGCGGCCGGGGAGTGGACCCACCTGCTGACCACCTTCGCCTCG
>JBFJNH010000107.1:0-8645 GCA_041618295.1 Marmoricola sp.
CGCCGCCATGATCTCGTCGGGGATGTCGAAGTTCGCGAAGACGTTCTGGACGTCGTCGAGGTCCTCCAGCGCGTCGATCAGGCGCATCACCTTGGCCGCACCCTCCTCGTCGAGCGCGACCTGCATCGACGGGACGAAGTTCGCGTCCGCCGAGTCGTAGTCGATCCCGGCCGCCTGCAGCGCAGAGCGCACCTCGACCAGGTCGGTGGCCTGGCTGACCACCTCGAAGGCGCCGTCGAGGTCGTTGACGTCCTCGGCGCCGGCATCCATCGTCGCCTCGAGGACGTCGTCCTCGGTGACCGTCTTGCCGTCCTGCTCGCTGGGAACGATCACGATGCCCATCCGGTGGAACAGGTACGCCACCGAACCCGGATCCGCGAGCGACCCGCCGTTCCGGGTCATCGCGGTGCGGACCTCCATCGCGGCCCGGTTCTTGTTGTCGGTGAGGCACTCGATCAGCAGCGCGACGCCGTTCGGGCCGTAGCCCTCGTACATGATCGTGGTGTAGTCGGCGCCGCCCGCCTCAGCCCCGGAACCGCGCTTGACCGCGCGGTCGATGTTGTCGTTGGGGACCGAGGACTTCTTCGCCTTCTGGATGGCGTCGTACAGCGTCGGGTTGCCGGTCGGGTCTCCCCCGCCCATCCGCGCCGCGACCTCGATGTTCTTGATCAGCTTGGCGAACATCTTGCCGCGCTTGGCGTCGATCGCGGCCTTCTTGTGCTTGGTGGTCGCCCACTTGGAGTGGCCCGACATCAGCCCACCTTCCTCACGTGTTCGGAGACCAGGTCGACGAAGACCTGGTGGATGCGACGGTCGCTGCCCACCTCGGGGTGGAAGGACGTCGCCATCAGCGGTCCCTGACGGACCGCGACGATCCTACCTGCGGCGGCCGGGTTGCCGTGGGGGGCGTCGGAGACCCGGGCGAGCACCTCGACCGTGTCGCCGACCTCCTCCACCCACGGGGCCCGGATGAAGACCGCGTGGACCGGGCCGTCCAGGCCGACGAAGTCCAGCTCTCCCTCGAACGAGTCGACCTGACGCCCGAACGCGTTCCGTCGCACCGTGATGTCCAGGCCGCCCACCGTTTCCTGGTCGGCCGTTCCCCCGGTGATCCGGTCGGCGAGCATGATCATCCCGGCGCAGGTACCGAAGGCCGGCATCCCGCCGCGGATCCGTTTCTGGAGCGGCTCGAAGAGCTCGAAGGTCCGGGCGAGCTTGAACATCGTCGTGCTCTCGCCGCCGGGGATCACCAGCGCGTCGCAGCGCTCGAGCTCTTCGGGGCGTCGGACGGCGAGCGTCGGCACACCGAGGTCGTCGAGCGTCCGGAGGTGCTCGCGCACGTCGCCCTGGAGCGCGAAGACGCCGATCGTCGGGGTGGCCACCGCACCATTGTTCCAGGCTCGGCGTCAGCTGCAGAGACTGACCACGGCCACCGTGTACGACCGGGTGTTCGATGCCCCCGAGCTCCAGGTGACGCCACCGAAGCTTCGGTTCGCGACCACCCAGGCCGTCCCTCCCGTGATGGCAGTCGTCAGCGTCGCCGAGGTACCGGCGACCGTGGACGTCTGCGAACCGCCGCTGCCGTAGTGCAACGTGTAGTTCGTCGCCCCGGCGACCGCCGACCAGGTGAACTGCACCGAGAGCAGGCCGAGCGCACCGCAGCTGAAGGTCGCCGGCGTCGCGACGGTTCCGGCCGTCAGGGTGGTGCCGGTGACGGCGACGCCGTCGGTCCACGGTGCCGCCCAGGCTCCGGTCACCTGACCCGGGCCGAGGACGGCCAGCGCCACCCCGGTAGCCACCCCGGAGGCGACCACCGCGCGGTGCCGTCCGGAGGGTCGCCGGTGTCGTCTGGTCGGCGGTCCCGCTCCTGGTGGACGCCCTCCGTCACCTCGACCGAGGACCAGCAGCAGTCCGACGGCCACGCCGCCGAGCACGGCCATCCCCCACGGACGCACTGCGGCGGCCACCAGCCTCCCCAGGAAGGGGACGTGACCGACCACGCGGTAGGCAGCGGAGACCCGGTACGTCTCCGCGTCCGGGGTCGCGTTGGCGTCGCCCTTGAGCGTCAGGACCGCCTCGCCACCGAACACCTCGATCGCGACCACGCGGTGGGTCACCCGGAGACCGGTGCCGGTGCGGACGCAGACGACGTCCCCCACCTCGAGCTCCGCCGCGGAGACCTCCGTGGCGAAGGCAAGGGTCCCGGTCGGCATCGTCGGCCCCATCGATCCCGAGCGCAGGTAGACCGGACGGACCCCGGCAGCGAACCCGACCACGGTCGCCAGCAACGCCAGCCCGCCGAGAACCGCGACCGCGGTGAGCAACCTGTCCGGGAGTCGCCCGACGACCGCGCGCATCAGCTCACGTCCGAGGTTCCGGTCGCGGTGAACGTCGCGGTCGCGGTCTTCCCCTGGAGACTATTGGCAGCAGCGGCGTCGAAGCTGATCTGGAAGCAGAGCGCCTCGGTCCCCGCGACCGCGATCGGCCCGCGGCGGGTCCCGATGATCGCGGTCGAGGCGACGTCGGTCAGCGCCGTCGGACCGTAGATGGTCGAGCCACCGGTGCAGGTCGCTGCGTTGCCGCTGCCCGAGATGGTGCCCCCGGCGACGATGGTGAGCCTCAGCACCGCCGCGGTGTTGAACGTCGCAGCGTCGGCTCCGCCCAGTCCGCCGGTGAGGGTGTACTTGAGCGGCACGGTGCCGTTGTTCTTGACGGTGAGCACCTCGGCCGAGGTGTTCCCGGGCAGCATCGGCGTCCCGGACATGCCGAGCGTGCTCGTGACGTAGGCGTCGGAGGCGTTCACCTGCAGGTCGAGGACGCCGGCGGTGAACGTCGTCCCGGACACGGTGACGTCATCGGTCCAGAAGGCGAAGCTGCCGACCGCGAGGACCGGCGCCAGCACCCCGAGGCCGAGTGCAGCGCGCAGCCGCCGCCGCGGTCGGCGTCGCCGGTGCTGCCGGCGGTGCTCAGCCATGACGTGCCCCTGCCGTCCGTCGGACCAGTGCCAGGCCGCCCCCGAGACAGAGGGCTGCGACCAGCAGCGGACCCCGGAGCCCGGGTGCACCGGTGTCGGGGATCGTCGTTGCCGGCGGCACCTTCTCGCTGAGACGTACGACGAACGTGAGCGCCACCACGGACGTCCGGGTCAGGTTGTCGGCCGCGGCCCGCAGTCCGGCCCGGACGTCGACGCGGCGGCTCTCGCCGACCCCGATCGCGATCGAGTCCAAGGGCGGTCCGACGCTCTCGCCGACCGGCGTCCAGGGTCCCCCCGCAACCCGGGCCCGTAGGTCCACGTAGCCCGGGCCCAGCAGGGCGTCACCATCCTGGGCGGAGACCTGGAGACCGACCTCGGCGGGGGTCGATCCGCGGTTCTCGACGTAGAAGGACGAGGTCCTGCTGTCACCGGGAACCCAGCGCACCGCCGGGTCGAAGAGCGGCGCCGGCAGGTCCGCGGACCAGGTGGAGCCGTCCGGACTGACCAGGACCGCTCCCCCGCGAGCGTCAGCCGTCGCCGGGGCGACTGCAGTCACGAGCGCGGCCGCTACTCCCAGGACGAGCCCGAGGACGGTCGCCCGGAGCCGCGGCGTCATCGGGCGGCCTCTCGGAACCGGGGCCGGAATCGGAGCCGGACACCGGCGGTGAGCATGTAGGCGGCGTAGAGGAGCAGTCCGGCGACCACCAGGAGCTGCAACCACTGCCGTGCCGAGGACGACAGCAGGGTGCTGACGTACCCGACGTACGGGACGTCGTACCAGCGCTCGCCGCGGATCTGGACAGGGCGGATCCAACCCGGGTCCACCACCGGGTTCGCGTCACCCCGGGTGCGCACGACGGGTTCCCCGATGGCGCTCACGCCCTGCGCGACGACCCGGTGCGTGACGACCGTCGGCTCGCCCGACGCGCGCTGGTAGGTGATCACCGACCCTAGGCCGATCTCCGCCGGGGCGACCGGGCGGGTCACCACCAGCGAGCCCGGAGCAAGCGTGGGGCGCATCGACCCGGTCAGGATCACGTACGGCGTCCCGCCGCCGAGACGCGGGACCAGGACGGCGGCAGCGACCACGGCCGCGACCGACCCGATCAGCACCCAGCAGACGGCCCGCGTCAGGACGCCCCGCCGGGCCCGGTGCCGATGTGCGCCTAGCGTGCTCACGGGTCCCCCTCTCCGGCCGCGGCGGGCCCCGGTCAGGGGTGCGTCTGAACCAGACTGACGACGATGTCGTCCAGCCCTGCGGTGAGACCCTGGGCGGTCAGTCCGGACGTCGCGCTCTCGAACGTGACCGAGATCTCTGCGTTGACGACCTGGCCGTCGTTCGCAGCGGTGATGTCCTCGCCGGTCGCCACCACGTTGCCGTCGAGCGTGTACGCCGCCGCCGGGGTCAGGGCTGCGGAGAGGTCGTTGGCGCCGGTGATCGACGTCGCGTCCATGGTCAGGTCGGCGGTCAGGTGCTCCCCGCTCGCGTGCACCGTGTAGTCGCAGGTCTTGGTGATCACGTCGCCCGGGACGACGAGGGTGACCCCCGGGGTGTAGGCGGTCGCTCCGCCTGCGGAGTCGAGGGTCCAGGCGGTGCAGACCTGGCCGGGTTCCTGGGTCAGCGCAAGGGTGCCCGAGCTGATCGCACCGCCGGTGACGGTCTGGCTGTCACTCCAGTAGGCGAGCGATCCCGCGCCGCCCAGGAGCAGTGCTCCGGCAGCAGCGGCGGCCAGCGCGCCCTTGGTGGTCTGCTTCATGGCTTAACTCCTCCGGGGTCTCGGCAGAGACCCCCTCGGAGCCCCTATCGGCACTTTTCGGGGGTGACCTGAGCCGAATCGCGCTCCAGGAATTTCAGCTGTCGCGAACCGAGGCCAGGATCAGGTCGTCCAGGGACGTCGCGGGATCGATCACCACGCCCCGGTCCCGGGCGTGGCCGTCGATCTGGAACCACACCGACCGGGCCAGGTGGGCGGCGAGCACCTCGACCGACGGGACCCTGGACTCGCGGGCGAGCCAGAACCGCACCGTGCCGACCGCCTGACCGACGATGCCGAAGACGAGCGGGTCCAGGATCTGACGGTCCTCGTCGGTGAGCTCGACCTCGAGGAGGCTGGCGCCCGAGGTCACCAGCATCGCGATCAGGTCGCCGATCTGCTTGGTCGTCTGCATCACGTCGTCGAGCCGGTCGCCGTCCTGCGATTCCGCGGCACCGATCCGGTGCAGCGCCGGGTGGGCGTCGGCCCAGGACACGTAGGCGGACACGATCCGTCGGATGATCTGGTCGATGGTGCCGCTCAGCTCGAACTCGGGGACCAGGGTGTCCATCAGCATCTGCAGGATGCGGCGCTGCACCGCGCGGTCCAGGTCCGCCTTGTCGGCGAAGTGGCGGTACAGGACCGCGCGACCGAGACCCGCTTCCTGCGCGATCTGCCGGACGTGGATCTCCTCGCCCTCCGGCGTGCGCTCGATGACCGAGATCGCGGCGTCGAGGATCTGGGCCCGCCGCTCCTCGCGATGCGCCGCCCACCGTTCGTCGCGTCCGTCGGACGCCGAGGGAGGCTTGCTGGTCACGACCCCCAGCGTAGGGCGTCACCGGATCCGCCGGTGCTCAGACCCGGCCGAGAACCCGCCTGGCCCGTTCGTTGCGCCGCAGGCCCCGACCCGCGGTCGCGATCCGGACCATCTCGTCGCGATCGAGCACCTTGACCCGCGGCCGACCGATCGCAGCGCCCAGGGCGACCTCGGCACGGTCCAGGGCACGCCACCCGTCGAGGTCGATGACCTCCGTTCCGCCCAGGGCTCGCTCCAGGTCCTCGACGCTCCGGGCGGGCCGGTCCAGCCGGCCGGCCTCGAGGTCGTCGAGGAGGGAGGCAACGGTCTCCTCCGCGCAGGACTTGTTGGTTCCGATGAACCCGTTCGGGCCGCGCTTGACCCAACCGGCCACGTAGGTCCCCGGCCGGACCCGGCCCGCGGTGTGCGGAACCGTGTGGGTGGCGTCGTCGAACGGGAGGCCGGGGATCGGCACGGCCCGGTAGCCGACCGAGCGGAGCACCATCCCGGTCTCGATGATCTCGGTCTCCCCGGTGGCCACGGCCTCGGTGCGACCGTCCCGGGTGACCAGCGCGGTGCGGGTCACCTCCAGGCCGGTGACGTGGTCCTCGCCCAGGACCCGGACCGGAGCGGTCGCGAACCGGAGGACGATCCGGCGGCGGCCGGGCACCGGCGTACGGCGGGCGAGCTCGGCGAGCAGGCGCGTCTTCGCGCTGTCCGCGACGATCGGCTCGCCGCCCGTGTCGACCACGACGTCGACGTCCTCGAGCCCGGCGAGCCCGACCAGCTCAGGCATCGTGAAGGCGCCCTCGGCAGGGCCGCGCCTCCCGAGCACGACGACCTCGCTGACCCGGCTGCCGCGCAGGGTGGCCAGTGGCAGGTCGGCGATATCGGTGGCTCGCAACGCGTCCGGGTCCGCGGTGAGGATCCGGGCGACGTCGAGCGCGACGTTGCCGTTGCCGACGATGACGATCCGTTCGGCGCCCAGGTCGACGGGGGTGTCCTGGTGATCGGGGTGGCCGTTGTACCAGGCCACGACATCGGTGGCGGAGATCGAGCCGAGCAGGTCCTCGCCCGGGATCCCGAGGGTCCGATCGCTGGAGGCTCCGACGGCGTAGATGACCCCGTCGTAGTGGGCGGCGAGCTCGTCGTGGCCGATGTCCCGCCCGACTTCCACGTTGAGCCGGTAGCGGAAACCGGGCTGACCCTCGATCGCGGCGAAGAGCCGGGTCACCTGCTTCGTGTGCTGGTGGTCCGGTGCCACCCCGGCCCGAGCAAGCCCGTACGGCGTCGGGAGCCGGTCGTAGACGTCGACGCTGACGCCTGCGTGCTTGAGCAGCTCGTCGGCGGCGTACAGACCCGCCGGTCCGGCGCCGACCACGGCGACCCGGACGCCGCCGGCCTCGACCGTGCGCGTCGGCGGCACCACCGCGAGCGGAGTCCGGTCGGCGTGCGGGTTCTCGGCGAAGTAGAGCCGGTTCAGCTCCAGGAACGGGAGCTCGGCGCTGGTGAGCTTGGTGTGCGGTTTGATCGCGTCAACCGGGCAGGCCGTCACGCAGGCACCGCAGTCGACGCAGCTGTCGGCGTCGATGTAGACCATCTCGGCTTCGGCGAACCCCGGCTCACCGGGCGCCGGGTGGATGCAGTTGACCGGGCACGCGACGACGCAGGAGGCGTCGCTGCAGCACGACTGGGTGACGACGTACGGCATCGCTCACGCCGCCTGGGCGGAGGGCTTCACCGGCTCGCTGCGGAACCGGGCGGCGGGACCGTCGATCTTCAGCGCCCTCCAGACCCGGCGGGAGACCGGGTTCATCAGGTCGAGCTCCGCGGCCAGGGCGCGGACGTCGTAGAAGACGTCGCGGAGCATCACGCGTGCCTCCGGGCTGTCCCAGAAGACTTCCTTGAGGACCTTCTTCGGGACTCCGACGTCGCGGGTCATCTCCTTGCCGGGCACCATGATCGCGTCGCCGAGGACGCGCATGACCACCGGGAGGACCACCGACAGCACGGCCTTGCGGACCGGGCCGACCTTGGGCACGTTGCGCTTGAGGTACTCGTGCGCGAACGAGATGTGCCGGGCTTCCTCGGCCACGTGGATCTGCATGATCCGCTGGAGCAACGGGTGCAGGTCCTCACCCTCGCGCAGGATCGCCTTCTGCAGGTGGTCGATCGGTTCCTCACCGGCGAGGACCCCCATGAAGAAGACGAGCGACAGCGGGCGGGCGGCCAGCGGCAGGAACGGCGCAACCGCCCGGAAGTAGCGCGGTCCGCCCGGGACGTCGACCCCGGTGCGGTTCACAAACTCCTGGAACATCTGGGTGTGGTGGGTCTCCTCGGTCGCCTCGTGGGTGATGTACCGGTACTCCGGCGAGCCGTTCGGGAGGCCGATGACGTACTCCATCAGGCCGCGGATCAGGATGTTCTCGAACTGCAGCCCGACCTTGGCGACGTTGGCCTGGCGCCAGATGCCGATCTCGATCTGACGGTCCAGCGGGAGCGACTGGTACCAGTCGCTGCGGCCGAGAGCGTCCGCCTTCGGGAGCACCCAGCGCGGGTCGTCGTGCGAGACGGCGTAGTCCGGGTGGTCCCAGTCGATGTCAGTCCACGGGTCGAAGTGCTGGTGCACGGAACCCTCGGAGAGGGTGTGCAGCTTCTCTTCGTAGGTCTGGGTCGCGGTCATCGCGGATGCTCCTCGTGACGTCGTTGTCGGACTCCACGAGGTTAGTGAGACGCCGTGTCACATGTAAAGCACTACACGTGACTTCACGTCACAGATATCCGGGTTCACGCGAGGAGTGTGGTTCACCTCACGCGCCCCTCCGTTGAGTGGGGTCCTCACCTGGGCGCGTTCGGAGTTCTGATCCCGACGGACGCCGCAAGCCCGACCTCACGGTGCCACGAGTGTCAACTCAACGGGGGTCGGGTCGGCGCTGCCAGCGCGCAGCAACCTCGATCCGACCTTCGTCGAAGTGCGCCTCCAACCCGTACGCCGCGAACGCAGCCAGGGCGTCGTCGAGCAGCGCGTCGCCCGCTGCGACGTTCGCCGTCGACCCGTGCCAGAGGTTCACCTCGAGCATGCCGTGCTCGACCGCGTGCCAGACGTCCGGCGGTGTGAACC
>JBFJNH010000108.1:0-8397 GCA_041618295.1 Marmoricola sp.
ACGGAGTACCCGCGGGTCCTCGGCGAAGAACATCTCGGGGTGCTGTTGGCAGGCCAGCTCGGTCATGGCCCCGACGCTGACCGTCTGAGGTAGTCGCCGACATCGGGCGATTGCCCTAGATCTGAGGTAGGCGGCCCCAGCCCGCCGTCAGCTCCGCGAGCTCCGCGAGGTCCGCCCGCGGACGATGCCCACGAACACCTGGGTGCCCGGGTCCTCGTTGGAGCGCAGCCACGCCAGCCCGACCGGCGACTCCTCAGCATCGGTGACCGGGCGGAACTCGACGTCCTTGCGGCTGTGCAGGCGCGCCAGGGACATCGGGACGATCACGTAGCCAGAACCAGCGGCCACGGTCTCCACCGCCATCGGCAGGTCGAGCTCGGGGAACTCGGCGAGCACGTCCAGCTCGTCGGCGAGATCGGCCAGGGTCAAGTCGTCGTACGCCGTCGCCGGGTGCTCCCGGGCGAGGACGGCCACCGGCACCTCGCGGTACAGCGGGATGAGGTGCAGCCCGTCGCGGTCGATCTCGCCCCGTACCAGGCACATGTCGAGCTCGCCCGCCCTGAGCAGCCGCTCGGCGTCGACCACCTCGACCATCCGCAGCTCCAGGCGCCGGGTCCGGGTGGTCCGGTGCCACTCGATCCAGGCCTTCTCCCACTTCCCGGGCATGACACCGGGCACGAAGCCGACGCGGAGCGGGCCGTGCGGACGGTCGCCGGGTGTGATTTCTTCCACCCGGGAACAGTAGTCGCCTGTCGGATGCGTCATACCGGCCGGTAGAGGCCGGTGATAACTTCCGCCTCATGCGTTCTGCCAAGGATTTCTTCGCTCCCCTCGCCGTCGGCGCCCCCGCCCCGCTCCGGGAGATCCCGGCCCGGCCCAGCCGAGCGATCCACTTCTTCGACCCGGGCAACGAGAAGATGGCCGCCAAGGTCCCCGACATGGTCGGCACTGTCGACGTCCTGCTCGGTAACCTCGAGGACGCCGTCAAGGCCGAGAACAAGGAGATCTCCCGCGCCGGTCTGGTGAAGGTCGGTCAGAGCACGGACTTCGGACCGACCCAGTTCTGGACCCGGATCAACGCGCTGGACTCCCCCTGGGTCCTCGACGACCTGACCACGCTGGTCCCGGCGATCGGCGACAAGCTCGACGTGATCATGGTCCCGAAGGTCCAGGGCGCCGAGGACATCCACTACATCGACCGGATCCTGGCCCAGCTCGAGGCGAAGGCCGGCATCACCAAGCCGCTCCAGGTGCACGCGATCCTCGAGACCGCGCGCGGAGTCGCCAACATCGAGGAGATCTGCGCGGCCAGCCCTCGGATGCAGGGCCTGTCGCTGGGCCCGGCCGACCTCGCCGCCGACCGGCGGATGAAGACCACCCGCGTCGGCGGCGGCCACCCCGGCTACCTGGTCCGTCAGGACCCCGAGCGCGGCGACGACGGCGTCCCGCTGTACGACGGCCCCCGGACGACGTACCAGCAGGACCTGTGGCACTACACGATCGCCCGGATGGTCGACGCCTGCGCGATGCACGGCATCTACCCGTACTACGGCCCGTTCGGCGACATCAAGGACACGGTGGCCTGCGAGGACCAGTTCCGCAACGCCTTCCTGCTCGGCTGCGTCGGTGCCTGGTCGCTCCACCCAGTGCAGATCAAGATCGCCAACAAGGTCTTCTCCCCCAGCGTCGAGGACGTCAAGCACGCCCGCCGCGTCATCGCTGCCATGGGCGACGGCACCGGCGCCGTGATGCTCGACGGCAAGATGGAGGACGACGCCTCGGTCAAGCAGTGCAAGGTGATGGTCGCGCTGGCCGAGGAGCTTGCCGCCATCGATCCCGACCTCAAGGCCGCCTACGACGCCATCGTGCTGGACTGAACCGGCCACAACCGCCAGCTCGACACGTCACACCTGCCACCTCAACGAAAGCGCCGCGATGACTGAGTTCCGCCCCCGCCGTTCCGTTCTCTACATGCCCTCGTCGAACGAGCGAGCCCTGGAGAAGGCCAAGACGATCGCGTGCGACGCCCTGATCCTCGACCTCGAGGACGCCGTCGCGCCCGAGGCCAAGCCGACAGCGCGGGAGGCCGCCGCAGCGGCCGTGCGCTCCGGCGAGTACGGCAACCGGGAGCTGACCATCCGGGTCAACGGCATCGGCACCGAGTGGCACGACGAGGACATCCGGGTCGCCGCGCAGGCCGGGCCGGCCGGCATCGTCGTCCCGAAGGTGAACAGTGCCGCCGAGGTGCTGTCCCTGGTCTCCGCGATCGAGGCCGCCGGTGCCCCCGAGCACACCAAGCTCTGGGCGATGGTCGAGACCCCCGAGGCGATCTTCAACGTCCGCGAGATCGCCGCCGCCTCGCCGCGGCTCGCGGTGCTGGTGATGGGCACCAACGACCTGGTCAAGGAGACGTACGCCGAGCACGTCCCCGGGCGGGCTCCCCTGCTGACCGCCCTGTCGCTGGCGCTGCTGGCCGCCCGTGCCGCCGGCGTCGCGATCCTCGACGGCGTCTACAACGACGTGAAGAACCTGGACGGCTTCCTCGCCGAGTGCGAGCAGGGTCGGCAGTTCGGCTTCGACGGCAAGACCCTGATCCACCCGGGTCAGGTCGACGGTGCCAACGAGGCGTTCGCCCCGTCCGAGCAGGCCGTCGAGGACGCCCGTGGGTTGATCGAGGCTTTCGAGTCCTCGACCGGCGGCGTGGTCACCTACAACGGCCGGATGGTCGAGAACCTGCACGTCGACTCCGCGAAGCGCACCCTGGCCATCGCCGAGGCGATCGCCAGCCTCTGAGCAGGCACCGGCCGCGGGCGCGGCGCACGGCTCAGCCGACCTGGCTGAGCAGGTGCTGGTGGAACTCGCGTTCCAGATGCGCGATCAGGTAGACCGGGTCGCTGGCCAGCACCCGCGCCCGGTCGAGCAGCAGCACCCGCCAGCCGCGGCGGGAGCAACGCAGTACGTCGGCGTCGGTGACCTGACCGCTGAGGAGCACGCCGAAGCGGTGCGTCGGCAACCCCAGGGCGAGCCGGACGCCGGCAACCCGGACGGCCGGCGTCGGGGTCGGCAGCCGGGCGGCGTACCAGCGCAGCCGGAGCACCGACTCCCCGGCGTGAGCGGCGCGACCGTCGGCGATCGCGGCGAGCTCACGGGCCTGGACCCCGGTCGACCGGTCGAGGGCTGCCGTCGCCCCGATCAGCTCGTGGTGCACCAACGAGCCGGCACCCAGCATCCCGTCGAGCAACGGCAGTCCCCGTTCGGGAGCCAGGTGCCGGGCGACGTCGACCGCGGTGCGCACCGGCGTCGTGCACCGGATCCCGCCGAGGACGGCGAGGTCTCCGGGACCGAAGCGCACCGGACCGTCCAGACGACGTCGCCGGGTGTGCACGTCCAACGGGATCGTGCCGCCAGGAGTTTCGCGGTCCGGCTCCGCACCGTGCACCCACGCTGCGGTCCGGTCGACGACCACGTGCCGACGACCAACGACCAGAGCCAGGGCGCGGGCGCGGACGATGGCCGGGGTGGGGGCCTCGGCGTCCAGGTAGACGCCGCGGACCAGCCGGATCGCCCGGCCGGTGCGTACCAGCCGTTCGAGCTCCGCCCGGCCGACGCCGGCTCGGGCCGCGGTGGCAGGCGTGAACGGGTGGTGGTCGAAGAGCGGCGGGCCGAGATCCATCGACCCAGGGTGGCCGAACCGACAGCCCCGCCGTCGGGGCGATCCACAGGGGCGATCACAGGGCCGATCCGGTCAGGCGCCGCGGAGCGTCGCCCGGATGGCCGGGGCGAACTGACGCACGATGTCCTCCGCGGGCGCTCCGGCGACCGGCTCCACCTGGAGGACGTACCGCATCATCGCCAGACCCACCAGCTGACCGCAGACGAGCTCGACCCGCATCGCCGAGGCGTGCATGCCGGTCGCCTTGGCTGCCGGGTTCACCACGGTGCGGTTCAGGACCCGGTAGAACGCCTGCCCGGCCCGCGCGCTTCCGACCGAGGCCCGGACCATCCGCAGCATTCCCTGCCGGGTCCGGGGGTTCTCGCAGAGCGCCAGGAAGCTGCGGAGCAGCCGGACGCTGAAGTCGGCATCGACGTCGAGGCCTTCCTCCGCTATCCGCGCCAGGGCCCCTTCGGTGGCCGCGATGACCGTCGGCGAGTCCGGGAAGACGGGAGGGGTCACGAGGACAACGGTATCGGCCGGAGCCCGATCAGGCCTGGGGCTGGGTGTACTTGCCCTGGAAGAACAGCAACGGGTCGGGCTTGGACGTCTGCTCAGCAGCCCCACCGTCGCGCCGGTCGCCGAAGGCCAGTTCCTTCACGCGGCCGATCACGATGTAGTGGTCGCCCGCCTCGACGACCTGGTGCACGGTGCAGTCGATGTAGCCGAGCACGCCGTCGATGACGGGCGCGCCCGTGGTCGCGGTGCTCCAGCTGACCCCGTCGAACTTCTCCTCGCCCTTGGTCGCCATCCCGTTGGACAGGTCCGACTGGTCCGCGGCGAGGATGTTCACGCAGAAGAACCCGGCGCGCTGCATCAGCGGCCACGCACGGGAGGTCTTCGCCGGGGAGAACATCACCAGCGGCGGCTCCAGGGAGACCGACGAGAACGACTGGCAGGTCATCCCCACCGGAGTGCCGTCGGAGAACGAGGTGACGACGGTGACGCCGCTGCAGAACAGGCCCAGGACGTCGCGGAACTGACGTGCCCGAGCGGCGGCCTCCGGGTCGTCGGGGATCGGCGTGTGCTCGCCGAGCCTCAGCTCGAAGTCGAGCTCGTTGCCCAGCCAGGACGCGATCAGCTCCTGGCTCGGCCAGGTCTCGCGGGCGTTCTCGTTCATCCCCTCGGGGACGCTGCTGCTCGCGGGAGTGGTCACGGGCCCATTCTTCATCACGACGCGACCTTCACGGACTACTGACCTCCACCGAACGTGTGTCCCCAGTACGAGACAGCCGTGCTCTCCCGGGCCACCCACCGGGCGTCGTCGACCTGGAGGCCCTCGGTGCCGAACTCGAAGTCGAAGCCGCCGGGCGACTTGACGTAGAAGGAGACCATCTCGTCGTTCATGTGCCGACCCAGGGTCGCCGAGAGCGGGGCCTTGTACTTCTTGACCCGCTCGAGCGCGCGGCCGACGTGGTCGAGCTGGTCGACCTCGAGCATCACGTGCACGCACTTGGACGGGTTCGGCATCGGCAGGAAGGCGAGGCTGTGGTGCCGGGGGTTGACCCCGAGGAAGCGCAGCCAGATCTTCGACCCGGGCTCCTTGCCGACGAACTCGCCCGGCATGCTCATCGAGTCCCGCAGTCGGAAGCCCAGCACCTCGGTGTAGAACCGCAGCGCCTCCACGTCGTCGAGGACCGGGATCACGATGTGGCCCATGCCCTGGTCGCCGGTCACGAAGGTCGCGGCGTACGGCGTCACGACCGGGCGGGACTCGTAGGTGATGCCGTGGAAGAGCTCGAAGACGTTGTCCCACGGGTCGGTGAACCGGATCAGCTCCTGTACCCGGCGCTCGGCGAGCTCCTCGGGCGTCCCCTCCTCGAAGACGACGCCGGCGTTCTTGAGGTGCTCGCGGGCGTTCTGCAGCGCCACGTGGTCGGCGACTTCCCAGCCGGTCGCGTCGAGCTGGTCGACGTCACTGGGGAAGACCACGATCCGGGCTGAGACGGCGTCGATCCGGAAGTAGAGGTTCTCCGGGTTCGGGCCGCGCCCCTCGGCGACGCCGAGCACCTTTCCGGCGAAGGTCTTCCACGCCTCCAGGTCGGTGCTCGCGACCCGGATGTAGCCCATGGACTTGATGTCGATCGACACGGCGGTGGCCTCTCAGCTCTTTCGTTCTCGGTGGGCTGCCAGGAAGTCGGTGCAGACGGTCGCGAACTCCTCGGCGGCCTCGATCTGCGCCCAGTGGCCGCAGTTGGGGAAGACGTGGAGTCGTGCGTTCGGCATCGTCTTGAGCGCGACCAGCGCGCCGTCGAGCGGGTTGACCCGGTCCTCGCGGCCCCAGGTCAGCAGGGTGTGCTTGCGAAGCTTGTGGACCTCGCGCCACAGCATGCCGTCCTCGGCCCACTCGGGGTTCCAGAAGGAGGCACCCATCGAGCGCATCGCCTCCAGCGATCCCTCAGCGGTGGCGTCCGCGAACCGCTCCTCGACCAGTTCGTCGGTCACCAGGCCCTGGTTGACGACCATGGACGAGATGAAGCGCCGCAGTGCTTCTCTGCTGGGGGCCATGCTGAAGTCCATCAGGCGTTGGACGCCCTCGGTCGGGTCGGCGTGGAACAGGTTCAGCGACAGACCGCCCGGGCCCATCAGGACCAGTCGCCCGACCCGCTCGGGGTAGGAGAGCGCGAACCGGGTCGCCGTACCGCCGCCGAGGCTGTTGCCCAGCAGGTGGACCTTCTCGATCTGCATCTCGTCGAGGAACTTCAGCAGGTAGTCGGCCGAGTGCCGGAAGTAGTTCGCGGTCACCTCCGGCTTGTCCGACTGGCCGAACCCCGGCTGGTCGACCAGCAGGGTGCGGAAGTTCTCCGCGAACCGGGGCAGCGCCGACCCGAAGTTGCTCCACGCCGAGGCGCCCGGGCCGCCACCGTGCAGCAGCAGGAACGGCAGTCCCGCACCGACCTCCGGCCGCGCCTCGCCCGCCTCGTAGTAGTTCAGCGTGATGTCGCCGGCCTTGGCCGACCGGCGGGTGCCCTCTTTCGAGTAGTCAGCAGGCATGGTGCTCAGTACATCCCCGGGTCGACCTTGTGACCGAACTCGTGCGCGCCGTACATCTGCAGAGCCCGCTCGGGGTCGTTGGCGGCGTGCACCCGACCGGCGTGGGCGTCGCGCCAGGCGCGCTGCAGGTAGGTCCCCTGCGCCAGCGCCCGCCCACCGGAGGCCTCGAAGAGGGCGTCGATCGCGTCGATCGCACGCTGGGTGCCGAGCACCTGGTCGCGGCGGACCTTGAGGCGCAGGCTGAGCGGGATCTCCTGACCCTTCTCGACCAGGTCCATCTCCTCGCGGATGTTGTTCATCGCCAGTGCCCAGGCGGCGTCGATGTCGCTGGAGGCACGCGCGATCCGGACCGCGGCGAACGGGTCGAGCGAGGCCTTCTCGCCCAGGTACGCCGCGCGCACGCGCTTCTGCTGCATGTCGACGTGCTCGGCGTAGGCGCCGTAGGCCATCCCGATGATCGGGGTGCAGATGGTGGTCGTGAAGACGGAGTGGAACGGCAGTTTGTAGAGGTTCGAGGTGTTGACGGCCTGGCCCGGGCCCTTGCACTGACCGGTCTCGCCCATCGAGAGCGTGAACGCCTCGGGCACGAAGACGTCGTCGACGACGATGTCGTTCGAGCCGGTGCCGGAGAGGCCGACCATGTGCCAGACGTCGACGATCTGGTAGTCGCTGCGCGGGATCATGAAGGTCCGGAAGTCGACGACGTTCCCGTCCTCGTTGAAGACCAGGCCACCCAGGAGCACCCACTGGCAGTGGTCGCAGCCCGAGGAGAAGCTCCACTTGCCGGAGAGCTTGAAGCCACCCTCGGTGATGGTCGCCTTGCCGGTCGGGGCGTACGACGAGCTGAGCCGGACGTCGGGGTCGGCACCCCACACGGCCTGCTGCGCCTCGTCGGCGAAGAGACCGACCTGCCACGGGTGGACGCCGACGACGCTGGAGACCCAGCCGGTCGAACCACAGGCGCCGGAGATGTCGCGGACGGCGGTGTAGAAGTCGATCGGGCTGGACTCGAAGCCGCCGTACCGCTTCGGCTGGAGCAGCTTGAAGAACCCGGTCGCGGCGAGCTCCTTGACGGAGGCCTCGGGGACGACACGGAGGCGCTCTGCCTCGTCGGCACGCTCCCGGAAGGTGGGCAGCAGGTCGCGTACGCCGTCCAGAACAGCCTGGCTCATGACATCTCCTCGTCGTCGGGTGGTTCGACTCCAATACTAGAACACGTTCTACCTCTTCGTCCACGACCTCCCGCGTGGCGGGGGATTTCGTGGGCGCGGGCGCAACTCCACCGGGACACACCGGCACAAGTCCGGCGTCGCACGAAAGTTCTGCAAAAAGTGCAAGGACTCCCCAGGCCGGCGGCTCCTACCTCCAGAAGCACACAGAACCTCACCCGACAACGACCAGCACCACGACCCGAGGAGACCCACCATGAACCGCATCACCCGCACCGCCCTGATCGCCCTCCCGCTGTCGGTCGCCGCCCTCACCGCGACCACCGGCACCGCCCACGCCTACACCCCGGCCCCGAACCCCGGCCCGGTCATCATGGCCCCGACCGAGCCCGACCAGCCCGGCCCGGGCCAGATCATCACCAGCCCCGACCCGGTCGACCCCGACCCGAACCCGATCCCCGACGAGAAGGCCCCGCTCCCGCAGGACGACCCGAACCCGAACCCGGGCCCCGACCACGCCGA
>JBFJNH010000109.1:0-8228 GCA_041618295.1 Marmoricola sp.
CCGGTCTGGAGCTCGCGGAAACGTTCGGTCTGCCAGGCGAGCATCTCGTCGGTCATGCCCTTGAAGGTCTTCCCGAGCATCACCCACGGCTGACCCGTGCTGGCGCCGTCCGGGTCGCGAGCGCCGAGGTGGATGTTGGAGAGCAGGCCGCGGCGTCGCCCGGAACCCCACTCGACGGCGAGCACCACCAGGTCGAGGGTGTGCCGGGGCTTCACCTTCACCCAGCCCGCGCCGCGGCGACCGGCCTCGTACGGCGCCGACGGGTCCTTCACGATGACGCCCTCCTGCCCGGCGGCGACGACCCGATCGAAGAAGGCGGCTGCGGCGGCGGGGTCGGAGGTGGCCAGGCGCTCGGTCCGCAGCGCCTCCGGGACAACGTCGTCGAGGCGGGCCCACCGCTGGTGGCCCGGGAGCTCGATCAGCGACTCGTCCTCGTGGGCGAGCAGGTCGAAGAAGTACGGCCGGGCCGCGGTGCCGCCGGAGGACGCGGTCTCCGACGCCGTCTCCTGGAACGGTCGCGGCCGGCCGTCCTCAGTGACCAGCAGCGCCTCGCCGTCCAGGATGAGCCGGTCGGCCGGCAGTGCCCGCACTGCTTCGACCACGCCGGGCAACCGCTCGGAGATCTCATCCAGGCTGCGGGTGAAGACGAGCACCTGGTCGCCGTCCTTGTGCGCCTGGATCCGGATCCCGTCGAGCTTGGTGTCGACCACCACCGAGGCGCTGATCCCGGCGACGGCCTCGGTCACCGAGGGGGCTGAGGAGGCCAGCATCGGCCGGATCGGCCGACCGACCACCAGGTCGAACGCGGCCAGGGCCTTGACCCCGCCGGTCAGGGCGGCGTACGCGATCGGGCCGGTCGGGGCGCTGAACATGGCTGCCCGGCGTACGGCTGCGAGCGGGACGTCAGCGGCCGCGGCGATGGCGTCGAGCATCACCGAGTCGAGAGCACCCTGGCGGACACCGCCGGTGACCAGCGCGCGGAGGAGCTCCTGCTCGGGCTCGGTCAGGGCCGCGAACAGTGCCTGCACCTGCTGCTTGCGGGCTGTCGCGGACCCAGGGCCCGAGAGCGCGGCGATCTGGTCCAGGGTGGCGTCGACCTCGAGCAAACCGACCGACGGCTCGGCGGTCGGCACCGGTAGCTCGGTGAGCCCGTGCCACCCGAGCCCGGTACGCCGTTGCCGCAGCGTTCCCGAGAGGAACGTCGCCACCAGCTCGATCTCCTCGGGCGGAGTCCGCGCGAGCAGGGCTGCCAGCAGCGCCCGTTTCTCCAAGCGGGACCGCGTCGCCGCGACCGCGGCCGAGGTCGTCGCCAGGTCAGCCAGATGCATGGCGCCCATCCTGCCGCGCCGCGCCGACAGAGCGCCCGCGTTCCCTCGCGGTTAGGTTGGCGCTGTGACCGAGACCGCCCCGCTCGAACGTGCGTGGACACCGTCCTGGCCGTGCCCGGTGGGTTTGGTACTGGGGGTGCACCGGCGCGGTGCCGGAGACCCCACCTACCGGGTCGGACCTGACGGCACGCACGCTCGCGCGATGCGCACGCCGGCCGGGTCGGCGAGCCTGCAGGTGCAGCCGCTCGACGGCAACGGAGTAGTGCACGCCCGGGCCTGGGGGCCCGGTGCCGCGTGGGCGCTCGAGGCGTTGCCGCGAATGCTCGGGGCCGAGGACGACGTCGCAGGTTTCGAGCCGCACCACCACGACGTCGTGGCAGCCGCGTGGCGCCGTTTCGGCAACTGGCGTCTCGGGGCGACCGGGCTGGTGATGGAGTCGCTGGTCCCGACGATCATCGAGCAGAAGGTCACCGGTCAGGAGGCGTTCGCGGCGTACCGTCGCCTGGTCCGCCGGTACGGCGAACCGGCACCGGGTCCGCTCGACCTCTGGGTGCAGCCGTCCCCCGAACGGCTCCGGTCGATCCCGTCCTGGGAGTGGTTGACGCTGCCGGTCGACGGTGGTCGTTCGCGACCGCTGCTCGCCGCGGCCCGGGTGGCCCCGTCGCTCGAACGCGCCGCAGGAGAGACGTTGGAGGTGTTCGACGCGCGGTTGCGCACCCTCCCCGGGATCGGTGTCTGGACGAGTGCCGAGGTGCGTGCGACGGCCCTCGGCGATGCCGACGCGGTCAGCTTCGGCGACTACCACGTCGCGAAGAACATCGGCTGGGCGTTGATCGGGGAGCCCGTCGACGACGACGGGCTGGCGGAGTTGCTGGCGCCGTACCGGCCGCACCGGCACCGGGTCCAGCGCCTGGTCGAACTGGCTGGCATCGGCCGGCCACGACGAGGTCCGCGGATGTCTCCGCGGACCCACCTGCCCAGGTCAGCGCGCTGAATTGGTCGGTGTCAGCGGGGCGACGCACAAAATCCGTAGGACCCCTTCCCATGTGTAAACGTCTGTGACAGTCTCCGTTACACCGATTTTCTCCCCGCCCCCGTTCGAGAGGACGTCATGCCGAACCTGGCTCCCGCGTCGCTCGCAACGAAGTCCCAGCATCGGGACCACCTGCTGGGGCTCGGGATGGCGGACGACGCCCAGATCGAGGCGCAGTTCGACTCAGCATCGGCCCGGGAACGTGCCCTGCTCACCGCACTGGCGGCGCTCGGGTCGACGGCGGCGTGGTCCGGCACCCCCGGCACGGTCCGGCTCGAGGTGGTCCTGCCCGACGCGGGGTTCCACGCGGTCACGATCCGGTTCGACGCGCACGGGGCCCGATTGGCACCGAAGGACGACCCCGAGGTCACTGTCCGGGTGCCGCTGGTCCCGCTGGTGCGCCTGCTCACCGGCCAGGCGGACGGCGCGCTGCTCTACCTCTCCGGCGTTCTTCAGGTCGTCGGGCGTGAGGACCTCGTCCTGGCCCTCGGGATGGCGCTGACCGTCGGCCCGGAGGACCGTCCGATGGTCGACCCGGCGGCACTCGACCCGGTTGCGGTGTCCGCGGCCATCGCGCACGTCCGTACCGATCACCTGGCGGCCGTGATGGCCGGCGGTTTCCGGGGGCTGGTCCTCAGCGAGGTCTTCGGTCGTTTTCCCGAGTTCGTCATCGCGGAGAAGGCGGCCAGGGTCCGGGTCGCGGTCACTTTCGAGGTCGCGGGCCGTGCCGACGGGGGAGTCGACCGTGTCGTCGTACGACTGCGGGACGGCGCCTGCGAGGTCCTGGCCGATGCGGCGCCCGACGAACCTGTCGATGCGACGCTCGAGCTGGAGGGTCACGAGTTCCTGCGACTGGTCCTCGGACACCTCAATCCGGTGCGCGGAGTCCTCTCCGGGCAGGTCCGGGTCCGGGGGCAGGTGGTCAAGGCCCTCGGCTTCAACGCCGTGATGCGTATCCCCGGAGCCTGAGGTACTTGCCGGATGACATGTCTACTGGCACAGTTCCGCTGTAATCGAAATGTGACCTGCGTAACTCTCGGTAGCGGGAGCCGTTGTGCAGGCTGCGACCAGCAACGACCGAACAGGGGGTGCCGCGGGTGAGTTCCTTGGCGGTCGCCGGCAGGTCCGGCCTGGCATCGATGAAGGACCGGTCCCGCAAGGGCGTGGTCACCAGCGGCGACCTGGTCGTGCTCGGCGTCGAGTCGCTGCGCGCGTTGGTCACCGACATCTTCTACCGGCGGTTCTCGTGGAGCGAGTTCATGCTCCAGGCCTGGTTCATGACCCGGGTCTCGCTGCTCCCCACGATCCTGGTGGCGATCCCGTTCGGTGTCATCACCTCGGTGCAGATCGGCGCCGTGGCCAACCAGATCGGGGCTACCTCGTTCAGTGGCGCGGTGAACGGCATCGGCGTCCTGCGCCAGGGCGCTCCGCTGGTGACGTCGCTGATGATCGCCGGTGCGGTCGGGTCGGCGATCTGTTCGGACCTCGGTGCCCGCACCGTCCGCGAAGAGATCGACGCGCTCAAGGTGATGGGCATCTCCCCGATCCAGCGCCTCGTCGCACCGCGGGTCCTCGCCGCCCTGGTGGTGGCAGTCCTGCTCACCGTGATCGTTGCCATGACCGCGATGACGACCGCCTACGTGATGAACGTCGGCGGCGGGTCGATCAGCTCAGGCGCCTATCTCGATTCCTTCGTCTCCTTCAGCAACCCGATGGACTTCTTCCTGGCCGAGTTCAAAGCGCTGCTCTTCGGGTTCATCGCCACGATCGTGGCCTCGCACAAGGGCCTGACGGCGCGGGGCGGACCGAAGGGGGTCGCCGATGCGGTCAACGAGGCGGTCGTGCTCTCGGTCATCATCCTGGCGGCGGTCAACGTGGCGATCACGCAGGCCTACGTCATGATCTTCCCGGCGAGCCTGACATGACCCACGCCCAGGAATCGGTGCACACCCCCACCCCGCGCCCGAACGTCGGCGACCTCGTCGTCCGTGGTGTCGACGGCCTGATGACCGTTCTAGCCCAGGTCGGGGACTTCGCCACCTTCGCGGCACGGACCGTCGGTTCGGTCGGGATCACCGTCAAGCGCTACCACCGCGAGGTGCTCCGTCAGCTCAAGGACATCGCCTGGGGCAGCGGTGCCCTCGTCGTCGGCGGCGGCACCGTCGGTGTGATGGTCCTGCTGGCCGTCTCCGCCGGTACGTCGCTCGGCATCGAGGGCTTCAACGGCCTGGAGATCGTCGGTCTGGCGCCGCTGACCGGCTTCATCTCCGCGAGCGCCAACACCCGTGAGCTCGCGCCGATCATCGCCGCGCTCGCCCTCGGGTCCCAGGTCGGCTGCCGGTTCACCGCCCAGCTGGGCTCGATGAAGATCGCCGAGGAGGTCGACGCCCTGGAGGTGATGGCGATCCCGCCGATCCGCTTCCTGGTCACCACCCGGGTGATCGCCACCGGGATCGCGATCCTGCCCCTCTACCTGATCGGCCTGATCGGTTCCTACATCGCCTCGATGGTCTCGGTCGTCGTGCTCTTCGGGCAGTCCCCGGGGCAGTACGACCACTACTTCTCGACCTTCATCCTGGGCCGGGACGTCTTCTTGTCGGTGGTGAAGATCCTGGTCTTCGCGACCGCGATCGCCCTGATCCACTGCTGGTACGGGATGCGCGCCAGCGGTGGCCCCCAGGCGGTGGGCGAGGCGACCGGTCGGGCCATCCGCGCCAGCATCGTCTCGGTCGTCCTGCTCGACATGGTCATGACGCTGCTCTTCTGGGGCAGCGACGCCGGCTTCCGGGTCTCGGGGTGATCGGGGGATGAGTCAGCAGGTCCGCAAGGAGCTCACCCGTCGGGACCTCGCCCGGCGCGGTCTGATCGCGTTGTTCGCGACGGCGTTGTTCCTCACCTTCACCTTCATGCGCTCGACCGGCGCGCTCGGGGGGCCGCTGAAGGTCTCCGCCGACCTGCGCGACGCCGGTGGGTCCCTCTCCGACGGCGCCGACGTGAAGCTGCGCGGTGTGATCGTCGGCAAGGTCACCGGGATCGGCGTCGGTCCGAACGGCGGCGTCCGTGTCGACATGGCGATCCCGGAGGAGCAGCTGGACCAGGTCCCCTCGAACGTGGTTGCCCGGATCCTCCCGGCCACCGTCTTCGGCACCTCCTTCGTCGACCTGACGATCGGCAAGGATCCCGCCGGCCTGGCACTGCGCTCAGGCGCGGTCATCCCGGCCGACGCGACCCAGGAGACGCTGGAGCTGCAGCAGGCGCTCGACGACATCGACGCGCTGGTCAAGGCGGTCGGACCTGCTGAGCTCGCCTCGGCGATCGGCTCGGTGGCCCAGGCCCTCGACGGCCGCGGCCTCCAGCTCGGCGACACCATCGAGCAGGCGAACGCCTACCTGGCCAAGCTCAACCCGCGGTTGCCGCTGGTGCGCGAGGACGTCCGCAAGCTCGCTGCCAACCTCGAGCTCGCCCGGGAGGTCGCCCCCGACCTGATCCAGGCGACCAACGACGCCCTGGTGGCGGCGCGGACGATCGTGAGCGAGAAGGCGGCGATCGCCACCCTGATTACCGGAGGGACCACGCTGACCGCCCAGGCCGACGCCTTCCTGCGGTCCAACAAGGCCGACCTGATCCGGTTCATCGACAACTCAGCGCGGCTGCTCAACGTCGTCTACGCCAACCGGCACGCCGGCATCACCGAAGCGCTGCTGGTCAACAAGCTGCTGGACGAGAAGGTGAGGACCACCTTCAAGCACGGCTTCCTCGACTCGATCGCCCGTTTCGAGCTCGACATCCTGCCGTACTACACCCGCGCGGACTGCCCGCAGTACGGCGCCGCGCGCGGCGACAACTGCACCGGGGCGGGCCGGGTCGGCATCAGCCGGATGCTGTCGGGAGCCGAGGGCGGTGCGCGATGATCAAGGGATTCCGCACGATCGTGGTCAAGTTCACCGCCTTCGCGGTGGTGGCCGGGCTGCTCGGCTTCATCCTGGTGAACACCATGGTGAACGGGCTGGGAGGGGACTCCCGTTCCTTCCGGGCCGAGTTCGCCGACGTGTCCGGGTTGCGCACCGGCGACGACGTCCGGGTCGCGGGTGTCCGGGTCGGCCGGGTGCAGTCGGTCCGGATCACCGAGGACGGCGCCGAGGTCGGCTTCGACCTGGTCGAGCAGCAGCCGCTGCTGACGACCACCAAGTTGGTGATGCGCTACCAGAACCTGCTCGGCCAGCGGTACCTCGCGATGGTCCAGGGCGAGGAGCGCGGTGCAGCCCTCAAACCGGGGTCGGTGGTCCCGATGGACCGGACCAGCCCCGGCTTCGACCTGACCGAGCTCCTCAACGGCTTCCGACCGCTCTTCGAGGCGCTCCGCCCCGACGACGTGAACAAGCTCGCCGCCTCGGTCGTCAAGGTCCTCCAGGGCGAGGGCGGGACCGTGGAGTCGCTGCTCGGTGAGACCGCGAAGCTGACCAACTTCCTGGCGGACCGCGACCAGCTCGTCGGCCAGGTCCTCGACAACCTGACCCCGGTCCTGGTGGAGATGGCCGGTCAGGGAGACGAGCTCCGCAGCACCGTGGTCGAGCTCAAGAACCTGATGACGGGGCTCGCGAAGGAACGCAAGTCGCTGGGGGCCTCGATCGACGGGATGAGCCAGCTGATCGGCTCGACCTCTGCGCTGCTGGCCGACCTCCGCTCGCCGACGAAGGAAGCCGTGAAGCGCTTCCGCAGCGTCACGGCGCTGTTCCTGGAGAACGAGAAGCCGTTCGTCGCGGCCCTCGGTTCCTTCGGTGCGGCGCTGGCCGCGCTCGGTCGGGCGGGTTCCTACCAGAACGCGGTGAACCTGTACTTCTGCTCGATCGTCCTCCAGGTCGAGGGCCTCGGCCTCAACACGAACCTGACCGAGAACGGCCCCTGGTCGGAGGTGTGCTCGTGACAGCGCTCACCGCACGTGACCCGTTCAAGATCGGCTTGGTGGCGATCCTCGTCGGCGGGTTGATCGGTCTCTCGGTGCTGATGTTCACCGTGGTCTCGTTCGGGGCGTCGTCGTACACGGCGATGCTCGCCCAGACCGCGGGTCTGCGCGTCGGCGAGGACGTCAAGGTGCACGGCGTCCCGGTGGGTCAGATCAAGGGGATCGAGCTGGCCGGCAAGCAGGTCAAGGTGACGTTCACGGTCGACTCCGACGTCCGACTCGGCAACGAGACCTCGGCGGCGGTCAAGGTCGCCACCCTGCTCGGCACCCACTACCTGGACGTCGCTCCAGCGGGGAGCGGCAACCTGGAGACGATCCCGCTCTCGCGCACCACCGTCCCGTACAACCTGCAGGACGTCCTGGAGAAGGGCACCGGCGCCCTGGAGGAGCTCGACCCGGTGCTGCTGGCCACCGCGCTCACCGAGGCGAGCAAGACGCTCCGGGCCACCGGCGAAGGTCTCGGTCCCGCGCTCGAGGGAGTAGCCAGGCTCTCCGAGGCGGTGACCGAGCGCAGCGGCCAGACCGCGCAGCTGCTCACCGCGGCGCGCGGCGTCACCGACCAGCTCTCGGCGAGCAGCGGCGACATCATCGAGCTGATGACGCAGGCCAACCTGGTGCTCGAGGAGATCACCTCCCGCCGGGAGGCGATCAACACGCTGCTGACCGAGACGACCACCCTCGCGCGCAACCTCGGCGGCATCATCTCCGACACCAAGGCCGACCTCGACCCGGCCTTCCGTCAGATCAACCAGGTGCTCGCCACGCTGCGAGCGCAGGACAAGGTGCTCAAGGAGTTGCTCGACGACCTTGCCCCGGCGGTGCGGTACGTCGCCAATGCGACCGGTAACGGCCCGTGGGGCGACCTCTACGTGCCGGGCGGCGCGTTCCCGCCCGACGACGTCCG
>JBFJNH010000110.1:0-7739 GCA_041618295.1 Marmoricola sp.
GGTCTGGGCGTTGATGACCTGGCCGTGGGTGCGGCGCTCCGCTCCGGGAACGGCCCGGGAAACACAGCAGGCCACCGGGCGCGGAGCCGGGTGACCTGTGGTGAGTGCGCCGTCAGGGACTCGAACCCCGAACCCGCTGATTAAGAGTCAGCTGCTCTGCCAATTGAGCTAACGGCGCGTGAAGCGAACCGAACATTAGCAGCCACCGAGGCCCGATCTGAAATCGGATCCGGCCGGTGTGCGCGGGGTCACCATGCCGGTCCTCGCGAGCCCCAGTTCCGGCGCTACCTCTGGGCGAGCACGGCCTGGGCCGCGTTGTGGCCGCCGAGCCCGCTGACGGCTCCACCACGCCGCGCACCGGAGCCGCAGAGCAGCACCGACCCGAGCTCGGTGGCCACGCCCCACTGCTGCGCCGGGGTGGTCAGCGCCTCGCGGTTCGAGGCCCACGGCCAGGCCAGGTCGCCGTGGAAGATGTGCCCGCCGGGCATCGCGAGGTCGGCCTCGACGTCCTGCGGGAACTTCGCCTCCAGGCAGAGCCGCCCGTCGTCGTCGGTCAGCACGCAGTCGAGCAGCGGCTCGCTGAGGTGGGCGTCGATGGCCGTGATCGCGCGCCGTACGGTCTCCAGCCGGCGGGTCTCGGTGTCGACCTCGAAGAGCTCCGCGGGCAGGTGCAGTCCGAAGTAGGTCAGCGTCTGCGCGTCCGTCGAGGCGAGGTCGCCGAGGATCGAGGGGTCGGTCAGCGAGTGGCAGTAGAGCTCGCCGGGAGGCGTGGTCGGGATCTGCCCGCCGGCCGCCTCGACGTACGACGCGGCGAGCGCGCTGTACTCCTCGGCGACGTGGAAGGTGCCGGCGAACGCGGTCCGCGGGTCGGCACCGCTCTTTAGCCGGGGCAGCCGGGAGAGCAGGAAGTTCACCTTGAGCTGCGCTCCGGCGGGCTTGGTCACCGGGTCGGCCTCGTTGCCGAGCAGGATCTCCAGGACCCAGGGCGCGACGTTGCTGAGCACCGTCCCGGCCCGCACGCTGTGCTCACGTTCTCCGTCGTGCCACTGCACCTCGGCCCCGCCCTCAGTCGCGCGGTCGGCCCGGATGGCGCTCACCCCGGCGCCGGTGAGGATCTCGGCCCCGGCCTCGCTCGCAGCTCGGGCGAGTGCGTCGGTGACCGCGCCCATGCCGCCGACGGGGACCTTCCACTCGCCGGTGCCGTTGCCGACCACGTGGTAGAGGAAGCACCGGTTCTGGATCAACGACGGGTCGTGGACGTCGGCGAAGGTGCCGATCAGGGCATCGGTGGCGACCACGCCCCGGACCAGGTCGTCGGTGAAGCGCTTCTCGATCACCTCGCCGATCGGCCGTTCGACCAGGGCGCTCCAGAGGTCGGGGTCGATCCCGTCGGCCATCTCCCGGGCGGTGATCAGGGGCTCGGTGAGGGTCGGCGCGATCCGTCCGGCAACGGTGGCGAGCTCGGCGTAGAACTCCTGCCAGGCGCTGAACTCGTCGGCGCTGCTGCCGAGCGCGGCGAACGACTGCCGGGTGGCGGGCCCGGGCTCGCGCTCGACGAGCAGCCCCGACGGACGGCCGTCGCGGAGCGTGGGCGAGTACGACGCCACCGGGCGCGACCGCAGCTCGAGGCCGAGACCGAGGTCGCGGGCGATCGCGTCGGGCAGCAGCGAGACGAGGTAGGAGTACCGGGAGAGCGAGACACCGGTGCCGGGGAACGCTTCGCTGCTCACGGCCGCCCCGCCGACGTGGCCGAGTCGTTCGAGGAGCAGCACCGAGAGCCCTGCTCGAGCCAGGTACGCCGCTGCGGTGAGTCCGTTGTGACCACCGCCGACGATGACGACGTCGTACCGGGTCTGGCGTGCGGCGCTCATGGCTGAACGGTAGTGCCGAACCGCTGATCGGTGCCGGGTACGGATATTTCGGACGTGTCGTGGCCGTCCGGGACATAACGCAACCGGGGGCATTCTCGTTGAGGGGTGCATGTACGCGCTGACCACCCGGATGCGGGCGCCGAGGACCTTGGGGTCCCACGTGGCGCGTGTCCTGGCGCCGCGGTTGGTGGTCTTCGGTGCGCTGGGCGCGGCCTTGCTGGTCGGGCAGGTGATGGCGGTCAGCCCGTCGGCGTCTCCCTGGGACCAGACCCAGCCGAGGATGCCGACCTGGTCGGCCTCCGACCGTGCCGCGGAGCCCGATTGCGTCCCTGCGGCCGAGTGGCCGACCGGGAAGCCGGGGGCGGGTGTGGTCGTGCACCGGTTCAGCGACGGCTCCGTCGAGCGGGTCCCGTTCCTCGATGCCTGGCGCGAGAACCACAACGGCACCGAGGTCGATGACGTCTGGGTGCTGGGCGTCTGCCCCTGATCTGACCTTGCGGCGGTCGGGGACCGCCCCGGTGGTCGAGCCTGCCGAGACCCTTGCGTATAGTTCAATCTTCAACTAATCTCGAGGCATGCCAGCCGTAACCGTTGACGACCTGACCGTTCTGGACCGCCTGCCCGTCCCCGGGCTCGGCGACACCGTGCGCCCGGTGAAGCAGGTGATCGACGCCCCGTCGGGCTACGAGGGGGAAGGGTTCCCGGTCCGGCGCGCCTTCGCCGGGGTCGACCTACGCGACCTCGATCCCTTCATCCACATGGATCAGATGGGTGAGGTCGAGTACGCGCCCGGAGAGCCGAAGGGCACGGCCTGGCACCCGCACCGCGGGTTCGAGACGGTCACCTACATCATCGACGGGGTCTTTGACCACCACGACAGCCACGGTGGCGGCGGCACCATCACCAACGGCGACACCCAGTGGATGACCGCGGGATCGGGGTTGCTGCACATCGAGGCGCCGCCGGAGTGGCTCGTCCAGTCCGGCGGGCTCTTCCACGGCATCCAGCTCTGGGTGAACCTGCCCAAGGACGCCAAGTGGAACGCCCCGCGCTACCAGGACATCCGGGCCGGGCAGGTCGGGCTGGCCACCTCGGCCGACGCCGGAGCCCTGGTCCGGGTGATCGCCGGCAACCTCGGTGCCACCCAGGGGCCCGGGTCGACGTACACCCCGATGACGATGGTGCACGCGACCGTGGCCCCGGGTGCACGCCTCGAGCTGCCCTGGAGCGCGGAGTACAACGCGTTGGTCTACGTGCTCTCCGGGCACGGCACCGTCGGCCTGGAGAAGATCCCGCTCCGGACGGGGAACCTGGCCGTCCTGGGTGCCGGTGACTTCGCCACCGTCGAGGGAGCCACCACCCAGGATTCCCGGACGCCCGCGTTCGACGTCCTCGTGATCGGCGGCAAGCCGATCCGGGAGCCGATCGCGATGGCTGGACCCTTCGTGATGAACACCAGGGCCGAGGTCATCCAGGCCTTCGAGGACTTCGACAAGGGAAGGCTCGGCACCATCCCGAGCGTCCACGGAGCGCCGACCACTGTGCAGGAGGGCTGAGCCGGTCGCTCGCCCGGGTCAGTGCTCCGGATCAGTTCTCCGGGACCGGGGCCACGGTGACCGTGAAGTCCCAGCGCGGCTGGAGGTCACGGTACTTCTCGACGAAGGCGTGCGCGCGCTCCAGCGCCTCCCACCCAGTCGGGAACGGGCCGAGGTAGGTGACCACACCGCTCTCGGTGTCCCGGGTGATCACGATGTGCGTGCAGGACGCCGTGCCCGTCTCCGTCTCGGCAAGGGCGCGTTGCAGCAGCATCGTCGCGGCGCCGGGCGACAGGGCGGCCAGGTCCTCGACCGGGTAGGTGCCCGGGGGCGCCGGGAACTCGGACCGGACCGGACGGGCGCCCGGCGCGTGGGCGCCGTACTCGTGGTACCCCGGAGGGCACGCACAGCCGGCTGCATCCGGGCTCGGTTCATTGTCTTGCGTGTCGACCACGATGCTCCTGGGAGGGAAGGAGATGTCGAGAGGAGACTGCCGAACCGCGGGACCGTGACGCCGTCGGCCGGGTGACGTGACTCACAAACGCGTGGCCGAAGGTCCCGAACCGGCTGAGATCACCGTCGAGAACGCCGAAAGCCCCTCCGTCTCCGGAGGGGCTTTCGGTTCAGGGTGAGTAACGGGACTTGAACCCGCGACATCCGCCACCACAAGGCGGCGCTCTACCAGCTGAGCTATACCCACCATCGCACCGCCGAAGCGGAGCAGGTGGAAGTGTACTAAAGGTTCAGGAGTGCTCCGAACCGGGTTTCGAGACGGGCGCGGCTCGCCCTCCTCAACCTTCCTTCGGGAGTTTCGCCTCGACGCCGGCGCCGGTCAGCGCGCCCTGGTGGACCGCTGCGATCTGGCGTGCCGCCTCCCCGTCCGGACCTGGCGGGTCGACGAAGACGGCCTGCCGGTAGTACCGCAGCTCCTCGATGCTCTCCTGGATGTCGGCCAGGGCCCGGTGACCCCCCGACTTCGCCGGTGCGTTGAAGTAGGCCTTCGGGTACCAACGGCGGGAGAGCTCCTTGATCGAGGAGACGTCCACGATCCGGTAGTGCAGGAACGCCTCGAGCTCGGTCATGTCCCGGGCCAGGAACGAGCGGTCGGTCGCGACGGTGTTGCCGGCCAGCGGCGGCCGGCTTCCGTCGGGGCAGTGCTCCTTGATGTAGGCCAGCACCCGCGCTTCGGCGTCGGCCATCGTGGTCCCGCCGTCGAGCTCCTCGAGGAGCCCGGACTTGACGTGCATCTCGCGGACGAACGGGACCATCTGCTCCAACGCCTCAGCGGGAGGCTTGATGATCACGTCGACGCCGTCGCCGAGGACGTTGAGGTCGAAGTCGGTGACCAGGGCCGCCACCTCGATCAGCGCGTCGGCGCGCAGGTCGAGGCCGGTCATCTCACAGTCGATCCACACGAGTCGGTCGTTCACGAGGGGTGAGCCTACTCAGGTTCTCCGGAACCCACGTTCAGGTTGGGTTCAGGACGCCGTTCTAGATTGGTCACATGCTGCGTTGGACCGGTCTGCTCGCGCGCCTGGTCGTTGGCGGAGTCTGGGTGTACGCGGGAGCGCTCAAGGTCGGCGACCCGGCGGGCAGCGTCAGTGCCGTTCGCGCTTACCAGCTGCTGCCGACCGGTGTCGCGGAGGTGGTCGGGCGAACCTTGCCGATGCTCGAGATCGTCGTCGGGGTCTGCTTGATCCTCGGTCTGCTGACCCGGTTCAACGGGGCTGTCTCCGCGCTGTTGCAGGTCGCCTTCGTGATCGGGATCGCCTCGGTCTGGAGCCGGGGCATCGAGATCGACTGCGGCTGCTTCGGTGACGGCGGTCCCAATCCCGACGCGACCAGCCAGTACCCGTGGGAGATCGCCCGCGATCTCGGCCTGATGGCGCTGTCCGTCTTCCTGGTCGTCAGACCGCGGACGGCGTACGCCGTGGACTCCGTGCTCTTCCCCCCGAACCAACCCAACGCCGAAACGAAGCAGGTGGATGATGTCGAAGCGCCAGCGTGATCTCTCCCGGACCGAGAAGGCGGCCGCCATCCGGGCCGCCCAGGCCAAGAAGGAGCGCACCCGCAAGGTGGGCCTGGTCGTCGGCATCGTGACCGTCCTCAGCGCGATCGTCGCGGCGGGCGCGTGGCTCGGTGGCGGCACCTCCACCCCGACCGACAACTCCAGCGTCAAGGTCGCCGCAGCGTCCGGGTCGTTGATCGTCGGCGACTCCGCGGCACCGGTGAAGGTGGTCATCTACGAGGACTTCCTCTGCCCGTACTGCCGTGAGCTCGAGGCCTCCACCCGGGACTTCCTCCGGGAGAACGCGGCCAAGGGCAAGGTCCAGGTCGAGTACCGGCCGATCCACTTGCTGAAGGACTACGGCTACTCGGCCCGCGCGCTCAACACCTGGGCGGCCGTGCTGAAGTACGCCAGCCCCCAGGCCGCCCTCGAGCTGCACGACCTGCTCTTCGAGAAGCAGCCCTACGAGCAGAGCTCGGACGACACCTCCGACGCCGATCTCGCCGCCCTGGTGGAGGAGGTCGGTGCCGGGAACGCCGAGGTCACCGCGGCGATGAAGGCGATGGACCAGGAGTTCTTCGCCGCCGCGGACCGGGTGATGGAGACCGAGGGCATCGTCGGGACGCCGACCGTCACGATCAACGGGAAGGTGCTCTCCGGACTGAGCGTCGTCCAGCTGCGCAGTCAGATCGAGAACGCGGTGTCGCGCAGCTCCTGAGCGGCGGCCTTGGCAGGATGGCCGGCATGAGTGACCTCACCGCATTCATCGCCGGGCTCCCCAAGGCCGAGCTCCACGTCCACCACGTCGGCTCGGCCTCCCCCCGGATCGTGGCCGAGCTCGCCGCCCGCCACCCGGGTGTCGTGCCCAGCGACCCCGAGGAGCTGGCGTCCTTCTTCGCGTTCAGCGACTTCGCGCACTTCATCGAGGTTTACCTCGCGGTGGTCGACCTGATCCGGACGCCCGAGGACATCCGGATGCTGACCTACGAGGTCGCCCGCGAGATGGCGCAGGGCCAGTCGCTCCGGTACGCCGAGCTCACCTGCACCCCGTACACGTCGGTGATCCGCGGCATCCCGATCGAGGCGTACAACGAGGCCATCGAGGACGCCCGGGTCGCGGCGCAGCGGGACTTCGGACTCCGCCTCCAATGGATCTACGACATCCCGGGGGAGAGCGGGCTCCCGGCCGCCGACGCGACCCTGGAGTACGCCTTGAAGCACCCGACGGACGGGCTGGTCGGGTTCGGGCTCGGTGGACCGGAGGTGGGTGTGCCGCGTCCGCAGTTCCAGCCGCACTTCGCCGCTGCCCGGGCCGCCGGCCTGCGCAGCGTCCCGCACGCCGGGGAGACCACGGGGCCGCAGACGATCTGGGACGCCGTGCGGGTCCTGGGCGCCGAGCGGATCGGGCACGGCACCTCCGCGGCCCAGGACCCCGAGCTGCTGGCGCACCTGGCCGCCGCCGGGATCCCGCTGGAGGTCTGCCCGTCCTCGAACATCGCGACCCGGGCGGTCGCACGGTTGGCCGATCACCCGATCCGGACCTTCGTCGAGGCCGGGGTGGTGGTCACCGTCAACAGCGACGACCCGCCGATGTTCGGCACCACCCTCAACCAGGAGTACGCGATCGCGGCCGAGCTGCTGGGCCTGGACCGGGCCGGGATCGCCGAGCTGGCGAAGGCCGCAGTCCGGGCCGCGTTCGTCGACGAGACGTTCCAGGCCGGTCTGGTCGGCGAGATCGACGGCTACCTGGCCCGGAACGCGTAGGGGCCGGCGGTCTCATACACCGCCGGCCCACCACTTTTGTACGTCAGTACCTGGACCAACCTGGTCGCGACACGCGTACGGGGTGGTGCGAATCACCGTGCAGGAGGTGAATTCGGGGGAAAGGCCGAGGACGCCGTCCGGGTCGCGCCGAAGGGATGAGTGCCGCCTAGGCGAATCGGTCTACAGACAGCCACCCGATTGGCGCGCGACGATCTGCCTGACACGCCCTCCGGTCTGCTGCCCCCAACAGTCGGGAGGGCGTGTTCGCGGGTCGCAGAAGCCCGCCCCGTCGCGTGCGGTACGACGAGGCGGGCCCACGTGGACGTCGCTGGGAAAACGCCATCCGCTCGCTGTCTACCCGGGACCCGCGGCACCAAACCGGTGCGCGGAGATCCGGGCCTGAGACTTCACCTGGTGCCCCTGAGCTACTTCGGTTGATGGGTGACAGATCTACTTCGGTTGATCGGTGTCACTCGATCTCACTGTAGGCGCCGCTGTATCGCTGGTGCCTTCTTCACTCGGACCGCTCCTTCTGTGGTGCGTTTCTCGGTTCGGAGCAAC
>JBFJNH010000111.1:0-7599 GCA_041618295.1 Marmoricola sp.
CTCGATGGGAGCGCTCGCGTTCCTGGTGGTCCGGCTCGCCGGGTCGCGCGACCCGAACGGCGCGCCTCGCCGCGGATGGTCGCTGACCTGGCGGATCGCCGCGGCCGGGGCCCTGACCCCGATCACGATGGGCGTCTTCGGTATCCCGTCGGGGATCTTCGGCGGCGAAACCCCGAACATCACCGCCCAGGCCTGGGTGCTGGGGATCGAGCTCGGGCTCGTCTGGCTGGCCGGCTCCTGGATCCTGCTCACCCACCTGCGCCGGCGGCACGCCTACGACCCCGAGCCGATCACCCGGTTCGCGCGGGTCTACCCGGTCGTCTACCTGGGCGGCATGACGATCGCCTGGATCGGCGCGCTCCCGGCGTTCCTGGACGCCCAGGACGGCTTCACCAGCGACGGCACCCCGATCGGGAGCGGCTGGTACACGCTGGCCTGCTACGTCGGTGCGGCCGCCGTGCTGGCGGTGCTGCACACCCAGCGCCGCCGGACCTCCGTCGCCGAGCCGCTCCCGGTCGGCTGAGGTGGGCCACCACGGTTGGCAGGGAAACCCGCCGCGCACCGAGGACGAGGCCCGGCTGAGGATCCTCGCAGCCACCCGGTCGTGCCTGGAGCAGTTCGGCTCGGCGAAGACGACGCTCTCCGACGTGGCCGCCGAGCTCGGCGTCACCCGGCAGACGGTCTACCGCTACTACGCGAACCTCGCCGAGCTCCTCGCCGCGGTGGCACAAGCCGGGCTCGCCGACTTCGTCGCACGGTTCGAGCAGCACCTCGCCGGTTTCCGGACGCCGGCCGAGGTGGCCATCGAGTCGGTCGTGTACGCCGTCCGCGCGATGACGGAGGAACGCGAGGTCGGGGCGCTCTTCCAGGCCGGCGAGACCGAGATCTTCAACCGCGACGTCACCTCGGCGACGGCGTTCTCCGTGGGCGCGGCCATCCTGCGCCGGGCCGGGGTGGACTGGTCCGAGATCGGGGTCCGCGACGACGAGCTCGAGGGCCTCGCCGAGATCCTGATGCGCCTGTTCGTCTCGTTCCTCCAAGCACCGTCGGACCCGCCGCGTTCGGAGGCCGACCTGCGCACTCTGGTACGCCGCTGGCTCGGGCCCGCGCTCGTCCTGAGGAGGTCGCCCAGCGACCGTCTCGAAGGGCTCAGTGCTCGGCAGCCAGCGGGAGCGACCGCTCGCTGAGGAACCGTCGGGTGGTGCCCTCGACCGGATCGGTGAACTCCAGCTCGCTGGCCAGCAGCTGCAGCGGACGGCTGAAGTCGTCCAGGGAGATGTCCCGGATCTCCGGGTAGAGCGGGTCGTCGACGATCGGGATCCCGAGGCCGTTGAGGTGGAGCCGGAGCTGGTGGGTCCGCCCGGTCGACGGCGTGAGCCGGTAGACGCCGTGACGACCCTGCCGGGACTCGGCGCGCACCACCGTCTCCGCGTTCACCGCCGCACCCGGCACGACCTCGGCCTGCATCCGGCCACGCTCCTTGCGGATGTGGTTGCGCACCGTCACCGGCGAGGTCAGGTCGGCTCGCCACGGCGCGAGTGCCTTGTAGGTCTTCCGCACCTCGCCGCGCTCGAACAGCGACTGGTACGGACCGCGCCAGGCCTTCTGGGTCGCGAGCATCAGGACCCCCGAGGTGATCCGGTCGAGGCGATGCAGGGGCGACAGCTCGGGCAGGTCCAGCTCGTCGCGGAGCCGGACCACGACGCTCTGCTGGACGTGCTTGCCGCGCGGGATCGTGGCGAGGAAGGCGGGCTTGTCGACGACCACCAGGCGCTCGTCGCGGTACAGGACCTTCAGCTCGCCGGGCACCTCGGCCTCGTCGCGCAGGTCGCGGTGGAACCACAGGAACGTGTGCGGCGTGTAGGGATCGTCCTCGCGCACCACCCGAAGGTCGTCGTAGACGAACCGCTCGGCGGCCAGCATTCCGGGGACGTCGACGTGCTCGGGGAACCGCTCACGGAGCCAGGTCCCCATCGTCGACCACGGCTCGACGCCGGACCTGGTGCGGTCCGCCGTACGGACCCAGGCGGCGCTGAGGCCGTGCCGGGGAGGGAGCGGGGATCGCGGAGGCATCTCTCGAGACTAGGGCAGCGGGACTAGTTGCCGCGCCAGTGCGGGGGTCGCCCCTCGTTCTGGGCGTGGAACGCCTCGGCGGCGTCACTGGTGACCAGCAACGAGTCCAGCACGTCGGCAGCGGCGGTGGAGACGTCCTCCCCGACTGCTGCGCGGGACATCAGGTCCAGGGAACGGGTGACCGCGAGCGGAGCCGCCGCCACCACCTCCGCGGCCAGCAACCGGGCCGCGTGCACCACGTCGCCCCGCGGCACGACGCGGGTGACCAGACCCCAGCGCTCGGCTTCAGCGGCGGTGACCGGCAGACCGGTGAGGACCATCCGGTTCGCGACCGCCGGCGGCAGGTGGCGCGCGAGCCGGGCCAAACCGCCGGCGGCCGGGACCACCGCCGAGCGGACCTGCGGCAGCCCGAGGCGGGAGCCTTCCTCGGCGACCACCAGGTGGCAGCCGAGCACGACCTCGCACGCAGTGCCCAGGGCATCTCCGGCGAGCGCCGCGATCACCGGCTTGCTGGAGCGCCGCCCGGTGAGCCCAGCCAGGCCGGTGGCCGGGACGACCTGACCGATGCTGAAGGCCGGCAGACCCACCGGGTCCGCCCAGAGACCGCGCTCCCCGGTCAGGATCGCGACCCGCAGGGACGCGTCCGCCTCGAACGCGTCGAAGACCGCGGCCAGCTCGAAGTGCGCTGCGGCCGGGAGCACCTGCTGCTCGTCGGTGCCGGTCACACGTACCTCCAGCACTCCCCCGACGGCGTCGACCTCGAGGTACTCGTAGGACGGGGCGAGGCCGGTGGGCGGGACCGGCGCGAGCTCGTCCATGCGTTCGCGGGTCAGCGTCACCCGGTTGCCCACGGGCAGCGAACGGGCGTACACCCGGGCACCGGGACCGTGCTCGCCGAGCAGCAGCGCGCAGACCTCGTCGTCGGCGTCGAGGTCGTTGGCCACGAAGCGCTCCCCAGCTTCGGTCCGGCCGACCACGACCGCCCGGGGCGCGCCGCCCTCGAACTTCACCGTCCAGGTCTCCACCGTGGCCCAGCCGTCCGGGTACAGGGTGACCGGGACGTCGGGGACGGCGTCGATCGCGGCCTGCAGAGTGCGGTCGTCGCCGGGCTGCCACTCCCCGGGGACGCGCGAGTAGATCCCGACGGAGTACTTGGTCAGCATGCCGCCGTTCGCCCCGACCAGACCCCAGGCCGCCGGGTCGCGTCGACAGGCGTCGACCACCTCGACGATGGGGTGCATCGAGTAGCCGTTGCCGGGGCCACCGAAGAACGGGAGCCCTCCCGTCACGGTCAGTCGGCGCGGGTCCTCCGGGCTGAGTCCGAGCTCCTCGGCGACGATGCTGACCGCCACCGGGAAGCAGCTGTAGAGGTCCAGCGCGGTGAGGTCCTCGAGCCCGATCCCGGCCATCTCCAGTGCGGCGTTCACCGCGGTGACCGCGGGGACCGACCGGCTGAGGTCGGGACGTCGGGTCAGCTCGCGGTCACGCAGGTCGCTGTGACCGCGCAGGTAGACCCGCCGCTCCTCGGGTACCCCGAGACGGTCGGCTACCTCGGTGGACACCAGCACCACCGCGGCCGACTGGTTGACCTTCTCCCGGGCGACCACGGCCTTCGGGTACGGGTCGGCGATCATCCGGTTGGACTCGGTCGGGGTGGTCAGGTCGACCGGGGTCTGCGCAGTCCGTACGGCGGCGTGCGGGTTCGCCGCGGCGACCTCGGTGAACGGCGCGAACCAGCGCCCGATGTCCTCGGTCTGCTCGGCCCGGGTCATCCCGAGACGGCCGCGGCGGGCGTTCTCGAAGAGCGCGTACTGGGTGGGCGCGTCGGTGAGCTGGTGCGCCACCTGCGTGGACGCCAGGATGCCCTCGAGACCGACTCCACGGTCGTCGTCGCGGACGCCGGTGACCTCGTTGAGGTCCGGGCGGTCCTGCTGGCCTGCGAGGTGGAGGACCGTCGAGATCGCCTCGGCGGCGGTGACCACGGCAACGTCCAGGTCGCCCGCGGCGATCGCCCCCGCCAGCGAGGTGACGGTCTGCTGCGGCGACTGACCGCCGGTGATCGTGTAGACGCAGCGGGCGGCCTCGGGCACTCCGACCCTCCGTGCCACCGCCCGGGGGAAGTTGTCGGGACGCCCCAGAGTCGCCCACATCCCCGGGAAGGACTCGTCGAACTGCCGGGTACAGGCCAGCAGCTCGACGTCGGCCGGGTCGACCCCAGCATCCGCGAGGGCCAGCGCGGCGGCCCGCTCGGCGATCGCCACCGGGACCAGCGCTTCGTAGCCGTCCTCGCCGATCCGCTCCGAGTACTGGCCGATGCCGACGAGCACGGGCGTGCGCGGGGAAGTCACCATGACGCAACCCAACCAGCGCAGCGCCCCGCGGCCGGTGCCGGACCACGTTCCGAGACCCGGGGCCCGACTCCTCGCAGCTCCGCGGCTCAGAGGATGTAGAGCATCTCCTGGTACGTCGGCAGCGGCCACAGGTCGTCGGCCACCAGGCCTTCCAACGTGTCCGCGGCCAGGCGCACCGCCTCCATCGCCGGCAGGACGGCGTCCCGCGTGTGCGTCGCCTCCGCCAGGGCGTCGTGCGGGGTCTCGGCCTCGAGCACCGCCTTCAGCGTGGCCAGACCGGCCCGGAGGTCGGCCAACGGTCCCGACACGTTCTGCAGGGTGCTGAGGTCGGCCTCGACCCCGGCCGCCTTGAGCGCCGCGACGTTGCCGGCCAGCTCGGTCTGGTAGCGGACCGCGGCGGGCAGCACGACCGTGGTGCCGAGCTCCAGGACGGAGCGGGCTTCGACCCCGACGCTGTTCACGTACTGCTCCAGGCCGATCTCGTAGCGGGAGTGCATCTCCGGGTCGGTGAAGACCTTGTACCGGGAGAACAGGTCGATCGCCTCGGGCGAGATCAGCTCAGGCAAGGCGTCGACGGTGGTGCGGAGGTTCTTCAGTCCCCGCTGCTCCGCCTCGACCTGCCACTCCTCGGAGTAGCCGTTGCCGTTGAAGATCACCGCGCCGTGGTTGGCGATGATCTCCGCGAGGACGTCCTGGACGGCCTCGTTGAAGTCGGTCCCGGCGGCGATCTTCTCGTCGAGGAAGGTGGCGATGTAGTCCATCGCCTCCGCCATGATCGTGTTGATCACCACCATCGGGGCGGCCACGGTCTGCATCGACCCCGGTGCCCGGAACTCGAACCGGTTGCCGGTGAAGGCGAACGGGCTGGTCCGGTTCCGGTCGCCCGGGTCCTGGCCCAGCGGCGGGAGCGTGTCGACGCCGACGAGCAAGGTGCCCTTCTCCTTCGAACGGGTGGCCCCGCCCTTGGCGATCTGGTCGAAGACGTCGGCCAGCTGGTCGCCCAGGAAGATGGAGATGATCGCCGGCGGGGCCTCGTTGGCACCGAGCCGGTGGTCGTTGCTCGCCGACGCGACCGAGGAGCGCAGCAGGCCGCCGTACCGGTGGACGGCGCGGATCACTGCCGCGCAGAAGACCAGGAATTGGGCGTTGTCGTGCGGGTTGTCGCCGGGCAGCAGCAGGTTGCCCTGGGCGGCGTTGCCGATCGAGAAGTTCACGTGCTTGCCGGAACCGTTGACCCCGGCGAACGGCTTCTCGTGGAACAGGCACTCCATGCCGTGCTTCTGCGCGACCGTCTTGAAGATCGTCATCAGCAGCTGCTGGTGGTCCGAGGCGACGTTGGCGCGCTCGAACATCGGGGCCACCTCGAACTGGCCGGGAGCCACCTCGTTGTGCCGGGTCTTGGCCGGGATGCCGAGCTTGAAGAGCTCCCGCTCGGTGTCCATCATGAAGCCGAGCACCCGCTCGGGGATCGCGCCGAAGTAGTGGTCGTCGAACTCCTGGCCCTTCGGCGGCTTGTGGCCGAACAGGGTGCGGCCGGCGTTGAGCAGGTCGGGACGGGCCAGGAAGAAGTGCCGGTCGACCAGGAAGTACTCCTGCTCCGGACCGCAGTAGGCGACGACCCGGTCCGGGGTGTGCCCGAAGTGGGTCAGGATCCGCTGGGCCTGCTCGGACATCGCCTGCTCGGAGCGCAGCAGCGGAGTCTTGTGGTCCAGGGCTTCACCGGTCATCGAGACGAAGACGGTGGGGATGCAGAGGGTGTTGCCGTTCGGGTTCTCCAGCACGTACGCCGGGCTCATCACGTCCCACCCGGTGTAGCCGCGGGCCTCGAAGGTGTTGCGCAGGCCGCCGTTGGGGAAGCTGGACGCGTCCGGCTCGCCCTGGATCAGGGTCTTGCCCGAGAACTCCGCCAACGCCGAGCCGTCTCCGGCCGGCTCCAGGAACGAGTCGTGCTTCTCCGCGGTCAGACCGGTCAGCGGGTAGAAGACGTGGGCGTAGTGGGTGGCGCCCTTCTCCATCGCCCAGTCCTTCATCGCCGAGGCGACGGCGTCGGCCACCAGCGGGTCCAGCGGTTCGGAGCGGTCGATCGTCGCGACCACGGACTTGAACACCGACTTCGGCAGGCGCCGCTGCATCACCTGGATGCTGAAGACGTTCTCGCCGAAGATGTCGCCGGGCTTCTCGTCGAGCGCGAAGCTCGCCTGCGGCGGGACGTAGGCCTCGACGTCTTTGATGGCCTGCAGACGGACGTTGTTACCGCTCAAGGAGCACCCCTAGGTGGAGGAAGGTCAGCACGGCGCCGGTGCGGCACCGCCAAGAACCTAGGCGCACCGGGTTCCCGGACCGTCTCGGGCGTGTTTCCGGGACATGAACCCCTAGGTGGTGGAGATCACCTCGGCGATGACCCGACCCAGCTCCGGGCCGGAGTCCTCCTGCAGGAAGTGCCCTCCGGAAAGGGTGCGGTGCTGCTGTCCGCGGGCGCCCGGAACCCGCTCGGCGAAGACCGTCTCCCACCCCCGGGTGGCCGGGTCGCCGTCGGAGTAGCAGGTCACGAACGGACGCTCGAACTGCTCCAGCGCCCGCATCGTCCGACGTCCGATCCGGGCGCCGACGTCGTTGCGGGTCAACGGCAGCAGCGCCGTCATCTGGCGCAGGCCCGCGGTGTACTCCGCCGCCGGGAACGGTGCGTCGTACGCCGCCAGCACCTCCGGTGGGAGCGGCTCCGCAGTGGCCGCACCGACGAAGTCGCTGGCCCGCAGCTCCGGGGCCCGCTGGGTGTAGAGGAGGTAGTCCAGGAGGCCTTGCTCGACGACGACCCGCGACTCCCCCACCCCGTGGACGGCCCAGGTGAGCCGGTCGGCGAGGCCGGGGTCGGCGGTGTGCAGGATCGTGTTGGCGGCGACCACCCGGGCGAACCGGTCCGGTTCGGCGGCGAGCACGCTCAGCCCGATCGGGCCGCCCCAGTCCTGGGCGACCAGGGTCACCTCGCGCAGGTCCAGGCCGAGCACCAGCGAGCGGGTCCAGGCGATGTGCCGCTCGAAGGTGTAGTCCGTGGGCCGGGCCGGCTTGTCCGAGCGGCCGAACCCGATGTTGTCCGGGGCGACCACCCGGATCCCCTGCTCCACCAGGACCGGGACCACCGTCCGGTACAGGTAGGACCACGTCGGCTGGCCGTGCA
>JBFJNH010000112.1:0-7453 GCA_041618295.1 Marmoricola sp.
GGGCGGCACCCCGGTGGGGTGCCGCCCTTCGTCGTGTTCGGGGGTGGGTCAGTCGAGGTGCCGTTCGGCGAAGCTCGCCGCGGCGGCGCTCACGGTGATCCTCGAGGAGCGGTCGGTCGTGGAGACCTCCGCCGCGAGGACCCGGACCTCGACGCGCTGCTCGGGAACACCGATCTCGGACGCCGCGGCGTTGCAGTCGGTGTGCATCTTCACGGTGGTGTCCTGGTCGTCGTACGCAAGTCGCTCGTAGGTCATGCCTCGACGCTATTGGCTACTTTCGAGTACTCCTACCTGTACTGGCCGGTAGGCTCCAGAGTTCACGCAGCGCTCATCAGAACGCAACATCCGACCCCCGTTTCTCTCCCACACTGAGGACCCATGCCGCTCCTGATCGCCGGTTCCATCGCCACCGACCACCTGATGACCTTCGAGGGCAAGTTCGCCGACTCCCTGGTCGTCGAGCAGCTCGACAAGCTCTCGGTGAGCTTCCTCGTCAACGACCTCGAGATCCGCCGAGGTGGTGTCGCGGCGAACATCTGCTTCGGCCTCGGCCAGCTGGGTCTGGACCCGGTCCTGGTCGGTGCCGTCGGCGAGGACTTCGCCGACTACCGCTCGTGGCTCGAGCGGCACGGCGTGGACTGCGCGTCGGTGCACGTCTCGGACTCCAAGCACACGGCGCGGTTCGTCTGCACGACCGACACCACGATGGCGCAGTTCGCCTCCTTCTACCCGGGCGCGATGAGCGAGGCCCGGCTGATCGAGCTCGGTCCGATCGTGGACCGGGTCGGTGCGCCTGACTTCGTGCTGATCGGCGCCGACGACCCCGACGGCATGCTCCGGCACACCGAGGAGTGCCGCCAGCGCGGCTACGCCTTCATCGCCGACCCGAGCCAGCAGCTGGCCTTCGGCGAGGGCGACCTGATCCGCAAGCTGATCGACGGCGCGCACATCCTGTTCAGCAACGAGTACGAGTCGCACCTGATCGAGTCGAAGACCGGGTGGAGCGGGGAGGAGATCCTGGCGCTCGTCGGTACCCAGGTGATCACCTTGGGCAAGGACGGCGTCAAGATCGTGGCCCGGGACCAGGAGCCGATCTTCGTGCCCGCGCTGAACAACGTGAACGCGGTCGAGCCGACGGGCGTCGGCGACGCCTTCCGGGCCGGCTTCCTGGCCGCCACCGACTGGGGCCTCTCGCACGAGCGTTCGGCTCAGGTCGGCTGCACCCTGGCGGCGTACGTCGTGGAGACCGTGGGCACCCAGGAGTACACCTTCACCCGCGAGGAGTTCGTGGCTCGGCTGGCGGCGTCGTACGGCGAGGAGGCCGGCGCCGAGGTCGGCAAGCACCTGAACTGAGCGCCCTTCGAGACGGTCGCTGCGCGACCTCCTCAGGAACCGCGCGCGTCGAGCTTGCTCGAACGTGCCGCGAGCGAGGGAAGGTTGAGGGGCGCAGCCCCGATCACCTGAACTGAGCCGGTCTCAGCTGCGACGGCGTACCAGGTAGACCGGTACGCCGTCGTCGGCTTCCTGCGTCCCGAGGAATTCCTGCTCACGCATCCGGCACCACGCCGGTACGTCGGTCCCGGCCGCGACGTCGTCGGAGGCGACGGCCAGGATGCCGTCGACCGGGACCTCGCCGAGGTGGCGGGCCAGCTCGATGACCGGGCGCGGGCAGAGCATCCCGCGGCAGTCCAGCAGCAGGTCCGGGTTCACAGCCCGGCCTCGCGGCGGATGTCGGCCACGACCCCGGGGAGCGCGGCCAGGAGACGGTCGACGTCGTGCTCGGTGGTGGCGCGGCCCAGCGAGACCCGGAGGTTCCCGTGGGTCAGGGCCCCCATCGCGGACAGGACGTGGCTCGGCTCCAGCGTGCTCGCCGTGCAGGCCGAGCCGCTGGCGACCGCGAAGCCGCGCCGGTCGAGCTCGGTGACGATCGCCTCGCCGTCGACGTAGAGGAACGAGAAGGTGACCAGGTGGGGGAGTCGGTCGACCGGGTCGCCGACGACCTCGGTGTCGGGGATCGCCGCCACCCCGGCCCGCAGCCGGTCGATGAGCCGCGCCTGGCGGGCGGCCACCTCGTTCCGCTCGGCGACCACCGCCTGGAGCGCGGCGGCGGCAGCGAGCGCACCGGCGACGTCCTCCATCCCGGTGGACCGCTCGTCGACGCGGTCGTCCCCGGGGAAGGGGTTGCGCCACCGGGCGCCCTTGCGGACCAGGAGCACGCCGACGCCGGCGGGGCCGCCCCACTTGTGCGCGGACGCGGCTGCTGCTGCCCAGCCGTCGGGTAGTGGGACGCGGCCGGCAGCGGCGCAGGCGTCCATGAAGAGCGGCGCCCGGCCCGCGAGGTCGGACACCGGCTGCAACGTCCCCACCTCGTGGTTCGCCGTCTGCACGGCCAGCACCGTCGCCTCCGGGAACGCGTCGGTCTGCACCCGGCCGAGGGGGTCGACCGGGATGGTCGTGAACCTCCCGCCCCGCGCCTGGTGCCACTGCCCGGCGTGCATCACCGAGGCGTGCTCGACGGCGGTCGCGACCAGGTGGTCACCCTGGCGGGCGCTGCCGGCGAGCAGCCCGAGGACGCCCAGGTGGACGGCATGGGTGCCGCTGGGCGTGAAGGTGACCTCGTCGGCCCGGACACCGAGCGCCTCGGCGGTGGCAGCACGGGCGTTGTCCAGGAGCAACCGGGCGTTTCGGGCGGGTCCGTGCAAACGGCGCGGATCGGCGTACCCGTGGTCGAGTGCTTGCTCCAGCACGTCGCGGGCGGCAGGGTGCAGCGGTTCTCCCGAGGCGGTGTCCAGGTAGGTCGCCGGAGGAGTGCTGCCAGGGTTGTCCACAGGTGAAAACTAGCCCCCGCGGCGGGAGAGCCGCGGACGTGGCGAAACCCACGCGTGTCAAGACCGCTACCTGGGACACGGCGCAGGGTTGCTCAGTAGTAGGGTTCGCTTGTCCGTCTCAAGTAGGTGTTCGGTCAAGAGAGAGGGCTCGTTCGTGGGTCTGGAACTCCCCAAGCGTGCGCGGAACCTGGCACTGGGTGTCAGTACCGGTTCGGCACTGCTTTTCCTCAGCGGTTGCTCGGTCGACGAGGACTCAGACGTCAACCGCCTGGCGATGCCGGTGCCGGCTTCCGAGGAAGCCCAGCACATCTTCGACCTGTGGGCGTGGTCGTGGCTCGCCGCGATCATCACCGGCGTCATCGTGTGGGCCCTGATGTTCTACGTGGCGGTGAAGTACCGCCGTCGTAGCGAGACCGAGATCCCGGTGCAGACCCGGTACAACCTGCCGATCGAGATCTTCTACACCATCGCCCCGGTGATGATGGTCATCGTCTTCTTCTTCTTCACGATCGACACCCAGGACAAGGTGCTGCACGCGCCGAAGGACCTCGCGTCAGCCAACGCCGAGGCACCGATCAACGTGACCGTCGTGGCCCAGAAGTGGGGTTGGACCTTCAACTACACCAAGGGCAGCGAGGTCATCGGCTCCGACAAGGCGCTCTGGGAGGCAACGACCCCGGGCCAGATCGGGACGCTGTGGCTCGTCGAGGGTCAGCCGGTCTCGATCGATCTCTACTCGCCGGACGTCATCCACTCGTTCTGGGTCCCGAACTTCCTCTTCAAGATGGACGTCGTGCCCGGCCGCGAGGCGACCAACCACTTCACGCTCACGCCCGACCGGGCCGGCACCTACGTCGGTCGCTGCGCGGAGCTGTGCGGCACCTACCACTCGCGGATGCTCTTCAACGTGAAGGTCACCGACCAGGCGTCCTTCGACGCCCACTTGCAGGAGCTGCGGGACCAGAACAACATCGGCCCGAACATCCCGGGCATCGAGGACTCGCAGATCGCCGGCCTCTTCGGCCTGAGCAACGGAGGAGAAGAGTGACCGCGGTAGCTGACGCACCCGCCGCTGTGGGTGCCCCGACCCGCACGCTGGGGCAGCAGGTCGTCCGGATCCTGACGACGACCGACCACAAGCTGATCGGGAAGCTGTACCTGATCACGTCGTTCGTCTGGTTCATGGTCGGCGGCGTGATGGCGCTGCTGATCCGCTCCGAGCTCGCCTTCCCGGGCCAGCAGGTGGTGAACGACGAGGTCTACAACCAGCTGTTCACGATGCACGGCACGATCATGCTGCTGCTCTTCGCGACGCCGCTGTTCTTCGGCTTCGCGAACGTGATCATGCCGCTGCAGATCGGCTCGCCGGACGTGGCGTTCCCGCGTCTGAACATGCTGAGCTACTGGTTCTTCCTCTTCGGCGGCCTGATCGCTGCCGCCGGCTTCCTGACCCCCTCCGGTGCCGCGAGCTTCGGCTGGTTCGCCTACACGCCGCTCTCGGACGGGATCAACTCGCCGGGCATCGGTGGTGACCTCTGGATCATGGGCCTGTGGCTCGCCGGCCTGGGCACGATCCTCGGTGCGGTCAACTTCATCACCACGATCATCTGCATGCGCGCTCCGGGCATGACCATGTTCCGGATGCCGATCTTCGTCTGGAACACGCTCGTCACCAGCTTGCTGGTCCTGATCGCGTTCCCGATCCTCGCCGGCGCGCTGCTCTCCCTGGAGGCGGACCGCAAGCTGGGGGCGCACGTCTTCGACGCCGCCAACGGCGGCCCGATCCTGTGGCAGCACCTCTTCTGGTTCTTCGGCCACCCCGAGGTGTACATCATCGCGCTGCCGTTCTTCGGCATCGTGACCGAGATCCTGCCCGTCTTCAGCCGCAAGCCGATCTTCGGCTACGTCGGCCTGGTGGCGGCCACCCTCGGTATCGCGATCCTCTCGGTCGCCGTGTGGGCGCACCACATGTTCGTGACCGGTGCGGTCGACCTGCCGTTCTTCGCGGGGATGACGTTCCTGATCGCTGTGCCGACCGGCGTCAAGTTCTTCAACTGGATAGGCACGATGTGGGGGGGATCTCTGTCCTTCGACACCCCCATGCTGTGGTCGCTCGGCTTCCTGACCACCTTCCTCTTCGGTGGTCTGACGGGTGTCATCCTGGCCTCGCCGCCGCTCGACTTCGCGGTCTCCGACTCGTACTTCGTGGTGGCGCACTTCCACTACGTCGTCTTCGGCACCGTCGTCTTCGCGATGTTCGCCGGCTTCTACTTCTGGTGGCCGAAGATGACCGGCAAGATGCTCGACGAGCGTCTCGGCAAGATCCACTTCTGGCTCCTCTTCGTCGGCTTCCACAGCACCTTCCTGGTCCAGCACTGGCTCGGTGTCGAGGGCTTCCCGCGTCGGTACGCCGACTACGGCAGCGACGACGGCTTCACCACGTTGAACCAGATCTCCACGGTCGGAGCCTTCTTGCTGGCCTCCTCGACGCTGCCGTTCCTCTGGAACGTCTACAAGGCGCGTCGGGGCCCGCAGGTCACCGTCGACGACCCGTGGGGTTGGGGACGCTCGCTCGAGTGGGCCACCAGCTGCCCGCCGCCTCGCCACAACTTCGTCTCGATCCCGCGGATCCGTTCGGAGTCGCCGGCGTTCGACCTCCACCACCCGGAGATCGCTGCCCTGGAGTACGAGGACAACGACAACCTGGAGGGCGGCGGCGTGGCCGACGCGCCCGAGATGGAAGGCCGCAAGGCCAACCTGGACGAGAACCGCGAAGGGAATGACGCCTGATGAAGGCCGAGACTTGGATCTTCGTGATCTGCACGTTCTTCTTCGTGCTGGTGGCCCCGGCCTACTGGTTCGTGACCGAGGACCCGACGGGCACCTCGGCGCTGGTGATGACCGCGCTCCTGACGATGTTGGTCAGCTTCTACCTGGGCTTCCACGCCCGGAAGATGGAGCCGCGTCCGGAGGACCGCAAGGACGGCGAGATCGCCGACGGAGCCGGTGAGCTGGGCTTCTTCCCGCCGTACAGCTGGTGGCCGCTGTGGTGCGCGCTGACCCTCGCGACGATGGTCCTGGGCGTCGTCATCGGCTGGTGGCTCTTCATCATCGGTTCCGCGCTGGGCACGATCGCTCTGACCGGCCTGATCTTCGAGTACTACCGGGGTGAGCACGCGCACTGAGTGAGCGACAGAGGCGAGCGTGCTCGTTCTCTGGCCGCGAGCGAGGGAGCGTTGAGCGCAGCGATCACGCGGACTGATCCGCGGTGGTGGCGGCGTGATCCGTCCCACGTGCAGATCGGGGCTCCCGACGTGCGTGCCTTGTTAGGCTGGTGTGGTCCGCACGGCTGAGTAGTCCCAGGAGAACCATGCATTCGCGACGTACGTGGGCTGCTGCTGCAGTGGTCCTGATGATGGCGACTGCCTCGGCCTGCTCGAACGATCCGGTCGCCACCGCAACCGGCGCCCGTGCCACGAGTACGCCGACCGTGTCGGCGTCCCCGGTCTCGGACGCCTCGATCACCTCGAGCATCCCGGCCGGCACCACGGACGTGAAGGTCAACCGGTCGGTCCGCCTCAACGTCTCCGACGGGTCCTTCAGCTCGGTGACCGTCAGCAGCACGGTTGGTCCGGTCGAGGGTGCCCTGTCCTCGGACAAGGCCAGCTGGCAGAGCACCAGCCGGCTGCAGCCCGGCGCGACCTACCGGGTCCGCGGTGTGGCGGTCGACGACGCCGGCCGCGAACGGCTCTACGACGCCAAGTTCCGTACCGAGGCCCTGCCGATGAGCAAGCAGGCCTATCCGAGCTTCTTCCCGCTGCCCGGGTCGACGGTCGGCGTCGGCCTGCCGGTGATCATCCGGTTCGACGTCCCGGTCACCGACCGGGACTCGATCCAGAAGCACCTCAAGGTGACCAGCGAGCCGGCCCAGGCGGGCGGCTTCCGCTGGATCTCCAGCCGTGAGGTGCACTGGCGGCCGAAGGTCTACTGGAAGCCCGGCACCAAGGTGACCGTGGTGGCCGACATCGACAGCATCCCGGCCGGCAACGGCGTCTACGGACAGCTCAGCCGGACCAGCAACTTCACCATCGGTCGGTCGATGATCAGCCGTGTCGACATGAAGACCTACACGATGAAGGTCTACCGCGACGGCAAGCTGATCCGGACGCTGCCGGTCACGACGGGGGAGCAGCCCAAGTTCACCACCCGTTCGGGCACGAAGGTCATCATGGAGAAGTTCCGCTCGAGGAGGATGAACTCCGAGACGGTCGGGATCCCGGTCGACAGCGCCGACGGCTACGACCTCGACGACGTCGAGTACGCGATGCGGCTGACCTACTCCGGTGAGTTCGTGCACGCGGCGCCGTGGTCGGTGGGTTCCCAGGGCCGCGCGAACGTCAGCCACGGTTGCACCGGCATGAGCACCAAGGACGCCGGCTGGTTGTACTCCCAGACCATCATCGGCGACGTCATCGAGTACACCGGGTCGACGCGGAAGATGACGCTGGAGAACGGCTTCGGCGACTGGAACCTGCCGTTCGCGAAGTACGCCCAGTCCGGCTCGCTCTGACGCTGCCGCGCCCCTCGTACCGCGGACTTCGACGGACTCGAGCATTGCTGATCGA
>JBFJNH010000113.1:0-7452 GCA_041618295.1 Marmoricola sp.
CGCGCTGAGATGGCTCTGCGCGCTGAGATGGCTCTGCGCGCTCAGCGAGGACTCGGTCACGGACTCAGCTCAGGCCGAGCCGGGCGCCGTGCCGACCGATGAAGGCCACCACCTCGTCGGCGTCCTTGTCCGGGAGTCCCCAGATCAGCTCGGTGACGCCGCAGTCGGCCCAGGTCGCGAGGTCCTCGGGGCTCGGCTTCATCGCGATCAGGACGCGGACGTCCGGCTCGCCGGACCGTCCGGCCTCGGTCCAGGCGGCCTTGAGCGCCGCGATCTTCTCCGGGATGTCGGCCTCGATCGGCGTGGTCATCCAGCCGTCCGCGTTGGCCGCGATCCAGGCGAAGGTCTTGGGGCCGCCACCGGCGCCGATGATGACCGGCACGTGCGGTTGGACAGGCTTGGGCCAGGCCCAGGAGGCGCCGAACTGCACGAACTCGCCGTCGTACGACGCCTCGTCCTGGGTCCAGAGCGCGCGCATCGCCTCGAGGTACTCGCGCAGCACGGTCCGGCGCTTTCCGGCGGGCACGTGGTGGTCGGTCAGCTCGTCGGTGTTCCAGCCGAAACCGGCTCCGATGGTGACCCGACCGCCGGAGAGGTGGTCGAGAGTCGCGATGGTCTTGGCCAACGTGATCGGGTCCGACTCGACGGGCAGAGCGACGGCGGTGGAGAGCCGGATGGTGCTGGTAACCGCGGCTGCGGTGGCCAACGAGACCCACGGGTCCAGGGTGCGCATGTAGCGGTCGTCGGGGAGGGTCTCGTCTCCGGTGCCGGGGTGCGCGGCGTCGCGCTTGACCGGGATGTGGGTGTGCTCGGGCACGTAGAGGGTGTCGAACCCGGCCTCCTCGGCGGCCTTCGCTGCCTGGGCGGGGGTGATTCCACGGTCGCTGGTGAACAGCACGATGCCGTTGCGCATGAGGTCTTCTCCTGGATCGGGTGGCCCGTCGGTGCGGGGACTCGAGGCAGAATCATAGAGGACTCAATGAGAATTGCCAGTGACTTCGTCGAGGAATCTGACCGCCCGTTCGAACGCCTCGACCCCGTCCGGGGTGTCGAGCCGGAACTGGAACTCGTGGTACGCCGGCTCGTCCTCGGTGCCAGCGGCGAACTCGTCCGCCCCGACCCCGAGCTCGCGCAACCGTGCACCGAACGGGCCGCTCTGCCGCCGGGTCAGCGGGTCGGCGTTGCCTGCGGCCAGGAACGTCGGCGGAAAATCGGCCCCGGCGTGCTGGAGCACCGACATCAGGTCGCAGGCCTCGCTGTCCCTCCAGGAGCGACGGCGGGCCAGCGCCCACATCGCTGACTCGAGCGCTGCGGAGAACATCCGGTCGGAGTCGTCGAGGGCGGTCGGGTCGAAGATTCCGCAGAAGAACAGCCCGCCGCGGAGCTGGGCGGGGCGCAGCGCCGGGGTCAGCGTCGTCCGTGCGGCGTAGGTCGGGTTCGTCGTCAGGACGGCCAGCTCGGCCGCCACCTGGGCGCCGGCCGAGTCGCCGGCGAGCACGACCCGGTCCGGGTCGAGGTCGTACGCCGCCGCGTGGTCGAGCAGGTGCGCGAGGGCGTCGTTCACCGCACGGGGTGCTGCGGGGTACGTGGCGACCGGGGCTCGCGGGTAGTTCACCGCAGCGCCGGCGTACCCCCGGGTCGCGAGCAGCTCGAGGTAGGGGAGTGCATCGGACTTGGCGCCGAAGTGCCAGCCGCCCCCGTGCACCCAGACCACCAGCGGGTGCGGGCCCGGGCCGTCGGGGACCACCAGATCGAAGGTGCCGTCGCGACCCGGCGCGTAGGTCAGGTCGGTGCGGGTGGAGCGGTCGTCCGGAGGCAGGTGGCGGCGGACGTCGGCAGCCACGGCGGCGGTGCCGGTCTCCGAGGCGAGGCGCAGGAGGCGCAGGGTCACCGTGGGCGGGCACCAGCGCTGGGGCCGCAGTCTCACCAGCGCACGCACGGCCAGGGTCGCGATCGCGGCCCTGGCCAGTCGGAGGGCGCGCGCGGGGGTCACCTGCTGAGCTCTAGCCGCGGAGGCCGAAGTCGGCGGTGACCCAGGGGCGGCCGTTCTTGAAACCGACCGCGAGCCCGAGGTGCTTGAAGCGGCAGTTCTGGATGTTGGCCCGGTGCGGCGAGCTCTGCATCCACAGCTTGTAGACGTTGAAGGCCGACGTGGTGCCGTAGGCGAGGTTCTCACCCAGCATCCGCCAGCGGGTGTAGCCGGCAGCGGTGACCCGAACGCCGAGGCTGGATTCGCCGGAGAGCCGGTGGGAGAGCCGGTTCGCGGTCATCATCCGGTTGTTGTGCTTGTACGCCGCGTTGAAGAGGTAGTAGTGGGCGACCAGGGGTCCGCAGCCGACCTTCGCTCGTCGCTGGTTGATCAGCCGCGTGATCTCGTCGCGCCACTGCGCCGCGACGCTGGTGGCGGCGGTCCGGGTGCTCACGGTCGTACCGCTGGTGGCGGCCGTCGAGGCCTGGGCGGTCATCGGCACGATGCTCACAGCGAGAAGAAGCACGCCGACGAGCGACGGGCCCCACGCACGTCGAGTCATGGGGACACTGTGACGGGAGTTACCTGGAGTGCGCAACGGTTTCGGACATCTGATCGGAACTGCCGCGAACCAGGCGCCGGTGTGACCACTCCCACCTAGGAGCCCGGACGAGGATCGAGTAAGGTTAGCCGACCCTTATTTCTTCCCCGGAGGCTCTGACGTGCTCGCTCTCGCCCGTCCCCTGCGCACGGTCGCGGTTGCCGCAGCCGCTGCGCTCGCACTACCGCTGCTCGCCGCGTGCGGAGATGACGCCAACTCGGTGGTCGTCTACAACGCCCAGCACGAAGAGCTGATCGTGGAGGTTGCGGAGGCTTTCACCGCGAAGACCGGCATCAAGGTCGAGCTACGCAACGCCAAGGACCTCGACCTCGCGAACACGATCCTCGCTGAGGGGAAGAGCTCCCCGGCGGACGTCTTCTTGACCGAGAATTCCCCGGCGATGGCGCTGGTCGAGAACGCCGGCCTCTTCGCCACCCTGGACCCGGCGGTCCTGGAGCGGATCCCGGCCAACTTCCGTCCGACGAGCGGTGCCTGGACCGGCTTCGCAGCCCGCTCGACCGTGCTCGTCTACAACACCAACGAGGTCGCCGAGGCCGACCTGCCGAGCTCGATCCTCGACCTGGCGGACCCGAAGTGGAGGGGCAAGGTCTCCTTCTCGCCGACCGGCGCCGACTTCCAGGCAATCGTTGCCGGGGTGCTCGCGCTCAAGGGCGAGGCCGCCACCCGTGACTGGCTCGCCGGGTTGAAGGCCAACGGCACCCAGTACGACGGCAACAACGTCGTGCTCCGCTCGGTGAACAACGGCGACACCGCGACCGGGATCATCTACCACTACTACTGGTACCGGGACCAGGAGGAGGCCGGCGAGAACAGCGACAACACCGCGCTGCACTTCTTCGGCGACGCGGACCCCGGCGCCTTCATCAGCACCTCCGGCGCCGGCATCCTCGCCAACGGCAAGCACCGCGAGAACGCCGCGAAGTTCCTGGACTTCCTGACCAGCGCCGAAGGCCAGCAGATCATCGCCGACAGCTACGCCCTGGAGTACACGCTCAACCCGGAGGCGCCACTGGGACGCAAGGTCAAGCCGCTCGCCGAGCTGATGCCGCCCGAGGTCGCGATCTCCGACCTCGACAGCGCCACGGTCGTCGAGCTCATGCAGGAGGCCAACATCCTGTGATGGCGACCGCCGTTCGTCGGCGCGCTTCCCCGCTGCTGCTGACCGGGGTGGTGATCGTCGCGCTGACCCTGATCCCGCTCGGTCACATCGTGGTGGCCACCGTCGCGATGGGCCCGGGCGAGCTCGGCCCGCTGCTCTGGCGCCCGCGGGTCGGCGAGCTGCTCGGCAACACCCTCAAGCTGCTGGTCGCGACGGTGCTGATCACGACCGCGATCGGCGTCGGCGCCGCGGTCCTGGTCAGCCGGACCGACCTGATCGGCCGCGGCTGGTGGCACGCGCTGCTGTCGGCACCCTTGGCTGTGCCGGCCTTCGTCAACTCCTACGGCTGGGTCTCGTTGACCAGCGAGGTCCAGTCGTACGCCGGAGCGGTCCTGGTCGTCTCGCTCTCCTACTACCCGCTCGTCTACCTGCCCGTGGTCGCGGGGCTCGCGACCCTCGAGGCCGCTCCCGAGGAGGTCGCCCGGTCGCTGGGCAGGTCCCGGGTGAGCGCCTTCCTCAGCGCCGCCCTGCCGCGGCTGCTCCCCGCCGTTCTCGGCGGTGCGCTGCTGGTCGGCCTGCACGTGCTGGCCGAGTTCGGCGCCCTCCAGCTGCTGGCCTACCCGACGTTCACCACCGCGATCTACGGGCAGTACCTCTCCGCCTTCTCCAGCGACGCCGGCACGGTCCTCTCCGGGGTGCTGGTGCTGCTCTGCGTCCTGCTCCTCCTCGGCGAGCTGATCGCGCGGGGGCGGCGTCGGCTGGTCCGGGTGGGCCGCGGCACCGGCCGCCGGCCGGAGCCGCTCGAGCTCGGTCGCTGGACCCCGGTGGCGCTGCTCGCGCTGGTCGGCCTGGTCGCGCTGGCCCTCGGCGTACCGCTGTACGCGCTGGCGCACTGGATGGTGGTCGGTTCCTCGACGGAGTTCCCGGTCTCCGAGCTCACCTCGGCGCTGTTCAGCACCCTGGGCCTGGCCGCCGTCGGTGCGGCGCTGACCGTGCTGATGGCGATGCCGTTGGCCTGGCTCGTCGTGCGCCGTCGCAGTGCCGCCAGCACCCTGCTGGAGCGGTCGGCGTACATCGCCAACGCGTTGCCGGGGATCGTCGTCGCGCTCGCGCTGATCACCATCTCGATCAGGGTCGTGCCGGCGCTGTACCAGACCGTCCCGGTGCTGCTGGTCGCCTACGCGATCCTCTTCCTGCCGCGTGCCCTGGTGAGCGTGCGCAGCTCCTTGGAGCACGCACCGGTGGTCCTCGACGAGGTCGCCAGGAGCCTGGGGGAGTCCTCCTGGCGCACCTTCCGCAGGGTGACCCTGCCGCTGGTGAGTCCCGGGATCGGTGCCGGCGCGGCGCTGGTCTTCCTCGCGATCAGCACCGAGCTCACCGCCACCTTGCTGCTCTCGCCGATCGGCACCGACACCCTCGCCACGAAGTTCTGGGCGAACTCGTCCTCGGTGAAGTACGGCGCCGCGGCGCCGTACGCGTTGCTCCTGATCCTCGCCGCCCTTCCTGCCACCGTGATGCTCGCCCGGCAGGCCCGTCCCCGAGAAGGTGCCCGATGAGCGCGGTCACGATCGCCGGCGTCAGCAAGTCGTACGGCGAGCAGCGGGTGCTGGACCGGGTCGACCTGACCGTGCCGGACGGCTCCGTCGCGGCGGTGCTCGGTGCATCCGGGTGCGGCAAGACCACCCTGCTCCGGATCATCGCCGGCTTCGTCCGGGCCGATGCCGGGACGGTCAGCCTCGGCGACCGGGTGGTGGAGAGCGGGACCGAAGCGGTGGCCCCGGAGAAGCGCGGCGTCGGGTACGTCCCCCAGGAGGGGGCGCTCTTCCCGCACCTCGACGTCGCCGGGAACATCCAGTTCGGGATCCCCCGTCGGGAGCGGAGCGCCGCCCGGTTGGCCGAGCTGCTCGACCTCGCCGAGCTGCCCGCAGCCCTGGCGCGCCGGCAGCCGCACGAGCTCTCCGGAGGCCAGCAGCAGCGGGTCGCCATCGCCCGTGCCCTGGCGCCGTCGCCCCGGGTGATCCTGCTGGACGAACCGTTCTCCTCCCTCGACGCGACGCTGCGGATCTCGGCAGGCAAGGCCGTCACCCGGGTCCTGCGGCACGCGGGGGCGACGGCTCTGATCGTCACCCACGACCAGGGCGAGGCGCTCTCGCTGGCCGACCAGGTCGCGGTGATGCGCGGCGGCTCGTTCGTCCAGGTCGACAGCCCGGCAGGACTCTACGAACGCCCGGTCGACGCCGAGACCGCCGAGTTCGTCGGCGGGGCCTCGACGATCGCGGCCACCGTCGTCGCCGGCGTCGCCCGCTGCTCCCTCGGGGAGGTCCCGGTCGACGCGCCCGATGGCTCGGTCCGGCTACTGATCCGCCCCGAGCAGGTCCTGCTCCGCGCGCCCGACACCGCGGACGTCACCGGCACCGTCACCGACGTCAGCTTCTACGGTGCCCAGTTCGTCGTCTCGCTCGAGCTCGCCGACGGCACCGTGGTGACCGCCCGGGGGCCGTCCTCGCGGACGCCGGTGGCGGGCGAGGTGGTCGGCGTCCTCGTCGAGGGAGCGGGGCGTGCCTACCCGGAGTCCGCGGCGCGATGACGGTCCTCGACAGCCCTGTCCTGCCGCCGCTCTTCGATCTGGCGAGCCGGGGGGACGCGACCGCGCTCGTCCTCGGCGACCGCACGATCTCCTACGCAGAGCTTGCCGGGCTGGTCGACGTCCGCCTGGCTGAGCTCGGCACCGTCCGGCGGCTGGTCCTGCTGGAGTGCGCCCACGAGCTCGATCCGTTGGTCAGCTACCTGGCGGCGCTGCGCGGTCAGCACCCGGTGCTGCTGGTGCCCAAGCTCGACGGTCATGCCGCCCGACGCCACCACGAGCGGCTGATCGCGTCGTACGACCCGGACGTCTGCATCACGCGGGGCACCGGCTGGGACCTCGAGATCCGGCACGAGCGGACCGCCCACGACCTGCACCCGGACCTCGCGGTGCTGCTGGGCACTTCCGGCTCGACCGGCACCCCGAAGCTGGTCCGCCTCTCCCGCGACAACCTGGTCAGCAACGCAGCCGCCATTGCCGAGTACCTCCGGCTGAACAGTCGCAGCCGCGCGGCGACCACGCTCCCGTTCCAGTACTGCTTCGGTCTCTCGGTCGTGAACAGCCACCTGATCGCCGGCGGCAGTCTCTGGCTGACCGCGAGTTCGGTGGTCGACCCGGGCTTCTGGGACGGGTTCGCCGCGGCCGGGGCGACCTCGATCGCCGGCGTGCCCTACACCTTCGACCTCCTGGAGCGTGCCGGCACGGACTGGGTCGCCGCGCCCGGGCTCACGCAGGTGCTCCAGGCCGGCGGCCGGATGGAGCCGGACCGGGTGCGTTCGATCGCCGAGCGCCTCGGGGCCCGGGGCCGGGAGCTCTTCGTGATGTACGGGCAGACCGAGGCGACCGCCCGGATGGCCTACCTGCCGCCGCACCTGGCGGCCGAGCGGCCGGGGTGCATCGGCATCCCGATCGACGGCGGCGAGTTCCGGATCGACCCGCCTGTCGGGGACGGTCGCGTCGACGGTGAGCTCGTCTACTCCGGCCCGAACGTCATGCTCGGGTACGCCGAGACGCCCGCGGATCTTGCCCGCGGCCGGACGGTGACCGAGCTCCGGACCGGTGACCTGGCCCGCCAGCACGACGACGGCCTGTTCGAGATCACCGGCCGCTGCAACCGGCTCGCCAAGGTGTTCGGGGTCCGGCTCGACCTCGACCACGCCGAACGGTTGCTGGGCGAC
>JBFJNH010000114.1:0-6999 GCA_041618295.1 Marmoricola sp.
CTGACCCCGGCCGAGAACGCCATCACGGCGAGACCGTCACGAACCTCGTGGCGCACCCGTCGTGCGGGTGTGACCGGCTCGGAAATTCCGCTCATGCTCTCGACCCCTGGTAGCTACGTGCGCGTACGTGCTGACTGGTGGTGATCGCCTGACCAGGTTCGGGTCCGCTCGTTCGCTCCGTGGTCGCCATCTGTCACCGGGGAAGGTGTGACAGAGAGCGGGAGTGAAGGAGCGGACGCGAGCCTCGTCCTGCGCTCACCGTTGTTGAGTTGTGCTGCTCAGGTACTGCTCCCCGGCTCCTAGAAACCGGGGAAGATCTCTTCCTGCACGTCCGAGAACGCGGCTTCCTGCGAGGCCGTGTACTCCGCCCAGGCCTGCGGCTCCCAGATCTCGATCCGGTTGTAGATCCCGATCACGACGCAGTCCTTCTCCAGGCCCGCGTAGGCCCGCAGCTCCGGGGTGACCATGAACCGGCCCTGCTTGTCCGGGGTCTGCTCCGAGGCGAGCGCGAAGAGCATCCGGCCGTAGGCACGAAGCCGGGCGTCGGTCTGGGACGCGTTCTGGAACTTGGTCGCGAAGACCTCGAAGTCGGCCTTCGTACGCATGTCGATGGAGCGGTCCTGACCTCGGGTGATCACCAGCCCGTCCCCCATCGCCTCTCGGAATTTCGCCGGGAGGAAGAGGCGCCCCTTGTCATCGAGCTTCGGGGTGTAGGTGCCGGAGAACATCGCGTCACCTCATCCCTCTCTTCCACCACTTTCCCCCACTTTACTCCACAACGCTCCACCGTCAACCACATTTGCTCCCTTTCTCGCCCGGATCTCGCCACGATCACGGGCCCATCACTTTTCGGCCTGCTCTCAGGGCGCAGTTCCGGCCCGTGCGGTTGACTAGGGACATGGAGGAATGGCGCGCTGACCCCGAGAGCAAGCCCGAGGTCGGACAGGGAGCCGGGTTGGGAGCTGGGCTGGAGGCGCTCCGGTCGGTGACCGACCGCGTACTCGCCAACATCGAGCGGGTCATCGAGGGCAAACCGGAAGTGGCGCGGACGGCCGTGGTCGTCCTGCTCGCCGACGGCCACCTGCTGATCGAGGACGTGCCCGGCGTCGGAAAGACGATGCTGAGCAAAGCGCTCGCGCGCTCGATCGACCTCTCGGTACGGCGGATCCAGTTCACCCCGGACCTGCTGCCGTCCGACGTCACCGGCGTCTCGATCTTCAACCAGGAGAGCCGCGAGTTCGAGTTCCGGCCCGGTGGCGTCTTCGCCAACATCGTCATCGGCGACGAGATCAACCGCGCCTCGCCCAAGACCCAGTCGGCGATGCTCGAGTGCATGGAAGAGCGGCAGGTCACCGTCGACAACACGACGTACCCCCTCGAGGCGCCGTTCATGGTGATCGCGACCCAGAACCCCCTGGAGATGGAGGGCACCTACGCCCTGCCCGAAGCCCAGCGCGACCGCTTCATGGCCCGGGTGTCGATGGGTTACCCGGTGGTCGCGGCCGAGATCGCGATGCTCGCGGCGCAGACCACCACCAGCCCGCTGGAGGAGCTCGAACCGGTCACCGACGCGGCCGAGATCCGCAAGCTGATCTCCGTGGTGTCCGGCGTCCACGTCGCCGACAGCGTGCACCGGTACGCGGTCGCGATCGCGACCGCGACCCGGCACTCCCCCGACCTCCGGCTCGGCGCATCACCGCGGGCGGTGCTCCACCTGGTCCGCGCGGCGAAGGCGTCCGCAGCGATGGGGGGCCGCGACTACGTCGTTCCCGACGACCTCACCACGCTCGCCCCGACGGTGCTGGCGCACCGGTTGCTCCCGACGTCGGAAGCCACGATGAACGGCCGGACCACCGCACAGGCCCTCGACAGCATCCTCCGGTCGCTCCCCGTACCCGAGTGATGCGATGCCCTCCGACCCTGCAGGCTCGCCTGACATCGTCCGACCCGGGCTCCTCCGCCGGGTACGGGACGACATCGCCGGACTGACCGTCCGCGGCCGCGCCTTCGTCGCCGGCGGGGCCACCGCGGTCCTCTGCGGCATGCTCCTCGGCGAACGCGACCTCGTCCGGGTCGGGGCGGTCATCCTGCTGCTCCCGCTGTTCGCGATCGCGGTCGCCGGCCGCTCGGGCCGCCGTCTCGCTCTGGTGCGCGACCTGCAGCAGGACCAGGTCGAGATCAACCAACCCACCGCGGTGACCGTCGAGCTGACCAACCTCGGACCTACGACGGGCACCTTGCTGGCCGAGGAGCAGCTGCCCTGGGCACTGGGGCAGCGGCCGCGCTTCGTGGTCGGACCGATCCGTCCTCGGCAAACCCGGACGCTCCGGTACCAGGTGGCCGGCGAGGTCCGGGGCACCTACGACGTCGGACCGCTGCTGGTGCGGGTCACCGACCCGTTCGGGATGCTCGACCTGCACCGCCGGTTCAGCTCGACCGCGACCCTCGTGGTGGTACCCGCCGCCGAGCCGTTGCCCGTGATCAGGCTCCTCGGCACTCGCACCGGCAACGGGGAGGACCGCCCCCGACCGTTCTCCCACGGCAGTGCCTCCGACGTCACTGTTCGCGAGTACCGACTCGGTGACGACCTTCGCCGCGTCCACTGGCGCACGTCAGCCAAGACCGGCGAGCTGATGGTCCGACGTGAGGAAGAGCCGTGGCAGGCGCGGTGCACGTTGTTCCTCGACAACCGTTCGACGGCACACCGTGGCAACGGCCCGGACTCGTCGTTCGAACGGGCCGTGACGGCAGCCGCCTCGGTGGCCGTCCACCTGGCCGGGCTCGGCGTCCAGGTCAGGCTGGTGACCGCGGACGGCGACAAGCTGGAACACGCCCTGCACCAGGGCGACGCCCGCACGCAGGTTCGTTCGGTGCTGCACCACCTGGCTGCGCTGCGCTCCGCCCGGACGACCGAGCTGAGCACCGCCTGGATCGACGAGACGGTCGCCGACGGGACCTTCGTCGGCATCTTCGGGGCGCTGACCGGACGCGACCAGAGCTTCCTGTCGCGGCTGCACACCCGTGACGGAGCGCCGTACGCGCTCGCCCTGGACGTCGAGAGCTGGGCCAGCCGTACCGATGGCACCGCGCGCGCGCCGTCGACCAGCATCTCCCAGCTGCACCAGCGCGGATGGAAGGCGGCTGGGCTCTCCCGCTTCGGTTCGATCCCGGCAGCCTGGACGGAGCTCGACCGATGACCGCACGGCGGGAGTACCACGTCGTCCTCGGTGCACTCTGCGCGCTGCTGTCGTGGTTCACCGTCTACTCCTGGAGTGCGATGGTCGAGGATCCCGGCCGCTTCCTCGGACCGACTTTCACCGCAGCCCTGATCGTCGCCGTGATCGGTGCGTCGCTCCGGACCCTGGGCATCCCGTGGTGGGGCGTCCTCGCGGCCCAGCTGCTGGCGCTCACCGCGTGGCTGCACCACCGCCTGGGTGCCGGCGACGAGCTGGGCGGATGGCTCCCCACGCGCCAGGGGTTGCGGTTCGTAGCCGAGCAGATCCGTGACGGCGCCTCCCAGGTGAACACCTACTCCGCGCCGATCGAAGCCGACCAGGTCCAAGCCCCCGTCTACCTGTTGGCCACCGCGCTGGCCGTCGTCATCGCCGTCGACCTGCTGGCGGGCGGTCTGCACCGGGCCCCGTGGGCCGGTCTCCCGGTCCTGGTCGCCGTGACCGTTCCGATCAGCGTGCTCGACTCCGCCCTCCCCAAGATCCCGTTGGCCGGCGCCGCGGCGACGTACCTGGCCCTGATCGCCTACGCCCGGACCGAGGAGGTCCTGGGGTGGGGTCAACGACCGGAGAGCCCTCGGGACGTCGCCCGACCATCCCCGATCAGTGCCGGGCCCGCCTTCGGGATCGGGATCCTCACCACCCTGGCAGCTCTCACCCTGCCCGCGTTCGTACCCGTCGGTTCAGGTGTCCTGGGAAGTGGCGGCGACGGCACCGGACCTGGCTCCGGCGCCGGCTCGATCACGCTCGAGAACCCGCTGGTGGACCTTCGGCGCGACCTGCAGCGGGACGCGAACATCCCACTCCTCGACGCGACCACGGCCGCCGCACCCGACTACCTCCGGATGACCGTGCTCGACCGGTTCAACGGGTCCTCCTGGGTTCCGGGCCCCCGCAAGTTCCCGGTCGCGAACCGGGTCGGTGGGGAGCTGCCCGACCCGGAGGGGATCACGGCGCAGACACCGGGGAACACCTCGGAGTGGCTGTTGCGCACGTCGACGGCCTTTCGCACGTCCTGGCTGCCGCTGCCCTCCGTAACCCGGTCGCTCGCCGTCGACCGGGGTGACTGGCGCTACGACAGCACCACCCTGGACGTCGCGAACACCGACGACCGACCCCCGGGCAGCCTCAGCTACTCAGCCGTCGGCTTCGCCCCGACGATCGAGGTTTCCGCCCTCGTTGATGCGGGGCCGACCAACTCCGAGCTGCAAGCGCAGATGACCCGGGTCCCGAATCTCGACGCCGAGGTCACGGCGATCGCTCGGCGCGTGACCGCCGGTGCTCGGACGGACTACGCACGCGCCGCTCGGCTTCAGCGCTGGTTTCGCACCACCGGCGGCTTCACCTACTCCCTGGACCCGGCACCGGGAGCAGGGATGGAGCAGCTGGTGCGGTTCTTGACCACCGACAAGATCGGGTACTGCGAGCAGTACGCGGCAGCGATGGCGGTGATGGCCCGAGCACTGGGGATCCCTGCCCGCGTGGTCGTCGGATTCCTCAAACCGACGGTCCTCAGCCCAGGTTCGTACCGGTACACCAGCAGCGACCTGCACGCCTGGACGGAGATCTACTTCGGCGGGACCGGCTGGGTCCGCTTCGAACCCACCCCCGGCGCCCGAACAGGTTCTCCCCCCTCCTGGACCCTCGACGACGTGCCGGCGCCGGCTCCGGTCGCCCCGACTCCGACACCGACCCGGGCACCGCCGAGCACGCCGGCAACCCCGCAGCCACAGGACCAGGTCGTGTCGGTCGAGTCCTCGTCGGCCCAGCCGGTGGTGGTCGGGATCCTGGTGGCACTCGCCCTGGTCACGCTGACGCTCCTGCCCGGGATCGTCCGCCGTGGGCAGCGCGGCCGCCGGACGGCGGCACGGGAGGACGCTCGCGCGGAGGTCGAGGACCTGTGGCGCGAGTTGCGTGCCACCGCGACGGACCTCCGGGTCAAGTGGCCGGAGGGACGCTCGGCCAGATCGGTGGCGCTCACCCTGGCGGCGGCGTCGTCGCCGACCGACGCCGATCTCGCCCTGCTGGACGCGTTGGTCGCGCTGGTCGAGCGCGCCCGTTACCGGCACGTGTTCGACCTGGACGAGCAGGAGCGCGCGACCGCACGCGCAGCGGTGCAGCGTTGGTCGGCACTGCTCGCTCTGGCGGCGAGCCGGCGTGCCGTCCGGTCGGCCCGCTGGTTCCCGCGTTCGACCCTGAGCCGTGCCGGGACCGCCACCCGGACGCGGACCGCTGAACGGGACCTGGACCTCACCGAGGTCCGCTGACGCCCCGCCGGATCAGTAGCCCTGGTCGCGCCGGTGCTGCCAGCGCTGCTCCATGCGCTGCATGAACGTGCCCTGCTTCCGCGGGCGACGCTGCCGCTTCTGCTTCGGCGCCCGCCCGGCCTTGCCGGACTTGCCTCCGTCGATGACCTCGAAACGGTGCGGGTTGTCGTCGAAGTCGAAGAGCGCGTCGGCCGTCGGCCGGTCTTCGACCACCCGGTGTCCGCGCCACGCTGCAACTCCGACCAAGGCGGATCCGAGCATGACCAGGAAGCCGACGATGCCGAGCCAGACCATCTCGGTCATCGAGCCGCCCATCAGCATCGCGATACCGCCGAGGAAGACGACCCCGGCTCCGAGGGTGCGCATCCGCGCGACGCGACGGAGCGTCCGGCCTTGGAGTGCGGAGACGAACTTCGGGTCCTCCGCGGCGAGGGCGCGTTCCATCTGCTCAAGCAGACGGAGCTCCTCTTCCGAGAGCGGCACGATGTCCTCCAAGCGCTGATAACTGACCTTCCCCCACAAGTCTAGGCAGGCGGCGGTGAACGCGGTACCCGAGATCGAGAATTCATAGGTCCCGGATTCCCAGGACCCGCCCCAGGGCCTCGTTCAGCGCCGCTCGCGGGCCAGGAGCGTGGCCGGCCGGACTGCGCCGGGGCCGAAGCGGGAGCTGGCCCGGTCGACGGCCCTGTCGGCCTCACGCCACCCTCGCTCCCGCTCACCGAAGGCCAGCTGGCGCGCCGCCCGCGCACCGGGGCGGAGGCCCTCGACCCGCACCCCGACCAGCCGGACCCGGCGCGTGGTGCGCAGCGCCGCGAAGAGCCGCACGGCCTCGACGTGCACCTCGGCGGTCACGTCGGTCGGGTCCGGCAGGGTCCGCGAGCGGGTGATCGTGGTGAAGTCCGAGTACCTGATCCGGATCGCGACCGTCCGGCCGACCATGCCGGCGGCCCGCATCCGGCGAGTCACCCGCGCGGCGAGCCGCAACAGCTCCCTGCTGATCACCTCCGGATCGGCGGTGTCCCGCGCGAACGTCTCCTCGGCGCCCATGCTGCGTTCGGGATCGTCGTCGGAACGTCGCGGGGTCAGGGTGCTGCGGTCGGCTCCCCAGGCGAGCTGGTGCAGGTGGGCCCCCGAGGCCTTCCCGATCATCTGCTGGAGGGTGCCGACCGGGATGGCGGCGATGTCGCCGACGGTGATCAGCCCGAGCGCACGCAACCGCGCCCGGGTCTTCTCCCCCACTCCGAAGAGCTCACCGACGTCGAGCGGGTGCAGGTAGTCGACGACCTGGTCCGGCGGCACCATCAGCACCCCGTCCGGTTTCGCCCGACGGCTGGCCAGCTTCGCGACCGAGACCGTGCCGGCGAGGCCGACCGAGCAGGTGATCCGCTGCTCGTCGTAGATCGTCGCGCGCAACCACTCAGCGATCTGCAGCGGCGTCCCGCGCTGACGTGCCGCGCCGGACACGTCCAGGAACGCCTCGTCCAAGGAGTAGGCCTCGACCA
>JBFJNH010000115.1:0-6813 GCA_041618295.1 Marmoricola sp.
GGCTCTGTGCGGCTTGCTAGGTGATCAGGCCTGCGACTTCCGCCGGCCGATCAGGGCCATCCCGATGCCCGCGAGGAGCATCGCCAGACCACCGAGCAGGAAGCCCTGGTTCGGGCCACCGGTCTCCGGCAGCGCACCCGGCGGGTCGACGATGACGACCGGCGGGGTCGGCGGGAGGACGACGTCCTCGCCGTTGGTCACGGTGCAGACGACGTCCTCGCCGTAACCGACGGTCACGGTGTCGCCGTCCACCACGACAGCCTCGCCGCAGTCCCAGTCGCCGACCTGCGAGTAGCCCTCGAGGCCGCTCTCGCTGAGGTCGTAGTCACCGGCCCGGACCGGAACGCTCGCGACACCGCCCTCGTCGGTCGGGTCACCGTTGCCGGTCACCGGCTCCTGGCCCTCGATCTCGACCGGGGTGGCGGTGAGGTCGAAGTCGGCCGGGACGGCGTCGCCGTCGATGTTGAAGACGACCTTGGCCAGCGTCAGCGTCGGCAGCGTGGTGCAGAGCTGACCGTAGGCGGTCCACGACCCGAGGACGTCCTCGTCGCCGGTGAGGGTGGCCGTGTTGGCCAGGACCTCGGAGCACTCGCCGGCCGGGGCCGACAGCTCGATCTCGTAGACGTCGGAGACGTTCTCGTCGCCCTCGGCGCTCCACTCGATCACCCAGGCCGGCTCGAAGACGTGGTTGTCGTCGGTGACGGTGACCGTCTTGTTGATCGCGGTGGTCTCCTCACCGAACTCGTAGTCCGCGGTCGGGCTGACCGAGTACGACGGGTTCTCCGGGTCCTCGACCTGGTGACCGTCCTCCTGCGGGTAGGTCGACCGGTCCCAGGTGACGGTGGCGGTGTTGGTGCCCGCCAGGTCCTCCGGTGCGCCGTCGAAGGTGCAGACGTAGGCGTAGTCGGTGGTGGCTGCCGCCGGGACGTCGACCGTCAGGGTCTCCTCGCCCTCCACCAGGCAGTCCGCGCCGGGCAGCGAGTCGGAGATGTCCGCCTCGACGACGTCGTCGTTCGGGTTGGTCACCGAGATGTCACCCGAGACCACGTAGGCGCTGGTCGCACGCTCGCCCTCGGTGACGGTGACCCGGTAGAAGAACGGGAGCAGCGTCGGGTCGGCGTCGGCCGGCACGGTGGTGATCAGCGGCGACTCCGCGGTGGTCGACGAGGACCAAGGGGCCTCACCGGTAGCGGAGATCTCCTTGAGGATCGACCAGCTGTACTCGGCCGTGTAGCTCGCCTCCGCCGTCTTGGTGGCGGTCAGGGCCTCCCACTGCTTGGCGTCCTCGAAGGTGAAGGTCACCGATCCGGCCTCACCGACGAACGCCGGGCCCTGGGACGCCGGGATCGGCAGCAGGTAACCCTCGGGCGCCTCGGTCTCGGTGACCGTGTACTCGTCGTTCGGGTCGACCGGGTTGATCTCGATGATGCCGTCGGCCGGGTTGAGGTCGTTCTCGTCGTTGTCGGTGATCGAGTACGGCGTCAGGTCGTCCGCGTCGGGGTCCGGGTTCGGGCTCACCGAGAAGGTGGCGCCACCGAGCGGGTTGCCCTCGGTGTCGTTCTTCTCGATGATGATCGATCCGCAGGTCGACGGCGTGTTCACGCCGAGCGGCGTGACGTAGTCCTTGAGCGCGCTGCTGTAGAACGCGTTGCCGGTGACCGAGCGGACCTGGACCACGCCGAAGTTCCCGGTGCAGTTGCCCTCGCCGATCAGGAGCGAGATGTTGATGGCGCCCTCGAAGAAGGTGCCGTCGGCGTTGGTCTGCTGGGCGAAGACGCCGCCCGGGATCGGGATGGTGCACCAACCGGCGTCGTCGGTGATGTCCTCGCAGTCGTCCTCGTCCCACTCGTCGGCCGACTCCAGCGTCCAGCGCTTGGCGTCGGTGAAGACGATCGGGTCGCTACCGGTGCTGGAGAACCGGAAGAGCAGGTCGCCCGGCGTCCGGTCCGGGACGGAGATGCCGTCCTGGGGGATGTTGGACTGCTGGTTGTACTCGACGTCGTACTGGCTGGTGCCGCCGGTGTCGGAGGCGTTGGTGATCGCGAAGAAGCCGTAGACGCTGCCACCGGAGACGTGGGAGTAGGCCCAGAAGTCTCCGATGTCGGTCTTGCCGTTCGGGGTCGGGCCGCCGCCGCCCCAGTCGGCCGGGTCGTCACCTTCGGAGTCGCCACCCTCGAAGGCGGTGCCGTCGTCCAGACCGTCCTCGGTGTACAGGCCGGTCGTGTCCCAGTCGAGGTTCGTCTGCGCGCAGATGTTGCCGTCGATCTCGAACCCACCGACGACGGTCGCCGGACCACCGACGCACGGGACGGCAACGGCCGCCTCCGCCACCTCGAGTGCGGCGAACGCCTTGGTCAGGATGGTGTCGGCGAGGGTCGCCTCGACCGGCGCCTCGGCCTCGGGCGCTGCGGGGGTCTCGGCGACCTCGTCCGCGGGCTCCTCAGCGGGCGCTGCCGGCTCGGCGGGCGTCTCGGTCGGCTCACTGGGGGCCGGGGCCTCCTCGACGGGCTCGGCCACGGGTGCCGGAGCGGGAGCCTCGTCAACGGGCTCCTCGACCGGCGCGGCCGGCGGCTCGGCGACCGGCGCCGGCGACGGGGTCGCGGTCTCCGCGGTGGCGGGCGCGGTCTCCTCGGCGAACGCCGCACCCGGTCCCATCACGAGGAGCAGCGCGACCATCCCGGTCAGGGCGGTCGTACGGATTCGAGCGGTCGACCTGCTACGACGGAAACCAGTGGCTTCCCGAGCAGATCCGGTGTGTCGCAAGTTCATGGTGGTGCCCCCAAATGGCGAAGTCAGGCCTAACCAGCGTTCTGCAGGGGGAATTCCTGCTAGAACGTTTCCAACTAGACGATGGGTTCAACGACGCGGGCAACAATTCGGGCCTGCGCGAGTCCCTAAGGACTAGTCCAGTTCTGCACCAGGTTGACCCGCCCGGTCGGACCTTCCTCCCGGGGGCCCCGACGTGGTGCCGACAAACACCCCCAAACAGGACGAACCGAGAGCGGAGCAGCGAATGCCCGATGCACGACCCGGAGCAACGGTCGAGATAGACGCCCCCTTGGAGATCGTCTGGGCGGTCATGACGGACACCGCCGCGTACGGCGAGTGGAACCCGTTCTGCTTCCGCGCCGACTGCCCGTCCCCGCCGGCGACCGGGGACCCGATCGTGCTGCACGTCCGCTGGGCCAACGGACGGACCACCACCTCCCCCGAACGGATCAGCGCCGTCGAACCGCCGTACCAGGACGGCGGCACCCGACGAGCGCTGCTCGCCTACGTCTACGAGGGCCTGCCCGCGAAGCTCGGACTGGTCCGCGGCACCCGGCTCCAACGGTTGAGCCAGGAGCCCGGCGGACCAACGGTCTACGCCACCGTCGAGGAGTTCTCCGGCCCCCTGGTGCCGCTGGCCGGACCGGGCCGGGTCGCCGAGGGCTTCACCCGGCACGCCGAGGCGCTCAAGAAGCGGGCCGAGTCGCTGGCCTGAGAGCGGGGCCCGGCCACGCAGCCGCCCGGGCCGGCCAGCGTGTCCGCGTGAGCCGCGTCACGTCCACATCGGCTGCTGAGATGGGCGCCCCGGACGGCCCCGGCGGACTATCGTGGACAGTGGATCAGAACCATCTAGAACGCGTTCTATTTTCGGCGTACGCTGGGTGGTCGAACATCGGCATGCGCTCACCGCGATCCGCACGGTGCTGCGCACGAACAGAAGGCGTTACTCGTGGCCAAACAGGTCCAACAGCTCGACCGGGTGATCATCCGCTTCGCCGGCGACTCCGGAGACGGCATGCAGCTGACCGGCGACCGGTTCACCCAGGAGTCGGCAGCGTTCGGCAACGACCTCGCGACGTTCCCGAACTTCCCCGCCGAGATCCGCGCGCCCCAGGGGACGCTGCCGGGCGTCTCCTCCTTCCAGGTCCACTTCGCCGACCACGACATCCTCACCGCCGGTGACGCACCGGACGTGCTGGTCGCGATGAACCCGGCCGCGCTCAAGGCGAACCTGGCCGACATGAAGCCGGGGACGGCGATCATCGTCGACTCCCACGACTTCACCAACCGCAACCTGATCAAGGCCGGCTACGAGAGCAACCCGCTGGAGGAGGAGGGGGCAGGCTCGCTGGCCGAGGACTACAACCTCTCCGTCCTCGACCTCACCGGGATGACCGTCGAGGCCGTCAAGGAGTTCGGCCTCTCCCGCAAGGACGCCGCCCGCGCGAAGAACATGTTCGCCCTCGGCCTGCTGTCCTGGATGTACGGACGCCCGACCGAGACCACCATCGACTTCCTCACCGCCCGCTTCGCCAAGGCGCCCGACATCCGCGACGCCAACATCACGGCGTTCAAGTCGGGCTGGAACTTCGGCGAGACCACCGAGGCCTTCGTCGTCCAGTACGAGATCAAGCCCGCCAAGATGGCGCCCGGCACCTACCGGAACATCAGCGGCAACCTCGCGCTCGCCTACGGTCTGGTCGCGAGCGGGGTCCAGACCGGTCTTCCCGTGTTCCTGGGGACCTACCCGATCACCCCGGCGACCGACATCCTCCACGAGCTGAGCAAGCACAAGCGGTTCGGGATCACGACGTTCCAGGCCGAGGACGAGATCGCCGGCATCGGTGCCGCTCTGGGTGCCTCCTTCGCCGGTTCGCTGGGGATCACCACCACCTCCGGCCCGGGCATCGCGCTGAAGTCCGAGACCATCGGCCTCGCCGTGATGACCGAGCTCCCGCTGCTGATCATCGACGTCCAGCGCGGCGGCCCCTCGACCGGCCTGCCGACCAAGACCGAGCAGGCGGACCTGCTCCAGGCGATGTTCGGCCGCAACGGTGAGTCCCCGGTTCCGATCGTCGCCCCGCAGTCACCCGGCGACTGCTTCGCCGCAGCCCTCGAGGCCACCCGGATCGCGGTCACCTACCGCACCCCGGTGATGCTGCTCTCCGACGGCTACCTCGCCAACGGCTCCGAGCCGTGGCAGATCCCCGTCGTCGCGGACCTGCCGAAGATCGACCCCGGCTTCGCGACCGAGCGCAACAAGACAGTCACCAAGAACGCCGGCAAAGACGGCGAAACCAGCGTCGAGGAGTACTGGCCCTACCTGCGTGACGAGGAGACCCTGGCCCGTCCGTGGGCCGTTCCCGGAACGCCGGGCCTGGAGCACCGGATCGGCGGCCTGGAGAAGGGCGACGGTCACGGCAACATCTCCTACGACCCCGCCAACCACGACTTCATGGTCCGGATGCGGCAGGCGAAGGTCGACCGGATCGCCGACTCGCTGCCCCCGCTCGAGGTCGACGACCCGTCCGGCCAGGCGAAGGTCCTGGTGCTGGGATGGGGCTCGACGTACGGCCCCATCGGCGCCGCCGCCCGTCGGGTGCGCAAGGCCGGTCTGGACGTCGCCCAGGTGCACCTGCGGCACCTGAACCCGCTCCCCAAGGACCTCGGCGACATCCTCAAGAAGTACGACGCCGTGATGATCCCGGAGATGAACCTGGGTCAGCTCTCGCTGCTGATCCGGGCGAAGTACCTGGTCGACGTCGTCGGCTACAACCAGGTCAACGGCATGCCCCTGAAGGCCGCCGAGCTCGCCGAGGCGATCTCCGACCTGATCACCACGACTACCTTTGGGACCTCCGGCGACGTGCACGCGCACGAAGCCGGCACCGGAGAGATGGAGGCGGTCAAGTGACGACCACCGCGGGCAACATCCAAGCCCTGCCCTTCCCAGGCCTGGCCGGCGTACCCACGAACGACGAGCCGCAGAACCGCAAGGAGTACACCGCGGACCAGGAGGTCCGCTGGTGCCCCGGGTGCGGCGACTACGCGATCCTGGCCGCAGTGCAGGGCTTCCTGCCCGACCTCGGCCTGCGCCGCGAGAACATCGTCTTCGTCTCCGGCATCGGCTGCTCCTCGCGGTTCCCGTACTACCTGGACACCTACGGGATGCACTCGATCCACGGCCGCGCCCCGGCGATCGCGACCGGGATCGCCACCGCCCGCGAGGACCTCTCGGTCTGGGTGGTCACCGGTGACGGCGACGCGCTGTCCATCGGCGGCAACCACCTGATCCACGCGATGCGACGCAACGTCAACATGACGATCCTGTTGTTCAACAACCGGATCTACGGCCTGACCAAGGGCCAGTACTCCCCCACCTCGGAGGCGGGCAAGATCACCAAGTCGACCCCCGTCGGCTCGGTCGACCACCCGTTCAACCCGGTCTCGCTGGCCCTCGGCGCCGAGGCGAGCTTCGTCGCCCGGACCATCGACTCGGACCGCAAGCACCTCACCGCGGTGCTCTCGGCGGCTGCTGCGCACCGTGGCACGTCCCTGGTGGAGATCTACCAGAACTGCCCGATCTTCAACGACGGCGCCTTCGACTCCGTGAAGGACAGCGACTCGAAGGCCGACGCGATCATCCCGCTCGAGCACGGCCAGGCGATCCGCTTCGGTGTCCCGGACGAGAACGGGCTCGGCACCAAGGGCGTCGTCCGCTCCAGCGGCGGCGGGGTCGAGGTCGTCGAGGTCAACGCGGACAACGAGGGCGACCTGCTGGTCCACGACGCCCACAACCCGGACCCGACCATTGCGTTCGCGCTGTCCCGGCTCACCGACGCGGGCGTCCTGCACCAGGCGCCGATCGGCATCTTCCGCTCGGTCGAGCGGCCGACGTACGACGACGGCGCCCGCGCGCAGATCGCCACCGCCACGGCCGGCCAGGAGTCGTCGGCCGACCAGACGTCCGCTCTGGCCGGGCTGATCCACGGCAAGGACACCTGGACCGTCCTCTGACCCGCACGAGGGCTTCGACGTGGGCCC
>JBFJNH010000116.1:0-6211 GCA_041618295.1 Marmoricola sp.
GCCTTGGCTGCGGCGTCCCGCGCCGCGACGAAGCCGGCGAGCGGACCGGCGTACAGGGCGTCGGCGACCTCGAGCAGCTCAGCGGAGGTCATCGGTCAACGCCTCCAGAGCCGCCCGGCAGGCCGCCGCCCGGATCTCGGCACGGTCGCCGGACAGCGCGTGCCGGTGCACCTGGACGCCCTGCGGGCCCGCCACGGCGACGTACACGGTGCCGACCGGCCGATCGTCCTGCTTCTCGGGTCCGGCGACTCCGGTGGTCGCCAGCGCCCAGTCCGACCCGATGAGGGTCCGCACCCCGACCGCCATCTGCGAGGCGGTGTCCGCGGAGACGACCTGGGCCGCGGTCACCCCGAGCACGGTGCGCTTCACCGAGGTCGCGTAGCTCACCACCCCGCCGAGGAACGTCGCCGACGCTCCCGGCGTACCGCTGAGCAGATCAGCCAGGGCGCCACCGGTCAGGGACTCCGCGCACCCCACGGTCTCCCCGCGAGCGAGCAGCGCCTGGTGCACCTGAGCCGCGAGCTCCTGGACGTCCATGGGGACAGGCTAGGGGAGCCGGTACGGCGCAGCGCCGGCAACTGGTCCAGGTCGCCGGGCGAGCGGTCCAGACCATCGAGACGGATCCGCGCTCCATCTGGTGCTATCGGCGCAGGGAGCGTCGAGACTGGAGAGGTACCAACCACCTGAAACAGGAGGATCCATGGACGAGCCGGACATGGGACCTGAGGCCGTGACGCAACCGGGCGTGCCCGGCACGGAGACCGGCACCACGACCGACGAGACGAGTCCCGACCGGGCCGCGCAACTCCGGGCCGAAGCCCGGGCACCGCTGGCGCCGCCCCAGGAGCACTTCTCGACGCCGTCCTGGTTGGACCGTGGGACCGTCGACCCGGTTCCGCGGCCGGTGCCCGCCGTGCCACCGCAGATCCAACCCGCTCACGACGACCTGCATGCCTTCGCCCCGCTGCCGCCCTCGGACGCGGTCCCGGAATCGGCGCACTGGGTCGAGCACCGCCGGCCGCGGCGGGTGATGGGGATCCTGCTGACCCTGAGCCTGCTCGCCGGCCTCGGCTTCCTGGTCGTGGCCGCCGTCACCCAGGACACGATCGCCCTGATCGGCCTGGGTACCTTCGGGTTCCTGGCGGTGATCTTCCGAGCAACCCTGATGTCGACAGGTGTGACCACCACCGAGCTCAAAGGGGCGATCCTGCAGGTCCGGATGAACGGCAACCTGCACGTCTTCAAGCTCGACGACCCCGACCACCTGGTCCAGGTGGTCGGGCGGCCCGGCGACAGCGGGTGGAAGGTCATCCTGGAATCGCCCGCCGGCACCGTGGTCACACTCGACGCGTCCCACGTCGACGCCGAGCAGATGCACCCGATCGCGGAGTACTACCGCGGCGTCGCCGAACGGGAGCGGGAGAACAAGCACTACCGGTTCAACCGCTGACCGGACCCGCGGCCCTCAGGCAGTCCGGCCCGAGGCCCGTCGGTGCCGGACGACGTCGCGGGCGAACTCGTAGCCCGACGTCATGGTGAGGACCACCGCCACCCCCATCAGCACGATCGCTGCCCACCAGACGATCTCGCCCGGCACGTCCCAGAAGCCGTCGAGGTAGTGGAACGGCGCGACCAGGCCGCCGAGCGCGAGCGCCTGGGCCATCGTCTTGACCTTGCCGCTCGGGTTCGCGGCCATTACGACCTGCTTGGCGATCGAGAGCCGGGCGACGGTCACCCCCCACTCGCGGACCAGCACCGGGATCGTGACCCACCACATCAGCGGGTAGATGATCGAGAGGCCGATGAAGGCCATCCCGGTGATCGCCTTGTCGGCGATCGGATCGGCGATCTTGCCGAAGTTGGTGACCAGGTTGTGCTTGCGGGCGATGTCACCGTCGATCTTGTCGGTGACCATCGCGACCACGAAGAGCCCGTAGGCGACCCAGCGCCACCCGTTGTCCGCGCCGCCGTCGTGGAGGAGCGCGAAGCCGAAGAACGGCACCATCACGATGCGGAGGGTGGTCAGGGCGTTGGGAACGTTCCAGTTGCTGCCCTGCTGCTCGGTCATCGCTCCCCTTCCCTCCCCTGCCTGCTCGGTTCCTCGCGGATCAGCGTGGTGTGGCGACGAGGTCGACACCCTCGGTGCCGACCACGGTCGCGACGATCATGTCACCCACACCCGCCCCCGGCGGCAGCACGGTCAGACTGGTGGACCCGTCGACCTCCGGACCCTGGCACGCAGCCCGGCCCTCGGCGACGATCCCGCTGTCGTCCCCGTCGACGAGAAGGCTCTCGACCAGGACCACGACCTCCTCGCCGATCCGCTCCTCGGCGCGCTGCGCACTGATCTCGTCGGCCAGCGCGCGCAGGTGCTCCAGGCGCTCCTCGATCACGTCCTCGTCGAGCTTGCCCGAGTACGTCTCCGCCTCGGTCCCGTCCTCGTCGGAGTACCCGAAAACCCCGACGGCATCCAGGCGGGCCTCGCTGACGAAGTCGCAGAGAACCGCGAAGTCCTCCTCGGTCTCCCCGGGGAACCCGACGATGAAGTTCGACCGGATCCCCGCTCCCGGTGCGTGCCTGCGCACATCGCCGAGCAGGGTCAGGAACGACTCCGGGTCCCCGAAACGCCGCATCGAGCGGAGCACGGACGCAGACGCGTGCTGGAAGGAGAGGTCGAAGTAGTCGGCCACGCCGGGAGTGGTGGCGATCGCCGCCACCAGGCCCGGCCGGGTCTCGGCGGGTTGCAGGTAGGAGACCCGGACCCGCTCGACACCGTCGACGGCCGCGAGCTCGGGCAGCATCGTTTCGAGAAGGCGGATGTCGCCGAGGTCCTTCCCGTACGACGTTGAGTTCTCCGAGACCAGGAAGAGCTCCTTTACCCCCTGCTCGCCGAGCCAGCGCGCCTCGGCGAGGACGTCGGCCGGGCGGCGTGAGACGAAGGAACCCCGAAAGCTGGGAATCGCGCAGAAGGCACAGCGCCGGTCGCAGCCCGACGCGAGCTTCAGCGGCGCCATCGGACCGCCGTCGAGACGGCGGCGGACTGCCCGCGGACCGCTGGAGGGCGCACCGGCTCCGATGTCGGCCAGGTCGGTCGGGACCGCGACCTCGAAGCTGTGCCCCGGGACGACGACGTCGACGTCGACGCGCTGGGTCGGGCTGATCGGCAGCAGCTTGCGCCGGTCCGACGGGGTGTGCGCGTGCTGCTTCTCCCCCGCCAGGATCCCGCGGAGCCGGTTCGCGATGTCCGGGTAGGCGTCGAAGCCGAGCACGGCGTCGGCCTCGGGCAGCGACGTGGCGAGCTCGTCGCCGTACCGTTCTGCGAGGCAGCCGACCGCGACCACCGAGCGGGTGAGGCCGCCCTCCTCGGGTGACAGAGTCTTCAGATCCGCCGCGGCGAGCAGGGTGTCGACCGAGTCCTTCTTGGCGGCCTCGACGAAACCGCAGGTGTTGACCACCACCGTCTCCGCGTCGGCCGGGTCCTCGACGAGCAGGAAGCCACCTGCTTCGAGCTGGCCGGCCAGCTCCTCGGAGTCGACCTCGTTGCGGGCGCAGCCCAGGGTGACCAGGGCAACGGTGTGGGGGGTAGTCATATCCGAAGAAGTATGACTGATCCCTGCGCTGTCAGGCGCGGTGCCCGGCAAGGCGGAGGAGCGAAGACGTCCTTCAGCGGAGCGCAGCGGAGCGGACTTCGAGCGACGACAACGCCGCCAGGTGCCGTGCATGGCAACGCAGAGCTCAGCCGAACTGCTTGGTGTCCTTGACCCCCGCGGTGCCGATCGTGCCGAGCGCCTTGCCGTCGACGCTGACCACGACCGCACCGGCGTTGTCGGCGGTCACCTTGAAGGGCGCCAGGCCGACGACCTTCCGGCCGCTGCCGAGGGCCAGATCGCCGGACCAGAGCACCCGTCCGGTGCGGTCCCGTACGACGACCCGGGTCGCGGCGTGCGCGGCCGTCACGGTCATCGGGGTCGTCTTCATCTTCGGCGAGGTGATGGGCGTCCGGTTCGCCGCCAGGCCGGCGCTCTGGCTGCTGGCGTCGGGGGCGGCGGTGAGCTGCTCCGGGTCGTCGGCGAACATCCGCGCCAGACCCCAGATCATCGTCAAGGACAGCACCGAGCCGATCAGCAGGCTCCAGCGCGGACCGCCGAGGGTCGCCCGCATCCCCCCGGAAAGACCGGTGGAGAGTTCGGCCTCGAAGACCCGGCGGGCGTTGATCGGAGCCTGGGCGTAGCGCTCGTCGTAGACCTTCAGGAGCGGGTCGAGGGTGAGCCCCAGGGTCCGCGAGATCGCGGTCAGGTGGCCACGGGCGTAGAAGTCGCCGCCGCAGGGCCCGAAGTCGTCGAGCTCGATCGCCTCCAGGACGTGCGGCCGGATCCGGGTGCGCTGGCTCAGCTCCTCGATGCTCATGTCCAGCATCTCGCGGGCGTGCAGGATCTTCGTCCCGATCACCGGCTCCCGGGTCGGCTCGACCCAGGGGGTCTCCACCACGGCCTCGACCGGGGCCCGGTAGTCCCAGGAGCTCTGAGCCTGCGCGTCGCGCTGCTCGGGGACCGGGGGCGGGTCCAGCCGGACCTCGACCCGGTTCGGGCGGCTCAGGTCCCGCAGCGCGGCGACCGGTGCCGGCAGCACGGGCTCGTCGGGCTCCTCGGGCACGGGATGTGCGTCCTCGGGCTCGGGCAACGGGTCCGACGCGTGCTCGGACTCGGGCGCGGACCCGGACTCGGCCTCGGACTCGGGCGCGCGCGCGGGTTCAGGCTCGGGCTCGGGCTGCGGCTCGTTCTCGGCGACCGGAGGCTCGTGCACGACCACTCCTTCGACCGGGCCGAACCCGTCGTCGGTCGCCCCGACCTCGGCCGGAGCCGGACCAGCGGGCGCAGGGAAGTCCCGTTCGTCGCTCAGCGGTCGCGGCGGCACGTCGTCGAGGTGGGCGAGGTCGCGACCCCGCAGGTTGACGACCTCCGCGCGCCCAGCCGCGAGAAGCTTGAGGTCGGCTGCCAGGTCGGGGCCGTCGACCGTGGTGGTCATCCCGAGCGGGACGCTCAGCGGGGCGCCGTACCAGAACCGGTTCCAGCGCAAGTGGGTGCGTTCGAGCTCACCGGTGCAGTCGAGCACGGAGTCCGGGTCGCGGGGCACCACGACCATCCGGCCCTCACCGAGGGGCGAGTCGGCGTACTCCACGACGACCTGGCGTACGTCGCTCCACGGCAGCCCGCGCCAGGTCAGACCGACCCGGAACCGGATGCCGTAGGGGTCCGCGACCACGACCGGGATCCGGGCGGACGCGAGCGCCGGCAGGTGCACCGTGGCCAGGGCGACCAGAACAAGGCCGAGAAGCGTCTCGAACGCCGAGCCGGACCGCACCAGGTAGGCGATTCCGAGCAGCATCGCGAGACCGCCGACCACGCCGCTGAGCAGCACGCTGCGGCGGACGACCACCTCGGTGCCGGCGTCGGACTCCGGCGCCGTCCGAACCTCGGTGTCGACTCCTTGGCTCATCACTCCCCCTGAAGTGTTGCGATGACCCCGTCGAGGTCATCGGGCTTGATCAGCACGTCCCGGGCCTTGGAGCCCTCGCTCGGCCCCACCACGCCCCGGCTCTCCAGGATGTCCATCAGGCGGCCGGCCTTGGCGAAGCCGACCCGCAGCTTGCGCTGCAACATCGAGGTGGAACCGAACTGGGTGGACACGACGAGCTCGATCGCCTGGATCACCAGGTCGAGGTCGTCACCGATGTCGTCGTCGAGCTCACGCTTCGAGGCGGCTGGCGCCGTCACATCCTCGCGGTAGGTCGGCTCGAGCTGCTCCTTGCACTTCTTCACGACCTGGGCGATCTCTGCCTCGGTGACCCAGCTCCCCTGGATCCGGGCCGCCTTGGAGGCGCCCATCGGCAGGAACAGGCCGTCGCCCTGGCCGACCAGCTTCTCGGCCCCCGGCTGGTCGAGGATGACCCGCGAATCAGCCAGGCTCGAGGTCGCGAACGCGAGCCGGGACGGGACGTTCGCCTTGATCAGACCGGTCACCACGTCGACCGAGGGGCGCTGGGTCGCGAGCACCAGGTGGATACCGGCGGCCCGGGCCAGCTGGGTGATCCGGACGATGGCGTCCTCGACGTCGCGCGGGGCGACCATCATCAGGTCGGCGAGCTCGTCGACGATCACCAGCAGGTAGGGGTACGGCGCCAGCTGGCGTTCGCTTCCCGCGGGCACCTGCA
>JBFJNH010000117.1:0-6190 GCA_041618295.1 Marmoricola sp.
GAGCCGGGCGTCCACCTGATCGACCTGGCGACCCTCGCCGAGGAGCTCGAGAAGGCCGGCGAGCGCACCGAGGTCGCCGACGTGCGCCGGATCGTCGGCCAGGAGCTCAACGCCTTCCTTGCCGCCCGCCGTTCCGCGAGCGTGACGCCGACCGTGGTCGCCCTGCGCACGATGGCGACCGGTGTGGTCGAGACCGAGCTCCAGCGTCTCGCCGGTCGGCTTCCCGACCTCGACGAGGCGGCCCGGGCCGAGATCGAGCACGCGGTCCGCCGGGTGGCCGACAAGCTGCTGCACCAGCCGACCGTCCGGGTCCGCGAGCTGGCCAACGAGACCGGTGCCGTCTCCTACGCGGCGGCGCTGGCCGAGCTGTTCTCCCTCGACCCCGATGCGGTCGATGCCGTCACCCGGGTGGAGGGCGTATGAGCACCGTGCCCCTGCGTCTCGGCACCCGCGCCTCCGAGCTCGCCCGGACCCAGTCCCAGATGATGGCGGACCTGATCGCCGAGCGGACCGACCGCGAGGTGGTCCTGGTACACGTCTCTACCGAGGGCGACGTCAACGCGGCGCCGTTGGCCAGCCTCGGCGGTACCGGTGTCTTCGTGAGCGCGTTGCGCGAGGCGCTGCTCGCCGGTGAGGTCGACCTCGCCGTGCACTCGCTGAAGGACCTGCCGACGGCGCCCGCGGACGGCATCGCGCTGGCCGCCATCCCGCCCCGCGAGGACCCGCGCGACGTCGTGGTCGCCCGCGACGGGCTGACCCTCGGCGAGCTCCCGCCCGGCAGCAAGGTCGGCACCGGCTCGCCGCGGCGGGTCGCGCAGGTCGAGGCCCTGGGCCTGGGTGTCGAGCTGGTCGGGGTGCGCGGCAACGTCGACACCCGGATCGGCAAGGTCCGCTCCGGTGACCTGGACGCCGTGATCCTCGCCCGGGCCGGGATGGCTCGTCTGGGCCGCCTCGACGAGGTGACCGAGACCCTCGACCCGATCCAGGTCCTGCCCGCACCCGGCCAGGGCGCGCTGGCGATCGAGTGCCGCTCCGACGACCCCGACCTGGTCGCGGCTCTGGCGGCCGCCCTGGACGACCCGCACACCCGCGCGGCGGTGGAGTGCGAGCGGATGGTGCTCGCCGAGCTCGAGGCCGGCTGCTCGGCCCCGGTCGGTGCGCTCGCCGATGTCGTGGAGGGCGAGGACGGTGAGGAGCTCTGGGTCCGCGCCGTCGCCAGCTCCCTCGACGGTGCCCTCGCCGTACGTCTCTCCGCCTCCGGCCCGTACGACGACCCGGTCGGGCTCGGCCGCAAGCTCGCGGCCGAGATGATCGCCGACGGTGCGCACAGCCTGCTCGATCCGACCACCACCCCCGTTCCTGATCTCGACCACACCAGCGGTACGTAGCAAGAAGGCAACTGTGACCAAGACTGCATCCAGCACCTCCTCCACTTCTGGCGCCCGTCAGACCCGGTGGGTGTCCTTCGTGGGCGCCGGCCCCGGCGATCCCGACCTGCTCACGCTGCGCGCGGTCGAGCTCCTCCGCGACGCCGAGATCGTGATCACCGAGCTGCCCGAGCACGAGACCCTCGTCCGGGGTGTCCTCGGGTTGCCCGAGCCGGTCGAGGCCGACGAGGACGACGAGAGCGACGAGGCCCTGGCCGCCGACGCGGCTCCGACCGGCCCGGTCTTCGTCGACGGCGGGTTCGGCGAGGACGGTCAGCCGCTGACCCACGCCGCCCGTGCCAAGGTCGTGGTGAAGAACGCCAAGACCGGCCGCCGCGTGGTCCGGCTGATGGCGGGGGACCCGTTCCTCTACGCCTCCGGCCCGGAGGAGGCGCAGGCCTGCGCCAAGGCGGAGATCGGCTTCGAGGTCATCCCCGGGGTCTCCTCGGTGACGGCCGTGCCGGCGTACGCGGGCATCCCGCTGACCACCAAGAACCACCGCGAGGTCACCGTGCTGACCTGTAGCGGCGCTTCGATCGACTGGTCGCAGTACGTGAACCGCCCGACGCTGGTGCTGCTCTCCGCGGTCACCGGCATCGCCGAGATCGCCCGCGAGCTGATCGCGGCCGGCCGGGACCCGGAGACGCCGGTCTCGATGACCCGGACCGGCACCGTGACCACCCAGCGGACCCTGGTGGCGACCCTGGCGACGATCGGCGCCGAGGCCCGGGCGGCCCGGATGGAGGCGCCCGCGGTCACCGTCATCGGCCAGGTCGTGGACCTGCGTCAGCAGCTGTCCTGGTTCGAGAACAAGCCGCTCTTCGGCTGGCGGGTGCTGGTTCCCCGCACCAAGGAGCAGGCGGCCTCGCTGTCGACCCGGTTGCGCAGCTTCGGCTCGGAGCCCGAGGAGGTGCCGACGATCTCGGTCGAGCCGCCGCGGAACCCGCAGCAGATGGACAAGGCCGTGCGCGGTCTGGTCGAGGGCCGCTACGAGTGGATCGCCTTCACGTCGGTCAACGCGGTCCGCGCCGTCCGGGAGAAGTTCGAGGAGTACGGCCTGGACGCCCGGGCGTTCTCCGGCCTGAAGATCGCCGCTGTCGGCGACAAGACCGCCGCGTCCCTGCTCGACTGGGGTCTGCGCGCCGACCTGGTGCCGTCCGGTGAGCAGTCCGCCCGCGGACTGCTGGAGGACTGGCCGCCGTTCGACGAGCTGCTCGACCCGATCAACCGGGTCTTCCTGCCCCGCGCCGACATCGCCACCGAGAACCTCGTGGCCGGCCTGATCGACCTGGGCTGGGAGTGCGACGACGTCACGGCGTACCGCACCGTGCGGGCCACCCCGCCGCCGGCGCCGACCCGCGACGCGATCAAGTCGGGCAAGTTCGACGCGGTCGTCTTCACCTCGTCCTCGACCGTGCGCAACCTCGTCGGGATCGCCGGCAAGCCGCACCCCTCCACCGTGATCGCGGTGATCGGGCCGGCGACGGCGAAGACCGCTGAGGAGCACGGCCTGCGCGTCGACGTCCTGGCCGCCAAGCCGGACGTCGAGGAGCTCGTCGACGCCCTCGCCGACTTCGGTGGGGCTCGGCGCAGCGCGATGCTGGAGGCCGGTCAGCCGGTCACCAAGCCCTCCGAGCGCAAGCCGTCCGCCCGACGCAAGGCCACCTCCTCGCGATGAGGCCGCTGCGGTGAGCGAGCTCGACGACCCGGCGCTGGTCGGACCCGCGGTCCGGCCGCGTGCCGACATCGCCACCGAGAACCTGGTGGCCGGTCTGGTCGACCTCGGCTGGGAGGTCGACGACGTCACCGCGTACCGGACCGTCCGGGCGGCTCCGCCGCCGGCGCCGGTGCGGGAGGCGATCAAGTCCGGCAAGTTCGACGCGGTCGTCTTCACCTCGTCCTCGACGGTGCGCAACCTGGTCGGCATCGCCGGCAAGCCGCACGCCTCGACGGTCATCGCGGTGATCGGTCCGGCCACGGCGAAGACCGCCGAGGAGCACGGGCTCCGGGTCGACGTGATGGCTGCCAGCCCGTCGGTCGAGGAGCTCGCCGAGGCGCTCGCCGACTTCGGTGCTGCGCGCCGCGCCTCGATGATCGAGGCCGGGGTGCCGGTGACCAAGCCGTCGGAGCGTCGCTCAGCGGGTCGGCGCAAGGCCAGCTCGAAGTAGGTCGTGGTCGCTGGGTTTCGAGACAGGCGCTGCGCGCCTTCCTCAACCAGCCGCTCAGTCCGGACCGGTTCGGTCCGGGTGGTTGAGGAGGTTGCGAAGCAACCGTCTCGAAACCCGGCGTTCGGTCCGGGTGGTTGAGGAGGTTGCGAAGCAACCGTCTCGAAACCCGCCGTTCGGTCCGGGTGGTTGAGGAGGTTGCGAAGCAACCGTCTCGAAACCCGGTTGGTGAGATGATCACCCCATGACGGACTACCCGGACATCCGCCCACGTCGGCTGCGGCGTACTCCGGCCCTGCGTCGGTTGGTCGCCGAGTCGGCGGTCGCGCCGCGACAGCTGGTGCTGCCGCTGTTCGTCCGCGAGGGCATCGCCGAGCCGGTGGCGATCTCCTCGATGCCGGGCGTCGTCCAGCACACCCGCGAGACGCTGCGGAAGGCCGCGCACGAAGCGGTCGCGGCGGGGCTCGGCGGCGTGATGCTCTTCGGTATCCCGGAGTCCAAGGACGCCACCGGGTCCGGCGCGCTCGACGAGGGCGGCATCCTCAACGTCGCGATCCGCGACGTCGTCGCCGAGGTCGGCTCCGAGGTGACCGTGATGGCGGACCTCTGCCTCGACGAGTTCACCGACCACGGCCACTGCGGGGTCTTGGACCGGGACGGGTACGTCGACAACGACGCCACCCTCGACCTGTACGCCGCGATGGCGCTCGCCCAGGCGGACGCTGGGGCCGCCCTGGTCGGCCCCAGCGGGATGATGGACGGTCAAGTCCGGGTGATTCGTCAGGCGCTCGACGCCGCCGGCCACACCGGTACCGGGATCCTGGCCTACTCGGCGAAGTACGCCTCGGCGTTCTACGGGCCGTTCCGGGAAGCCGTCGACTCCTCCCTCACCGGTGACCGGCGTACCTACCAGCAGGACCCGGCCAACCGGCTCGAAGGCGTCCGCGAGGCACGGCTGGACGTCGCCGAGGGCGCGGACATCGTGATGGTGAAGCCGGCCCTGGGCTACCTCGACGTGCTGGCCGCGGTGAAGGCCGCGGTGGACGTCCCGGTGGCGGCGTACAACGTCTCCGGCGAGTACTCGATGGTCGAGGCGGCCGCCGCGCAGGGCTGGATCGACCGGGAGGCGGCGATCATCGAGTCGCTGACCAGCATCCACCGGGCCGGGGCCGACGTGATCCTGACCTACTGGGCGACCGAGGCGGCCGCGCTGCTGCGCTAGTTTCCCGGGCGATCACGTCGGTCGTAACGGCGGCAGCAGGTGCTGGTCGACCCCGGGGACAGGACGGCCGGTCGCGTACCGGTATAGGTAGGCCTCGAGGAACGCGCCGAGCGCCGCGGAGACCGTGCCGACGAGGCACAGACCGATCACACCGGTCGCGAGAATCAGCGCGCCCGTGACCGTGGCGGTGGTGCTCCCGGCGAAGGTGAGCGTGACCCCGCCGAAGAGGGCGAACACGGCGGACCCGATGCCTAGGGCGATCCAGGGCAACGCCAAGGTGACGCTGCTGATCAGCAGGACGGTGAACTGACCGCGGAGGAGGCCCGCGGACCGGCGGATCGTCGCGGCCGGCATGGTGCCTTCGACCATGATCACCGGGGTCGCGAAGACCGTGGCGAATGCCCACCCCAGGTTCAGCGTCAAGGCGGCGACCAGGCCGCCGATCCCCATCCGCTCCAGGGTCCGGACAACGACGCCGACGACGGTCGAGACCAGTGCCCAGGCCAGCAGCTGCCGACGCCGGCTCCAGGCGACCCGCAGGGCATCGCGTGCCGTCGCGGGCCTGCCCTCGGAGCGCAGGATCGCGGCAGCCACGACTGCGCCGCAGACGACCTGGAAGACGAAGCTGGCCGCACCCAGGGAGGTGCCGGCGACGACGACGCCGAGGACGCCGCCCCCGCTCCAGCTCGGGTTCACATCGCCCCAGTACACCGCCGGGAACATGATCGCGGAGCCGGCCGCGGCAGCGACCAGGGCGCCCACGAAGAGCAGGGCGACCATCGAGGTGTCCGCGAAGAGCATCCGGTACGTCGCCGCGACCAGTTGGGCCGACGGCTTGAACTTCGGGGGCTTCGGCTTCTTGCGTCCGTCAGTGGCCTGGTCGTCGCGGAAGACGTAGTGCGTCCACAGCTCGCCGTCCCAGTAACGCTGCTGGCCCGCCTCCGCGTGGTCCGGGTACCAACCGGCCGGATACGTCGACATCGGCACACCCCTCTGCTCGGGCCGCGCCGCGGAAGCGCGCTCCTCATCGTAGATCCGTGACCGACGCTGTGCCCCTGGATTGAGCTAGCTTCCCGGTGGTTCGACGGGTCGTGGGGTGAGGTCGTGGGTGCCGTGGCGGTCGCGGAGGAACTGGTAGCCGTGGGGTGAGCGCCAGAGGAACACTCCTGGTTCCACCGTCGTGTAGGTCCAGCCGGTGTGGGTCTTGAGGTTGTGGTGGTGCTGGCACAACGACCCGAGGTTCTCCGGTGTCGTGGGTCCGCCGTGGTCGTAGGGGGTGATGTGGTCCTTCTGGCAGGCCCGGGCTGGGCGGGTGCAGTGCGGGAAGACGCAGGTGCGGTCGCGCAGCTCGACGTGTTCCTTGAGCCGGTCCGGGA
>JBFJNH010000118.1:0-6143 GCA_041618295.1 Marmoricola sp.
AACCCCCACGCCAGTGACGTTCGGACTACTCCGAACTCAGTGCTGGGTGACCGGCTTCCAGCTCGGACGCGTCGATTCGAAGGCGGCAATCGTGTCGGCGTGACCGAGGGTGATCCCGACGTCGTCGAGACCCTCGAGCAGACGCCACCGGGTGTAGTCGTCGATGTCGAACGAGTCGACGATCGCGTCCGGACCCTCGCCGGCACGAACCGTCCGGCTCTCGAGGTCGACCGTCACCGTGGCGCCCGGGTGCTCGTCGAGGTAGTCCCAGATCTTCTGCACGACCTTCTCGTCGACCTGCGCTGCGAGCAGCCCGGCCTTGCCGGAGTTGCCGCGGAAGATGTCGGCGAAGCGCGACGAGATGACGACCTTGAACCCGTAGTTCTGCAGGGCCCAGACAGCGTGCTCGCGGGAGCTACCGGTACCGAAGTCCGGGCCGGCCACCAGGACCGAGGCGCCGGCGTACTCGGGCTTGTTCAGGACGAACTCCGGGTCCGAGCGCCAGGCCGAGAAGAGGCCGTCCTCGAAGCCGCTGCGGGTGACCCGCTTGAGGTAGACCGCGGGGATGATCTGGTCGGTGTCGACGTTGCTGCGCTTGAGCGGGACGGCGACGCCGGTGTGGGAGCTGAACTTCTCCATCGGGATCAGGCCTCCTTGCCGGTGGTGACGAGGTCTGCGGGGGACGAGAGGGTGCCGCGGATCGCGGTCGCCGCTGCGACCGGAACCGAGACCAGGTGGGTGCGACCACCCTTGCCCTGGCGGCCCTCGAAGTTGCGGTTGGAGGTGGATGCGCTGCGCTCCTGGGGAGCGAGCTGGTCGGGGTTCATGCCCAGGCACATCGAGCAGCCTGCTCCGCGCCACTCGGCACCGGCCTCGACGAAGACCTTGTCCAGGCCCTCCTCCATCGCCTGCATCCGCACCCGGACGGAGCCCGGAACGACGAGCAGGCGGGTGCCCTCGGCGACCTGGTGGCCCTTGATGATCTCGGCAGCGAGCCGCAGGTCCTCGATCCGGCCGTTGGTGCAGGAACCGACGAAGACGGTGTCGACCTTGACCTCACGCATCGGCGTACCGGCTTCGAGGCCCATGTACTCCAGGGCCTTCTCGGCCGCGACCCGGTCCTGCTCGTCGGCGAAGTCCGACGGGGTCGGCACCACTCCACCGAGCGGGACGCCCTGCCCGGGGTTGGTGCCCCAGGTGACGAACGGGGTCATCGTCGAGGCGTCCAGGACGATCTCGGCGTCGTAGGTGGCGTCGGCGTCGGTGACCAGGGTCTTCCAGTGCGCGACAGCGGCGTCCCAGTCGGCGCCCTTCGGCGCCTCGGGCTTGCCCTCGATGTAGTCGAAGGTGGTCTGGTCGGGGGCGATCAGGCCGGCCTTGGCGCCCCACTCGATGCTCATGTTGCAGACGGTCATCCGGCCCTCCATGGAGAGCTCCTCGATCGCCTGACCGCGGTACTCGACGATGTAGCCCTGGCCGCCGCCGGTTCCGGTGTGCGTGATCAGGGTGAGGACGAGGTCCTTCGCGGTGACCCCGGCGGGAAGGCTGCCGTTCACCGTCACCGCCATCGTCTTCGGCTTGGCCTGCATCAGGGTCTGGGTGGCCAGCACGTGCTCGACCTCGGAGGTCCCGATCCCGAAGGCGATGGCGCCGAAGGCGCCGTGGGTGCTGGTGTGGCTGTCTCCGCACACGATCGTCATGCCGGGCTGGGTCAACCCCAGCTGCGGACCGACGACGTGAACGATGCCCTGATCGACATCGCCGAGCGGGTGCAGCCGGACGCCGAACTCGGCGGCGTTCTTGCGCAACGTGTCGACCTGCGTCTTGGAGACCGGGTCGGCGATCGGCTTGTCCCAGTCGAGCGTCGGGACATTGTGGTCCTCGGTCGCCAGGGTGAGGTCGGGGCGTCGTACCTGCCGACCGGCGAGCCGGAGCCCGTCGAAGGCCTGCGGGGAGGTCACCTCGTGAATGAGGTGGAGGTCGATGTACAGCAGGTCGGGTTCGCCCTCCGCCGAACGGACGACGTGTTCGTCCCAGACCTTCTCTGCCAGGGTCTTGCCCACGGCTCCTCCTTCTTGCCGCGCCACTGCGGCCACCTGCGCCCCGCGCTGCACGGGGTCGATCGAACACTGCAGATCCGAATACGGCGACTCTACTCTTGCATCTCAGCGAGTGAGACGGCAGTATTGCTATATGGACAACTCTAGCGGAGTCGGCGTACTCGACAAGGCCGCCCTGGTGCTCGCCGCACTCGAGTCCGGGCCCGCCACCCTGGCCGGACTCGTCGCCGGGACCGGCCTCGCGCGGCCGACCGCCCACCGACTCGCCGTCGCCCTGGAGCACCACCGGCTCGTGGCCCGCGACATGCAGGGGCGCTTCGTCCTCGGCCCGCGGCTGGCCGAGCTGTCCGCGGCCGCCGGTGAGGACCGGCTGCTCGCTGCTGCTGGCCCCGTCCTCGCCCGCTTGCGCGACATCACCGGTGAGTCCGCCCAGCTCTGGCGCCGCCAGGGCGAGTACCGCGTCTGCGTCGCCGCTGCGGAACGGCCCAGCGGTCTGCGCGACACCATCCCGGTCGGCTCGCAGCTGACCATGCGCGCCGGTTCGGCCGCCCAGGTCCTGCTCGCCTGGGAGGACCCGGAGCGGATCCACCGCGGACTCCAGAACGCGGCCTTCTCGGCGACCGCACTGGCCGGGATCCGCCGGCGTGGCTGGGCCCAGTCCATCGGGGAGCGCGAGCAGGGTGTCGCCTCGGTCTCCGCCCCGGTCCGCTCCCCCAGCGGCAAGATCATCGCCGCGGTCTCCGTCTCCGGCCCGCTCGAACGGCTCTCCCGCCAGCCCGGCCGGATGCACGCGCCCGCCGTGCTCGCCGCCGCCGACCGGCTCTCGGAATCGCTGCGCCGCGCTGCGGCGGAGTAGGTCAGCCGGTCAGCAGCCCGATCCCCAGCGTCGTCAGCCCGACGGCCATCGCGGCCGCCCCCGCGAAGACCATCGCGATGAACCCGTTGGGGGTGGTCCTGCCCGCCCCCGCAGAGGCCGCGAAGAAGCCGGCCGGCATCAGGATCGCCGCGATCGGGACGCCGGAACGGCCGACCCACGCCCAGCCGCCGTTGAGGCCCGCGGCGTCGACGTACAGCAGGCTGAGCAAGCCGAGGACGAGGAGCACCCCGGCGTGCGCGTGCCCGGCGCGGGCGAATCCGATCTGGAAGGGCGTCACTCCGGCGCCGCCCGCGGCCGCACCGGACTTCCAGAGCTTGACCAGGTAGAGACCGCCGGTCTCGACGGTCACCAGTGAGAGGAACAGGATCCCCGCGAGGATCCGGGACTCGTCCGACATCTTCCACTCCTTAGATAGTTCTACTCTCCAATATTGGACAGTAGAACTATCTAATGTCAAGATGCTGTCCATGTGGATGGCGGAGCTGGCAGCGCGGTCCGGGTTGAGCGTCCCGACGATCAAGTACTACTTGCGCGAGGGACTGCTGCCCCCCGGCACCGCGACAGGCGCGACGCGGGCGTCGTACGACGAGGAGCACGTCCGTCGGCTGCGGCTGGTCCGCGCCCTGACCGACGTCGCCGGGCTCCGGCTCGACACCGTCCGGCAGGTGCTCGAGGGAATCGACGGTGCAGGCTCCTGGCACGACGCGGTCGGCAGTGCGCACACCCGGCTGGGGTCTCCGGGTGCTGCCACCGCTCCCCCGTCGGAGGGCGCCGCAGACCGGGTCGCCGCCTTCCTCGACCGCCAGGGTTGGGAGCTCGGCGCGGACCACCCGCAGGCCGCCGTCCTGGCGCGTACGTTGGACGTCCTCGACGAGCTCGAGCACCCGGTCGGCGACGACCTGCTCGACCTGTACGCCGCCGCGATGCGCCCGGTGGCCGAGCACGAGGTCGGCGCGGTCCGCTCGGACGACCTCGAGTCGAGCGTCGAGGCCGCCGTGATCGGCACCCTGGTCCAGGAGCCCCTCCTGCTCGCGATCCGGCGGATCGCCCAGGAGAACGTCAGCCGGTCGTTGGGCTGACGCCGCTCAGCCCGCTGAGCGGCGTCAGGTGTGGTGCAGGGCAAGGCGGAGGAGGGAAGGCGCACTGAAGCGAAGCGGGCGTCGACCGACGACAACGCGGCCAGGTGCCGCGCCTGGCGTCGCTCAGAACAGGGCGTCCTGCTCGATCTCCAACAGCGCCTGCTTGCGCTCCAACCCGCCGGCGTAGCCGGTCAGCGCGCCGTTCGCCCCGATCACCCGGTGGCACGGGATCACGATCGGGATCGGGTTGCGCCCGTTGGCCAGCCCGACCGCCCGGGAGGCGGCATTGGTGTGCCCGAGCCGCCGGGCAATCTCGCCGTACGACGTGGTCTCGCCGTACGGGATCTCGACCAACTGCTTCCAGACCTGGACCTGGAACTCGCTGCCGCGCGGCGCCAGCGGCAGGTCGAAGGTGCGCCGCTCGCGGGCGAAGTACCCGGTGAGCTGGGCGACCGCCTCGCGCAGGACCGGGTGGCCGTCGTCGCGCGCACCGATCGGACGTCCGTCCTCCAGACCCCGGAACGGGGTGAACTCGATCGCGACGATCGCCTCGTCACGCGCGATGATGCGGAGGTCGCCGATGGCGGAGGGCATCACGGTCCACATGGTTGCTGCCTTCTGGCCTTGCTCGGGGGGTGCGGTCTTCGTGGTCACCTTATGACTCCTTCGTGGGGGTGGTCGGGTCGCGGTCGGCCAGCGCCGACCAGAGGTGCAGCAGCGCGTAGGAACGCCACGGTCGCCAGTCCTCGCTGCGGCGCCAGACGTCCTCGATGCCGAGCAGGCCCGCCGCGTGCCGGACGCCGAGGTCGGTCGGCAGGAAGACGTCGGGATCGCCGAGGGCCCGCAGCGCGATGTAGTCGGCGGTCCACGGCCCGATGCCGCCCAGCTCGAGCAGTCCCGCGCGGGTCGCCGCCCGGTCGGCGCTGCGGTCGAGGACGACGGTCCCGTCCACCACCGCCTGCATCACCGACGCCAGCGCCCGACCGCGGGCGCGCGGCATCGCGATCGCGGCGGGATCGACCTCCGCGAGGATCGCGGCGGCCGGGAAGAGTCGGGAGACCTGGTGCTCGCCGTCGAGACCGAGCGGGGCGCCGTACGCCGAGACCAGCCGCGCCGCCAGGGTCCGGGCGCCGGCGACGCTGACCTGCTGCCCGAGCACGGCCCGTACGGCGACCTCGGCACCGTCCACCTGGCCCGGCACCCGCAGACCCGGGCGCCGCCGGACCAGCGGCGCCAGCAGCCGGTCGCCGGCGAGCTGCTCGTCGACGGCAACCGGGTCGGCGTCCGCGTCCAGAAGCCGGCGGGTGCGCTCCAGGGCCGGTGCGAGATCCCGGGCGTCAGCCAACGTCACCCGGCAGGGTACGTACCCCGCCGGACGGTCGACGAGCTCGACCCGGATGACCCCCGCGCCGTGCGGCAGGGCCAGCGAACGTTCGTACCAGCCGTCGCCGGTGGCCTCGATCCCCGGGACAGCGCGGTGGGCCAGGAACGCGAGCAGCTCCGCGCCCGGGAACGGCTCCCGGACGCCGATCCGGGTGGCCAGGGTCCCCGAGGTCGTCGCGGTCCGGCTCCGGTGCCGTCGGCCGCGCAGCTCGGTGGGAGTCGCGGCGTACACCTCGCGGATCGTGTCGTTGAACTGCCGGATGCTCGCGAACCCGGCGGCGAACGCGACGTCGGCGAAGGCGAGGTCCGTGGTCTCGATGAGCACCCGGGCGGTCTGGGAGCGGCGGGCCCGTGCCAGCGCGAGCGGTCCGGCACCGAAGGCACCCGTGACCACCCGGTTGAGCTGGCGGGTCGAGTAGCCCAGCCGATCCGCCAACCCGTCCACCCCCTCGCGTTCCACGGTGCCGTCGGAGATCAACCGCATCGCCCGCCCAGCGACGTCGGCAGCGAGGTCCCACTCCGGTGAACCCGGGGTGGCGTCCGGCAGGCAGCGCTTGCAGGCCCGGTACCCGGCAAGCTGGGCCGAGGCCGCGCTCGGGTGGAAGGTGACGTTGCTGAGCTTCGGCGTCAGCGCCGGGCAGCTCGGGCGGCAGTAGATCCCGGTCGTCCGCACCGCCGTGTAGAAGACGCCGTCGAACCGGCGGTCGCGGCTCTTCACCGCCCGGTAGCAGGCTTCCAGGTCTT
>JBFJNH010000119.1:0-6050 GCA_041618295.1 Marmoricola sp.
CCGGTCGCGAGATGCCGGCCGAGGTGCTCGCCCGGATCGAGCCGCTGGCCGACGACCCGGAGGCAGTGCGGGCCGAGGGGATCAGGATCGCCACCGAGCTCTGCGACGACCTGCTTGCGGGCGGGGCTCCGGGCCTGCACTTCTACACGCTGAACCGGTCGAAGGCGACCCGGGAGATTTACGCCGCCCTCGCCTGCAACGCCTGACCAGCGCCGCCATCCGCGGCACCGGGCTGCGTTGTCGTCGCTCGACGTCCGCTCCGCTGCGCTCCGCAGAGTGGGACGTATTCCTTGGCCCTTCGCTCCTCCGCCTTGCCCGGCACCACGCCTGACGTCGCTGGCCGGAACTACGCCGGGCCGACGACCTGCGCCACCAGTGCGGCGGACAGGCCGACGCTGGGCAGCCCTGCTCCTGGGGTGGTGTGGGCGCCGGCCAGGTAGACGCCGGTGATCGGGCTGACGGTGCCCAGCCGGTTACGGACGGTGCCGCGACCCTGCCAGAGCACGCCCTGGGGGGAGCCGTTCCAGGTCGCGACCAGATCCCGGGGCGAGCTGTCGATCCTGACCTCCACCTGGTCGCGGACCCTGATCCCACGACGCGCCAGGGAGGTGACCAGGTCCTCGGCGAGCTGGCCGCGGCCGAGGATCGTCCAGGCGTGAGCGCCCGCCGGTGCGGTGCCGTTGGTCCGCAGGGTCAGGGTCGGTTCCTTGCTCGGGTCGCCGTGCAGGACGACCTCGTGCGGCAGGTCGGGGACCTCGCCGACGACGCCGACGTACGACGTCACCGGGGGGATCACCGGCATCGTGCGCTCCACCAGCCGGGCCAGGCTCGGCAGTCGCCGTGGGTCGACGGCGACCACCACGACGTCCGCCGGCAGGTCGGTGGCGACCCCGGCGATGACGGTGCGGACCGCGACCACGCGGTTGCCGGCGGAGTCGACCACCAGGTCCTGGACCCCCGTGCCGGTCAGGACCGTGACACCGCGGGTCTCCAGCCGGTCGGCGAGCACCCCGACGAGCTGGCCCATTCCGCCGGGAATCGTCCACGATCCGAAGTTCTGCTCGATGTAGGACCACATCCCCACCCACGCGGGGACGTTGCGCGGGTCGTGTCCTTCGAACCGCGCGGCATGGGTCGCCAGGGTCTGCAGCCGACCGTCCTTGAACTCGCGGGAGACGGCCTTGTGCAGCGTCAGCCGGCTGTCCAGGATGTCCCGCGCCTGCTTCGAGGCCTGCTCCGGCGACCAGGGGCGTTCGAACCAGTCCTTGCGCAGGGCCTCCCAGACCTCGGCGAACCCGTCGACGTAGCTCGCCCAGCGGCCGCCGCTTCCAGCCCCCAGCGCCGCGTCGATCGCCGCGACCTGGGCCGCCCGGCTGCCACCGGGCAGGTCGAGGATGGTCTCGTCGGTGAAGCGGTGCTGCGCGATCGGCTCGACCGGGACGAGATCGATCTCCTTCTCCGCGGGTCGACCCGACTTGCGGAAGAGGTCCCGGATCACCGCCGGGAGCAGGGTGCTGGCCGGACCTGCGTCCCAGCGGAAGCCGTCCTGCTCCACGTACCCCAGCGCGCCCCCGAGGTGGGGTGATGCCTCGGCCAGGGTGACGTCGTGCCCGAGCTTGGCCAGCCGGGCCGCGCTCGCCATTCCGCCGAACCCGCCGCCGATCACCACAATGCGCGCCATGCGCACACCTTAGGGGGGTGCCCGGTCACCCCGGTGCCGCGCGGGCCCGCCACCGCTGCCACCCCCGGTGCACGACGCGGAGCAGGAGGATCAGCACGGCGGTGCTGGCGACGAGCAGCACGACCACGGCGACCAGCGCGAGCCAGGGATGGCTGATCGCCAGCAGCACCACGCCGAGGACGGTGACGTCCTCGCCGAGGCTGACCGCGACGTTCGAGAACGGTTCGGGGGAGGTGTTGATCGCCAGTCGGCTGCCCGCCTTGACGAGGTGGCTGGCCAGCGCGGTGCCGCCGCCCAACGCGGCGTACAGGGCCTGGTCGACGCTGCTCGCGTCACCGGAGAGCAGCAGCGCGAGGGCGGCGCCGATCGTCGGGCGGATGAACGTCGAGACCGCGTCCCAGGTCGAGTCCAGGTACGGGATCTTGTCGGTGACGAACTCGACGGCGAAGAGGGCGGCGGCGCCGACCAGGACCTCGGTGCGGGCGAGGTCGTCGGGGACCTGCTCGAGATCGTCGATCGGGTCGGCAAGGCCGAGCAGCAGGACCACCAGGTAGGCGTTCACCCCGCTGGCCCAGGCGGTGGAGAACACCAGCGGCAGCAGGCCCATCCGTCGAGGGTATTCGGTCGCGCCCGCCGGGGTCAGGGGCGTAGCGTCGCGGCGTGGAGATTCCCGCCGACTGGACCGCGATCGCCGATGCCGACACCCTCACCGGACTGCTCGGCGTACCGGTCCCGCGGGTCCGCGACAAGGTCCGTAGGACGCTTTCCGACCTCGACCGTGCCTGGTTGGCGGCCTCGCCGTTCTGCGTGATGGCCACGTCCTCGGCCGAGGGGGACTGCGACGCCTCGCCCAAGGGGGACCCGGCCGGCGATCTGGTGCACGTGCTCGACGAGCGCACCATCGCGATCGCCGAGCGACCGGGGAACCGGCGCGCCGACGGGTACCGCAACATCCTGGAGAACCCGCACGTCGGGTTGAGCTTCCTGATCCCCGGCCGCGGGGACACCCTGCGGATCAACGGCCGAGCACGGTTGGTCAGCGACGCACCGTTCTTCGATGACCTGGTGGTGAAGGGGCACCGGCCGGTACTCGCGGTGGTGGTCGCGATCGACGAGGTGTTCAGCCACTGCGCGAAGGCGTTCCTGCGCTCCGGTCTGTGGGACCCGGAGACCTGGGCGCCGGAGGGAGTCGACGGTTCGGTCCCGCGGCGTGCCGTGATCGCGCACCAGTCCGAGCAGACCGGGATGAGTCTCGAGGAGCTCGACCGGTACTACGGCGAGCAGTACACCGCGGGTCTCTACCAGCAGCAGTGAGGCTCAGCCGCGCTCGATGATCTCCGCCACGGTGGCGGCGTCGCGAGCGACGACGGTGGTGCCGTCGGTCGCGGTGATGATCGGCCGTTGGAGGGTCCGCGGCTCGGCGACCATCGCGGCGATCCACTGGTCGCGGTGCGCGGCGTCCCGGGGCAGGTCGATCCCGGCGGCCTTCGTCTCGGCGGGCCGTGCCAGGTGCCAGGGGTCCAGGCCCATCCGGTCGAGGACCTCGCTCAGCTCGGCGACCGTGGGTGGGTCGTCGAGGTAGCGGCGCTCGGTGTAGGCGACCCCCGCGGCGTCGAGCTCGGCCATCGCCGTACGGCACTTGCTGCAGGCCGGGTTGATCCAGATCTCCACGTCTCAGTTCACCTCGATCTCGGTCGCCCCGGTCAGGGCGAGCAGCTCGGCGTAGGTCGTGGAGAAGACCGCAGCCGGGTGACCGGCCGCAGCCCAGAGCTCGTGGTAGCCGCGCAACGCGGTGTCCAGGTAGGTCCGGATCGGAGCGGGGTGGGCGAGCGGGGAGACCCCGCCGATCACCTGGCCGGTGGTGGCCTTGACGAACTCCGGCTTCGCGCGCCGGAGCGCGGGCACGCCGATCACGCCGGCGACCTTGTCGACGTCGACCCGGTGCGCTCCGGAGGTCAGCACCAGCACCGGTTCCTCGGTCTCCCCGGACGGAGCGGCGAAGAGCAGGCTGTTGGCGATCGCGCCGACCTCGCACCCGAGTGCTTCGGCAGCGAGCGCGGCGGTGTGCACCGAGTCGGGCAGGACGACGATCCGGCCGGTGCCGCCGAGGGTGGTCAGGGCGCTGCGGAACCGCGCGATCGACGGGTGCTCGAGGGTCTCGTCGGCGTCCACGCCGCGAACGTACCCCACCGTCGAGGGGGATCCGGACCGAGGTCTTGACGTCGTGTCGGTCCCCGGGTGTACCTTGGGATCATTCGAACAAACGTTCGAATGATCCCTGGTGGGGGATGACTTCGACCCTCATCCTCCACCGGGGCACCGACAGTCGACGAGGGCGGAAGGAGTGAGGACGGTGCGGACGTACGACGACCTGGTGGAGGTGCGCAAGGGGCCGGTGCCCGGCTACGGCGCTGACGGTCCGTCCACGCTGACCTGGCCTGGTCCGCAGGCTGCCGAGCTGGCGGAGAACGGTCCGCAGCAGTTCCTGTGGCGCGGACGGCTCTGGCAGGTGCGGGAGATCGTCGCGCACTGGGTGGAGACCGGCGCTTGGTGGCTGCGACGCCCCGAGGAGCGTCCGGGGCGTTCCGAGCTGATCCGCGAGCGCGAGGTCTGGCGGGTGACCGCGGCCCGAGGTCGGGCCGTCTCGACGCCCGACGACCCCGGATTCGGTGTCTTCGACCTGGCTTTCGACGGGGCCGAGGGCGTCTGGCGCCTCGCCGGCTCGCTGGACTGAGGACACCGTGATGCCCACCAGCAACCTCCACCTTCCCGCGGCCACCCACTCCTACCTGGAGCGGGCCGCCGAGTCCCTGCGCGAGGCGATCACCTGCAACGACGTGCCGCAGCGCTACGCGCTGGCGCACGTATCCGCGCTGCGCTCCACGGCGGCCCTCCTGGCAGCCCGGGCTCAGCCCCTGCCGGTCGCCAAGCGACGTCAGAAGAACGCCTGGGTGCTGCTCAACGAGGTGGCTCCCGAGTTCGGCGAGTGGGCGGCCTTCTTCTCCGCGGGCGCCCAGAAGAGGTCGGCGGCCGAAGCGGGTTCGCGTCGAGCCGTGACGGAGCGGGAGGCCGACGACCTGGTCCGGGACGCCGACCGCTTCCTCGGCCTGGTCGAAACGGCCTTGGGGCTGGTCGAGCATCCCTCCATCCGCGTCGCCTGACGAGACCGGCATTGCAGGCTCTAGTGTTGGCGGTATGGAGCGCCCCTTGGAACGCCGCGCGTCGGTCCGTACTGCGGTGGTCTGGGAGTCGGTCCGAGCGCTCCTGGACCAGGCCCCCGGCCAGACGGTCGTCGACATCGGCGGCGGCACCGGCGGATTCGCCGTACGGGTTGCCGAAGCCGGTCACCGGGTCACGGTCATCGACCCCAATCCGGATGCGCTCGCGGCTCTCGCCCGGCGGGCAGACGAGCGCGGGGTGGCCGACCTGGTGGTCGCCCAGCAGGGGGATCTCGCATCGCTGGCCGACTTCGTCCCGGACAGGAGCGCCCACCTGGTTCTCTGCCACGAGGTGCTGGGGCTGGTCGACGACCATCCCGCAGCCCTCGCCACCATCCGCGGCGCCCTGCGCCCGGGGGGTTCGCTCAGCCTGCTCGTCAGCCAGCGTCACGCTGCGGTGCTCGCCCGGGCGATGGCCGGGCACTTCGCCCAGGCGCGTGAGGCGCTCGACGGAGAGACCGGGAGCGAGCGTCGGTTCACCGCGGACGAGGTCAGGTCCCTGCTGGTCTCGGCCGGCTACGCCGTCACCGAGCTCCAAGCGGTCCGGGTCTTCGCCGATCTGGTCCCGTCGACGCTGCTCGACCTCGAGCCCGGAGCGGTTGAGGGTCTCCTCGACCTGGAGCGGGCCGTCGCTGCCCGCCCCGAGTACCGCACTCTCGCTGCGCAGCTGCACCTGGTCGCCACCGCCTGACCCGTCCGCTCGGAGACGCTGATGAGCGACGGCTCCACGGTCTGTCCGATCCTGCACGTCGACATGGATGCGTTCTACGCCTCGGTGGTGCTGCGGCACCGTCCGGAGCTCCAGGACGTCCCGGTGATCATCGGCGGCGGTCATCGCGGGGTCGTTCTCGCCGCCAACTACCCGGCCCGTGCGTTTGGGGTCCGGTCCGGGATGTCCGGCGCCCGGGCGCAGCGTGTCTGCCCGCAGGCGGTCCGCCTCGCGCCGGAGTTCGCCGAGTTCCAGGTCGTTTCGCGCTCGGTGATGGAGACCTTCCGTGCGGTCACGCCGGTGGTCGAGGCCTACTCCTTGGACGAGGCGTTCCTGGACGTGTCCGGCGCGGCACGTCAGCGCGGGACGCCGCTGCAGATCGCTGAGTGGTTGCGCGCGACGATCTACGACGAGCAGCGGATCACCTGCTCGGTCGGCCTCG
>JBFJNH010000120.1:0-5921 GCA_041618295.1 Marmoricola sp.
CAGCAGGAAGCCGAGCCCCAGGACGACGCCGATCACCAGCGGGGTGGAGGTGTCGAGCTGCTTCTTCAGGTCGAGGTTCTCCAGCGCAGCACCGCCGACGAGCGCGGACTCGGGCAGGTCGGCGCGCAGCCGGTCCACCGTTGCCGAGAGCGCCGGGTCCGAGGGGTCCACGGTCGGCACCGCCTGGATCAGCACCTTGCTGCCGTCCTGGGACGGCTGCGCCGGCATCACGCCGCCGATGCCGTCGTCGGAACCGAGGACCTCGGCCACCGCGGCGGCGTCGCCGGGGTTCGCGATGATCTGCAGCGTTCCCGGAGCACCCTCACCGAAGGCGTCCTTGACCGCGTCGTACCCGATCCGGGCCGAGGCGTCCTCGGGCAGCACCTTGATCGACGGCATCGCGGTGTTCAGACCGATCACGGGCGCGGCCAGGGCGACCAGCACCGCGAGGGAGCCCAGGCCCCACAGGACCGGGCGCTTCCACAGCCGCTCGCCCCAGGCCTGGAACTTCGGGGACCGGTGCTCGCCGGTGTGCACCCAGGGCAGCGAGAACGTGTTGATCTTCATGTCGAGCTTGAACAGCACCAGCGGCAGCAGCGTCAGTGTCGCACCGAGAACGAAGACGACCGCGAGCATGATGCCGCCGGCCATCGACCGGAACGCGGGTGACGGGACCAGCATCACCGCGGACAGCGAGATCAGCACGGTCGCGCCCGAGAGCAGCACCGCCTTGCCGGCGGTGTCCATCGTCTCCGCGATGGCCTGACGCTTGCGCTCGTGCGAACCGATCCGGGCGGCTCGGTAGCGGACGACCAGGAACAGCGCGTAGTCGATCCCGAGCGCGAGGGCGAACATCATCGCGAAGTTCATCGCCCAGATCGAGACCGGGACGAGCTCGTTGATCAGCACCAGGGAGCCCGCCGAGGCGACCAGCCCCGCCAGGGTCAGCAGCAGCGGCAGCCCGGCAGCGACCAGGGCGCCGAAGGCCAGCACCAGGATCGCGAGCGTCACCGGCCAGGACAGCATCTCGGACTTGAGCATCGCGGAGAGGTTGGCCTCGTTGAAGTCCGACCACAGCATCGAGGACCCGGTCGGGTTCACCACGATCCCGTCACCGGAGAGCTCGCCGAGCGGCTCCTTGACGTCGTTGGCGACGCGAACCATCTCGTTGGTGTCCGCGCCAGCGCCGGCCAGCAGCACCGCCGTCCGGCCGTCCTGGCTGATGGTCATGCCCGGCTGGGGCGCGATCACGGTGCCGACACGGTCGTCGGCCTCCAGGATCCGGGTCGCGTCGGCGATGACCTCGGCACCTCGGCCTTCGGTGACGGGCCCGTCCGCGGAGCGGATGACCACCTGGATCGCCGAGCTGGCGTTGCCGCCGAACTGCTCGACGGCGAAGTCGCGGACGGCGACCGACTCGGACCCGTCCGCCTGCCAGCCCGCACCGGACAGGTTGTGCTCGACCTTGGGGGCGAACGCCCCGAGGCCCACGACGAGGAACAGCCAGATGAGGGCAGTCGCCTTGCGGTGGCGGGTGACCCACACGCCGAGGCGGCCCAGCGGGCCCGGGTGGAATCCGATCTCGGGATCGACCGCGCGTCGCGCGGCTTCAGCAGGTCGGGAGGACGTCAACGTCATCGAATTTCTCTCTCGTTCTCGGAGGGACAGGAATACCCTAGGGGGTATCTGTGGTTCTGGTCAAACACCCCTAGGGGTATCCTGATTCCCAACCTGATGGAGGACCGAGATGAGCACCGTGGAACTGACCGCCGAGAACTTCGAGACGACCGTCTCGGAGAACCAGATCGTGCTGGTCGACTTCTGGGCGTCCTGGTGCGGCCCCTGCCGCACGTTCGCGCCCGTCTACGAGAGGGCAGCCGAGGCGAACCCGGACCTCGTCTTCGGGTCGATCAACACCGAGACCGAGCAGCAGCTCGCCGCGGCGGCCCGGGTCAGCTCGATCCCGACGCTGATGGCGTTCAAGGACGGCGCGCTGGTCTTCTCCCAGCCGGGAGCCCTGCCCGCGGCTGCCCTGGACCAGGTCATCCAGGCGGTCCGCGACCTCGACATGGACGCTGCCCGCGCGGCCGCCGCGAACGGAGCAGACCAGTGAGCGACTACACCCTCAGCGCGACCGTCGCGAAGCCGTACACCGACGCCGTGACAGCCGTCCGCGAGGCGCTCGGCGAACAGGGGTTCGGCGTCCTGACCGAGATCGACATCGCCGCCACCATGAAGGCCAAGCTGGACGTGGATCTGCCCCCGCAGGTCATCCTCGGTGCCTGCCGACCGCCGTTGGCGTACGCCGCCCTCCAGGCCGACCCGTCGATCGCCGCGATGCTGCCCTGCAACGTCGTGGTCCGGTCGCTCGGTGAGGAGCAGAGCATCGTCGAGGTCTTCGACCCCGCAGCGATGACCCAGATGTCGAACGGCGGCGAGGCGCTGGTCGCCGTCGCCGACGACGCGAAGACCCGGCTCACGGCCATGTTGGAGACCATCAAGGGAGACGCACGATGAAGCTCGAACCCGAACCGATCACCCCGGCCCTGAACCGGATCAAGCGTGCCCAGGGACAGCTCGCCGGTGTGGTCCGGATGCTCGAGGAGGGTCGGGACTGCGAAGACATCGTCACCCAGCTCGCGGCCGTCTCCAAGGCGCTGGACAGGGCCGGCTTCGCCATCGTCGCGGCCGGGTTGCAGCAGTGCATGGCAGCCGGCGAGGACAGCGAGTTCGACGTGAAGAAGATGGAGAAGCTCTTCCTCTCCCTCGCCTGATTCCTCAGGGACCCAACGGGATCCGGCGGTACTCGGTGAAGGCCGAGCCGCGCGCACCCGGAGCGATCGTCGTCAGGACGACGTCGCCGATCACCCACTCGGTTCCCTCGAACGCCTCGAGGGCGCCGACCAACGACTCCAGGTACGGCCCGGTCGTCGCGGCGGTGACCCTCGCCACCGCGAGCAGCGGCCGGAAGGCCCGACGGTCGACGAAGAAGCCGAGCGGCTCCACCACCCGGGTAACCCCACGGGCTATCGCCGCGAGCTCGTCGGTCTGCCCGGCGAGCCGCGCCCAGACGTTCCAGTCCCCCGGGAAGTCGAGCGCCGTTCCACCGCTGAGCCGGACCGCGGGCGGAGACCACTCGGCTGCCGCCTGACCCAGGGCGGCGACGACCGCTTGGACGTCGGAGGGGGTCAGGTTGCCGAAGGCGGTGATCGGCAGGCTGATGGCGTCAGCCGCCAGGACCTCGAGCATCTCCGGGCCGACCGGCTCCGTCGCAGCCTCCTTGCGTCGTCCGCGGCGCGCGAGGAACCCTCGCGACTGTGGCGCCTCCGGCGCGACCGCGGGCGGCGCGACCGAGCCGAGCACGGCACGGACCTCCTCGATCACCGCTGCCGGCGGGAGGAACGCACCATGGAGGAGCATGGGCCCATCCTCCCGGTCCGCACCAGCCACCAGCAAGCACATCGGCACGACCGACACGGCTGGCTTTCAGGTGCGCCGTCATCGCAGGACGGTTCGCGTGTCCTCGGTGCAGGACAGACGACACCCGGGCACGAGGCCGCCCTCGAACCGGACCGGACCAGGAGGTTCTCGGTGCGCACGAAGCACGACCCCGGCACCTCCGCCGTGCTCGGCTACGCCCTCGCCGCCGGCGCTGTCACCGGGCTCTGGCTGGCGAGCCTGGCCGTCTCGGTCCACCTCGATCCGAGCCCGCTCGCCTACGACGGCGCCCTGCTCATCCACCTGGTGAGCCTGGTCGCCGGAATGGGTGCCGTCCTCACCATCGACTGGTACGCCGCGCAATGGCTCCTGGGACAGCAGCGGCGGTCCGACGTGATCCGCCTGGTCGGGGGCGCGCACTCCTTGATCTGGCTCGGACTCGCCGGGCTCACCCTCTCCGGAGCAGTGCTCCAACCCGACGTCGCCTCGACCGCCACCCAGGTCAAGCTGGTCGCGGTCCTGGTCCTCGCGCTCAACGGGCTGCACGCACGGGCGCTCCAGCGGCGCCTCGCCGCGGTCGGGCCGATGTCCCGGCGCCTCCAGGTCCGCGCGGGAGCGGTTGCCGCGATCTCGCAGGTCGGCTGGTGGACCGCCCTGCTGATCGGGTACCAGAACAGCCGTTAGGTCCTCCACGCCCGCAACAGCCGGTACGCCGCGCAGCCCGGGCACAGCCCGGTAGCGGCGTCGAGGGCCGCGAGGAGGATGACGACGGCGGCGAGGGCGACGCCGGCGACATCCGCACCCATCAGGAAGGCCACCAGCGCCGCTGAGGTGACCACGAAGCCGACGAACTGGGCGAACCTCGGTGGTCGGGCGTCCTGCAACGGGACGTCGTGGTCGAGTCGCGGCCAGACGACACGGGCGAACAGCTGCGCCCACACCGACCACTGGAAGCTCACGAAGGCGGTGAACCCGAACACCGCGACCTGGGAGGTCAGCAGGCCGAGAGCGAGCGGGCGGACCGGCTCCAGGACGAGCAGGGCGACCGTGAGCACACCGGCGGTGGCCCCGGCGCTGAACCGCACCAGGCGGGGGTCGACCTGGGCCCGGAGCGGGCAGGCTCCGATACCGGAACGAGGCATGGGCGCCTCCCAGGTTCGCTGCCGACAGGGTCGAGTCCGGTCAGGGTACCGAGACGTCCCCGCACGTCCCGGAGAACACGAAAGCCGCCCCGAAGGGCGGCCTCTCGAGTGGAGCTGAGGGTGTCTGGGTTCACGACATAGGTCTCAGCTGACACGTCTCTCATGAGTCGCGACATGGGTCCCACCCCCGGGCCAGAGTCCCGGGCATGTCGAAACCCCGGGTCGCGGTCCTGAAAGTCATCACCAAAGAGCTCACCGTCACGGCGGCAGCCGATCAGTACGGCTACTCCCGCCGACACCTCCACCGCCTACTGGCCCGCTATCACCAGGGCGGCCTCGATGCCGTCGATCCGCAATCACGCCGACCGAAGTCGAACCCGGCCGCGACACCGAACCACATCCGTGAACAGATCATCGCGCTGCGCCTACAGCTGACCAAGGACGGTTTCGACTCCGGCCCGATCACAATCGCCTGGCACCTCGAACAAGCCGGCCACCGACCACCCTCGACCTCGACAATCCGCAGGATCCTGCATGCCGAGGGCCTCGTGGTTCCCGAGCCTCGGAAACGACCAAGGTCCTCATATCGACGCTTCGAAGCCTCCCAGCCCAACGAGTGCTGGCAATCGGACTTCACCCACTGGCGCCTGGCAGACGACACCGACGTCGAGATCTTGAACTGGCTCGACGACCACTCCCGCTACCTACTCGCCTGCACCGCCCACAACCCAGTCACCGGCGACATCGTCGCCAAACACCTCCTGCTCACCGCAGACGAACACGGTCTCCCCGCAAGCACATTGACCGACAACGGACGCGTCTACACCGCCCGCTTCGGAGGCGGACGCAACGCCTTCGAATACCTCCTGGCGATCCTCGGGATCACCCAGATGAACGGCCACCCCGGCCACCCCCAGACCCAAGGCAAAATCGAAAGGTTCCACCAGACCCTGAAGACCTGGCTGACCCAACAGCCACCCGCCGCGACCCTCACCGAACTCCAGCACCAACTCGACGAGTTCCGCGACCTCTACAACGAACACCGCCCACACCGAGCCCGCCAACGATCCACACCTGGAAAGGCCTACCGCGCGCTCCCCAAGGCCGAAGCCACCCGACCACGAGCCCCCAGGCACTACCGGCTCCGCTACGACCGCCTCGACACCCTCGGGAAGATGAGCTTCCGCCGAGCCGGCCGCATGCACCACCTCGGCATCGGTGCCGCCCACGCGCGCACACGCGTTCTCGCCATCGCCGACGACACCACCGTGACCGTCATCGCCCTCGAGACCGGCGAGATCCTCTCCACCCACCAGATCCAGCCCGAGAAGAGCTACTGGC
>JBFJNH010000121.1:0-5648 GCA_041618295.1 Marmoricola sp.
GGGGCCGCGGGTGCCGGTGCGCTCTGCTGGGCCGGAGGGGCAGACCGGACCGGCGAGCTCGGTCGGCGGACGGCCCCGCCGGTTCCGGGGGTGGTAGCGACCTGACCGGTGTTCGGGACCACCCGGGTCCGCACCACCGTCTTGTGGGGGCGGCGCTTGTCGACGACGACCACCTTCGGGATCGCGGCGAGGCGCGCCGCCTCGCGGGCGGCGGCTTCCTCAGCCTGCTTCTCGGCCTGCTGCCGCTCGAACGTGTGGGCCGCCTCACCGGCGACCGCCCCGGTCGTGGTGATTGCTCCGAAGGTGGCCAACCCGGTGACCCCGGCGGTCAGGAACCGGAACCCGGAACGGGCCCTCGGTGTGACCGAGCGACGTTCCCGTGACGACATCGGTTTCCCCCTGTGTGTGAACCGTGATGAACCTCGACACGAGGAGGGTGCTCCGGGGTATGCCAACAGCGCCTCATCGCAACGTTAAGAACTCCTCAGGACGCGTCGTACGGCTTGAGGACGATTTGAGGTTGCCGCGAGGCGCGCTTAGTGCGCCGCGGCACAGGATCGGGGCACCAACCCGTCGAGCAAGGAGCTGATCCCATGCGCCTCATCCCATCCACCCTGATCGCCCTCGGTGCCGTTGCCGGTATCAGCGGCGCAGCGGTCGCGTACCAGTCCGCCACCTCCGGCGAACCGGTGGTCACCCGCCCGGTCAGCGATGCTCCGGACCCGACGCCGAGCACCGTCGTCAACCTGCTTCCCTGCGACGAGGGTTCCGAGTTGCGGGACGGCGTCTGCGTGCGGACCGAGGACCGGTTGGTGCCCGCGTCTCCCACGACGTCCTCCGGCAGCAGGTCCGCGCCGGCCGCTCCGACCGCGGTGCCCACGATGGGTCCGACCGACGATGACGACTCGTCCGACGACGACTCGTCAGGCCACCGCTCCGGCCGCGACGACCACAGTGACGAGGTCGAGGACGCCGACGACGACGGACGTCACGGGGACGACGACGGTCCTGACCACGATGTCGACGACGACCACGGCGGCGACTCCGACGACGACGACAGCGACGACGACTGAGGCGTCCGGTGTCCTCGTCCGGACGTTCAGTCCGCCCTGGCGCGGGGCAGGCGGACGGTGGCCACGGTGCCCACACCCGGCCGGGTGTGGATCGAGACGGTCCCGTCCGCCGCCGCCGCGGTACGACGCACGATCTGCAGCCCGAGCCCGGTCCGACCTTCGGTGGCCGGTTCGCTGACCGGGCCGCCGCGGTCCGAGACCGTCAGGACCACCGACCCGGCGTCGGGCGCCAGGCTGACTCGGAAGGCGGTTCCTTCGGGCGTGTGGGCGAAGACGTTGTCGATGAGAACGTCGAGCGCGTCGGCCAGGTCGACCGGGTCGAGCGATACCGGCAGCGGGGGGTCACTGATCGCAACGGTCAGCTCGCGGCCCTGGTCCTCGGCCAGCACCTGCCAGAAATGCACCCGGTCACGGACCACCCCGACGGCGTCGCAGGAGACACCCATCTCGTGTCGGAGCGGCCGCCGGGCGTCCTTGACGACCGCGTCGATGCTCCGCTGGAGGTTGGCGACGTGGTGCCGCATCCGTTCGGCCAGCTCGGGGTCGTCGACGCCGTCCACGTCGATCCGCAGTGCGGTCACCGGGGTCCGGAGCCGGTGCGAGAGGTCCCCGACCGCGGTGCGTTCTGCAACCAGGAGCTCGCTGATGCGTTCGGCGAGCCGGTTCAGGGACTCGGCCAGGGCCTGGGTCTCGACGGGTCCCTCGACGGCGGCACGGGCGGTCAGGTCCCCGTCGCGGAGTCGGTCCGCGACCTCGGCGACGTCGGTGACCGGCGTACTGATCCGGCGCCCGATCCGGTCCGCGATCCCGACCGCGGCCCCGAAGAGCACCAGGCCCAGACCGCCCAGCACCAGCCACGAGCGGGCGACGCCGGAGCGCATCTGCGTGTTGCTGACGTCGGTCACCACCACGTCGGTGCCGTTCGCGGTGAGCACCGGGACGACCGTACGGCGACCGTCGGCCGTCGTGGAGGTGAAGGCGACGCCGGTCCGGGCGCGCACCACATCGGGATCGTCGGCGGCGACGTCACCGGTCCCGAGCACGCCGCCCTCGGCCAGGACGACGGAGGTGAGTGCCGGTGACCGGACGTCGATCTCCGCGACCGCGTCGGCCAGCCCGGGGTCTTCGTGGAGGCTGGAGACCAGGATCGCGATGCTGCGTGCCTCGACGTCCCCGTCGGCGATCGCGTGGTCGCGGGCCAGGTTCTGCACCAGCAGGGCCAGCGGGACGACGAACGCGACCACGATGGCCGACGTGGTGGCGGCGACCAACAGCAGGATGCGCTTCCTCATCGGGGCGCGTCCGGTGCGGCCAGCCGGATCCCCACGCCCCGCACCGTGTGCAGGTAGCGGGGTGCGGCAGCGGTCTCCCCCAGCTTGCGGCGCAGCCAGGACAGATGCACGTCGACGGTGCGGTCGCCGCCGCCGTACGCCTGCTGCCAGACCTCGGTGAGCAGCGTCTGCTTGGAGACCACCTGACCGTTGCGGCTGGCGAGGGCGAGCAGCAGGTCGAACTCTTTGCGGGTCAGGTCCACGGGGTCGCCGTCCAGCGTCACCTGCCGGGTCGCCGGGCTGATCTCCAGGCCGCCGACGCGGACCGGTCCGTCGCCGGGCTCGACTCCGCCTCGGCGCAGCAGCGCCCGGATCCGGGCGGCGACGTGGTCGGTGCCGAACGGTTTCACCACGTAGTCGTCGGCGCCGGCGTCGAGCGCCCGCACGATCGTCGGGTCGTCGTCGCGGGCGGTGATCACGATCACCGGAACCTCACTGACCCCGCGCAGCATCCCGAGCACGGTGAGTCCGTCGATGTCGGGGAGACCCAGGTCGAGCAGGACGACGTCCGGGTCGGTGTTCAGCACGGTCTCGAGCGCCGGCATCCCGGCTGGCACCGTGGCCACGGCGTGGCCCTGCTGCTCCAGAGCGCGGCTCAGGGAGGCGCGGATCGCCGCGTCGTCCTCGACAAGCAGGATCCTGGCCACGAGCCGAACGCTACGACATCCCCCGGTCGCCGGATGTCAGGATGGAGAACATGATGCGCGCCACCGGAACCGGGATCGTGCTGTGGTGCGTGACGGTCGCCGCCGCTGTCGGAGTCGGCTGGGGAGCGGTCGAGCTCGTCGGCGACGACGTGGGCCCAGGCCCGTCGATCACCGCTCCGACGGTCGCGCCCGCAACCACCGCCGCGGCCACCGGCACGCCGTCGGCCACGCCGAGCCGGCGCCCGACTCCGTCCGCCCGTCCCACGCCGAGCGCCACCCGGTCCGCCTCACCGGCACCGACGCCCCGGCGGACGACCACAGCACCCGCGGCGCCGACCGTGAAGACCTGGACAGGCGCGGCGGGCTCGGTTCGGGTCTCCTGCACCGGCGGGGTGATCAAGCTGCTCGGAGCCACCCCGGCCGACGGCTGGCGGGTGGAGCGTGCCGAGTCGGGTTCGGACGTGGACGTGCGCTTCGAACGCGGCGAGTCCGAGGTCGAGGTCGAGGCGTCGTGCGGTGCGAACGGTCCGGTGTTCCGGGTCGAGACCGAGGGCTGAGCGCGGTCACCGTCACGTCCGCCTGCTGAACGTCACGCGTCCGTGCTTGCTGGTCTTCAGCTGGTAGCGGGCGTCGTGGGCGAGGGTGTGGTGCCGGGGGCAGAGGAGCACTCCGTCGTCCACCGAGGTGGCGCCTCCTCGGGACCAGGGCCTGCGGTGGTGGGCGTGGCACATGCCGGGTGGCCAGTCGCAGTGCTCGGCGGCGCAACCGCGGTCGCGGAGCATCAGGGCGACCCGCTGGGGCTCGGTGTGGAAGCGGGTGCGGCGGCCGAGGTCGAGGACCTGGGACCGGCTGCCGAGGACGGCGGGGATGATCCCGGCCTCGCAGGCCAGGCGGCGGGCTTCGGAGGCGGAGATCGTCTCGCCGGTGTCGAGGGTGGCAGGGCTGTTGGCGCCGAGGAGGTCGGCCATCGTCATCGTGACGACCACGGTCGCGGCGACGCCTCCGGCCTGCGGCAGCCCTTGGCGGTCGCGGGTCTCCAGGTACTCCACGAACGCGGAGCCGAGGCGTAGCGGCCGGGAGACCTGGTCGGGGGAGCCCGTCGGACCCTCGGTGGTCGAGCGTGCCGGGACCTGGGCTGCCTGGTGCTTCGGCGCGGCGATCGCGGCGAGGTGCTTGGCGAGGATCTCTCCGGCCAGTACGGGTATCCGGAACCTGCCGACCACCGAACCGTGGCCGTCGGGGCGCATCGTGAACGAGGCGTTGGCCGCGGCGTGGGCTTCCTCGGCCTCCAGGATCTGCCGCTCGTGCTCCTCAGCGACCTCGGGGGCGACGACGTCGAGGATCTTGCGTCCCAGGATCCGCAGCGCCCGGGCGTCGTGGTGCGCGGCGAGTTCGACCAGGTGCTTCTCCGCGGAGGAGATGACGGCGGAATCGACCAAGCCGGTCGGGAGTGCCTGGACGGCGTCAACGATCACCCGGGCCTGATCGGGGAGGACGGCGCCGGCGGCGAGCGCCGCCCGGGTGGGTTCGTGTGCGTCGTCCAGGGCCCGGGCGAGTTCGAGGGCGCTGGTCGCGGCAGGTTTGGTCTGGCCGGTGGTGTGGGCCCACCACAACGGCGTCGTGGTGAAGCCGGTCTCGTCGCCGACCGAGGACCGGTCGGCCTCGACGAGGGTCCGGAGCTCGAGCTCGGCCAGCCGGGCCTTGGCCCGGGTCAACCGCGGGAGTACGGCGGCGAGCTCGGATCGGCTCATCGTCCAGGCGTTCGCCGTGGCGGCGTCGTCCAGCAACGCCTCGAGCGAGGCGACGAAGCCCACCAGCGGATGCGCCAGCGCGGTGTCGTCGATCAGTCCCGAGGTCATGGAACAACGCTAGGAACGACCACCGACGGTTTCCGGTCAGAACGACACTCTGCGCAGCGATGGGCGAAAAAGTGGTCGAGAATGTCGCAGATGGTGCCTGTGTGACGGTGAACAAGTACGAGTGTGGTCGTCCGTCCCGGCTACGGTCGCCGTATGACGGCGCCGGACGAGGGACAGGCTGAACAACGCAGGAGCGATGCGGTCGCCTTCGCGGCCCAGGTTCTCGGGGTGGTGATTTCCACCGAGGATCCGCCGGTGGGCTCTCCGCTGGCGGACCTGGCTCGGCTGGTCAAACGGCAGGAGGCCGGTGAGCTCACCCCCGACCAGGTGCGCGCGGAGATGCTCGAGCTGCACCCCTATCTGGGGTGATCCCCGGGGCCTACTCCGGATCAGCGAGAACAGCCTGAAGGCGCGCTTGTTCAGCTCCATCTGCTCGGCAACCTTGATGCCGGCAGGCTTCGGCAGCGCGGGTAGATGGCAGGCTGCTTCCGTGGTGAAGGTGTATTGGGAACTCGGCGCTGAACCAAGCCCGAACTGTCGCAAGGGGCGGCACGATCGTTGTGCTGCCTACGACAACATGGTGATCCGCTGCACCTGTGCTTGCCACGGCAAGACGTCGCCTACCTGATTGGCCCGAGCAGCCGATCTAGATGTGCTTCGTAGTCAGCATGTTCGAGGCCGGTGTACATCAGGGTGTCCCGCCAGTCGAGCGCAACCAGATCCAGTTCAGCGAGAAAC
>JBFJNH010000122.1:0-5189 GCA_041618295.1 Marmoricola sp.
CTCAGGTGCTCTCCCAGCGGAACAACCGGGCCGCGAGAACGGTGAGTACGACGGTGAACGCCGCCAGCACCGCTCCCGGCACGAGGACGGCCGCCGGGCCGTGGCCACGGACCATCACGTCGAGCATCCCGTCGTTCAGGTGTCGCAGCGGGAACAGCCGGGAGAGCGTCTGCAACCAGTCCGGGGCGCCGTCGAGCGGGAAGAAGGAGCCGCTGAGGAAGGCCATCGGGAGCACGATGATGTTGGCCATGTTGACCGCGCCCTCAGCCGTCTTGGCGACCGCGCCGGCCAACAGGCCGACGGCCATGAACGCCAGCGTGCCGGTCACCAGCAGCGGGAGCGACATCCACCAGCTTCCGGTCAGGCGGAGGTCGAAGAGCGCTGTAGCCAGCCCGACGAAGATGGCGAACTGGACCAGCGCGACCAGGACCGTCACCCCGACCCGGGCTGCGACGATCGTGCCGACCCCGATCGGGGCGAGCTGGAGCCGACGCAGGAGCTTCGTCTGGCGCCAACCCTGGAGCGTGGCGGCGGCCCCGAAAGCGGCGCTCATCGCGACGGCCCACCCCAGCAGGCCCGGCGTCACGAACTGGATCGTCTGCAGCGACTCGTCCTCGACGCGTTCGGCGCGGAACGGGGTGGCCGGAGGCGCCGGACCGAGGTTGCTCCGGTCGACGAACGCCTGGAGGGCTCCGCGGGTCTGAGCCGCCGTGACCTGGTCCGCCTCGGAGTACCGGACCACGAAGGTGTCGCCATCCATCAGCACCAAGGCGGCGACGTCCCCGTCGCGCACCTCCTGCAGTCCCGCGTCGAGGTCGTCGACTGTCCGGGTCTCGAAGATCTCCTCGAACGCAGCACGGGCTCCCTCGGGCAGGGAGCTGAGCACCGGGACGTCGCCGTACACCAGCAGCTCGTCGCGGCTGCGGTCCCGGTCGGCGAAGACGCTCCCGAACAGGAACAGGAACATCAGGGGGAAGACCAGCGCGAAGAAGACCGACGCCCGGTCGCGAGCGAAGCCCCGGAGCATGGCGACCGACAGGGACCGGAACGGCCGGACCGCGGAGACGCCGGTCATGCGCGGTACGCCCGGCCGGTGCGGTCGAGGAAGACGTCCTCGAGGCTGGCACCGGCCACCTGGATGCCGGCTACGGCGTCCCGCGCAGCGAGGGCCGGCAGGACCAGCTCGGGGTGGCGGGTGCGTACGACGTGGGCGCCGGCGGCCCCGGGCCGGATGTCGATGACACCGGGCAGTACGGCGAGCTCGTGCTCGGGAAGCGGGCCCGGCACCGTGATCTGCATCGGCGCGTCCAGGGTCCGGACCAACGCCGCTGGAGTGTCCAGGTCGAGGACGTGCCCGTGGTCCATGATCGCCACTCGGTCGCAGAGCGCCTCTGCCTCGTCGAGGTGGTGCGTGGTGAGCACGATCGTCCGGCCTGCGTCCTGGAGGTCACGGAGCAGGTCCCACAGGTTCCGCCGGGCCTGCGGGTCGAGGGCCGCAGTCGGCTCGTCGAGAAACACCACCTCAGGCTCGTGGACCAAGGCGCAGGCAATCGCCAGCCGCTGTGCCTGACCGCCCGAGAGGTCTTCGGTCCGGGCGGCCGCCTTCTGCTCCAGTCCGACCCGTTCGAGCCAGGTATCAGCGGCAGACGTCGGGGCGCCGTACAGGTCTGCGAACGTGTGGATCTGCTCGCGGGCGGTGAGCCGTTCGAAGAAGGCAGAGGTCTGGAGCTGCGCGCCGATCCTGCGTTGCAGAGCCGGAGTGCGCGGCCGGGGAGAGCTTCCCAGGAGCAGGATCTCGCCGCGGTCCGGCGCGCGCAGTCCTTGGACGAGGTCGAGGACTGTGGTCTTGCCGGCGCCGTTCGGCCCGATCAGCCCGAAGAACTCGCCTTCCTCGACGGTGAAGTCGACACCGTCGACCGCGGCGACCGTCCCGAAGCTCTTGTGCAGGTCGGTCACCCGGATCGCAGCCATGCCAGGAATCTAGCGAGGCTCGTCCGGCGGCGGGCTCAGTTCAGCAACGTGGACCGTTGGGTCCGTGCCGGTCCGTGCAACTGCGAGAGCGCGTGCGCCCGCTTGAACACCAGGTGCGCGTCGTGCTCCCAGGTGATCGCGATCCCGCCGTGCAGCTGGACCGTCTCAGCAGCGACGTGGTTGAACGCGTCGGCGCAGTAGGAGCCCGCGACCGCGGCGAGCCGGAGCAGGGTGGCCTCGGACTCCGGGGTCGGATCCTCGACGTACGCCGCGGCAGCCGCGGTCGCCCCCCAGCTCGCCGAGCGCGCGGACTCGACCTTGACGAGCATGTCGGCCATCCGGTGCTTGAGCGCCTGGAACGAGCCGATCTGGCGCCCGAACTGGACCCGCTCCTTCGAGTAGCCCACGGTCATGTCCAGGGCGCGCTGCATGGCGCCGACCTGGAGCGCGGTGGCGAGGGCGGTGCTGATCGCCGGCAGGATTCGGGGGTCGGTGATCGTGCCGACCGCCGAGCCCGCACGCGACCCGAGACGGCCGAACCGCAGGGTCTGGTCCATCGAGTCGACGGGCTCCGCTGCGGGAGCCTCGACCAGGACCAGGTCGGCGCCGTCGACGGCGAGGACGACGGTCGCGGCCGGTGCGTCCAGCACCAGATCCGTCGGTACGCCGGTGAGCGCGACGGTGCCGATCTCGCCGGCCGCCAGACGCGGCAGCAGGTCGGCCCTCGCGGCCTCGGTTCCGAAGAGCTGGAGCGCCACGACGGCGACGGTGCTGGCCAGCAGCGGGGCGGGCGTGAGGTTCTCGCCCATCTCCTCCAGGACGACCGCGGTCTCGACGAGGCTCGCGCCGACGCCGTCGTACTCCTCGGGAACCGGGAGGGCGGCGACGCCGATCTGCTCGCAGAGCGCCTGCCACAGGGCGGTGTCGAACCGGCTGTCGGTCTGGACGGCCGCACGGACGGCCTCGGAGTCGGAACGCTTGGCGAGCAGGGCCTTGATGGTGGCGGCGAGCTCGTCCTGCTCCTCGGTGCGGGCGAAGTGCATCAGGCACCTGCTCCCGCGGTGCCGTGGGTGATGGCCTCGAGTACCTGACCGCGGTGGTGCGCCGGCGTCCCCCAGGCGGTGACCAGGGCGCGGATCCGGTTGAGCCAGAGACTCAGATCGAACTCCGCGGTGTAGCCGATTGCGCCGTGCACCTGGAGGCCGGTGCGAGCGGCCAGGTACGCCGCGTCGGCGGTGAAGACCTTGGCGGCCGAGACGGGGACCTCGCCGAGCGCGGCGCCGTAGACCAGCGGCCGGGCGAAGTCGAGGGCGATCCGGACGTCGGCGAGCTGGTGCTTGATCGCCTGATAGGAGCCGATCTCCCGGCCGAACTGCTTGCGCTGCTTGACGTAGGTGACCGAGTCGGCCAGGACGCGTTCGCCGGCGCCGAGCAGCTCGGCAGCGCACGCGAGCACAGCCCGGTCGAGGGCAGCGTCGTCGAAGGCCTCGGCGCCGGTGACCTCGGTGAGCGTCCGGGTGGTGTCGATGGAGGGGTGGCTGGCGCCGGCGGTGCCGCTGAGCAGCCGGGCCTCCTCGGCGTCAGCGGCGTACGGCGCCAGTGGCCCCGCTGCGGCGGTCACCATCGCACCGTCCACCTGCGGGGCCAGGGCGGCGGACTCGATCCAGGGTCCGACGGCGAGCTCGTGGCCGAGCACCTCGAAGGCAACGACCAGGTCGACCAGGGTGCCGCCGAGGCCGCCCTCGTCCTCGGGGGCGACCAGCGCGGTCAGGCCCAGGTCGGACAACCGCTTCCACAGCGCCACGCCGGGAGCGCGGTCGCCGTCGGCCCAGGAGCGGGCCACCGCGACCGAGTCGGCGGCGCGCATCAGGTCGGTGATCGCCTCGGCGAACCCCTGCTGTTCCTCGGTGAGCTCGAACTTCACTTGACCGCACCCTTCGGCTCGCGGGGGAGGCCGAGGATCCGCTCGGCGATGATGTTGCGCTGGATCTCGTTGGTGCCGGCGTAGATCGGGCCGGAGAGCGAGAAGACGTACCCGTCCATCCAGGGGGTGTCGAGCAGCTCGGCCTCGGGGCCGAGCAGGTCCAGGCCGGTCTCGTGGAGGGCGATGTCGAGCTCGCTCCAGAAGACCTTGTTGATCGAGCCAGCGGCACCCATCTCGCCGCCGTCGGCCAAGCGGGTGACCGTGCCCCAGGTGAAGAGACGGTAGGCCTGCGCGCCGATCCAGGCATCGACGACCCGGTCAGCCGCGGATGCGAGGTTTCGAGACGGTTGCTGCGCAACCTCCTCAACCACCCGGGAGTACAGCTCGAGGAGCCGGTCAGCGGCGGCGCAGAAGCGGCCGGGGGAGCGCAGCGAGAGGCCGCGCTCGTTGCCGGCGGTGCTCATCGCGACCCGCCAGCCGTCGCCCGGGGCGCCGAGCACGTCGGCGTCGGGGACGAAGACGTCGTCGAAGAAGATCTCCGCGAACCCGGCTTCACCGTCGAGCTGGGCGATCGGGCGGACCGTGATGCCCTCGGCGTCGAGCGGGAAGAGGTAGTAGGTCAGGCCGGCGTGCTTGGCGCTGTCCGGGTCGCTGCGGAAGAGCCCGAAGCCCCAGTGCGCGAACGTCGCCCGCGACGACCAGGTCTTCTGACCGTTCAGCACCCAGCCGCCGCGCTCGTCGTCGCGGGTCGCGGTGGAGCGCAGCGACGCCAGGTCGGAGCCCGCCTCGGGCTCGGACCACGCCTGCGCCCAGATCTGCTCGCCGGTGGCCATCGAGGGCAGGAACCGGGCCTGCTGCTCGGGGGTGCCGTGGTCGAAGATGATCGGGGCGAGCAGGAAGATGCCGTTCTGGCTGACCCGGCCCGGGGCTCCGGCGCGGTAGTACTCCTCCTCGAAGATGACCCACTCGATCAGCGAGGCGCCGCGGCCGCCGACCTCGCGCGGCCAGGAGACGACCGAGAGCCGCTCGGCGGCGAGCTTGGCCTCCCACTCCTGGTGCAACGCCCAGCCCTCGGCGGTGTCCATCGAGGGCAACGGCTCGGCCGGCACGTTGGCCGCGAGCCAGGCGCGGACCTCGGCCTGGAAGGCGAGCTCGGACTCGGTCAGTTCGAGGTTCACTGCTGCTTCTCCTTGAGGGACGGTTCCTGAGGAGGCGCGCCAGCGCCGTCTCGAAGGTCGTTCTTGAGTACCTTGCCGCCGGCGTTGCGGGGGAGGACGTCGAGGAACTCCACCAG
>JBFJNH010000123.1:0-5081 GCA_041618295.1 Marmoricola sp.
GCCGACGTCGTCGACAAGCCCAGCCTGATCGTGCTGAAGACCATCATCGCGTGGCCGGCGCCGGGAGCGCAGAACACCGAGGCCTCGCACGGCTCGGCCCTCGGCGCCGAGGAGATCGCCGCCACCAAGAAGCTCCTCGGGTTCGACCCCGAGCAGAGCTTCGAGGTCCCCGACGAGGTGCTCGAGCACACCCGCGGCCTGGTCTCGCGCGGCAAGGCCGCCAGCGCCGCGTGGAACGAGCAGTACGCCGCGTGGGCCGCGGCGAACCCCGAGCGCGCGGACCTGTTCCAGCGGCTCCGGAGCCGGGATCTCCCCCCGGGCTGGGACGCGGACCTGCCGACGTTCCCCGCCGACGCCAAGGGCGTCGCGACCAGGGTCGCGTCGGGGCAGGTGATCAACGCGGTCGCCGGCCACCTCCCCGAGCTCTGGGGTGGTTCCGCGGACCTCGCGGGTTCCAACAACACCACGATCAAGGGCGTGCCCAGCGTCACCCCGACCGAGTACCAGAACCACGACTGGACCGGTAACCCGTACGGCCGGGTGCTCCACTTCGGGATCCGCGAGCACGCGATGGGGTCGATCATGAACGGCGTGACCCTGCACGGGGGCACCCGGATCTTCGGCGGCACGTTCCTGGTCTTCTCCGACTACATGCGGCCGGCAGTCCGGCTCGCGGCGCTGATGAAGCTGCCCACCATCTACGTCTGGACCCACGACTCGATCGGACTCGGCGAGGACGGCCCGACCCACCAGCCGGTCGAGCACATCGCCTCGCTCCGCGCGATCCCGGGCCTCGACGTGGTCCGCCCCGCGGACGGCAACGAGACGGTCGCCGCCTGGAAGGCGACCCTGCAGATCACCGACCGCCCGGTGGCCCTGGCTCTGACCCGGCAGAACGTGCCGACGGTGCCCCGTGGCGAGGACGGCTACGCGCCAGCGGACGGCGTCGCCCGGGGCGGCTACGTCCTGCTCGACACCGACGGCGTCCCGGACGTGATCCTGATCGGGACCGGTTCCGAGGTCCAGCTCGCCGTGACCGCCCGCGACCAGCTCGCGGAGCGCGGCATCGGCGCCCGCGTGGTCTCGCTGCCCTGCCGCGAGTGGTTCGAGGCCCAGGACCAGGCCTACCGCGACAGCGTCATCCCGCCGAGCGTGAAGGCCCGCGTCAGCGTCGAGGCCGGGATCGCCCTGGGGTGGCGTGACATCGTGGGTGACCTGGGCAGGATCGTCTCGCTCGACCACTTCGGCGGCTCCGCGGACTTCGCCACCCTCTACCGGGAGTTCGGGATCACCGCCGAGGCGGTCGCCCTGGCCGCCGAGGAGAGCCTCCGGGCAGTGGAGGCCGTCAGCCGCTGAACCCCGCTTCTGGGGCACGAGGAGGAAGAAGCACCATGTCCGACCGTTTGAAGAAGCTGTCCGAAGCCGGTGTCTCCATCTGGCTCGACGACCTGTCCCGAGAACGCCTCGAGACGGGGAACCTCGCCGACCTGGTCAAGAACTCCTCGGTTGTCGGCGTCACCACGAACCCGTCCATCTTCGCCGGCGCGCTCGCTGACGGAGAGCGCTACGACCAGCAGGTCCGGTCGTTGGCCGCCGACGGCGCCGACGTGGAGCGCACCGTCTTCGAGCTGACCACGACCGACGTCCGCAACGCGTGCGACGTACTCCGTGGAGTCTGGGACGCCACCGACGGTGTCGACGGCCGGGTGTCGATCGAGGTCTCACCGACGCTCGCGCACGACACGGCCGGTACCGTGGCCGAGGCCCGCCGGCTCTGGGACGCGGTCGACCGGCCGAACCTGCTCATCAAGATCCCCGGCACGTCGGCGGGCTGCCCGGCGATCACCGAGACCCTCGCCGCCGGCATCAGCGTCAACGTCACCCTGATCTTCGGGCTGGCGCAGTACCAGGACGTGATGAACGCGTACGTCGAGGGCCTCGAGCAGGCGCGTTCCCACGGCCACGACCTGGCGGGCATCCACTCGGTCGCCTCGTTCTTCGTCTCCCGGGTCGACACCGAGATCGACGCCCGCCTGGAGAAGGCGGGTGCCGACCCGGCGCTCTTCGGTCGGGCCGGGGTCGCCAACGCGCGCCTGGCCTTCGAGGCGTTCGAGCAGTTCTTCTCCGGCGACCGCTGGGCCGCCCTGGAAGCGGCCGGGGCGCGTCGGCAGCGTCCGCTGTGGGCCTCGACCGGGGTCAAGAATCCGGAGTACGACGACACGATGTACGTCGTCGACCTCGTCGTGGAGGACACCGTCAACACGATGCCCGAGAAGACCCTCGACGCGGTCGCCGACCACGGCGAGGTCTCCGGGGACCGGGTCCGGCCGTTCTACGCCGACGCCGCCGCCACGATGGCGGACCTGGCCGCTGCCGGTATCGACTACGACACCGTGATCGCGGTGCTGATCGAGGAAGGTGTCGAGAAGTTCGTCACCGCGTGGCAGGAGCTGCTGGGCACGGTCGAGACGAGCCTGGAGCGAGCCCGGGCATGACCCGGTCCGCGGAGACCCCGGTCGACCCGACCAGCACGCCCTCGTGGGCACGTCTCGGCACGCTCGCCGGAGGCTTCAGCCCGGACCTGCGTGCCTGGTTCAGCGAGGACCCCGGACGGGCTGAGCGCTACACCTTCACCGCCGCCGACCTGCACGTCGACCTCTCTAAGGGCCTGCTCGACGACGAGGTCCTCGCGGCGCTGCTGTCGCTCTCCGAGGAGGTCGGGCTCGGCGAGCGCCGGGACGCGATGCTCCGGGGGGACCGCGTCAACGGGACCGAGAACCGTCCGGTCCTGCACACCGCGTTGCGTCTCCCGGCCGATGCCGTCCTGGAGGTAGACGGCCACGACGTGGTCGCCGGCGTGCACGAGGTCCTGGGCCGGATGTACGCCTTCGCCGACCGGGTCCGCTCCGGCGCGTGGACCGGCGCGACCGGCCAGCGCATCCGGACGGTGGTCAACATCGGGATCGGTGGCTCGGACCTCGGGCCGGTGATGGCCTACGAAGCGCTCCGGCCGTACGTGCAGGACGGGATCGAGTGCCGGTTCATCAGCAACATCGACCCGACCGACTGCGCTACCAAGCTCGCCGGGCTGGACCCGGCGACCACTCTGTTCATCATCGCCAGCAAGACCTTCGGCACCCTGGAGACGCTCACCAACGCCCGCCTGTGCAAGGCCTGGCTGCTCGACGGCCTCGGCGCCCAGGACGAGGCGGCAGCCGTCGCCCAGCACTTCGTCGCCGTCTCGACCGCGCTCGACAAGGTGGCAGCCTTCGGGATCGACCCCGCGAACGCGTTCGGGTTCTGGGACTGGGTCGGCGGGCGGTACTCGATCGACTCCGCGATCGGCACCTCCTTGGTGATCGCCATCGGGCCGGAACGGTTCGCGGAGTTCCTCGGCGGCCTGCACGCGATGGACGAGCACTTCCGGACCGCTCCGGCGGCCCGGAACGTCCCGGTCCTGATGGGCCTGCTGAACGTCTGGTACACCAACTTCCTCGACGCGGGGACCCATGCGGTGCTGCCCTACTCCCAGCTGCTGCACCGGTTCCCGGCCTACCTCCAGCAGCTGACGATGGAATCGAACGGCAAGGGCGTGCGGTGGGACGGCACCCGGGTCCGGACCGACACCGGGGAGATCTTCTGGGGCGAACCGGGGACGAACGGCCAGCACGCGTTCTACCAGCTGCTCCACCAGGGCACCCGGCTGGTCCCGGCGGACTTCATCGGGTTCGCCAACCCGGCGTACCCGCTCAAGGACGGCGAGACCGACGTGCACGAGTTGTTCCTCGCCAACTTCTTCGCCCAGACCCGCGCCCTGGCGCTGGGGAAGACCGCCGAGGAGGTTCGCGCCGAGGGGACCCCCGAGGCGATCGTCCCGGCCCGCGTCTTCGGCGGCAACCGGCCCACCACCTCGATCATGGCGCCGGCCCTCACCCCGGCCGTGCTCGGACAGCTGATCGCGCTCTACGAGCACATCACGTTCACCCAGGGCGTCGTCTGGGGAATCGACAGCTTCGACCAGTGGGGGGTCGAGCTCGGGAAGCAGCTCGCGCTCCAGCTCGGCCCGGCGGTCTCCGGCGACCCCGCCGCCAGCACCGAGCAGGACGCCTCGACCCGGTCCCTGATCGCCTACTACCGGGCACACCGGTCATGAGCACCATCGGTCCGTCGACCAACCCGCTGCGGGATCCGCAGGATCGTCGGCTCCCCCGGATCGCCGGCCCCTGCGGCCTGGTCCTCTTCGGTGTCACCGGGGACTTGTCCCGCAAGAAGGTGATGCCGGCGATCTACGACCTCGCCAACCGCGGCCTGCTCCCTCCGGGGTTCAGCCTGGTCGGTTTCGCGCGCCGCGACTGGGCCGACCAGGACTTCGCGCAGATCGTGCACGACTCGGTCCGCGAGCACGCCCGGACCGAGTTCCGCGAGGAGGTCTGGAACCAGCTGGCAGAAGGCTTCCGGTTCGTGCCCGGGGACTTCGACGACGACGCCGCCTTCGCGAACCTGAAGCGGACCATCGAGGAGCTCGACCAGTCCCGTGGCACCCAGGGGAACCATGCGTTCTACCTGGCGATCCCGCCGACCTTCTTCGGCGTCGTCGCCGGGCAGCTCAAGGAGCACGGACTCGCCGAGCCGCGACCGGGGACCTGGCGCCGAGTGGTGGTGGAGAAGCCCTTCGGCCACGACCTCGAGTCGGCGCGGGCCCTCAACGACATCCTCGGGCAGGTCTTCGAGTCGGGCTCGATCTTCCGGATCGACCACTACCTGGGCAAGGAGACCGTCCAGAACATCCTGGCAATGCGTTTCGCCAACAACCTCTTCGAACCCCTCTGGAACGCGAACTACGTCGACCACGTCCAGATCACGATGGCCGAGGACGTCGGGATCGGCGGTCGTGCCGGGTACTACGACGGGGTAGGCGCCGCGCGCGACGTCATCCAGAACCACCTCCTCCAACTGATGGCGCTGGTGGCGATGGAGGAGCCGATCGACTTCGAGGCCGAGAGCCTGCGTACCGAGAAGCTCAAGGTACTGCGGTCGGTCCGGCTCCCGGCGCGGCTCGACCTCGGTACGTCCCGCGGCCA
>JBFJNH010000124.1:0-4991 GCA_041618295.1 Marmoricola sp.
CGCCGAGCACGACGCGGTCGTGGAGGCGGTGACCGCGCTCTGGCGCGAGTTCTTCCACGCTCGGGTCCGGCTCGGGGCGGTCGCCCTGGGCGCGTTGGCGACCTGCGCCGCAGGTTTCTCCGCGGCCGACCGGGAGCGGGTGTCTCGCGAGGCGGCCCGGATCGTCGAGGGCAGCCGCCGGACCCTCACCCTGCAGGCCGAGGAGGCGACGCACTGGGGCCCGGAGGGTGTCGCGTGGGCCGCGCGGCTGTCGGCGGAGCATCTGCGGCTGCGCTGGCTGCTCGGCATCGACCCGCCGGCCGAGCACGAGCTGGTCCGTGCCTGGGACGTCGCGGCGACCCGCTTCGCCGAGTACGGCCACCGCTGGGAGACCGCCCGGAGCCAGGCCCGGTACGCGGCAGTGCTGCAGGCCGCCGGCGACCAGGCGCAGGCGCGCGTTCTTGCCGACGAAGCCCGGGCTGCGGCCAAGGAGCTGGGCGCCGAGCCGCTGCTCGTCGAGCTCCGCACCCTCGGTACGGCGCCCCGGCAGCGGGCCACCGCCGCCAGCGAGACCCTGACCGCCCGGGAGGCCGAGATCCTGGCCCTGGTCGCGCAGGGGCGCTCCAACGGCGAGATCGGCAAGCAGCTCTTCATCGCGACGAAGACGGTCAGCGTGCACGTCTCCAACATCCTCGGGAAGCTCGGTGCGAGCACCCGGACCGAGGCCGCGGCCGTCGCGCAGCGCAAGGGCCTGCTCTGAAACTCCTACCGCGGTAGGTACTGCCCTCCAGGGACCGCGCCTAGCATGGGTCGCGGAAGGGACGTGACCCATGACGATCGACATCGACCCCCGCACCGAGGCGCGCTTCGAGAAGATGCGGCCGCTGGGCCAGGGCGGCACTGCCAAGCCGGACCCTGCGCTGCTGCCCGACGGGCCGCGGTTCAACGGGCTGCTGCAGAGCATCATGCTGATGCGCTTCCGGCACCAGTGGATCCCGCACCTGCGCCGCAAGTACGGCGACGTGTTCTCGATCAAGATCCTGCCCGAGGGCCGCTGGATGGTCTTCTTCCACAAGCCCGAGCACGTCCGGGAGATCTTCGCCGGCGACCCTGAGGTCTTCCATGCCGGCAAGGGCAACGCGATCCTCGGGCCGGTGATGGGGGAGCACTCCTTGCTGCTGGTCGACAGCACTCAGCACAAGCGGGCGCGCAAGCTGCTGATGCCGGCCTTCAACGGGCACGCGCTGCGTGGCTACGAGTCGATGATCGAGGGGATCACCAAGACCGAGGTCGGTGCCTGGAAGCAGGGGGTCCCGTTCGAGTCGCTGGAGCGGATGAACGCGCTCACCCTGGAGGTCATCCTCCAGGTGGTTTTCGGGGTTACCGACGAGGCCCGCCTCGCCGAGCTGCGGCCACTGGTCAACAAAACCGTCAACGTCAGCCCGGCGGTCTTCCTCGGCTGGGGATTCCCCCGGCTGCAGAAGCTCGGACCGTGGCGCACCGCTTTCGAGAACCAGGCCGCCCTCGACAAGGTGATCTACGCCGAGATCGACCAGCGTCGCAAGGCCGACGACCTGAGCACCCGGACCGACGTGCTCTCCAAGCTGCTCCAGGTCCGCGACGAGGACGACCCCCACGACACCGGGCTCACCGACGAGGAGCTCCGCGACCAGCTGGTCACGCTACTGCTGGCCGGCCACGAGACGACCGCGACCGCGTTGGCCTGGACGCTGCACGAGCTGGGCAAGGACCCGGCCCAGGAGCAGCGGGCGCGTGACGCCGCCCGGGCCCGTGACGACGACTACCTGGAGGCGGTGCTCAAGGAGTCGATGCGGCTGCACCCGGTGATCCCGATGGTGGTCCGGCACTTGATGCAGCCGGTGACCATCGGCGGGATCGACCTTCCCGCCGGGACGAACGTCGCGGCCTCGATCATCCTCGCCCACGAGTCGGAGGAGAACTACCCCGACCACCTCGAGTTCCGGCCGACCCGGTTCCTCGGTGGTGAGGTCGTCACCAACGCCTGGATCCCGTTCGGCGGCGGCGTACGCCGTTGCATCGGCGCCGGCTTCTCCCTGATGGAGGGGGTGGCGGTGCTCCGTGAGGTGCTCTCGGCGTACGACGTCAGCCTCCCGCCCGGGACGACGGAGGAGCCCAAGGTCCGCAACATCACCTCGGTCCCCAAGAACGGGGCGACGATCATCGTGAACCGGCGCTAGCCACCTAGGCTGGCGCGGTGAGGTTCGAACGCAAGCACGCCCTGGTCCTGCTCGCCGTCGCGGTGTGGAACGTGGTGACCTACGCCCAGTTCACCCGTGCGCTGATCACGACCACCGAGGACCGGGCCACCGGGTACTACGTGGCGCACGCGGTGCTGATCGTGGTCAACGTGGTGATCGCGGTCGTTCTCGGTCGCTGGGGATGGCAGGCCCTCAAGGCTTCGCAGGGCCGCTGACCCATCGGTCGTCGAGCCTGCCGGGACGCCGGTACCTCTGGCAGGATCCCGGGTATGGAGTTCACCCACGAAGAGGCCCACGAGCTCGCCCGCTCCAAGGGCAGCAACCCGGTCCTCTACCTCCTGCTCCGGGTGATCCTGCTGCCGGTGATGAAGATCTTCTTCGGTCTCCAGGCGAAGGGTGTGGAGAACATCCCGGCATCGGGGCCGGTGGTAATCGCGCCCAACCACAAGAGCTTCTGGGACGCCTTCTTCCTGGCCGCGGTGGTCAGCCGCCGGCTGCACTTCATGGGCAAGGCGGAGCTCTTCCGGGGGTGGCGCGGCCGGCTCTTCGTGGCGCTCGGGGGCTTCCCGGTGCTGCGCGGGGAGTCCGACGAGCTCGCCATCGGTACGGCGCGCGCGGTGCTCGAACGCGGCGACGTACTGGCGCTGTTTCCCGAAGGCACCCGGGTCGCCGACCCGGAGCGGCTCGGTAGTCCGCGCCGCGGCGCGACCCGGCTCGCGATCGAGACGGGTGCGGTGATCGTCCCGACCGCGATGACCGGCACCGAGAAGCGGAAGTGGCCGCTGCCGCGCAAGGTCCGGATCGTCTTCGGGGAGCCGATCCCGGTCACGGACCTGACACCGACGCCGGAGCACGCCGGCCTGCTGCTCGACCAGACGGTCTGGCCGACGGTCTCCGAGGAGTACCAGAAGCTGCGCAACACCCCGGGCCTGATCGCCGGCGGTCTGGCAGCGGCCGGTATCGGCTACGCGCTCTACCGGAGGCGCAACCGGTAGGTCCGCTGTTGCTGGGCGAAGATCAGCTTCCGCAGCGTGTCGGCGTCCCTGATGGGTTCGTCGAACTCGACGACGACCTGCATCGGGTCGTCGGTGTGAGCCCCGGGCCGTCGGATGTTGATGTGACCCGGGATCGAGAAGTCGACGTCGCCGAAGCGGAAGCCCGCTTGGACCGGGCCTGCCTCCGCAAGGCTCTCGAACGCGGCATCGCTGACCGTGCAGCGCAGCGCTCCCTCGCTGATCTCGATGAGTTTGGCGGGGACCGTCTCCGGCTCCGGGTCGTCCCCGACCAGGCGCAGCCGGACCGCCCCGCTCGCGGGGACCCGCACGAAGCGACGGCGCTGCTCGACCCAGCCGGGTCCCGTGATGGTCGTCGACCAGAGGCGTAGGGCGCCCTCGGTGTACGTGGCGATGATCCGGACCGGGAGCACCGCGATCCCGCGCGGGCAGCTCCACAGGGCGAGCAGGTCGCTGCCGGGCCCGAGCGTGTGGTCGACGGCGAGGTCGAGCGGCTGAGCCACGATCATCACGCCTGGGCGCAGGTCCTCCACCCGACTCTGGTAGTCGCGGTCGTCGTGATCGCGCAGCACGATCAGCTCGTTGACGACCGGCACGACCTCCATGGTGGGGATCGTAGTTGGCGCCGGAGCCGGTTGGTCCCGAATGGGGCGTGACCGGCCAATCTCTGATGCGGGTCGTGGTCTCCGACAGAATCGCCACATGAGCAACGAAGAGGCCCGCGATGAGGTGGTAGGCCGGAAAGTCACGGCAGTCACCTACTACGAAGACTTCATCGAGGTTCATTTCGAGGACGACGTGGTCCTCACCGGCTACACGAAGCCGTTCGGGATGATGGGCTGCGCAGGCGTGGGTGAGAACACCGTGCACTTCATCGTTGGGAAACGAGTCGAGTACTTCGAGGTCGTCCCGAACGAGTACATAGCGATCGACTCCGGCGAGAACCGATTGGCGTTTCCTATCGACGAGGATTCGAAGATCCACGGCCCGGAGGCGGTTCGGTTGTACAAACCCGCGCACTACGAGCTCGGTCTACCGGCCAAGCACTGGATCTGGTGATCCATCCCGCGACTCCGGTCTCGGCGCTTCAAGCGGGCTTCGCACATCCGGCCGTTTCCTCGCAGAAATCGTGTTGGTCGACGGGTGGTGAACACCGTGGTGTTGACCCGAGTTTCCCCATCCCCAGCAGGGATTCGGTCACAGAAACTGTCGGTGCCTGCTGGTTGATTGGTTCTAGCGGATCGGGCCGCTGTCTCGGGAAAGCAGGACTGCATGGACCAACTGAACGACCTGTCCACCACCCTGTTCAACACCACCGTGTTGAGCGATCAGGACCTCCTCCTCGGCGGTGTCGTCGACCTGGTCGAGGAGAACAGACTCAACGCGCGCCGGTGGGCCCGGATCGTGGAGCTGCACCGCCGCAACACCCACCGCCACCAACACTCACCCGAACCGGTCACAGCGGGGTGGGGGCCGATGACCCCGCGGGAGTGGACCGCCGCGGACACCTCCGCGACCTGGGCCCAGTCAGATCAACACGCCCGTACTGAACTGAACACCGCCCTGTTCCTGCACCAACACCTCCCCGGGGTCTGGGAGCTCTGCGCGGCTGGGGCGTTGGACCGGTTCCGGGCCACGACCGTGGCCGACCTGATCCGGCACCGCCTCGACGACGCGGAGGACATCGCCCACGTGGGGTCGCGGATCACCGCGTTCCTGACCAAACACCTGCGGACGTACGCCGACGTCAGCACCCAGA
>JBFJNH010000125.1:0-4847 GCA_041618295.1 Marmoricola sp.
CCGACCTACGACATCGCCAGCAGCCGCCAGACCGGAAGCCACACCCTCGACCTCGGCGGGGCACCGCTGTTCGTCGCCGAGGGCATCTTTGCGCCCGAGGTCGTCGCAGGCTGCCGCGACCGGGGCCTGCTCGCCGACGCGATCTGCCTCACCCAGCACCCCGCACTGACCTTCGTACGCCGCCTGACCCGCGATCTGCGCGAGCACCGCAAGCCGCCCTGGGTGCTGGTCCGCCGGGGCCTGTACCTGGCCCGGGAGCAGCGTCGCGTGGTCGCGCACGCGGTCGCCCTGGGCTGCCGGCCGCTGTCCGGGGAGCAGGCGTACGCCGAGCTGTCGACCCGTTAACGGCTTCCCAGCACCGCCTCGCAGCGGGTCAGGATCTCGACGACGTCCCGGCCGAAGCGGACGTCGCAGCGGTGCCGGACCTCCCCGGCGGCGATGTTGTCGAGCAGCTCGCTGACCGCGCGCTGGTACGCCGCGGCGACGTCACGCTCGTCGTCGGGCTGGGTCCACCAGCCGCCCTCGCCGTAGAACTCGACACCGACCCGGACGACGCCGGCCGGCATGCCCTGGGTCAGCGACATCCGGCTGGTGGCACCGTCGGCGTGGGTGAGCACCAGGTGCACCAGGTCGCCGGCGCCCCGGGCCCCGGCGATGTCGGTGACCGGGCCGAGCGCGGGGACCAGTTGGGCCAGCATGTGCGGACCGACGTCCCAGAGGGCACCGTTCTCACGGCGCCACGGCGACCCGGCGTACGGGTTGTCCGGGCCGGCATGGCTGGAGAGCCAGTCGGCCCGGCCGCCCAACGGTCGGTGCGCGATCGTCTCGGCGAGCCAGTCCTCCCAGGCCGGGACGAACCGCGCGGTGAAGAAGACCACCGAGGAGAGCCCGTTCGCCTCGACGGTGTCGGCGAGCCGGTCAGCCGTGGTGAGGTCCAGCGCGATCGGCTTCTCCAGGAGGAGGTGCTTCCCGGCCCGCGCGGCCTGCAGGGCGAGCGCTCCCTGCACCGCCGGCGGGACCGCGAAGGCGACCGCGTCCACCTCGGCCAGCAGCGCGTCGAGGTCGTCGTACCCGACGGCGTCGTGCTCTCCGGGAACGTCGGCCGCGAGGGCTGCGGCCTTCTCCCGGTCGCGACCGTAGACCCCCACCAGGTCGAGGTCCGGGTGTGCTGCCAGACCGGCGGCGTGCACGTGCCTGGCCCAGTAGCCGGTGCCGACGAGGCCGAGACGGAGTCGTGTCATCGCGGGTACGACCTCACAGCCCGGGCTGGTCGGGGATGTTGGCGGCCAGGGCGATCAGCGCGACGCCGACACCCGCCAGGGCCGCGACGTCGAACCAGCGGCCGCGGACCCGGAGCATCCCGGACTCCCGGTCCCTGATCACCAAGCGCATCCCGGAGGCGAACAGGAAGGCGACTCCGACCAGGGCGATGCCGCGACGCCACGGACCGAAGGCGACCAGGGTCAGCCCGACCACGGTGGTAGCCACGACGACCAGGTAGATCAGGCCACCGAACGTCGAGGGGCGCCCCCGTCCCGGCGCCGGCAGCGGCTCGGGGGTCGGGATCCGGTCCGACGCCATCTCCGGCGTCGTCCCCGGGTTCCTCTCAGGCGTCGTCTCCGGGTTCGTCTCTGGGGTCACCTGGCCGCGTTGCCTTCCGCGATGGTGACGACGTTGGCGAGCAGCATCGCCCGGGTCATCGGTCCCACCCCGCCGGGGTTGGGCGAGACCCACCCCGCGACGTCCCAGACGTCCGCAGCGACGTCACCGGCGATCTTGCCGTCCACCCGGGAGACGCCGACGTCGAGGACCGCGGCACCGGGCTTGACCATGTCACCGGTGATGATCCCGGGGACACCGGCGGCGGCCACCACGATGTCGGCCTTCCGGACGTGCGCGGCCAGGTCGACGGTCCCGGTGTGGCACAGGGTGACGGTCGCGTTCTCCGAGCGCCGGGTCAGCAGCAGACCGAGCGGGCGACCGACGGTGACCCCGCGGCCGACCACGACCACCTCGGCGCCTGCGATCGGCACGTCGTGGCGCCGCAGCAGCTCGACGATCCCGTACGGCGTGCACGGCAGCGGGGCTTCGGTGCCCAGCACCAGCCAGCCCAAGTTGGTCGGGTGCAACCCGTCGGCGTCCTTGGCCGGGTCGATCAGGCCGAGGACCCGGTTCTCGTCGCGCCCGCGCGGCAGCGGCAGCTGGACGATGTACCCGGTGCAGGCGGGGTTGGCGTTCAGCTCGGCGACCGCGGCCTCGATCTCCTCCTGGCTGGCGGTCTCGGGGAGGTCGACCCGGATCGACTCGATGCCGACCTCGGCGCAGTCCTTGTGCTTGCCGTTGACGTACCAGCGCGAACCGGGGTCGTCACCGACCAGCACGGTGCCGAGGCCGGGCACGATGCCCCGCTCCTTCAGCGCGGCGATCCGGGACGTGAGCTCGTCCTTGATCGCGGCGGCGGTGGCGGAGCCGTCCAGGGTCTGTGCGGTCACGGGGTTCATCCTGTCATCTCGTTCGTGGGCTTGGGTGCGTACGTCGCCACGTCTCGACACGCTCGGTCGCGGCTTCGTCCCTCAGCCGCGCTCGCTGCTCGACGACCGACGATCAAGTCCGCTGGCGCGTCCTTGATCAGTGGAAAAAGTGCCGGGTCCCGGTGAAGTACATGGTCACGCCGTGCTTCTGGCACAGCTCCACGGTGAGCTCGTCGCGGACCGACCCGCCGGGCTGCACGATCGCCTTCACCCCGGCGTTGATCAGGATCTCGGGGCCGTCCTCGAACGGGAAGAAGGCGTCCGAGGCAGCCACCGCACCGCGGGCACGCTCGGCACCGTCGACCAGGGAGTTGGCCCGCTCGACAGCCAGCTTGCAGGAGTCGACCCGGTTGACCTGGCCCATCCCGATCCCGACCGAGCCACCGTCCTTGGCGAGCAGGATCGCGTTCGACTTCGCCGAGCGGCAGGCCTTCCAGGCGAACGCCAGGTCGGCGAGGGTCTGCTCGTCGGCGGGCTCACCGGTGGCCAGCGTCCAGGTGCTGACGTCGTCGCCACCACCCTCGACGACCGCGTCGACGTGGTCGACGGTCTGCATCAGCAGCCCGCCGGAGATCGGCCGGGTCTCGACCGGCGAGCCGCCGTCGGCCGGAGCAACGAGGATCCGGATGTTCTTCTTCCCCTGGAGGATCTCCACGGCACCGTCCTCGTAGCCGGGAGCCACGATCACCTCGGTGAAGACGTCGGCGACCTGCTGGGCCATCGCGACCGAGACCGGGCGGTTCGCAGCGATCACGCCGCCGAAGGCCGAGACCGGGTCGCACTCGTGCGCCCGCCGGTGGGCCTCGGCGATGTCGGCGCCGACGGCGATGCCGCACGGGTTGGCGTGCTTGATGATCGCGACCGCGGGCTCGCTGAAGTCGTTGGCGGCCCGCCGGGCGGCGTCGGTGTCGACGTAGTTGTTGTACGACATCTCCTTGCCGTGCAGCTGCTCGGCCTGCGCCAGCCCCGCGGGCCCGAACCCATTGAGGTAGAGGGCGGCCTTCTGGTGCGGGTTCTCGCCGTACCGGAGGACGGTGGCCTTCTCGTAGGTGCCGCCGATCCACGCCGGGAAGCCGGTGCCAGCCGACGAGTCGGTGAGCACCGAACCCATCCAGGACGCGACGTGGACGTCGTACGTCGCGGTGTGCACGAACGCCTTGGTCGCCAGCGCCTTGCGCTCGGCGTAGGTGAAACCACCAGTCCGGGCGGCCTCGAGGGCACGGGGGTAGTCGGCGCCGTCGGTGATGATCGCAACGCTCGGGTGGTTCTTGGCCGCGGCGCGGACCATCGAGGGACCGCCGATGTCGATCTTCTCGATGATCTCCTCGACGGTGCCGCCGGCCGCGACGGTGGCGGCGAACGGGTAGAGGTTGACGACGACGAGGTCGAACGGCTCCACCCCGAGGTCGGCGAGCTGCGCGACGTGGTCGTCCAGGCGACGGTCGGCGAGGATGCCCGCGTGCACCCGCGGGTGCAGGGTCTTGACCCGGCCGTCGAGGCACTCCGGGAAGCCGGTCAGGTCCTCGACCTTGGTGACCGGCAGGCCGAGACCCTCGATCAGAGCGGCGGAGCCCCCGGTGGAGACGAGCTCGACGCCCGCCTCGGCGAGACCCCGGACGAGGTCCTCCAGACCGGTCTTGTCGAAGACGGAGACCAAGGCGCGCTTGATCGGGATCTGGTCGTTCACAGCGGACTCCTGGGGGTGCACGGGTCGGGCTGAGGGCACCCAGGCGTTCGATGCGACCTCGACTCACTCCCTGCTGGTGGTCCAGCTGCGCCAGTCGTGTGGGTCGATCTTAGGCGAGATCAGGAACCGAATCGAACCCGGCGGTCGACCACGGAGATTCCCTCGCGCGCCATCCGGCCGACGTTCTCGACCAGCATCTCCCGTTCGGCCACCTTGATCCGCTCGTGGAGGGTGTCCACGTCGTCGTCATCGGCGACCTCGACCGTCGTCTGGGCGATGATCGGTCCGGTGTCGACCCCCTCGTCGACCACGAACAGGGTGGCGCCGGTGACCTTCACGCCGTACGCCAGGGCGTCGGCGGGGCCGCTGGTCCCGGGGAACGAGGGGCAGAGCGCCGGGTGCGTGTTGACGACCTTCGCCGCGAACCGCTCCAGGAAGGCCGGGCCGACCAACTTCATGAACCCGGCCAGGACTACCACGTCCGGTTCGAAGGCCGCGACCGTGTCGGTCATGGTCAGGTCCCAGTGGTCGCGCGAGGTGAACTCACCGACCTTGCGGACGAACGTCGGGATCCCGGCGCGTTCGGCACGGGCGAGCCCCTCGATGCCGTCGCGGTCGGCACCGACCGC
>JBFJNH010000126.1:0-4662 GCA_041618295.1 Marmoricola sp.
AGGGTGACACCGGCGAGAAGGGTGACACCGGCGAGCAGGGCGTCCAGGGCGAGAAGGGTGACACCGGCGAGAAGGGTGACACCGGCGAGCAGGGCGTCCAGGGCGAGAAGGGTGACACCGGCGAGAAGGGCGTCCAGGGTGTCCAGGGCGAGACCGGTCCGATCGGTCCGCAGGGTGAGGTCGGACCTGAGGGACCGAAGGGCGACAAGGGCGAGAAGGGCGACAAGGGTGACACCGGCGACGCGGGTGCCGACGGCGCACCCGGTGCCGACGGAGCGCCCGGCCCGCAGGGACCGCAGGGTCCGATGGGTCTGCAGGGCCCGCAGGGTGAAACCGGTCCGCAGGGTCCGGCTGGTGCCGACGGTGCCGACGGAGTCTCCGGTTACACGCTGGTCACCGGCACCTCGGGCGCTGCGTCGGGTGACGCCAGCAAGACGGTGACGGTCACCTGTGACTCCGGCAAGTCCGTGGTCTTCGGTGGATTCACGCTGCCGGCACCGCCGAGTGGTGGTGGTGCGAACAGCACATCGGTGGCGGTGACCAACGCGAACATCTCCGGCGGCGGATCGTCCTACACCGTGACCGCGAGCGAGGAGCAGAACACGCCGAACGGCTACTCCTGGAACCTCCAGGTGACGGCCGTGTGTGTCACGGCCCTTCCGTGACCTGATCCAACGACAGTACCCAGCAGGGTGGTCCGGCCGACAGGCCGGGCCACCCTCGGTCGTTCTCGGTCGCGTCTCGACAGGCTCGACGACCGGGGCCGGGGCTCGACGACCGGGGCTGCGGGCTCGAGGACCGGGGCCGCGGGCTAGGCGACCGGCGCCACGAACGCGTAGTCGTCGAGCGGGAAGTGCCCGGCGCGCCACATCGTCTCGATGGTGGTGCTCGGCCGGAACGGGGTGTCGCCGTGCTCGTCGAAGTAGTAGCTGTTCGCGACCTGGCAGGACTCCTCGGCGAAGACCTGCCGGTGCCGTTTGGAGAGCACCTCCGCGAAGTACCGGTCGTTGGCCTCCTGGGTCACCTCCACCGCGACCGCGCCGCGCTTCTCCGCCTCGATCATCAGCCGGACGATGTGCGCCATCTGGGTCTCGATCAGGTTGAAGTACGACGACCCGTTGTAGCCGTAGGGCCCGAGGATGGAGAACAGGTTCGGCCACCCGGGGACGCTGACCCCCTCGTAGGCCTGGGCGCGGTTCTTCGCCCACCAGGCGCCGAGGTCCTCGCCCCGGCTCAGGGCAGGGAAGCCCGGCATGTTCTCGCGCTCGAAGACCTGGAACCCGGTGGCCAGCACCAGGACGTCGATCTCGTGCTCGGTCCCCGCCACGGTCCGGACTCCGCTCGGGGTGATCTCGGTGATCGGCTCGGTCTCCAGCAGCACGTTCTCGCGGTTGAACGTGGAGAGGTAGCTGTTGTGGAAGCTGGGTCGCTTGCACCCCACGGCGTACTTCGGGGTCAGCTTCTCCCGGACCGCCGGGTCGTGCACCTGCTCCTTCAGCGCCTTGCGGGCGAGCATCTCGCCGGCCTTCGCGGTTGGCACCAGGCTGTGGAAGTGCGCGGCCAACGGGAAGGTGGCTTCGACGTAGGTCTGGCTGAGCAGCCGACTGACCGCCTGGGCGCCAGGGATCCGGCGCAGGACGGTACGGACCGGAGCAGGCAGGGCGGCGTCGGGCTTCGGCAGGCACCAGATCGGGGTCCGCTGGAAGACGGTCAGGTGGGCGACGTCCTCGGCGATCGCCGGGATCAGCTGCACCGCGGAGGCCCCGGTCCCGATGACGGCGACCCGCTTGCCGCGCAGGTCGAGGTCGTGGTCCCAGCGCGCGGTGTGCACGGTCTCGCCCGCGAAGGACGCCAGGCCGGGGATCTCCGGCGCCTTGGGTCGGGTGAGGACGCCGGTGGCGTTGACGACGTACCGGGTCGTCAGGGTCTCGCCGGTCGAGGTCTCCACGGTCCAGGTGGCGGTCGCGTCGTCGTACGAGGTCGCGGTGACCGCGCAGCTGAGCCGGATCCGGCTGCGCAGGCCGTACTTCTCGACGCAGTGCTCGGCGTACCCTTTGAGCTCGGTCCCGGGGGCGTAGATCCGCGACCAGCGGCTGCTCTTCTCGAAGGAGAACTGGTAGCTGAACGACGGGATGTCGACCGCGACGCCCGGGTAGGTGTTCCAGTGCCAGGCGCCGCCGACGCCGTCACCCTCCTCCAGGACCAGGTAGTCGGAGATGCCGGCGCGGTCGAGCATGATCGCGGCGCCGATGCCGGAGAAACCTCCGCCGATGACGATGACCTGGTGCTGGGGATCCATGCGGCGACTATGCCATCGGCCAATGGCAAGGTCAATGGATGCCCTGGGGTCACCCTCAGAGGAGCGGGACGCAGACCGCCGGGAGGTCGAACCAGCGGAGGTGCTCGAAGTCGGCGGAGACCTGGTCGGCGAGGTGGCCCTCCGGCGCGGGCTCGACGGCGCTCAGCAGTCGGGCGCCTTCGGCGAGGTGCTCGGCGAGCGCTGACTCGGGAGCGGTGCTCGCCCGCCGCGGGTAGGCCATCCGGCCGTCGGCACCGTAGCTGATCTGGGTCAGTCGCAGCGGGGGCTCGACGAGGCCGTCACGGTGCACCCAGATCCCGGTGCCGGGGTCGAAGCGGTACTCGCCGAGCATCCGCCACCCCTCCCGGGCGACCAGGGCGACTGCGTCGACGATGTAGCTGAACACGGGCTCGGAGATGAAGTAGTTGAAGTTGATCCGCACCCAGCCGGGCTTGATCCCTTCGCACCCGCGGGTGATCTCCCGCTCGAACTCGTGGGAGCGCTCCAGGTCGATCCCGAGCAAACGGTGCCCGTACGGTCCGGCGCACGAGCAGCCGCCGCGCGACTGGATCCCGAAGAGGTCGTTGAGGAGTGCGACCACGAAGTTGTGGTGCAGGTAGCGCCCGCTCGGGGTGCGGATCACGAAGGAGATGATCGAGAGCCGTTCGGCGTCGAGGTTGCCGAGGACCTCGATCGCCGGCTCGGACGACCAGCGGTCCAGGGCCCGCCGGACGTTGCTCTCCTCGTGCTCGCGGATCACGTCGATCCCGACCGCTTCCTTGAGCTGGAAGACCAGGCCGGCGCGGATCGACTCCACGATAGCCGGGGTCCCGCCCTCCTCGCGCTGCGCGGGATCGGTCAGGTAGACGTGCTCGTCGGGGTTGACGTAGGCGACCGTGCCGCCGCCCGGGACGTCGGGGACCCGGTTGGTAAGCAGCTCGTTGCGGACCACGAGCACTCCCGGGGTGCTCGGACCGCCGATGAACTTGTGCGGGCTGAGGAAGACGGCGTCCTTGTAGCAGTGCGGGTCCTCGAGGTCCGGTCCGTACATCTCGATCTCCACGTACGGCGCGGCCGCGGCGAAGTCCCAGAACGACAGCGCGCCGTGCCGGTGCAGCAGGGACGAGATCGCCGCGGTGTCGCTGAGGATCCCGGTGACGTTGCTGGCGGCCGAGAAGCTGCCGATCTTCAGGGCCCGGGAGGCGTGCCGCTCCAGCTCGGCCTCCAGGACCGCGAGGTCGATGTGTCCGTCGGCGTCGGCCGGGATCGGTACGACGTCGGCGATCGACTCGCGCCAGGGCAGCTCGTTGGAGTGGTGCTCGTAGGGGCCGATGAAGACGACCGGTCGTTCGGCAGCCGGGATGGCGGCGCTGAGGTGGTAGCGGTCCTCCAGCGCCGAAGGGATCCGCAGGCCCAGGATCCCGATCAGCTTGTCGATCGCGCCGGTGCAGCCCGAGCCCGCGAAGATCACGCTGGTCTGCTCGTCACCGCCGACGGCCGCGTGGATGATCGCGCGGGCGTCGTGCCGCAGCCGGGTGGTCTGCAACCCGGTGCCGCTGGACTCGGTGTGCGTGTTGGCGTAGCTCGGCAGCACCTCGTCGCGGATGAAGTCCTCGAGGAAGCCCAACGCCCGCCCGGACGCGGTGTAGTCGGCGTACGTCACCCGGCGCGGGCCGAACGGGCCGACCATGACGTGGTCGTCCCCGATCACGCTCTCCCGGATCAACCGCAGCAGGGGGGTCTCGTCGGGTCCGGTGTCGCTGGTGCTCACGGTACGAGCATAGGTTCAGGCGGTACGGCGACTGGTTGCGGAGATCAGGTCGAGGACGTCGAGGTCGCGGATCGCCGTACAACCGCGTTCGATCATCGCAAGGAACATCGCGTCGCCGCGTTCGGTGCGGGTGCCGTAGACGCAGCCGAAGACGGTGATGAAGGGGTTCTGGAGCATCCCCCAGCGGTAGTCGTCCCAGCACTGGTCGGCGGTGTAGTCGGCCAGGCCGTTCTCCGGTGTCGCGTAGGTGAGCAGCCTCTGGTGGTACGCCTCCACGATCGCCCGCTCGTGCTCGCGTCGGGCCTCGGGCATCAGCCCGGTGGACAGGAAGAAGGCCGGGTCACGCATCGGCAGCCCCAGCGACAGGCCCTGCCAGTCGACGGCGTTCACGGTGCCGTCGGCGTCGAAGAGCAGGTTGTCGAGGCGGTAGTCCATGTGCAGCAGCGCGAACCGGTCGGCGTGCGCCCCGATCCAGGCCCCGGCCAACGGGGTCAACGCCCGGAGGGTCTCGACGTCCTCCGGCTTCATCTGGTCGCCGAGCATCTCCACGAAGGTCTCGGCCGCCGGCGGGAAGGTGATGTCGAGCATCTCG
>JBFJNH010000127.1:0-4469 GCA_041618295.1 Marmoricola sp.
CAGCGGCTACAGCAGGCAAGGACCGCTGCAACGACTGGCCCGCCGACCACTGGCCTCGCTCGCCGATCGGGTCGGGGAGTCCGCGCACCTGGCGGTGCCGCACGGCCGCGACGTGCTCTACGTGATCGAGGAGCGGGCCCCCGGCCGGCCGCCACTGGTGACCGACGTCGGCGTACGCCTGCCCGCCCACCTCACCGCCAGCGGCCGGGCGATCCTCGCCGCCCTGCCCGCGGCCCAGGTCCGGGCGCTCTACCCCGACCGGGAGTCGTTCGTGGAACGGCACGGCGGCGGACCGACCTCGCTGAGCGCGTTGCGCACCGTCCTGGCCGAGACCCGGCAACGCGGCTACGCCACCGAGGACGGCGAGATCACCGCCGGGCTGGCGTCGATCGCCGCCCCCGTGCTGGACCACAACGGTCTCCCGCTGGCCGGGCTCGCGGTCACCTACCCGGGCACGGCCGACGTCGATCCCGAGGCGATCGCCCGGGCGGTGCAGGCGGCGGCCGCCGAGCTGACTGCGCGGGTGCGCGGTCGCTGAGCAGCGCCGACAACCGGGCTCGTTGCTGTCCTCGTGCCGCGCGGCACACCGTCCCGGGGGAACGACAGAGCCCCGGGTCGGGACCCGGGGCTCGTCACACGTGCGCGAGGGGGGATTTGAACCCCCACGCCCTTTCGGACACTGGCACCTGAAGCCAGCGCGTCTGCCGTTCCGCCACTCGCGCGTGAAGCGGGAGTCAGGCTATCCCAGACCGACCCGCGCACCCAAACCGGGAGGGACGGTGCGACCGCCGCCGCCCTATACGATCGAAGGAGACACGCGGTACCGACCGTGCGCTGACGGCTGTGCAGAAGGAGGTGGACGACCTGAGCGGGCTGCGACGCTTCGAGCAACGGCTCGAACAGATCATCTCCGGGGCGTTCGCGCGCACCTTCCGCAGCGCGGTCCAGCCCGTCGAGATCTCCGCCGCCCTCGCCCGTGAGGTCGACAACTCCGCGCAGATCCTCAGCCGCGACCGCCGACTCGTCCCGAACGACTTCACCGTCGAGCTCTCCGAGCCCGACCACGCCCGGCTGACCAGCCTCGGCGGCACCCTGGTCAACGAGCTCATCGAGATCCTCCAGGATCACGCGGCAGCGCAGTCCTACGTCTTCACCGGCCCGGTCGGGATCACCCTGGAGATCCGCGACGAGCTGACCACCGGTCGGTTCCGGGTCCGCAGCAAGGCGATGGCGAAGGTCAGCCAGAGCGGCCCCGAGGCCAGCGACACCCAAGTACGGCGCGCCACCGCTCTGATCGAGGTCAACGGCGAACGGCTGCCGCTGACGCCGCCGGGGATCGTGGTCGGCCGCGGCAACGACGCCGACCTCCGGGTCAACGACCCCGGGGTCTCCCGCCGGCACGCCGAGATCCGGGTCGTCCAGGACGCCCACGGGCCCCGGGTCAGCGTGCACGACCTCGGCTCTACCAACGGCGTCCTGGTCAACGGCAAGCGGGTCGAGAACGCGACCCTCGCCGACGGCGCCGAGATCCGGATCGGCAACACCACCCTCACCCTCCACCAGAGGCACGGTTAGGACATGTCCGAGCTCACCCTGGTCCTGATCCGGTTCGGCTACCTGGCCGTGCTGTGGATCTTCGTGCTCGCCACCATCTCGGTGATCCGGTCCGACATGTTCGGGGCCCGGGCCGCCCGCGAGGCGAGCCGTGCCCAGGAGCGCCGGGCCGCCAAGTCGGGCAAGGGACGCAGCGCGCCGCCGAAGCCGCGCCGGGGCGACCCGACCTCGGTGGTGATCGTCGAGGGCGGGAACTCCGGCGAGGTGATCTCGCTGGCCGGTGCGCCGCTGCTGATCGGACGTGGCAACGACGCCGCCATCCGGCTCGACGACGACTACGTCTCCACCCGGCACGCCCGGATCGCCAGCACCGGGGACCAGTGGTACGTCGAGGACCTGGGCTCCACCAACGGCACCTACGTCGGCCCCAGCCGGATCACTCAGGCAACCGCGATCTCGCTCGGCACCCAGATCCGGATCGGCAAGACGATCCTGGAACTGCGGAAGTGACCGCCGACCGATGACCCTCTCCCTCCGCTACGCCGCGCTCTCCGACGTGGGACGGGTTCGCCGCGACAACCAGGACTCCGGGTACGCCGGGCAGCACCTCCTGGTGGTCGCCGACGGGGTCGGCGGCGCCGCCCGCGGCGACATCGCCAGCAGCGCGACCGTCGAAGCCATCCGGAAGCTCGACGTCGCGCCGGGCAACGACTCGCTCAGCCAGCTCGCCGCCACCATCCACCTGGCCCACGACCGGCTCGCGGAGATCGCCGAAGCCCACCCGGACCTGGACGGCACCAGCACCACCGTCACCGCGGCGATCTTCGACGGCACCCAGCTGCTCGTCGGACACGTCGGCGACAGCCGTGCCTACCTGCTGCGCGACGGCGAGCTGCGCCAGCTCACCTCGGACCACACCCTGGTGCAGAGCCTCGTCGACGAAGGCCGGATCACCGAGGAGGAGGCCCGGGTGCACCCGCACCGCAACCTCATCCTGCGTGCCGTCGACGGCGTCCACGAGCCCGACCCGGACCTGTTCGGCGTCCCGGTACAGGCCGGCGACCGCCTGCTCCTCTGCTCCGACGGCTGCGCCGGGGTCCTCGATCAGCCGGCGCTGACGGCCGAGCTGGCCGGCGACCTGCTCACCGACGTCGTCGCCCGGCTGGTGACCGCGTCGCTGGACGCCGGCAGCTCCGACAACGTGACCGTGGTGGTCGCCGACGTCGTCGCGGAGGAGCCAGCCGCGTCCGACCCCTTGGTGGTCGGCGCCGCCGCCTCGAGCCCGCACCTGCAGATCGCGAACGACAAGACCGGCAACCTGAGCGAGTCCGACGTGGAGTCGCTCAGCGCCGAGCCGCTCGACCCTGAAGCGATCCGGTACGCCCCGCAGCCGCCGCCGCGCCGCGGCTGGGTGGTCCGGCTGCTGGTCCTGCTCGTCGCCCTCGGGCTGGTCGGCGGGGCCGCCTGGGGTGCCTACGAGTACTCGCAGAGCCGGTACTACGTCTCCTCCGACGGCGGTCCGGTGACGATCTACCGCGGCGTCGACTTCGACCTGCCGGGCCTCACCCTCAGCCACGTCGTCAAGGAGACGTCGTACTCGCTGGAGGACATGGGGGCGTTCGCCGACGAGGTCCTCGACGGCAAGGACGTCGACAGCCTGGCGATCGCCGAGCAGTTCATCCTGCGCGCAGTCTGCACGAGCCTCGGCAAGGCCAGCACCGCCAAGCCGCCGCCGGCCGGTCCGTTCGAGGGCCTCGGGCTGCGGTGGGCGGACCGGCCCCCGAAGGGCATCGCCCGGCTCTTCCCGCCGCCGGCATACTTCCCGCGGCTCACCGGGCAGGCCCCCCTGGACTGCACCGACGCCCAGGACCGGGTGCCGTGAACAGGCCGGTCCGGACCACCGAGAAGCGACCCGGTCGACCGGGGCCGCTGATGGAGTTCGTGCACCGCCGCCGCCGCGGTGCCGAGCTGTTCCTGCTCGTGCTCAGCCTGGTCGTCGGGATCGGCGCGTACGCCGCCGTGGGCCTCGGCGTGGACGGGGAGATCCCGGCGAACTTGTACACCTACGGCGGCTGGCTGACGGCCCTGGTGGTCGCCGCGCACCTGACGATCCGGTTCCGGGCCGAGTACGCCGACCCGATCCTGCTCCCGATCGTGGCCGCGCTCAACGGTCTGGGTCTCGCGATGATCCACCGGATCGACCTGGCCCGGCAGGCGGCCAACCCCGACGCCCGGGCGTTCGCGCCGACCCAGCTGATCTGGATGAGCCTGGGCGTGCTGCTCTTCATCACCGTGCTGGTGGTGCTGCGCGACCACCGCCGCCTGCAGGCGTTCACCTACACCGCCGGTCTCGGGGCGCTGCTGCTGCTGCTGCTCCCACTGGTCCCCGGGCTCGGCACCAACATCCGCGGCGCCCGGATCTGGATCCACCTCGGCCCGCTGAGCTTCCAGCCGGGCGAGATCGCCAAGGTGCTGCTGGTGGTCGCGTTCGCGGGCTACCTGGTGCTGCACCGCGACGCCCTCGCGCTGGCCGGGCGGCGGGTGCTCTTCGTCGACCTGCCGCGCGGTCGCGACCTCGGGCCGATCCTCGGCATGTGGCTGATCAGCCTGGGCATCCTGGTCTTCCAGAACGACCTGGGTTCCTCGCTGCTCTTCTTCGGCATGTTCCTGGTGATGCTCTACGTCGCCACCGAGCGGCCGGGGTGGCTGGTCGTCGGCGGCGGTCTGTTCGCGATCGGCGCCTACTTCGGGTACCTGACCGCGGGCCACGTCCAGCAACGCGTCGAGTACTGGCTGGACCCGTTCGGCAACGCCGACGGGGCGGGCCAGATCATCAACGGGATGTACGGGATGGCGTGGGGCGGTCTCACCGGCCGCGGCCTCGGCCAGGGCCAGCCGCAGATGACGCCGTTCTC
>JBFJNH010000128.1:0-4447 GCA_041618295.1 Marmoricola sp.
GGGATGGTCGCCGTCCAGACCGCCCGCAGCTCGTCGACCGGGATGCTGAACTGACCGTCGACGACCAGGTCCTGGCCGGCGGTCACGCCGACCGGGGTGGCGGCGACACCGTGCGCCGCGGCCAGCGCCTGCAGCTCCTCGGCGCGGGACGCGTCGACGGTGACGATCACCCGACCGGCCGACTCGCTGAACAGCGCGACGAACGGATCGCCCGGGACCGTCGCCACGACACCGACGCCGTGGCGCAGCACCGACTCGGCCAGCGCCTGCGCCAGGCCACCGTCCGCGAGGTCGTGGGCCGAGGTGAGCAGCCCGACGCCCGCGGCGAGGAGCTCGGCCAGCGCCTTCTCCGCCGCCAGGTCGACCGCCGGCGGACGGCCGCCGAGGTGCCCGTGCACGACGTGCGCCCACTCCGAACCGGAGAGCTCCTCGCGGGTCTCGCCGAGCAGGAAGACGACCTCGCCCGGTTTCTGGAAACCCGTGGGGGTCCGCTTCGTGACGTCCTCGATCACGCCGAGCACCGCGACCACCGGGGTCGGCAGGATGGCCGTCTCCCCGGTCTGGTTGTACAGGCTGACGTTGCCGCCGGTGACCGGGATGCCCAGCTCCAGGCAGCCGTCCTTCAGCCCCCGGCAGGCCTCGGCGAACTGCCACATCACGTCCGGGTCCTCCGGCGAGCCGAAGTTCAGGCAGTCGCTGATCGCCAGCGGCTTGGCCCCACCGGTGGCGACGTTGCGGTAGGACTCGGCCAGCGCGAGCTGCGCGCCGGCGTACGGGTCGAGCTTGGCGAAACGCCCGTTGCAGTCGGTGGAGACCGCGACGCCGAGGTTGGTCTCGTCGTCGATCCGGATCATCCCGGAGTCGCTCGGCTGCGCCAGGACGGTGTTGCCGAGCACGTAGCGGTCGTACTGGTCGGTGATCCAGGACTTGTCGCAGAGGTTCGGGCTGGCCGCCAGCCGCAGCAGCGTCTCCCGGAGCTCGTCGCCGCCGCTCGGCCGCGGCAGCGCCTCGGCACCGTCGGCCTGGAGGGCGTCCTGCCAGGACGGGCGGGCGTAGGGACGGTTGTACGTCGGGCCGTCGTGCGCCACCGAGCGCGGCGGTACGTCGACGACGCGCTCCCCGTGCCAGTCGATCAGCAGCCGGTCGCCGTCGGTGACCTCACCGACCACGACCGCCTCGACGTCCCACTTCTCGCAGATCGCCATGAACGCCTCAACGTCGCCGGGCTCGACGACCGCCATCATCCGTTCCTGGGACTCGCTCATCAGGATCTCTTCGGGCGCCAGCGTCGAGTCGCGCAGCGGCACCCGGTCGAGCTCGACGTGCATCCCGCCGTCGCCGGCGCTGGCCAGCTCGGAGGTGGCGCAGGAGAGCCCGGCCCCGCCGAGGTCCTGGATGCCCGCGACCAGACCGGCAGCGAAGATCTCCAGGGTGCACTCGATGAGCAGCTTCTCCATGAACGGGTCACCGACCTGAACGCTCGGGCGCTTGGCCGGACCGTCGGCGTCGAAGGTCTCGGAGGCGAGCACCGAGACACCGCCGATGCCGTCACCGCCGGTGCGGGCGCCGTACAGGATCACCAGGTTCCCGACGCCGGAGGCCTTCGCCAGGTGCAGGTCCTCGTGCCGCAGCACGCCGACGCAGAGCGCGTTCACCAGGGGGTTGCCGAGGTAGGTGGAGTCGAAGACGGCCTCGCCCCCGATGTTCGGCAGCCCGAGGCAGTTGCCGTAGCCGCCGACGCCGGCCACGATCCCGGGCAGCACCCGGTGGGTGTCCGGCGCGTCGAGCGGCCCGAAGCGGAGCGGGTCCATCACCGCGACCGGACGGGCGCCCATCGCGAGGATGTCGCGGACGATGCCGCCGACACCGGTGGCCGCGCCCTGGTAGGGCTCGACGAAGGACGGGTGGTTGTGCGACTCCACCTTGAAGGTGACCGCGTAGCCCTGGCCGACGTCGATGACGCCGGCGTTCTCGCCGATGCCGGCGAGCATCTTGCCGACCGGCGTCTCCTGGGGGATCTCGGAGAACTGCTTGAGGTGCACCTTGGTCGACTTGTAGGAGCAGTGCTCGCTCCACATCACCGAGTACATCGCCAGCTCCGAGCTGGTCGGCCGGCGGCCCAGGATCTCCCGGATCCTCGCGTACTCGTCGGCCTTCAGGCCCAGGTCGGCCCAGGGCTGTTCCCGGTCCGGGTCCTGGCTGGCGACGGCGACCGTGTCGAGCGAGGGACGGCCGGAAGGGACAGCGGCAGCGGGGGCGTCAGGCACGAGGCCAAATCTACTGGTTGTCGCTGCCCGTCCGACCTTCGGTCCCACGACTCCGGTAACAGGTGTGACGGATGGGGTTATGGTGGAACGCATGCTGTCGCTCCGCCTGGTTTCACGGCTCGCCCTGGTCGCGCTGCTCGCGTCCGCGACGCTGACGACCAGCACGAGCAGTCAGCTGGTCGCGGCGTCCAACCCGATCACCCCCGGGCCGATCAGCGGCTACGGCTTCGACCAGTGCGAGGCGCCGAGCCAAGCCGCGATGAGCGCGTGGCGCAAGCACTCCCCCTTCCGGGCCGCCGGGATCTACATCTCCGGGAGGCTCCGGTTCTGCCAGGAGCAGACCAACCTGACGCCGGAATGGGTACGCACCCAGCTCGCCGCCGGGTGGCGGCTGCTGCCGCTGCACGTCGGGCGCCAGGCGTCCTGCACCACCCGGGACCGCTACCTGTCCTACCGGATCAGCGCCAACCCGGCCAGCACCTACCTGGCGGCGCGCAAGCAGGGCCGCGCCGAGGCCAAGATCGCGATCGAGGCCGCCCGGGCGCTCGGCATCCCTTCGCGCAGCACCCTGTACTACGACCTCGAGGCCTTCGACGCCAGCCAGGCGTCGTGCCGGGTGTCGGCGCTCTGGTTCCTCGGCGGGTGGACAAACGCCCTGAAGGAGGCCAACTACGTCTCCGGCGTCTACTCCAGCGCGGCCTCCGGGATCAAGGCGCTCGACGACCAACGGGTGACCCCGGGTAACCCGATCCCGATGCCGCACCAGATCTGGATCGCGGAGTGGAACGGCGAACGCACCGTCCAGTCCGACTACGTCCGCGACGACGGCTGGCGCGGGCGTCGGATCCACCAGTACCGCGGGGGTCACGAGGAGACCTACGGCGGCTACACGATCAACATCGACAGCAACATCCTGGACCTGCACGGCTTCCCGGGTTGCGCCGCCAGGAACGTCAACCGGTCGACGTACCGGCTCACCACCCCGGACATCCGGCGTGACCTGGTCACACCGCTGCAGTGCATGCTGAAGAAGAACGGCTACTACCCCGGGACGGTGACCGGCGCCTGGAACACGTCGACCACGTACGCCGTGAAGGCGTTCCAGGACAAGATCGGACACCCGCAGGGCACCGCGTTCAGGCAGGCCGATTGGGTCTCCCTCCTGGTCGCCGGCACCAGTCGGGCCACGATCAGGCTCGGCAGCACCGGCCAGGACGTGCTCCGGGCGCAGCGAGCGCTGAACGCGGCTGGCGACGCCCGGCTGACCATCAACGGGCGCTTCGACGCGGCCACCTACTGGGCCACCAAGAGCTACCAGAAAGCCGTCGGGGTGGGGAGCACCGGCGTCATCGGCCCGGTGACCTGGCGGTACCTGTACTACGGGAAGTGGTGACCGTCAGACGGTCAGCGCACCCAACGAGGTGAAGAAGCCGAGCCCGTCGGTGCCGGGACCGCAGAGGTCCTCGATCGCGTGCTCGGGGTGCGGCATCAGGCCGACGACGTTGCCGGCCTCGTTGGTGATTCCGGCGATCGCCCGCTGGGAACCGTTCGGGTTGCCGACGTACCGGGCGACCACGCGCCCCTCGTCCTCGAGCATGTCCAGGGTCTTCTCGTCGGCGACGAAGGAGCCCTCGCCGTTCTTCAGGACGATGGTGATCTCCTGCCCCGCCTCGTAGGTCGAGGTCCAGGGGGTCCGGTTGTTCTCCAGGACCAGCTTCTGGTCGAGGCAGCCGAACTTGCGGTGGTCGTTGCGGATCAGCGCGCCCGGCAGCAGGTGCGACTCGCAGAGGATCTGGAAACCGTTGCAGATACCGAGGACAGGCATCCCGCCCCGGGCAGCGTCGACGACCTCGGTCATCACCGGCGCGAACCGGGCGATCGCCCCGCAGCGCAGGTAGTCGCCGTAGGAGAAACCTCCGGGAAGGACGACCGCGTCGACACCCTTCAGGTCGTGGTCGCCGTGCCAGAGCGCCACCGCCTCGTGCCCGCCCATCCGGACGGCACGGCGGGCGTCGGCGTCGTCGAGCGAACCCGGGAAGGTGACGACCCCGACCTTCATGCCTGCGTCTCGGCAGGCTCGGCGACCGACACGGAGAAGTCCTCGATCACCGGGTTCGAGAGCAGCGTCTCGGCCATCTTCTCGACCTCGGCGAGCCGCTCGGCGGTGAGGTCACCGTCGA
>JBFJNH010000129.1:0-4435 GCA_041618295.1 Marmoricola sp.
CGAAGTAGTCCGGACGGAGTCCGGGACTACTTCCGCGGGCTTCGACGTCCAGAGCACGCCTGAGCCTGCGAAGGCGTAGCGACCCGAGAAGCCCACCGCATCTGCGGACGGAGTCCGGGACTACTTCCGCGGGCTTCGACGTCCAGAGCACGCCTGAGCCTGCGAAGGCGTAGCGACCTGGGAAGCCCACGGCGTCTACGGACGGATCCGGGCGGGTTTCGACGTCACCCGTGGAAGTGCTGGGCGTCGTACGTGCCGTAGGGCCAGGTGAAGCCCGCCTCCCGCATCAGTCGTACGACGAGGTGGTCGCTGCGCTTCCACGCGTACTTCCCGACCTGCTTGTTGCCCCACCAGCTGTTCGGCAGCCACCCGTCCTTCGACCGGAACGGGTTCTCCCAGGGGTTCAGGTCGATCGCGGTCCCGAACGAGTGCGGCGACCGCGTGCCGGAGTCGCCGGTCACCAGGCGGCAGTTGAACGCCGAGGTGTTGTCGTGGCGCATCGAGGCGTAGTCGTTGGCCCCGCCCGACTGGCCGCTGTAGCCGAAGCGGTCGGGCAGGAACATCGCCCGGATCGGCACCCGGGCGTTGTAGAGCTTGGTCATCGCGATCGCGAACTTCATCGCCGCCCTCGAGCGTACCACGAGCTCGCCACGGTGCCGGTACCCGTCGAAGCCCCAGTAGTTCACCCTCAGGTACCGCAGGCCGGACCGGCCGACGGGACAGCCGGGCTTCCAGCTACGTCCGTACATCCGCTTCCAGACGGAGTCCGGGATCGGCACGATCGTGGCGTTCGCACCCGCCCCTGCGGCCCGCTGCTGAGGCGCCAGGTACTTCGGGCGCGGGGCGCCTGCCGGCAGCACGATGACGGCTCCCGGCGGGCGGTTCGCGATCTTCCAGGTCGGCGAGGTCGCGGCCTGGAAGCCGGTACCCGGCGCTCCTCGGAACTGGTACCAGGTGTCGACCCGGGGGCTGACCCGCACCCGCGCCCGGCCCGCGCTGTTGGTCCACACGGCGCCGAGCTTGGACCAGGCCTGGTACGTGCCGTGGCGGTAGACCCGGAGGAGTCCCCGGACAGGTTCCCCGTCGGCACCGGTCCAGCGCACCAGCAGCTCGGCACTGGTTTCGTCGACGACGGATCTCGGACCGAAGACGAAGAGCGACGAGGCGACCTGGACCGCGCCGATCGTGACCGTCTCGCTCAGGCTCGCGCTGAGGCCCGGCGTACCGAGGAAGTGGGCGCGGAACGTGCTGCTGGGGGACTCCACGGGCGTCGACAGGATGACGGTTCCGGCTGCCGAGGTGGTCCCGCTGGCGACCGGTGCCCAGGACCCGTCACCGTTGCTGCGCTCGAGGACGATCTCGACCCCGGGGGTGGGGGCCGAGCCTGCGTCGGTGGTCAGCGACGCCGTGACCTGGGCGGTCCCACCGGTGCGGACCGAGGTCGGGGCGGAGGCGACGAGCTGAGTCGGGAGGTCCGGTGCTGCGTCGGCACGCCCCGGGAGGAGGACGAGCAGGGCCGCGACGAGCGAGCTGACCAGCGAGGTCCCGACGATTCTCCCCATTTGTCCACAGTACTCATCGTGGCGGCTCCGGAGTCCGCTTTTGGCAGCGGGCCTGAGGTCCTCCTACGGGAGCAGGGCGGTTGCTACCTGGGGCGGACGCGGTACGACGGCGGGAAACGGGAGAATCTCCGCATGACCGCCGCGCCCCCGGAGACCTCCCTGCTCGCGCGCCTGGCCGCTTTCACGATCCGCCGCGCCCCGATCGTCATCGGTGGCTGGTTGCTGTTCGTCGTCGCCGTCAACGTCTTCGTGCCCCAGCTCGAGACGGTCGTCGCCGAGGACAGCACCCCCTTCGTCCCCGAGTCGGCGCCGTCCCTGCGCGCGGTCAAGGCGATGGACGAGACCTTCGGCAACGGCAAGAGCCGCAGCTTCATCGTGGTGGCCGCCGAGCGCGACGGCGGTCTCACCCGGGCGGACAAGCAGTACGTCGTCGACCTCTCCGACCGCCTGCGCGAGGACGCGGAGCACATCACCTACGTCCAGGACCTCAGCGAGCCGACCCTACGGAAGGCGCTGACGAGCGAGGACGGCGAAGCGATCTACTTCCAGATCGGGCTGGCCGGGTACACCGGGGCGCCGACCTCGGTGGGTCAGGTCGAGGTGGTCCGTGAGGAGGTGGAGGTCGGGAAGCCGTCCGGCCTCGAGGTGGCGGTCACGGGGGCCTCGGCGACGATCACCGACATGGTGGTCGAGATCGAGAGCAGCATCCTGAAGATCACCGCGGTGACGCTGCTGATGATCGGGATGATCCTCTTCGTCATCTACCGGTCCTGGGTCGTGACCGCCTTCGTCCTCGGCGTCATCGGCATCACCCTCGCGGCAGCGCGCGGGGTGGTCTCGTTCCTCGGCCAGGGGGACCTCTTCGACGTCTCCACCTTCACCGGCTCGTTCCTCACCGCGGTCGTGCTCGGCGCCACCACCGACTACGCGATCTTCCTGATCAGCCGGTTCCACGAGCACCGGCGCCTCGGTGACGACCCGCGGACAGCGGCGCGGGCCGCCTCGTCCCGGGTCTCCGGGGTCATCATCGGCTCCGCGCTCACCGTGATCCTGGCCAACGCCTGCCTGGCGCTGGCCCAGGTCGGCCTGTTCCGCACGACGGGCCCGGCGATCGCGGTCAGCATTACCCTGGCGCTCGGCATCTCGGTCACCCTGACCCCGGCCCTGGTCTCGATCCTCGGGGCCCGCGGACTCCTGGAGCCACGCGAACGGGCGGAGCGCGGTGGTTGGTACCGCTGGGGCGACCGGGTGGTGGCCCGGCCCGGTCTCGCGCTCGCCGCGGGCACCGTTCCGCTGCTGGCACTCGCGGCCTTCTTCCCGGCCTTCACCCCCAGCTACGACGAACGGCGGGTGCTGCCGGCGGATACCGAGAGCAACGACGGGTACGCCCTGATGGACCGGCACTTCCCGGTCAACGAGGCGTTGCCGGACTTCGTGCTGGTCACCGCCGACCACGACCTGCGCAACACCCGCGATCTCGCGGCGCTGGAGCAGGCGGCTGCTTCGGCCGCCCGGGTGCCCGGGATCGGGTCGGTGCGGGCCGTGACCCGACCCACCGGTACGACGATCACCGAGGCGTCGGTGGCCTACCAGGCCGGTGTCGTCGGGGACCGTCTGGCCGACGCGCAGGGTCAGCTGAGCGACGGCTCGGCCGACGCCGACCGGCTCGTCGACGGGGCAGGGCAGCTGGCCGACGGTGCGGGCGAGCTGGCCGACGGGGCACAGGCGGCAGCCTCCGGGGCGACCCAGGTGCTCGACGGGGTGGAATCGCTGCACGACGGGCTCGAACGCCTCGCGGGGGGCAGCGAGCAGGCGGTCGCGGGTAGCGAGGAGCTCCGGGCGGGAGCGAAGGCGCTCGCCGACGGACTCGACACCGCCGTCGCCCAGACCCAGGTCGCCGTCGACGGACTGGGCCTCGCCTACCAGGCGCTGACCCAGAGCCTGACCTGCGGTCTCGACCCGTACTGCCGCGAGGCGCGGGAAGGGATCCGGCAAATCTGGGTTGGCGAGCGCGACCAGCTCGTCCCGGGTCTGCGCGAAGCCGCCGAGGGTGCCCGGGCTCTGGCCGACGGCACCGTCGAGCTGGGGGCAGGTCTGCGCCAGATCCGCTCCGGACTCGCCACCGCGGAAGCAGGCTCCGAGGAGCTCGCGGCGGGGCAACGGACCCTGACCGACGGCCTGGCCGAGCTTGCCGCCGGGACCGACCGGGTCGCCGACGCCGGCGCCCAGGTCGCTGACGGTACCGAGCAGCTCACCGGTTCCCTCGCTGACCTCGAGTCCGGGCTGAAGACGGCGGCGTCGTACCTGCGGGAGACGGCGGCGGCCACCGCGGGGACCGGTTCCGGCGGGTTCTACCTGCCGCCGACCGCGATGACCGACGAGCGGTTCGCCCTGGCCAGCGGTGCGTTCCTCTCCGCGGACGGCAAGGTCGCGCGGATGATCGTGCTCGGCACCAGTGACGCGTTCGGCCCCGAGGCGGCGGAGCGCAGCAAGCAGGTTGCGCTCGCCGTGGATGAGGGCCTGCGCGGGACGAGCCTGGCAGGCAGCGACGTCGCCATCACCGGGATGGCGGCCACCAACAACGACATCGCCGAGCTTTCCGGGGACGACTTCCGGCTGGTCGCGATCGCGGCCCTGATCGCGGTCTTCCTGGTCCTGCTGCTGCTGATCCGCAGCGTGGTGGCCTCGGTCTTCCTGCTGGCCTCGGTGGTGCTCTCCTACCTCGCCACGATGGGCCTGGCGATCCTGATCTGGCAGGTCCTGCTCGACAACCCGCTGGAGTGGACGGTGGCCTGCATCGCGTTCGTCCTGCTGGTCGCTGTGGGGGCGGACTACAACTTGCTGCTGATCAAGCGGATGCACGAGGAGGCCCC
>JBFJNH010000130.1:0-4426 GCA_041618295.1 Marmoricola sp.
CTGGACGACGCCCGCGAGCGTCTCGCGAAGCACCTGGTGCCGGCGCTGACCCGGCTCGCCGAGCTGGTCTGAGCCGGGGGCGTCGGGCGGCCGGGTCCGTTCAGTGCGGGCGCCAGGCCTCTTCGTCGGCGGTCCGTTCCTGGATGCTGTCGGGCAACCCGTGGGTGCCGAGGTGCTCGATGGTGACGGCCTCGAAGACCTCGCGCAGCGCGCTGCGCGCCGCGATCCAGACGGGCTGCAGGGTCCGGGCGGTGTCGTTGTAGGAGACGGCCTCGGGGCGGAGTCCGTAGACGCTGACCAGCGGTCCGTCGACGGCGCGGATCACGTCGGCGACGGTGATCTCGGCGGCCGGGCGGGCCAGCCGCCACCCACCGGACTGGCCGCGCACGCTGACCACGATCCCAGCCCGGCGCAGGTCGGCGAGGATCGCCTGGAGGAAGCCGTGCGGGATCTCCTGCAGTCGCCCGAGCTCCTCGGCGTTCACGGCGCGGTCGGCCGGCGTACCGGCCAGCTCGATGAGCGACCGCAGCGCGTAGTCGGACTTCGTGGAGACTCGCATGGCGTGAGTCTTGCAGAGTGCCGGACCGGAGGAGCGACCCCGCCCGCGGTGCTCAGCCGGGGGTCGGGACGGCGGCTGGGGCCGGGACGGCGGCGGAGCGTCGTTCGAGGCGGACGGCCACGGTGATGGCCGCGATCCAGGCGACGAGCAGGGCGAGCGCGGTCAGGCCGACCGTCTGCCCGCTGGCGCCGAGGGACTCCAGGACGGTCTTGCTGTTGGTCTCCAGGATCAGCCCGCCGGCCGCGACCCCGAGGATGCGGGCCGGGAGGTGCCGGACCAGCCAGGCCGCCAGGGGTGCTGCGACGACGCCCCCGGCGAGCAGGGCGGCGACGTACCCGAGGTTGATGCCCGAGCCGCCCAGGGCCATCAGGAACCCCAGGGAGGCGCCGGTGGCGACGACGAACTCGGCAGCCGAGACGGACCCGACGACGAGGCGCGGTTCGAGGCGACCCGAGGAGAGCAGCGTGGTGGTGCCGACGGGTCCCCAGCCGCCTCCGCCGACGGCGTCGAGGGTGCCGCCGACCAGACCGACCGGCACCAGGAAGCGGGCGGAGAGGCGTCCGGCGAAGACGGGGCGGCGTTCGCCGAGCAGGAGGAACCGGGCGATGACGTAGAGGCCGAGCAGGAAGAGGAGGGTCGCGACCCACGGCTTGGCGACCTCGGCCGGCAGGCTGACCAGGAAGTGCGCTCCCACGAACGCGCCGATGGCGCCCGGGACCGCGAGGATCGCCACCGTGCGCCAGTCGACGTTGCCGAGCTTGTGGTGCGAGACGCCGGAGACCAGCGTGGTCCCGACCTCGGCGAGGTGGATGGCCGCGGACGCGGCGGCGGGCGTGATTCCGGCGGCGACGAGCAGCGTCGAGGAGGTCACGCCGAACCCCATACCGAGGGAGCCGTCGACGAGCTGGGCGGCGAGGCCCACCACACCGAGGACGATCAGGTTGCGCATGGTGGTTCTCCTGGTTTCTGGGCGCGATCCGAGCGGCTGTGTAGTAACTCTAGTAAAACACTAGACTAAAGACAGTAGCCCGTCCACCGGTCCGCGAAAACGACCGCACCCCCCGAGTGCTACCCGGGGGGTGCGGTGCTGCGCGGGCTGGTCCTAGAGACCCAGCCAGCTCAGGATCGTGGTGAGCGTGTTCGGGATCAGCGCCGCGGCGTCGGTCTCGGTCATGCCCTGGACCCGGTTGGCGCACTGCGACGTCAACGGGGCGAGCAGGCCCAGCGGGTCCGGGATCGTGGCGAACTGCTCGTTGCAGAAGCCCAGCGCCTCGGTGAGGGTGCTCAGCGTGTCGATCACCGGCTTGGCGACCTCGGTGACCACGTCGGTGATCGGCGCCAGCGGGGTCGTCGGGGCCGCCGGCGGAGCCGGGGTCTCCTCGCCGCCGCTCGGAGCGGGCGGGGTCTGCGAGCCGCCGGACGGCTTGCTCGGCTCGGGCGCCACCGGGGCGCTCTTCGGCGGGGTGACGTCGCGGTTCTTGACCGCCGAGGAGAAGCTCGGGGTGAAGACCGTGCCGCCGTAGGTCCCGGACGGGATCGCGGAGTAGTCGCCCTGGCTGTAGGCCTCCATGATCCGCAGCACCAGGTCGACGTACGCGCGGCTCCGGTTGTAGCGGAAGACCGATGCTTCCTGGCCGGCCCGGGTGCTCAGGTCGTCGGTGCCGGAGCAGAGGTAGACGCCGGACGCCAGCGAGGCGTCGTCGATGTCCTGCGGGTTGCGCTGGCCGTCGCCGTCGGCGTCGACCTTGACCGAGGACCAGGTGGACGGGATGAACTGCATCGGGCCGACCGCGCGGTCGTAGACGGTGTCCTTGTCGAGCTGGCCGCCGTCGGTGTCGGAGATCGCCTGGGTGCCGTTCTGGCCGTTCAGCTGCGGGCCGTAGATGCCCGGGCGGCTGATGCCGTCGCTGCCCAGAACGTTGCCGCCGTACTGGCCGTGGTTGGACTCGACCCGGCCGATGGCGGCGAGGAGCTCCCACGGGGTGTTGCAGCCCGGGTCGGCGGCGTTGATGATCTGCGCCGCGCGCTGGTACGCCGAGAGGGCGGCGGACGGGACGCCGCTGGTGGACGCGCTGCTGACGACGGCATCCGCGGAGCCGTCGGGCACGCCCGGGGCGATCGCGCCCGGGACCGGGACGCTGGCCGGTGCCTTGATGGCCAGGGACGGGACCGCGCTGCCGTCGGGGAGCTCGGCGGCTTCGGACCGGTCTGCGCTGGCAGCGTTGACGCCCACCAGGCTCGAGGTCCAGGCCGCGCAGATCAGTGCCAACGGGACGAGCGTGGCGGCCTTGCTCCGTCGGGTCTTGAGAAGTGACGACATGCGGTGAGTTCTCCCTGACTTCCTGATCGGCCCGATTCAGGCGAAATCGGACACGTAATGCCCAACGATAGTGACTCAAAGGGGTCACGCTGGTCTATATGTCTTTTTTCCGGACAGGTAGCGACCAGTGCGGGTGCACCCTTGAGACGCTCGACGGGTGACTTCATGGCGCGATCCGGCGCGGGAATTCCTTATCGGAATCTCAGGGCCTCAGGTGAGGGGTCAGCAGGGCACGATTCGTCGCTGGCGCGCCCGGTCGGGGACAATGCCCGGGTGCCTCCTGAGTCTGAGCTGTGGTTCGACCGCGCGCGTGCCGTCACGCCCGGTGGGGTGAACTCGCCGGTCCGCGCGTTCGCAGCCGTCGGCGGGACACCGCGGTTCATGGCGTCCGGTGCCGGCGCCTGGCTCACCGACGTCGACGGCAACTCCTACGTCGACCTGGTCTGCTCCTGGGGCCCGATGCTGCTGGGCCACGCGCACCCCGAGGTGGTGGCCGCGGTCAACGCCGCGGTGGCCCGCGGGACGTCGTACGGGACGCCCACGGTGACCGAGGTCGAGCTCGCCGAGGAGATCGTCGCCAGGACCCCGATCGAACGGGTCCGCCTGGTCAGCTCCGGCACCGAGGCCACCATGTCGGCGATCCGGCTGGCCCGCGGCTTCACCGGGCGCGACGTCGTGATCAAGTTCGCGGGTTGCTACCACGGGCACGTCGACTCGTTGCTGGCCAGCGCCGGCTCGGGCCTGGCGACGTTGGGGGTGAGCAGCACCCCCGGCGTGCCGGCGTCGTCGGCGGCGCAGACGATCGTGCTGCCCTACAACGACACTGCCGCGGTCGAGGCCGCCTTCGCCGAGCACGGTGGCTCGATCGCCTGCCTGATCACCGAGGCCTCGCCGGGCAACATGGGCGTGGTCCCGCCGGCCCCCGGGTTCAACGCCTTCCTCGCCGAGATCTGCCGCCGGTACGGCGCGCTGTTCATCTCCGACGAGGTGATGACCGGATTCCGGGTATCCCGCAGCGGCCAGTGGGGGACCGACGGGGCCGTCGAGGGCTGGGTCCCGGACCTGGTCACCTTCGGCAAGGTGATGGGCGGTGGCTTCCCGGCCGCGGCTTTCGGCGGACGTGCCGACGTGATGGCGATGCTCTCCCCGGAGGGCCCCGTCTACCAGGCGGGAACGCTCTCGGGGAACCCGGTCGCGACGGCGGCCGGCCTGGCCACCCTGCGCCTGGCCACCGACGAGGTCTACGCCCGCGTCGACGAGGTCGCCTCGACGATCTCGGTCGCCGCTTCCGAGGCGTTGACCGCAGCGGGCGTCCCGCACCGCCTCCAGGCGAACGGCAACATGTTCTCGATCTTCTTCGGCGACGTGCCCGCCGTCACCGACTACGCGATCGCGCAGACCCAGGACTCGGGCGCCTTCAAGACGTTCTTCCACGCGATGCTCGACGCCGGGGTCTACCTGCCGCCGAGCGCCTTCGAGGCGTGGTTCTGCTCCTCGGCCCACGACGACCGTGCGGTCCAGCACGTGCTCGACGCGCTGCCGGCGGC
>JBFJNH010000131.1:0-4133 GCA_041618295.1 Marmoricola sp.
ACCAGCCGTCCCCGGTCGACGGCGAGGCCGTGGTGCCGGCGCAGGTCCAAGCGGGCGTGCTCGATGTCGACGAGCTCATCGGCCGTCACGTAGACGGTCATCTTCTCGTCGTGACGCACCCGGCCGCTGGGCTGGCGCGCTCCGGCTGGGGACCGCGGACCGGTCTTGGCCGAGCCCTTCGCGCCGGTCGTCGCCGGCTGCTGGTCGGGGACAGCGGCTACCGACGGCGACTGCTCGACCTCGGCTTCCTCGGCGGTCGGACGGAACAGGTCGTCGGCCGTCGGCATGCTCACACGTCGCGCTGCCAACGAGCCAGCACCTCCTTGGCCAGCTGCCGGTAGGAGTCCGCGCCGGTGGAAGCCGAGGCATAGGCCGTGATCGGCTCTCCGGCAACGGTCGCGTCGGAGAACTTCACCGTCCGGCGGATCACGGTGTGGAAGACGGTGTCGCCCCAGGCCTCCACGAGGCGCTCCATGACCTCGCGGCTGTGCAGGGTCCGTCCGTCGAACATGGTGCCGAGGATGCCCTCCACCTCCAGGCGCGGGTTGAGCCGCTCCTTGACCTTGTCGATGGTGGTCTTCAGCAGGGCGACCCCGCGCAGCGCGAAGTACTCGCACTCCAGGGGCACGATGACCCCGTCAGAGGCGGTGAGAGCGTTGACGGTGAGCAGCCCGAGCGAGGGCTGGCAGTCGATCAGGATGACGTCGTACTTGTCGAGCGCCGGACCGAGCACCCGCTGCAGGGTCTGCTCCCGGGCGACCTCGTGGACCAGCTGGACCTCGGCGGCCGACAGGTCGATGTTCGAGGGCAGCAGGTCGAGGCCGAGCACCCGGGTCGGGACGACGACGTCCTCGATGTCGACGTCCCGCTGCATCAACAGGTTGTAGATGCTCAGCTCCATCTGGTGCGGGTTGAGCCCCAGCCCGACCGAGAGCGAGCCCTGCGGGTCGAAGTCCACGAGCAGCACCTTGCGGCCGTACTCGGCCAGCGAGGCACCCAGGTTGATCGTCGTGGTGGTCTTGCCGACGCCACCCTTCTGGTTGCACATCGCGATGATCCGGGCCTTGGTGCGGACCCCGACCGGGCCGGGCTCGGGGAACTCCGGCAGCGGTCGTCCGGTCGGCCCGATCACGACCTCGGCGCCCAGCGGGGCACCCTCGACGGCGTCCACGGCACTCTCCAGGTTCTCGACGGCAGGAGTCTCCAGTGTGGACTCCGGTGCCGACGAATCGCGGAAGGTGGCGTGCCGGAGCACCGTGGCGTCGCCCTGCTGGGTCGGCACCGGTGTGCGGACCAGCGGCGGAACCTCGGATGCGCTTGTCTCTCCGCCGTATCCGTCGGCACCGCTCATGGTCCGATTCCCCTGTCTGGTGGCGTTGTCGTGGTGGCACTGACGGTGTCCGCGACATTTGTCGACATGACGCCAAGTCGTGCGGTGGGCGCGACTCTAGGCCCGCCGGAGCACGCGTCACAAGGCGGAAGCAAAGACTGGGCGACCTGCAGGGAAATCTGGGGAAACCGTGTGTACGGACTCCCGCTCAAGTGCACAGCCCCGGTCCTGCCTGTGCATAACTCTGTGCGTTCGCGTCCCGCTGCCGGGTCAGCCCAGCGCCCGCGGATGAGCCGCGGCGTACACCTCGCGCAGACTGTCCACGGTCACCAGCGTGTAGACCTGGGTCGTCGTGACCGAGGCGTGCCCGAGCAGCTCCTGGACCACCCGGACGTCGGCCCCGCCCTCGAGCAGGTGGGTCGCGTAGGAGTGCCGCATCGTGTGCGGGGAGACCTCGGCCTCGACCCCTGCTCGCTCGGCCGAGCGGACGATGACCGTCCACGCGCTCTGCCGCGACAACCGACCACCGCGGGCGTTGAGGAACATCGCCGGCGTCCCCGTGCCGCCGGCGACCAGGTCCGGCCGCGCCCGGGTCAGGTAGGCGCCGATCGCCTCGCGGGCGTACCGGCCCACCGGCACGATGCGTTCCTTGCCGCCCTTGCCGCGCAGCAGCACCGTCCCGCCGCGCTCGCCGTCACCCAGGTCGAGGTCGTCGACGTCGAGTCCGACTGCCTCCGAGATCCGCGCACCCGTGCCGTAGAGCAGCTCCAGCAGGGCCCGGTCACGCAGCGCCAACGCAGTCCCGGGCGCTCCGGCGGCCTCCAGGATCGCCTCCACGTCGGCGAGCGGCAGCGCCTTCGGCAGCCGCTTGGCAGGCGTCGGAGGTCGGACGCCGACCGAGGGGTCGATCTGCGCCAGGCCGTCCTTGACCGCGAACTTGTGGAACCCGCGGACAGCGACGACCGTCCGGCCAGCCGAGGTGGCGCTCAGCGGCGGGTGCTCGGTGTCCCCTTCGCGCAGCGCAGCCAGGAAGCCCACGACGGTCTGCTCGGTGATGTCGTCGAGCCCGGAGATCCCGAGGCCGTCCAGGTAGCCCAGGTAACGCCGCAGGTCGCGGCGGTAGGAGGTGAGCGTGTTCGCCGCCAGGCCGCGCTCCACCCCCAGGTGGTCCAGGTACGTCCGGATCGCCCGGACCAGCGCGCCCGGGGTGGCGCTCTCCTGCTCCGGTGCGGTGCCGGTGGTCGACGCCGTCAGGACCGGACCCCGTCCGTCGCGCCCAGCACGCTGTCCAGCGAGACCGAATCCAACCCGTGGGCCGCACCTACCGGACCGTAGGTGAGCGCGCCCGCGTGGGTGTTCAACCCCAGGGCGAGCGACCGGTCGCTGCGGCAGGCCTGCTCCCAGCCCTTGTCGGCCAACGCGACGGCGTACGGCAAGGTGGCGTTGGTCAGGGCGTAGGTCGACGTGTTCGGGACCGCCCCCGGCATGTTCGCCACGCAGTAGAAGGTGGAACCGTGCACCTGGTACGTCGGGTCCGCGTGGGTGGTGGCGTGGGTGTCCTCGAAGCAGCCGCCCTGGTCGACCGCGATGTCGACGAGCACCGAGCCCGGCTTCATCCGGGAGACCAGCTCGTTCGAGACGAGCTTCGGGGCGGCGGCACCGGGGATCAGCACGGCCCCGATGACCATGTCGGCCTCGGTCACCTGCTGCTCGATCGCGAGCTTCGAGGACGCCAGGCCGTGCACCCGGTTGTTGTAACGCCAGAACGACATCCGCAGCTTGTCCAGGTCGGTGTCGAGGAGGGTCACGTCGGCTCCCATCCCGAGAGCGATGTTGGCGGCGTTCTGACCCGAGACCCCGGCGCCGATGATCACGACCTTGGCGTTGGCGACACCGCCGACCCCGCCGAGCAGCACCCCGCGGCCGCCCTGCGCCTTCAGCAGCGCGTGCGCCCCGACCTGCGGCGCCAGGCAGCCAGCCACCTCGGACATCGGGTACAGCAGCGGCAACCCACCCGAGGGGAGCTGGACGGTCTCGTAGGCGATCGCGGTGACGTTGCGGCGCACGAGCTCCTCGGTCAGCGGCCGGTCGGCGGCCAGGTGGAGGTAGGTGAAGAGCACGAGCCCCTCGTGCATCCGGTGGTACTCCTCGGCGACCGGTTCCTTGACCTTGAGCACCATGTCGGCGTTCGACCAGACCTCGTCGGCGTCGTGGAGCAGGGTCGCACCGGCGGCGGCGTACTCGTCATCGGCGATCGAGGAACCCACCCCGGCACCCACCTGCACGAACACCTGGTGCCCGTGGGCGACGAGCTCGTGGACTCCGACCGGGGTGATCGCCACCCGGTACTCGTGGTTCTTGACTTCCTTCGGTACCCCGACCCTCACAGCGGTCCTCCCAGCCTCCGGCGGCACGTCGTTGTGCCGGCCCGTCGAGTCTAGGACGTCAGCCGGCCGCGAGCGCGGAGCGCCTCGGTCGCCAGCATCGCGCAGGCCAGCGGCGCGTCGGCAACCCGACCGTCGAGCACCGCCGCGAGCAGGTCGCCGTACGGGACGCGTTCCATCGTCATCTCGGCCTCCTCGTGGTGGGCCTCGAAGTCCCGCGGGACCTCCCGCAGGTCCCGGGCCAGGAAGAGCGCGTGCGTCTCGGAGGTGATGCCCGGCGAGGCGAAGGTGGTCAGCAGGTGGGTCCACTCCCCGGCCGCGAGTCCGGTCTCCTCGCGGAGCTCCCGCCGGGCGGCGTCCAGCGGGTCCTCCCCCGGCTCGTCGAGCTTGCCCGCGGGCAGCTGGATCATCCGGCGCTG
>JBFJNH010000132.1:0-3996 GCA_041618295.1 Marmoricola sp.
CTCGGAGCGCAGACCACGCACCGCCGCCATCACCTCGAACGCCGCCCGGACGAGCGCAGCCGGGCTGCCCAGCTGCTCCAGCACGGGGCGCAGGGTGTCGGCGGTCGGCAGGGTCCCCACAGCTCGCGACCCTAGCGGGACCGGCCCCCCTTAGGCTTCGCCCGTGAGAACCGACCCAGGATTCAGCCCAGCACCGGACCAGGAGCTGCTCGTGCACCGCCGCGACGGCGTGGTCGACGTAGTCTTCAACCGGCCCGAGCGGCGCAACGCCTTCACCAGTGCGATGTACGCGGCGATGCAGGAGCTCTGCGACGAGCTCGCCGAGGACACCAGCACCCGGGTGCTGGTCCTGCGCGGCGCCGGCGGCAAGGCGTTCGCCGCGGGCAACGAGATCTCCGACTTCCTCGACCGCGACGCCGTCGCCTACGAGGAGAGCATCCGCACGCTGTTGGTCGCGCTCTTCGAGCTGCCGCAGGTCAGCATCGCTGCGGTCGACGGGGCCTGCGTCGGCGGCGGTCTTGCCGTCGCGACCCACTGCGACCTACGGATCGCGACCCCGGGCTCGCGGTTCGGCTACCCGATCGCACGCACCCTGGGCAACGCACTCTCCGCCTCGATCGTCTACCGCTGCGCCTCGGTCTTCGGGGAGTCGCTGACCCGGGAGATGCTGCTCACCTCGCGGCTCACCTCGGCCGACCGCGCGTACGCCGTCGGTGCCGTGATGGCCGTGGTCGACGACCTGGACGCGGAGCTCGCGACCGTGGTCGAGGGCCTGTTGGGCGCCTCGGGGGTCACGATGCGCGCGACCAAGTCCCAGCTGGCACAGCGGGCCGCCCTGCTCGAGGCGGAGCCGACCTCGGACGCTGCCCTGATGGCGGAGGTGTACGGCGGACCCGACTTCCGCGAAGGGGTCCGGGCGTTCCTGGCGAAGGAGAAGCCGGCGTTCCGGGGTTGATCCTGGGGGCATCCTTCAGACCCTCCGCACGAAGCGGACGTCACCGTTGGCCAGGTCGGTCTGCACGTACCGGTCGTCATGGGCCCGATGGTGGTGGAACCCGCAGAGCAGCACCCCGTCGTCGAGGTCGGTCCGTCCGCCGAGTGCCCACCGTTTCCGGTGGTGCGCTTCGCACCAGGCCGCCGGCACCGTGCACCCTTCTGCTCGGCACCGTTTGTCCCGGAGCCGGAGCGCCTTGCGCTGCGCCGGTGAGTAGAGCCGGCGGGTCCGGCCGAGATCGAGAACCTCCGAGTCACCGCCGAGAACCACCGGGATCACCTGCGCCGCACAGGCGAGCCGGCGCGCCTCGGAGGCGGTGATCCGGTCGTCGGTGCCGAGGAGCCCGGCGGTCGCGAGGTCGGTCTTCAACGCGTCCAGGGTCATCGTGACGACGACGGTCGTGGCATCTCCGCCGTGCAGAGGCAGGCGATGCGGGTCGACGGCCTCCAGCAGTGCGCAGAACGCACGACCACGCTTCCGCTCGACGGACAGACGGTCCCCCTCGCCACCGACCATCGCGTCGTGGCGAGGCGCGGTGAAAGCCTCGAGGTAGGTGCGCAGCCGGTGCGCCACCGCGTCCGGCACCGTCGCCACGATGCGCGAGCAGCCCTCTCCCACGGGGTGGATCGTGAGGCTGGTCCGGGCGCGGGCTCGTTCCTCCTCCGCCGCGAGCGCTCGTGCCTCGTGGGCTTCGCCGACCTCTGGCGCGACCACGTCCAGGATCCGGCGTCCGAGCACACGCAGTTGCCGCGGAGCGAACTCCGCCGCGAATCCGACCAAGCGCATCTCCGCATCGGCCAGCACCGGCGGGTCGACCTCGGCGGGCAGCGCCTCGAGGGCCTGGACGATCACCCGCGCCTGGGCCTCGTTGACCCGGCCGTCGGCGAGCGCCGTACCCACCCCGGTCCAGCGGAAGGTGAGCGCTTCGCCCAACCTGAGGTCGTGGTGGCGTGGCCCCGGGTCGGTCCGGGTCCGGTCCGCGAGCCAGGACCCGGCGTCGCGAGCGCCGTCGTCCCGGGCCACGTCGTCGGAGACCGCGAGCACCCGGAGCCGCAACGCGGTCAGCTGGTCACCGGCCCGACTGAGCGCCTCGAGGACGCCGGCGCGCTCCCGGGTGCTGAGCAGCTCGACCGGCAGCTCGCGGGCGTCGGCGAGCAGAGCGACCAGCGAGTCCACCAACGCGAGCGCAGGAGGCCGGGCCACGTCGACACATGCCGCTGAACTCACCCTGCACCTCCCGAGTCGGAACCTGGCACCTATTCGAACATCTGTTCGATCCTCCGCCCAGCGGTCCGCTCCACCCTGTGCAGAACTCCCGTCATCTCCGACCTGTGGACACCACTCGGTAGCGTCGGACCACCGAGGCGACCCCGGCAATCCGTGGAGACCCCGGTGCCGAACCACCCGCACACCACCTGCCGGAAGGCCGCGATGCGCCTGCTACTGATCACCCCCGCGGTCGCGCTCGCGCTGACCGGTTGCAGCTCCAGCGAACCGCCGGAGAACGCGCTGCCGTCCAGCGGGGCGACCGCCTCCAGCAGTCCGCCCACCCCGCGGTCGGCCCCGGTGTCGGAGGCGCCGGACGCACTGGCTGCCGTGGAGTCGACCCTGGCCGACGCCGAGGAGTTCGCGGTCGAGCTGGAGCAGGTCTTCTTCCGGACCGGGTACCCGACGGACCTGGCCGGGGCGCTCGCCGCGGCGGAGAAGACCGGGCTGAGGTTGGAGCCGGGCAACACAATCGCGGCCTACACCTACGACCCGCACACCGCCGAGTTCCGCCTCTGCGTCGAGAACACCTCGGGCGCGTACGCGACCTACGACACCCGCCCGATGTCGATGCGGGACTCAGGTCCGACGGGCGGCTGTCCCTAGTCCTCGGGGCCTTTCAGCCGGGCCACGGTGACGGTGACGTCGTCGCCGCGGGCCGGGTCCGTGAGGTCCCGCCAGGACAGGTAGGCCCCAGCCGCAGCGACGCCGTACAGACCGCTGGCGTTGCCGAGCGAGTGCAGCGTGCGCTCGTCCAGCAGGTACAGGTAGTTCCCCACGTTCGCCGGGGAGTTTCCCGCGGACTCACCCCAGGCCACGAAGCGGTCCGTTGCGACGGGGTAGCCGAAGCCGCCCTCGAAGTCGGGGTCAACACCGTCCAGCTCGCACCGGACCACGGTGGTCCGCCCGGTCTTCAGGTCGCGGATCACGATGACATCGGGCCGACCGCCGACGATCCAGGCCAGCGCGCGTGCCGATGCCGCAAGGCCTACCGGCGACTGCCCAGGCTCCAGCTCGACCGCCTCGACGACCGCGGGCTGCCGGGACTCGATGTCGATCTTCTGGATGGCGAAACGCTCCCAGGGGCCCTGGGGCTTCGCAGCCGGATCACGGGCGATCACGTAGAGGTGGTCATCGGCAGCCACCGGATAGGCAGCAGCCGTCGCGTACCGCACGGGGGCGCAATCGGTGATCGTGCATCCGTAGATGCTCGCGGTCTCGGCGTCGACGTGCCCCTCGGTCTGCGCCCAGAAGACGCGGTCGCCCGAAAGCGTCGGACCGGTGTGGCCCGGCACCGCGGGAGCGTCCCGACCGTCGATCGTCGGCGCCTCCGCGAGCTCGGTGGTGGCGCCGGTCTCGCGGTCGTAGGCGTACATCGTCCAGGGAGAGATCGACAGCTCGGTCCCGGGGTCTTCCTGCCAGACCACCCAGCGCTCGTTCATCGCACCACCGGTGACCTGCCGTGGCTCGGTACGCCGCGGGGCGGGGACCGACACCTGCTCGCTCGACCCGGCCTCCCGGATCGAGAGCCGGACAGCGCCAAGGGCGAGCGGATCCCGCGGGTCCTGCCGACGCGTCGCGAGGAGAGCAGCACCCCTCTCGTCCAGCGCCAGCACGGTCGTACTCCAGTCGTCGACCACCAGCGGCTCCCGAGAACGGACGCCGTACGCACTCGGCTCGAGCGGACGGACGCCGTCCACGGCGAGGGGCCCGACCGTCACCCGGGCCGCCGGACC
>JBFJNH010000133.1:0-3928 GCA_041618295.1 Marmoricola sp.
ACAACGCCGAGGGCGCCCCTCCTGACGGAGGGGCGCCGTCGGTGGTTCTCCCTCAGACCCGGAAGACGCTGAAGCTGAACCCCACCTCGGTGTCGTGGAAGGCGAGGTCGGCCGGTGCGTCGGACTCGGCCATGGATGCCGCAAGCACCTCGCCGGCGATCAGGTCGGCGTGCTCCGCGAACGCGACCGCCATCGTCTCCGACGCGCTCCAGGTCAGCGCGATCCGGTCGGAGACCTCGAAGCCGCTGGTCTTGCGGGCTTCCTGGATCATCCGGATCACCTCGCGGGCCAGGCCCGCGCGTCGCAGCTCCTCGGTGAGCTCGAGGTCCAGGGCGACGGTCTCACCCTGCTCGTTGGCCACCGACCACCCCTCTCGGGGGCTCTCGGAGATGATCACCTCGTCGGCCAGCACCTCGACCGGGTCCCCGTCCAGGTCGACACTCGCCCGCCCGTCCGCTGCGAGGGCGGCCGCGAGCACACCGGCGTCGGCCGCGGCGATCGCGGCAGCGACCTTCGGGGTCGCCTGCGCGAACCGCTTCCCGAGGGCCCGGAAGTTGCCCTTGGCGGTGTGGTCGACCAGGTCCGCCCCGGCCGCGCTGAGCGGCTCGATCGTCCCCAGGTTGAGCTCGTCGGCCACCTCGGCCCGCAGCTCCGCGCTGAGACGCTCGTACGCCGCGGTCCCGACCAGCGCTCGCCGCAGCGGCTGGCGGGTCCGGACCTTGGCATCGGCGCGGGCGGCACGCCCGAGCTCGACCAGCCTCCGGGCCAGCGACATCTGCTCGTTGAGCTCGTCGTCGACCAGGCTGCCGTCGACCTCCGGCCACGCGGCGAGGTGCACCGAGCCGGGAAGGTCCTCGGACGTCGGCGAGAACATGTCCTGCCAGACCCGCTCGGTGATGAACGGGGTCAGCGGCGCCATCAGCAGCGTCACGACGTACAGGCACTCGTGCAGGGTGGCGAGAGCGGCGGGGTCGCCCTTCCAGAACCGGCGCCGGGAGCGGCGGACGTACCAGTTCGACAAGTCGTCGACGTACGCCGAGATCAGGGCGCCGGCGCGCTGGGTGTCGAAGTTCTCCAGCGCTTCGGTGACCCCCTGCGCCAACCGGTGCGCCTCGGAGAGCGCCCATCGGTCCAGGACCGAGCGCGACGCCAGGTCGGGGGTCTCGTCGCTGGGGGACCAGTCGGACGTCCCGGCGTACAGCACCTGGAAGGCGACCGTGTTCCAGTACGTGAGCAGGACCTTGCGGACGGTCTCCTGGATGGTCGCGTGCCCGACCCGTCGCGCGGACCACGGCGATCCGCCGCACGCCATGAACCAGCGGACGGCGTCGGCGCCGTGTTCCTCCATCAGCGGGATCGGCTCGAGGATGTTGCCGAGGTGCTTGCTCATCTTGCGGCCGTCCTCGGCCAGGATGTGACCCAGGCAGAGAACGTTCTTGTACGACGACTCGTCGAAGACCAGCGTGCCGATCGCCATCAGCGTGTAGAACCAGCCGCGGGTCTGGTCGATCGCCTCGCAGATGAAGTCCGCCGGGTACGCCGCCTCGAACGCCTCCTGGGAGCCCTCGACGTGCGGGTACCCCCACTGCGCGAACGGCATCGAGCCGGAGTCGAACCAGGCGTCGATGACCTCGGGGACCCGGGAGGCGGTCAGCCCGCACCCGTCGGCGGGGCAGGGGAAGGTGATCGCGTCCACGAACGGGCGGTGCGGGTCGAGGTCGGACTGGTCGGTCCCGGTGAGACCGGAGAGCTCGGCGAGCGAACCCACGCACGTCTGGTGACCTTCGGTGCAGCGCCAGATCGGGAGCGGAGTGCCCCAGTAGCGGCTGCGGGAGAGGGCCCAGTCGATGTTGTTGTTCAGCCAGTCGCCGTACCGGCCCCACTTGATGGTCTCCGGGTACCAGCTCGTCTTCTCGTTCTCCCGCAGCAGTGCGTCCTTGACCGCGGTGGTGCGGACGTACCAGGACGGCTGGGCGTAGTAGAGCAGGGCGGTGTGGCACCGCCAGCAGTGCGGGTAGGTGTGCTCGTAGGGGACGTGCCGGAACAGCAGGCCGCGGGCGGTCAGGTCCGCGGTGAGGTCCGCGTTGGCGTGCCGGAAGAACTGACCGCCGACCAGGTCGATCCCGTCGGCGAAGTGACCGTCGGGGTTGATCGGGTTGACCATCTCCACCCCGTTGCGGCGGCAGGAGGCGAAGTCGTCCTCGCCGAACGCAGGTGCCTGGTGGACCAGGCCGGTGCCGTCCTCCGCGGTGACGTAGTCCTCGACGACGACGAAGTGCGCCGTCCCGGGCCACGCGACGAGCTCGAAGGGCCGCTGGTAGGTCCAGCCGACCATGTCGGTCCCGGTGAAGCGGTCGCCGATCTCCCACTGCTCGTCCTCGGCACCGAGGACCTTCTCGACCAGAACCTCAGCCATCACCAGGGTCTCGGGGGCAGACGCCGGGCCTCGGGTCACGGTCACGTAGGTGAGGTCGGGGTTGGCGGCGACCAGCCCGTTGGAGACCAGGGTCCACGGCGTCGTGGTCCAGATCAGAAGGTCGGCGCGGCCGGCGTACGGGCCACCGGTGAGCGGGAACCGGACGTAGACCGAGGGGTCGGTGACGGTTTCGTAGCCCTGGGCGAGCTCGTGGTCCGACAGGCCGGTGCCGCAGCGCGGGCAGTACGGGGCGACCCGGTAGTCCTCGACCAGCAGTCCCTTGCTGTGGATCTGCTGGAGCGCCCACCAGACCGACTCGACGTACGGCGTGTCCATGGTCCGGTAGGGGTTCTCGGTGTCGACCCAGTAGCCCATCCGTTCGGTCATCTGCTCGAAGGCGTCCACGTGCCGGAGCACCGAGGTTCGGCAGCGCTCGTTGAACTCGGCGATGCCGAACGCCTCGATGTCGCCCTTGCCGGAGAAGCCGAGTTCCTTCTCCACGGCGAGCTCCACGGGGAGTCCGTGGCAGTCCCAGCCACCCTTGCGGACGACGTGCTTGCCGCGCATCGTCTGGAACCGGGGGAAGAGGTCCTTGAAGACGCGGGCCTCGACGTGGTGGGTGCCGGGCATGCCGTTCGCGGTCGGCGGGCCCTCGTAGAACGCCCACGGCTGGTTCCCCTGGGTCTGCTCGACCGAGAGCGCGAAGGTCTGCTGCTCGGCCCAGAGGGCGAGGATCTCGCGTTCGAGGGCCGGCAGGTCGATCTGCGGGGGAACGGGGCGGTACTGGGTCACGTCGGTCCTTCGTCTGTCTTCGGGTGTGCCGTCGACCGTTCCTGTTGGTCACGGTGGTGGAGCTTGTCAAGACCCGAAGGGACGAGGCCGTCGCCGGCTCCCGCGGTACCACCCTCCTTGACCGGCGTCCCGAACGCTGACGCCGACCCTCTCGTTTCGCTGCTGCCGGGTCTAATCCGGTTCGGGTCCTCCGAGCCGTTTCTTCCGGCGACTCCGGGGTGATTGCCCCATCGATGCCTGTGCAGCAGGACAAGTGTGCCAGAGGTGGCCGGGAGGATTCATCTCGGATTGTGCGGTTCGGCGAGTTGAAGGGTCCGACGTATGCACATATCCTCGCGCCCACGGTTATGACCTACGTCATATTTCCTCTAGCCCGATGGGGGCGCAGCCAGATGGCAACGACAGGCAAGAAATCCCTCGTGAGCCGCGCTGGCGCTGCCGCGCGCAAGGTCGTCGGACGCTCGGCCAAGAAGGCCGCACCGGCCAAGAAGGCCGCACCCGCGAAGAAGGCCGCGCCCGCGAAGAAGGCCGCACCGGCCAAGAAGGCCGCACCGGCCAAGAAGGCCGCGCCCGCGAAGAAGGCCGCACCGGCCAAGAAGGCCGCGCCCGCGAAGAAGGCCGCGCCCGCGAAGAAGGCCGCGCCCGCGAAGAAGGCCGCACCGGCCAAGAAGGCCGCACCGGCCAAGAAGGCCGCACCCGCGAAGAAGGCCGCACCCGCGA
>JBFJNH010000134.1:0-3851 GCA_041618295.1 Marmoricola sp.
CCAACCCGTACGCCGCGAACGCAGCCAGGGCGTCGTCGAGCAGCGCGTCGCCCGCTGCGACGTTCGCCGTCGACCCGTGCCAGAGGTTCACCTCGAGCATGCCGTGCTCGACCGCGTGCCAGACGTCCGGCGGTGTGAACCAGGCGATACCTACCGGACTGTGCGTGGTCGCCACCTCCCGGGCGGCCCAGTGGTCCGCGCACGCTTGGAGGACCACCACTCCGCGCTCCGTCAGGGCGCCGAAAGCACGTTGCAGGCGGTCGTGGTCGGTGCTGGACGGCCACCCCGCGGCCTCGCTGCGCCAGGCAGCGGCAGCCTCGGCGATCCAACGGAACGCGACGGACTCGGCGTCCAGGTCCGGGTGGTCGGCGCGCAGCGCCTCGACGACCTGCCCTCGTACCTCCTCGGCAGAACCGAGGCCGGACCGCACGACCGCGTCCACCCAGGACCGGATGCCTGCCGTCCGGTCCGGACGACCGCGCCGCCTCACCAGCCGCGCTTACCAGCCGCGTTCGGCCAGACGGTGGGGCTGGGGGATGTCCTCGACGTTGATGCCGACCATGGCCTCGCCCAGACCGCGGGAGACCTTGGCGACCACGTCCGGGTCGTCGTGGAAGGTGGTGGCCTTGACGATCGCCTCGGCGCGCTGGGCCGGGTTGCCGGACTTGAAGATGCCCGAGCCCACGAAGACGCCTTCGGCGCCGAGCTGCATCATCATCGCCGCGTCCGCCGGGGTCGCGATGCCGCCGGCGGTGAAGAGCACGACCGGGAGCTTGCCGGCCCGTGCCACCTCGCAGACCAGGTCGTACGGTGCCTGGAGCTCCTTTGCGGCGACGTACAGCTCGTCCTCCGACAGCGCCCCGAGCCGACGGATCTCGCGCCGGATCGTCCGCATGTGCGTGACCGCGTTGGAGACGTCGCCGGTGCCGGCCTCACCCTTGGAACGGATCATGGCGGCACCCTCGGTGATCCGGCGGAGCGCTTCGCCGAGGTTGGTCGCACCGCAGACGAAGGGCACGGTGAAGGCCCACTTGTCGATGTGGTTCGCGTAGTCGGCCGGGGTCAGCACCTCGGACTCGTCGATGTAGTCCACGCCCAGGCTCTGCAGCACCTGGGCCTCCGCGAAGTGGCCGATCCGAGCCTTGGCCATCACCGGGATCGAGACCGCTTCGATGATGCCGTCGATCATGTCCGGGTCGCTCATCCGGCTCACGCCACCCTGGGCGCGGATGTCGGCGGGAACCCGCTCGAGGGCCATCACCGCGACGGCCCCGGCGTCCTCGGCGATCTTGGCCTGCTCGGCGTTGACCACGTCCATGATCACGCCGCCCTTCAGCATCTCGGCCATGCCGCGCTTCACGCGCGAGGTGCCGGTGCCGGACGAGTCGTTGTCAGAGGTGAGGATCTGGTCAGCCATGGGGGAAGTTTACGTCCGCGACGACCGACGACCGCCCCCGGGTGCGCGGCGTGGGCTAGGCCTCGGCCTCGTTGCGGGCCGCGTCCAGAGCGATCGCCTGCTCCCGCACCACCCACACCCGCTGGATCACGGTGACGGTGCTGGCGAGAGCCAGCAGCCCGAGGCAGATCGGGATGGCGATGAGCCAGTCCTCACCGCCGCCCAGGACGTTGATCAGGTCCGCGAGTCCGGTCGTCACCAGGATGAAGACCAACCGATCAGCCCGCTCCGCAATACCGACCTTGGCCTGCATCCCCAGCGACTCCGCCCGAGCCCGCGCGTAGGAGGTGACCGAGCCCATGCTGAGGCAGTAGATCGACAACGCGGCCAACCAGTCGTTGTCCCCCGGCCCGACGTAGTACATCGCGAGGCCGCCGAAGATCGCCGCATCCCCGATCCGGTCCAAGGTGGAGTCCCAGAACGCACCGAAGACCGAGGACTGGCCGCTGGCGCGTGCCATGTAGCCGTCCATGATGTCGCTGAAGACGAAGGCGGTGACGACCAGGACACCGGTGAGCAGCTTCCCTTGGGGGAAGAAGATCAGCGCGCCGGCGGAGACGCCGACGGTGCCGACGAAGGTGACCGTGTTGGGGCTGATCCCCCAGCGCAGGAACAGGTTGGCCAGGGGCGCCCAGACGTTGGTCCAGAACTGACGGAATCTCTCGAGCATGGTGACAGAAGGCTATCGGACCCCGGCGGTGCCCGATTTCCGCGGATCCGTGGCGGGATTTCTGCAAGATGCGCGCTGCTCGCGCCTCCTACCTGCAGACGAACCAGCGGGAGGAGGCACGAGGAGATGTCGTGGCAATCAGAAAAGTCAGCAGGTCAATCCGTAGGATCCGAGCGTGAACGCCCCTCCCGGAGCCACGGACGCGGAGCTCGTCGCGCGGGTTCTCACCGCCGACCGCGACGCGTTCGCCCAGGTCTACGACCGGTACGGCACCAAGCTGTACGACTTCGCCTACTCGATGCTCCGGCACCGCGAGGACGCAGCAGACGCGGTGGCGGACTCCTTCGTGCTGTTCGCCGAGCGACTCCCCCAGCTCCGCGACCCCGACCGGCTGCGACCCTGGCTCTACGCGATCACGCGGAGCGAGTGCCTGCGCCGCCTCAAGGCCCGCAAGCGCGTCTCGTACGGCGACGACGAGCAGCTGATCGCCATGCCTGACGACGGGATCAGCCCCGAGGAGTCGGCCGAGCGAGCCGCCCTGCAGAAGATCGTCTGGGACGCAGCGGCCGGACTGGCCGAGCGCGACCGCGCCCTGCTCGACCTGCACCTGCGCCAGGGTCTCGAGGGCGCTGAGCTCGGCGAGGCGATGGGCGTGACCGCGGCGAACGCCTACGTGATGCTCACCCGGCTCCGGGCCCAGGTCGACCGCTCCCTCGGGGCGCTGCTGATCGCCCGGATGGGCCGGGACGACTGCGCCGAGCTCGACGACGTCCTCGCCGACTGGGACGGAACGTTCTCCCCGCTGATCCGCAAGCGGGTCGCCCGGCACGTCGAGAACTGCGCGATCTGCTCCGAGCGGCGCAAGAAGATCGCGAGCCCGTGGATGCTGCTGGCAGGCGTCCCGGCCTTCGTGGCACCGCTCGGCCTGCGCGACCGCGTCGTCAACGACACGCAGCTGGTGGCGTTCCACGTCCCCGGCGGCGGCGGAGTCCCCGGGTCCGGCGGCACCGGCCGCCGACGGGCCGCGCTCGCCGCGGCGGCGGTGCTCATCGCCGGCTCGGCGATCACCACGGCTGTGGTCTGGCCCGACGACGGGACCGCGCCGATCAGCGCGGTCCCGACCCAGACCGCCGGAGCGACGCCAGGTGCGGTGACCCCGAGCCCCACGTCCGGAGCATCGCCGACCACCTCCCCGTCCCCGAGCGCCACCCCCACCCCAACGACGTCCGGTCCCGCGCTCACGCCGGGCGCGCTGGCCGTGGCGACGAACGCGATCGACCTCGGCACGACGGCGACCACCGCGTCACTCGGCCTGCGCAACACCGGTGAGCAGCCGCTCGAGTTCACCGTGGTCAGCGTCCCGGCCTGGCTGACGGTGTCTCCCGGTGCCGGAACGCTCGCGGGCGGCGACGCCGCCGGTCTCGCGATCGCCGCGAACCGCAGTGCTGTCCCGGAGGGCAGCACGTCCGGCGACGTCGTGCTCGGGTGGTCCGGTCGGACCTCGTCGGTCACGGTGTCGTTGGTGCAGGAGAACGACCCGGTGGTGGGCCGGCCGAGCGCAGCGGACCCGACCTGCGTGAAGCAGACCGTCAAGGCTTTCGTGACGATCACCGACGAGAGCCGGCTCACCTCCGTCGAGCTCACCTGGTCCGGACCCAACGGGTCCGGCTCGGCGAGCATGAGCCGCTCCGGCTCCACGTGGTCCGCTCCGATGGGGCCGTTCAC
>JBFJNH010000135.1:0-3826 GCA_041618295.1 Marmoricola sp.
AACCTCCCGATGGAGCGAGTCGACGCTGCCCTGCACGGGTGGCCGCTGGCCACCTGGGGGAGCAAGGTCGAGACCGACACCCACTACAAGCGGGTCCTCGACTACGCCCTGCACCCGGACCGCATCGCGAACCTCCGCGTCGGGGTCGCCGGTCACAACCTCTTCGACGTCGCGTTCGCCTGGTTGCTCGCGGGTCGACGCGGGGTCCGCGACGGGGTCGACATCGAGATGCTGCTCGGTATGGCGCCGCAGCAGGCCGAGGTGGTGCGCCGGGAGGTCGGGGGTCTGCTGCTCTACACGCCGGTGGTGCACCCGGGGGAGTTCGACGTCGCGATCGCCTACCTGGTCCGCCGTCTCGAAGAGGGTGCCAGCCAGGAGAACTTCATGTACGCCGTCTTCGACCTCCACGACGACCAGGCCCTGTTCGCCCGCGAGGAGCAGCGGTTCCTGGCGTCGCTGACGGGGTTGGACGACGGCGTGCCGACACCGGCCCGGACCCAGGACCGACGGCAGCCGCCGGCCCCGGCCGACGCCGGGTTCGCGAACGCACCGGACACCGACCCGTCCTTGGCGGGCAACCGGCGCTGGGGTGCGGAGATCCTGGCCCGGGTGCCGACCTGCGAGCTCGGCTCGGCGGTGCTGGCAGCGCACACCGTGAGCACCCTGCCCGACCTGGACGAGGTGCTCGCGGCCGCTGCCGCCGGCGGTGCGGTCTGGGGAGCCGTGGACGCGACGGCCCGGGCAGCCGTGCTGGAGCAGGCCGCCTTCGCCCTGGAGGTCCGGCGCGCCGACCTGATCGAGGTGATGGCCGCCGAGGCGGGCAAGACCCTGGACCAGGCCGACCCGGAGGTCTCCGAAGCAGTCGACTTCGCCCGCTACTACGCCCAGAGCGCCCGCGAGCTGGACGCCGTCGACGGGGCCGCGTTCGAGCCGGTGGCGGTGACCGTGGTCACGCCGCCGTGGAACTTCCCGGTCGCGATCCCGGCCGGATCGGTCCTGGCGGCCTTGGCTGCCGGGTCGGCGGTGGTTCTCAAGCCCGCTCCGCAGGCGGTCCGGTGCGGCGCCGTCCTCGCCGAGACGCTCTGGGCCGCGGGAGTGCCCCGGGAGGCGCTGCACCTGGTCGACCTCGACGAGGGCGACCTGGGTCGCCGGCTGATCGCCGACCCGCGGGTGGACCGGGTGATCCTCACCGGGGCGTTCGAGACCGCGCAGCTGTTCCGCACCTTCCGTGCCGACCTGCCGGTGCTGGCCGAGACGAGCGGGAAGAACGCGATCGTGGTGACGCCCAGCGCGGACCTGGACCTCGCCGCCAAGGACGTCGCCCACTCCGCCTTCGGGCACGCGGGCCAGAAGTGTTCCGCAGCGTCCCTGGTGATCCTGGTCGGCTCGGTCGCCTCCTCGCGCCGGTTCCGTGCGCAGCTGGTCGACGCGGTGACCTCGCTCCGGGTGGGCTGGCCGGCGGACGCGTCCAGCCAGGTCGGGCCGCTGATCGAGCCTGCTGCCGGGAAGCTGCTCGACGCGCTGACCCGCCTGGCGCCGGGGGAGTCGTGGCTCGTCGAGCCGCGCCCGCTCGACGGCAGCGGACGGCTGTGGAGTCCTGGGATCCGGACCGGCGTCGCCGCGGGTTCGGTCGTGCACCGGACCGAGTTCTTCGGCCCGGTCCTCGGCGTGATGACCGCGGCCACCCTGGAAGAGGCGATCGACCTGCAGAACGCGGTCGACTACGGCCTGACCGCCGGGTTGCACTCGCTGGACCCCGAGGAGATCGCGACCTGGACCGCCGGGGTGCGCAGCGGCAACCTCTACGTCAACCGGGGCATCACCGGCGCCATCGTCCGCCGGCAACCGTTCGGCGGCTGGAAGAAGTCCGCCGTCGGTCCGGGGTTCAAGGCCGGCGGGCCGCACTACCTGGTCGGGCTGGGACGGTGGCGGCGTACCGAGGCCGCGGCGGCGCCGACGTCGCTGGCCACCCCGGTCGCGACGTTGCTCGACTCGGTTGAGGACGACGGCTTCCTGGCCCGCTCCGTCCGCAGCGACGCGGCCGCTTGGGCCGCGGAGTTCGGCGTGGTCCGGGACGTCTCGGCGCTCGGGGTGGAGCAGAACCTCTTCCGGTACGTACCGACGCCGGTGCTGGTACGGCGGGCCCAAGGCGGATCGTGCACCGACCTCGTCCGGGTCCTCGCCGCAGGCCTGCTCGCGGGTTCCCCGATCACCGTTTCGACGGCCTCGGCGCTGCCCGACCCGCTGGCCCGGTGCTGCGCCGACCTGGGCATCGCCGTCCGGGTGGAGTCCGAGGACGCGTGGCTCGCGGCGGCCGCGGACCTGGCGCCCGGTCGGATCCGGTTGATCGGCGCCACCGCGGGCCCGTTCCTGGCCGCTGCCGGAGGTCGGCCCGACCTGGCCGTGCACGACCAACCGGTCACCGAGGCCGGACGGATCGAGCTCCTGCCCTACCTCACCGAGCAGGCGATCAGTATCACCGGCCACCGCTTCGGAACCCCGAACGGCCTCGCCGCCCGGGCGGGACTGGTCGCCGTCGGGCCGGACGCTCCCTAGCCCCGGGCAGTCTCAGCCGAGCCGCGACCGGGCGGCGTCGAGGGCACCCGTGCACCCGGACCACATCTCCTCGAGCAACTGTGCCACCGGCAGCACCTCCTCGATCCGGGAGGACACCTGACCGGTGTTGGCCACGCTCGCGTTCATCTCGCCGTAGAAGTAGAGGTCGGTGATCCGGTCCAGCAGCTTCGGCCCGGACCCGCCCGGGTCGGCGGACTCGGTGAGCGCGTTGCGCAGCACCCGCATCGTGGGGTTGCCCGGGATGCTGAGCAGTACCGTGCTGGCATCGTCGGCACCGACGATCGCGTCCTTGAAGTTGGCGTGCACCACGGCTTCCTCGGTGGCCAGCATCCGGGTGCCCATCTGGACGCCCTCGGCTCCCAGCACGAAGGCCGCCGCCATCGACGCGGCGTCGCAGATCCCGCCGGCCGCGATGATCGGCAGATCGGTCCGGGAGGCCACCAGCGGTAGCAGCACCATCGTCGAGGCGCCGAGCGCCCCCTTGAAGCCACCGCCCTCGACCCCTTCGACCACCAGCCCGTCGACCCCTGCGTCGACTGCCTTCATCGCGGCACGCAGCGACCCGACCACGTGGAAGACCGTCAACCCGGCGTCGTGGAGGCGGTCGGTGAACAGGGCCGGGTCGCCGGCCGAGGTCGCGACGTAGCCGACCCCGGCTGCGGCGATCACCTCGACGATCGAGGGGTCGTGCTTCCAGCCCTGGATCATCAGGTTGGCGCCGACCGGTTTCGTGGTCAGGTCCCGGACCCGGGCCAGGTCTGCTCGACCCTGCGGCGAGAGGGTCTCGATCACGCCCATCCCGCCGGCCTCGGAGACGGCCACGGCGAGCGGGGCGTTGGCGATGAAGGTCATCGGGGCCTGGACGATCGGGATCTCGATGCCCAGCAGGTCCTGCACGCGGTTGGTCACGGTGTCAGGGGTATCACGGCACGGGGCGGCCCGACACAATGGCCTGCGTGACCGACGTACTCCGCACCCCGGACGGGTGCTTCACCGACCTCCCCGGCTACCCGTTCGCGCCCCGGTACGCCGAGGTGGCGGCGGACGGGCTCCCTCCCTTGCGGATGCACTACCTCGACGAGGGTCCGGCGGACGGTCCGGTCGCGTTGCTGCTGCACGGCCAACCGACGTGGTCCTACCTGTACCGGACGGTGGTCCCGGTCCTGGTGGAGCAGGGGATCCGGGTGGTCGCCCCGGACAACATCGGGTTCGGCCGCTCGGACAAGCCGGCCCGGCCCACGGACTACAC
>JBFJNH010000136.1:0-3639 GCA_041618295.1 Marmoricola sp.
ACGGTGACCGAGCTCCGGACCGGTGACCTGGCCCGCCAGCACGACGACGGCCTGTTCGAGATCACCGGCCGCTGCAACCGGCTCGCCAAGGTGTTCGGGGTCCGGCTCGACCTCGACCACGCCGAACGGTTGCTGGGCGACCAGGGCGTCGACGCCCGGCTGGTGGCCGACACCGAGCAGGTGCGCGCCTTCGTCGACGACCCGGAGCAGGTCGACCGGGTGGCCGCGCTGCTCGTCGCCGAGCACTGCCTGCCGCCGCACGCCGTCGCGGTCCGGTACCTCGAGGAGCTCCCGCGCACCGCGAACGGCAAGACCGACTACGCAGCGTTGAGCTCGACCGGTACGCCGGAGGAGCCGGCGCAGCCCGCGGACGTCCGGGCAGCCTTTGCAGGAGTGTTCGGACGTCAGGTCCGTGACCGTGACACCTTCGTCGGCCTCGGCGGTGACTCGCTCTACTACGTGGAGATGTTCGTCCGGCTCGAACGGCTTCTCGGCGAGGTGCCGCCGGACTGGCCGCACCGGACGGTCGCCGAGCTCTCCGCGCTGGGCGTCCGGCGTCGCCGACGGTGGGCGCTGCTGGAGATGCCGGTCTTCCTCAGGGGGCTGGCGATCACTTTCGTGGTCGGCTCGCACACCGAGCTGTGGGACCTCCAGGGGGGCGCCCACACCCTGCTCGCGCTCTACGGGTTCGCGGTCGCCCGGTTCAGCCTGAACGCCTCCACCCGGACCGAGCGGGTGCGCGCCCTGGCGCGGTCGGTCCGCGAGCTGGTGATCCCCGGCCTCCTGGTCGTCGGGTCGGCAGCGCTGTTCCTCCGGGCCTACGACTGGCCGACCGTGCTGATGCTCAACAACTGGCTCGGGCGGGACGTGTGGGCGCTGGACTGGCAGATCTGGTTCCTGGAGTCCGCGACCTGGTCGACCGTCGCGCTCCTCGGCCTGGTCGCGGTGCCCGCCACCGGACGCCTGATCGCCCGGTACCCGTTCGCAGCGCCCGTGGTGGTTCTCGGGGTGACCCTCGTCGTCCGCGAGCTCGTCCGGTACGAACCCGCGACCACGTTGGCGCGCTACTCGCTCGAGCGGACGGTCTGGTTGGTCGCCCTCGGGTGGTTGGTCCAGGCCGCCCGTACCCGGACGCAGCGCTGGGTGGTCACCGCGATCGTGCCGCTGACCGTCGTCGGCTTCTTCCCCGAGAACCACCCACGGGAGTGGGTGGTCACCGCCGGCATCCTGGCGCTGCTCTGGGTCCCGGCAGTGCTGGTCCCGCGTCCGCTGGACCGGGCGATCACCCTGGTCGCCTCGGCGTCGCTCTTCGTCTACCTGACCCACTGGCACGTCTACCCGCACCTGGAGCAGGACCACCAGTTCCTCGCCGCCCTGGCCTCGCTGGTCGTCGGGATCCTGGTCTGGCGCGGCTACGTGGCGGGGCGCCGGCGGCTGCGCCAAGGTCGGGGCCAGGGTCTGGGTCAGACTCTGGGTCAGGCGCGCCCGGTGAATCTTCGCTAACCGAACATTTCGGGAGTACCGTCGAGGGTATGAGCGCTACTCGGAACGGCCAGGACACCCGGCGATGAGCGCGGTCCGGTTCATCGACGTACCGAACATGATCCGTTGGGTCTCCAGCCGTGGTGCGGAGGCGATCATCGGCGAGATGGCGGAGGTTCTCGAAGAGGACTTCCGGCGCTGGCACGAGTTCGAGAAGACCCCTCGGATCGCGTCGCACTCGACGACCGGTGTGATCGAGCTGATGCCGACCAGCGACGGAGAGACCTTCGGGTTCAAGTACGTCAACGGGCACCCGAACAACCCGCTGGGCGGTCTGCAGACGGTCACTGCGTTCGGCATGCTGGCCGACGTCTCCTCGGGCTACCCGGTCTTCATCGCGGAGATGACGATCCTGACCGCGTTGCGGACCGCGGCGACCTCCGCGATGGCCGCCAAGCACCTGGCCCGCCCGGACGCCCAGGTGATGGCGTTGATCGGCACCGGGTCGCAGGCCGAGTTCCAGTCGCTCGGCTTCCGGGCGCTGCTCGGCATCAACGCGGTGCGGATCTGGGACACCGATCCCGGCGCGATGGCGAAGTTCACCCGTAACGCCCGTGCGCTCGGGTTCGACGTCTACGAGGCAACGGGGGCGGCGGACGCGACCGCCGGTGCCGACATCATCACCACCTGCACCGCCGACAAGGTCAATGCCACGGTGCTGACCGATGCGATGGTCGAGCGCGGCGTGCACGTCAACGCCATCGGCGGAGACTGCCCCGGCAAGACCGAGCTCGAAGCCGCCATCCTGGACCGGGCGACGGTCGTGGTCGAGTACACGCCGCAGACCCGGATCGAGGGTGAGATCCAGCAGCTGGCGCCCGACTTCCCCGTGACCGAGCTGTGGGAGGTCATCGACGGGTCGCGGCCGGGGCGGACCGGGCCGGGTGACATCACCGTGTTCGACTCGGTGGGCTTCGCGGTCGAGGACTTCTCCGCGCTGCGGTACACCTGCGCCGCCGTGGAGGGCACCGACTTCTACACGCACCTGGACCTGGTCGCCGACCCGGCGGATCCCAAGGACCTGTTCAGCTTCGCGGTCGGCTCCGCGGCCCCGTGGACGGTAGCCCGGGTCGTCCATGGCTGATCGGGTCCGTCGCGACGACGCGGCGTCCGACCCCGGTCTGGCGGCCGAGACCGTCCGGCTGGTGCGCCGCTGGCTCGACGAGTCCGCCGCGGTCCCGGCGGACAAGGCCGGGGCCCAGCTCGCCGGACTCCTCAAGGACCCCCACGGGCTCCCGTTCGCGGTCGGGTTCATCGACGGGGTGATCCGGCCCGAGGACCCCGCGGTCGCAGCCCGGAACTTCGCCGCCCTGGGTCGGGACGTGCCGAAGTTCCTGCCGTGGCACCTGCGCTCGGCGGTCCGCTTGGGCGGTACGGCGGCGCCGCTCGCCCCGCGGGTCGTGATCCCGCTGGCTCGACGAGCCCTGCGCTCGATGGTCGGGCACCTGATCGTCGACGCCTCCGAGAAGCGGCTCGGCCGGTCGATCGCGAAGGTCCGCCGCACCGGCGTACGGCTGAACGTGAACCTGCTCGGCGAGGCCGTCCTGGGGGAGCGCGAGGCCGACCGTCGGTTGCGCGGGACGATCGACCTGCTCCGCCGCGACGACGTGGACTACGTCTCCATCAAGGTCTCCTCCACCGTCGCCCCGCACTCGCCGTGGGCCTTCGACCACGCGGTCGAGGACGTCGTCCGGCGGCTCACCCCGCTGTTCGAGGTGGCGGCGCAGTCGCCGGTCCCGAAGTTCGTGAACCTCGACATGGAGGAGTACCACGACCTGGATCTGACGATCGCGGTCTTCACCACGATCCTCGACCAGCCGCACCTGCGGGGTCTGTCGGCCGGGATCGTGCTCCAGGCCTACCTGCCCGACGCCCTCGGTGCGATGGTCGACCTGCAGGCCTGGGCCGCCGAGCGCCGGGCCCGGGGCGGTGCCGCGATCAAGGTCCGGATCGTCAAGGGTGCCAACCTCCCGATGGAGCGAGTCGACGCTGCCCTGCACGGGTGGCCGCTGGCCACCTGGGGGAGCAAGGTCGAGACCGACACCCACTACAAGCGGGTCCTCGACTACGCCCTGCACCCGGACCGCATCGCGAACC
>JBFJNH010000137.1:0-3583 GCA_041618295.1 Marmoricola sp.
AGACGGGCTCGGTGACCGAGCTACGCAGCACCGCGACCGGTGGCCGCCCGGGCGAGGACCGGACCGAGGGGATCTGGGTGACCAGGCGCGCCTCAGCGGTCGGCGTGGTCTGCGTGAACTGGCAGCAGGTCTGCCTCGGTGCCGGTCTCCTCCTCGTCCCTGGTCGGTCCGCTGGGCCGGGACCGGTGCTACCGCTGGACCGAGGTCGATCTCGGCGAGGTGCTCGCTGCCCACCAACGCCTCGGCGGAACCGTCAACGACCTGGTCCTCGCTGCGGTCACCGGGGCATTCCGGGAGCTGCTGCTGGCCCGGGGCGAGGAACCAGCGCCGCACGCCGTTCGCTGCTTGGTCCCGGTCTCGGTGCGTGCCGCGCAGAGTCGCGGGGTGCCCGACAACCAGGTCTCCGCCCTGCTGGCGATGCTCCCCGTCGAGCTCGCCGACCCGCGGGACCGGCTGAACGAGACCGCCGTCCGGATGCGGGCGCTGAAGGCAACGCACGAAGCCGCTGCCGGCGAACGGGTCACCCGCTGGGCAGACGCGCTACCACCGGCCGCCGTCGCGACCTTCCTGCACCTCGCCTTCCGGGCACCGCACCGGAACCTGACCACGGTGACCACGAACGTCCCGGGACCGACCACGCGGCTCTACCTCGCCGGACGACCATTGCTCGCCGCGTACCCGTACGTGCCGATCGCCGATCGGCTGAGGATCGGGGTCGCGGTGACGACGTACGACGGGAAGCTGCTCTTCGGCATCACCTGCGACCGCGACTCGACCCCGGACGTCGCCGTCTTCGTCAAGGCGCTCGAGGCCGGTCTGCACGAGTTGCTCGACCTGGCCCGGGCACCCGACGACCAGGAGGTGCCGCGATGAGCAGGACCCGGATGGCCGCCGCCGATGCAGCCTGGCTGCGGATGGACCGGCCCACCAACCTGATGGTGGTGACCTCGGTGATGTGGTTCGACGACCCGCTGGATTGGGAGGCCGTGCACGCGCTGATCGCCGCCCGGGTGATCGCCCGGTTCCCGCGGTTCTCGCAACGGGTCGTCGAGGACCACGGGCTGTTCTGGGAGGACGTCGAGGACTTCGACCTCGCCAATCACCTGCACGCCGTCCGCCTCCCCGCACCGGGCGACCACGAAGCACTCGAGACCTTCACCAGCTCGCTGATCAGCGTGCCGCTCCCGCACGACCGACCGCTGTGGGACCTCTACCTGGTCGACCGGTACGGCGACGGCAGCGCGATGGTCTTCCGGATGCACCACGCGATCGCCGACGGGGTGGCGCTGGCCCGCCTGCTGCTCTCCCTGACCGAGACCCCCGGGGCCGAGGAGGTCGCCGTGGCGGCGCCCACCCCCGCGCCTGCGAGCTGGGCAGCGACGGGAGTACGCGCCGGGCTCGACCTGGTCCAGCACCCGGGCCGCCTCGCGCACGTTCTCGATCTCGGTCACCTGGTCGACCTGGCGCACACCGTCGTCGCCGACGCCGCGGCGCTGGCCAAGCTGGCGCTGCTGCCGGCCGACCCGCCGACGGCGCTGCGCGGCGAGCTCGGGACCGCCAAGCGGGTCGTCTGGTCGGCCCCGATCCCGCTGGCGCCGATCCGGACGTCGGGTCACGAGACCGGGTCCACCGTCAACGACATCCTGCTCGCCGCGGTGGCCGGCGCCCTGCGCACCCACCTGGTCCGGCACCGTAGCGAGGTCCACGACATCCGCGCGATCGTGCCGCTCAACCTGCGCTCCCCCGCCCTGCCGCTGCCGGCCGAGCTCGGAAACATGTTCGGCCTGGTCTACCTGCCGTTGCCGCTGACCACCGCGGCGCGCGAGGACCGCCTGGCGGAGATGACCCGGCGGACCACCGCGGTCAAGCACTCCGCGGAAGCGGTGGTCTCCTACGCCGTCCTCGAGGCCGTCGGCCGGGCTCCGGGACCGGTCGAGGACCTGGCCATCGACGTCTTCGCCGCCAAGGGCACCGGGGTGATGACCAACGTGCCCGGGCCCCGGGAACCGGTCACGCTCGCCGGCCGCCCCCTGGCCGGGACGATCGGCTGGGGTCCGACCTCCGGTGATCTGGCCCTCGGCGTGGCCCTGTTCAGCTACGCCGGTACGGCGACCATCGGGCTCTGCGTCGACAGCGGGATCGTGCCCGACCCCCGGCAACTCCTGGGCGACGTCGTCGAGGAGCTCGAAGCACTGCTCCGGGTGCCGGCGGGCAGTGCGCCCGCCGGTCCGTAGCCCTTGCGCGATCGTTCGGGACCGAGCAGCATCCAGACGGAGCCACCCTTGGCTGCGCCCCTCCCGGAGGATCCATGACCAGCACCCGCGAAGCCCGCCCCTACGACCTGGCCGACCTCTCCTCCCTCGACTTCTGGGCCGGCACCGCCCTGGAGCGGGAGAAGACCTTCGCGGAGCTGCGCGAGCACCGCCCGATCAGCTGGCACCGACCGGCTGAGGGGCGGCTGATCGACGACCCGAACGACCAGGGCTTCTGGGCCGTGGTCCGGCACGCCGACCTGGTCGAGGTCACCCGGCGGCACGACGACTTCATCTCCGGCGACGGCATCGTCTTCGACTCGATCCCGGCAGAGCTCCTCGACGCCGGTCAGGGATTCATCGCGATGGACCCGCCGCGGCACACCCAGATCCGCCGGCTGCTGGTCTCGGCATTCACTCCCAAGCAGATGGCGCGGATCGAGCAGGACATCATCGCCAACGCCCGCCGCGTCGTCGACGACATCGCCGACCGGGGCGAGATCGACTTCGTCCGCGACGTCGCGATGCTGGTCCCGATGCACAACATCTTCGACATGATGGGGGTGCCCGACGAGCTCCGGATCACCCTCGCCGAGATGTCCGAGCTGATCGCCACCTACCGCGACCTGCCCACCCAGGACCCGACCGAGACGCTCCAGGTCTTGTTGGACTCGATGATCACCTTCCAGGGCATCGCCGGGGAGATCATCCGCGAGCGCCGCGAACGCCCGGCCGACGACCTGATCAGCGCGCTGGTCGAGGCCGAGGTGGACGGTGCGAAGCTGAGCGACGAGGACATCTCCTCGTTCTTCTCGCTCCTGATGGTCGCCGGCAACGACACCACCCGGCAGTCCACGGCCCACGGCCTCCAGGCGCTCACCGACTTCCCCGACCAGCGCGCGTGGCTGCTGGAGGACCTGGACGGTCGGATGCCGTCGGCGGTCGAGGAGCTGGTCCGGTGGGCCTCGCCGATCATGACCTTCCGGCGTACGGCGTCACGCGACTGCGAGCTCGGCGGGCAGCAGATCACCGCCGGCGACAAGGTGATCCTGTTCTACGCCTCGGCGAACTGGGACACCGCAGTCTTCGAGCACCCCGAACGCCTCGACCTGGGCCGGACCCCGAACAAGCACATCTCCTTCGGCGGCGGCGGGATCCACCACTGCCTGGGCAACCAGCTCGCCCGCCGCCAGATCGCTGCCACCTTCCGCGAGCTGCTCACCCGGCTCCCGGACATCGCCTCGACCGGGAACCCGGTCTACGGCGCCGGCAACTTCTTCCACACCGTCACCGCGATGCCGGCGACCTTCACCCCGGAGGAGTCCCGATGA
>JBFJNH010000138.1:0-3545 GCA_041618295.1 Marmoricola sp.
GCTCTGCAGGCCGCCGGCGGGCTGAAGGCGGTCATCACGGGCACGAAGACCTTCACGGCCATGCAGTGGCTGCTGAACGCCGCCCTTACGGCGAACCCGATCGGGCTGGTGATCGCGGCCCTGGTCGCCCTCGGTGTCGGCCTGGTGATGCTCTACAAGAAGTCCGAGACCTTCCGCAATATCGTCGACGGCGCCTTCCGTGCCGTCGCAGACGGTGCGTCGTTCATGTGGGACGAGGTGATCCGGCCGATCCTCAAGGCCTGGGTCAACATGTGGCTCACCGTCGTCGGGACGCTGGTCTCAGGTGCCGCGAAGGCGTTCGGGTGGGTGCCCGGGATCGGCGGGAAGCTGAAGACCGCGGCAGCCGAGTTCGAGAAGTTCAAGACCAAGGTCAACGACTCGCTCTCCGGGATCCAGGACGAGCAGGTCAACGTGAAGATCGTGATGACCGCCGAGCAGAAGGTCAATGCCGGGCAGCCTCTGACGGCCCAGGACATGAACAGCCTTCTCGGTGTGCGCAGCAACGCGATCGGCACCGACTTCTTCGCCGGCGGCCTCACCCGGATCGACGAGCGCGGATCCGAGATCATCGACCTGCCGCGTGGCTCACGGATCTACCCGGCCTCCGAGACCGACCGGATGATGTCGGCCGAGAACGGCGGCGATCTCGGGACCCTGACTATCGTCGTGGTCTCCGAGACCGGGGATGTCATCGAGCAGAAGCTCGCACGGGTCAAGCGCACCCGCGGCGGCCTCAAGCTGGCGTTCGAGACCTGATGGCCGGCGGCCTTCCTACCGTCTCGGTGCACCTCGACGACGGCACCGGCACGTTCCCCCACGACGTCACGGCCAAGGTGCGGATGGTCGAAGGCATCACGATCACCCGGGGGCGTGGAGACGAGCAGGCCAACGTCCAGCCATCGACCTGCATCCTCACCTTCGACAACACCGACGGCCGGTTCACCCTCGGGTCGACCGTGATCGCGAGCCCGTCCCCGATCACCGTCAACCGGATGATCCGGATCCGGTACGTGATCGGCGCGACGACCTACAACCGGTTCGTGGGGTTCGTGCAGGAGTGGCCCGTCGTGTGGCCCAGGGGAGGCCAGGAGTTCAGTACCGTCACGATCACCGCGACCGACATCCTGGCGTCGGCAGCACGGCTGCCGCTGCGCACTCAACTGGCGGACGTGATGATCCAGGACGGCGCTGCAGTCCTCTTCCCGCTGATGGAGAGTACCGGCCCGAATCAGAACACTGGTCGCCCCGAGCCGGTCGCGTACAACATCGGGCCGACGACAACCTCACCGTTGCTGCTGGACACGACGAAGATCGGCGGCAACTTCCCAGCGCCGACGTTCAACGACCGCGAGGTGCCGAACAGCAACGGGTCGGTCGTGACCTGGGCCCCATCCAACTCGGGCCTCAACCCGGCCAGCTTCTACGGTGTGCCGACCGCCCCGTTCGCGATGGACACCTCGTACTCGATCGAGTTCGCGTTCGCGGTGACCTCGGTTGCAGGGCAGTACTCGTGCGAGCTCCTCCGGATGTTCGACAGCAGCGGTGATTACGGGCTCTCCATTGCCATCCTGGATCCTGACTGGCTCGGCGCGAACCGCGGCTTCGAGGCGACCCTCCAGGCCGGTACGGGCTTCACCGAGGGCACCGATGTCGCGACCGCGAACTCGGCCGGTTTCAGGACGTTCCAAGACGACGTCGTGCACTGGTTGACGGCGGTCGTCACCAACAGCGGCAAGACCCTGACGATCTACATCGACGGTGTGCTGCTGCAGAGCGCCTCCATGACAGCCTCGCTCGCCGGGAAGGTGTTCGCCAGCTGGCGCCTGTCGAACCTGAGCATCAAGACCAACTCGAGCATCGGGTACTTCGGGCTCTACCCCGGAGTGGCGCTCTCGGCAGCCCAGGCCGCCGAACACGCCGGCATCGCGCGAAACCCGGTCTACGCCCAACGTTCGGACGAGGCCATGACCCGGTTCGCGTCCTACCTGAACGCGACGGTGAACGCTCCGCTGCAGGGGGCGCAGTCGGTGCCGATCTTCGACACCAGGGGCGACAGCGCCGCGAGTGCGATCGACAAGATCGCCAGTGCCGAACAGGGCATCGCGTTCGTCGACGGGTCCGGCGTGATCCAGTTCCTGAGCCGACTCGACCGTGTCGTAGCAGCTGAGGGGTCGCCCGACGCGACCGTGACCAACGACGACCTCAACGCCAGCGCCACCTTCGCTGTCGACATGCAGCAGGTCGTGAACCGTGCCACGATCGCACGGACTGGCGGGGTGCCGCAGACCGCCGAGAACGCTGCCTCCATCGCGGCATACCGCGTCTACCCGTACTCGGCTGACCTGGCCCTCACCGACGACTCGCAGGCCGGCTCGATCGCCGCTTGGCTGGTGTACCTGAAGAACGCGCCTGCAGGGCGGCTCGCGGGCGCCTCGTTCGACATGCTCACCCTGGAGCAGGCCACCCAACAGGCCCTGGCGGCCTGCGACATCTCCTCCTGGTTGCGGATCACCGGACTCCCGAGCCAGACCCCCGGTGGCGCTCAGGCCGAGCTCTGGATCGAGGGCACCACCGAGGTCATCTCAGCCAACGCCTGGGGGCTCGCGGTGAACACCTCGCCGAACAACCTGCAGCCCGCCACGACGCCCCTGTGGCGGCTCGACAGCGGCACCTACCCCCTCGGCACCAACACCCGCCTCTACATCTAGGACGGAGCCTTCATGGGCTGGACTTCCCCTCGCACCTGGATTGCCGCGGAGATCGTGACCGCAGCCCTGATGAACACGCACGTGCGCGACAACCTCAGCGCCCTTGCGGACCGCATCCAGCTCGTCCGGAAGTCCGCCGACGAAACCGTCACCTCGTCGACGACACTGCAGGACGACGACGAGCTGCTGTTCACCGCCGTGGCGGGATCGTCCTACAAGTTCACCCTCGGCTTGATCGTGTCGTGCGCGTCCGGGACGCCCGATTTCAAGGTCGGGTTCAGCGCACCGGCTGGGTCGCTGACCTGGGGAGTCGTCGGCCTCGATACTGCAGCGACCTCCGGAACCGCGCAGGCGGTGATGTCGGGCCGCGGGGTCGGCACCTCAGGGACTAGCGCAACCGTCGCGTCGGTCAACGGTCGCCTCCACGTCGTGCTCACCGGCACGTTCAAGTGCACGACCTCCGGGACAGTCCGGTTCCGGTGGGCGCAGGACACCTCGTCGGTCAGCGGGGTGACCGTCGAAGAGGGGTCCTACATCGAGGCGATCCGGGTCGCGATCTGATGGACATCGAGCGGATCGGCGCAGCACTCGGCGGCCTCATCCTCCTGCTGGGAACGATGCTCCACAAGCTCACCGGCAGGAACGACGATCAGGACCCGCCGAGGAAACGCAAGGCGTCCCTGGCCGACGTGGTCGAGCGGCTGGAGCTCATGCAGGCCGACCAGAACGCGAACGCCGCGAAACAGTTGGAGTTCTCCACCTCGGTCACCGTGACCCTGTCCGCTCAGCCGGCGCTCACGGTGAACCGCGACTCGA
>JBFJNH010000139.1:0-3431 GCA_041618295.1 Marmoricola sp.
CTACTTCGGCGTCGTGGACACCATCCAGCGGGTGCTGCCGATCATGCGTGGCCAGGGCAGCGGACACATCATCAACATCTCCTCGATGACCGGCCTGGTGGCGAACCCGCCGAACGCCTTCTACTCCTCGACCAAGTTCGCGCTCGAAGGCCTGACCGAGGCGTTGTCGAAGGAGGTCGCCGCGTTCGGGATCAAGGTTTGCGCCGTCGAGCCGGGCGGCTTCCGCACCGACTGGGCCAGCCGGTCGATGCACGAGTCCGCCACCCCGATCGACGCGTACGCCGAGGACGTGGGCGTCCGCAAGGACCTGATCAAGCAGTTCGCCGACCACCTGCCCGGCGACCCGCGGAAGGTGGCCGAGGCGGTGCTGATGCTGGCCGGTCTCGACGACCCGCCGCTGCGGCTGCTGCTCGGCCACGACGTCCTCAAGGCGGTCCGGGAGAAGGTGGCCGCGCTGAGTGCCGACATCGACACCTGGGAAGCCGTCACCAAGGATGTGAACTTCCCGGCATGAGCGATCAGCACCCCCTCGGGTCCGGGTTCGGCCCGCGCACGACAGCAGCCGAGGTCCTCGACGGGATCGACCTGGCCGGCAAGCGTGCCCTGGTCACGGGTGGCTACTCCGGGATCGGCGTCGAGATGGTCGCGGCGCTGGTCGCCGCCGGGATCGACGAGGTACTGGTGCCGGCCCGCCGGATCCAGACTGCGACCGAGGCGCTCGCCGACCTCCTGAGAGAGCACGGTCCCCGGGTGCGCGTCGGCGAGCTGGACCTGGCCGACCAGACCAGCGTGGCGGCGTACGCCGACGAGGTCCTCGCCCTCGGCGGTCACCTCGACGTCGTGATCAACAGCGCCGGGATCATGGCCACCCCGGAGCAGCACGTCGGGCCGGGCTGGGAGCTCCACCTCGCCACCAACCACCTCGGGCACTTCGCGCTGGTCAACCGGCTCTGGCCGTTGCTGGCGGGCGGGTGCCGCGTCGTCGCGGTCTCCTCCGGCGGGCACCAGTTCTCCGGCATCCGCTGGGACGACCTGGACTTCCGCCGCGACGGGTACGACAAGTGGCTGGCCTACGGGCAGTCGAAGTCCGCCAACGTGCTCTTCGCCGTCGAGCTCGACCGCCGCGGCGCGGAGAACGGCGTCCGGGCCTTCGCGCTGCACCCGGGCGCGATCCTGACCCCGCTCGGCCGGTACTTGTCCGCCGAGGACGTCACCCAGCTGATGGAGATGGGCGCCGAGGACGGCGACGGCCCGTTGATGCCGGAGTTCAAGTCCCCGGAGGCAGGTGCCGCCACGGCAGTCTTCGGCGCCGTGTCACCCCTCCTGGACGGGCTCGGCGGTCTCTACCTCGAGGACTGCGACGTCGCTCCGGTGGCGAGCCCGGAGGACCGGGTCACCGGCCAGGCGCTCGGGGTCTTCCCGCACGCGATCGATCCGGAGGACGCGACCCGGCTCTGGGCGTGGTCGGCCGAGCAGACCGGCGTGAACGCCTTCGGCTGAGGACTCCCGGTCAGCCCTCGTCCTCGAGCCACTGGGCCAGCCGGCCCTTGAGCGAGACCGCGCGCAGCCGTTGCTCGGTCTGCTCCCGGGACTTCCGGGTGGTGACCACCAACAGCTCGTCCCCGTGGCGGAGCACCGTGCGCAGCTGCGGGACCATCGTGGCGCCGTCCCGGACGATCAACGAGACCGAGGACCCCTTCGGCAGCCGCAGCTCGGCCACCTCGACCCCGTGCATCAGCGACTTCGGGGAGATCGTGACCATCAGCAGGTCGGCCGCGATCCGTTCCAGCGGGGCAGCCTCGACGTCGATGTCGCGCGGCTCGCTGCGCCGGGCCACCTTGAGGACCCGAGCCACCCACGGCAGCGTCGGGGCCGTGATCAGGGTGTAGATCACGACCATCACGAAGACGATGTCGAAGAGCTGGGCCGCGTCGTCGACCGTTTCGGAGAGCGGGATCGTCGCGAAGACGATCGGGACGGCGCCGCGCAGGCCGGCCCAGCTGATGAAGGTCAGCTCCCGCCAGGGCATCGGTTGCATCGCCGCGGCGACGGCGACCGACAGCGGTCGCGCCACGACGGTCAGGAAGAGCCCGGAGGCGACGGCCATCCCGAGCACCTCCCACGAGAGCCGGCCGGGCGAGAGCAGCAGGCCCAGCATCACGAAGAGCCCGATCTGGGCGAGCCACGCCATCCCCTCGGCGAACGAGCGGGTCGCGGCCCGGTGCGGCAGTTCGGCGTTGCCCAGGATCAGCGCGGCGACGTACACCGCGGCGAAGCCGGACCCGTGCAGCACACCGACGGACGCGTAGGCGAACAGGGCGATCGAGAGCACCGCGAGGGGGTACAGCCCTGAGGACGGGAGGGCGGCCCGGCGCATCAGCCAGGCGCCCCCGAACCCGATCGCGAGTCCGCCCAGGACGCCGAGGACGAGCTCGAAGAGCACCTCGCCGGCGAAGTAGAGCGGACCGTGGCCGCCGCCGACGCTGACCAGCGTCACCAGGACCACGATCGGCGCGTCGTTGAGGCCGGACTCCGCCTCGAGCGTGGAGTTGAGCCGCCGCGGGAGCGGGACCCGGCGCAGCACCGAGAAGACCGCAGCCGCGTCGGTCGGCGAGGTGACGGCACCGAGCAGGATCGCCAGCTGCCAGCTCATCCCGAGGACGTAGTGCGCGAAGAGGGCCATCATCCCGACGCTGACCACCACTCCGAGGGTGGCCAGGGAGGCGCCGATCCGGATCACCGGTTTCATCTCGGCCCACTTCGTGGTCAGCCCACCCTCGGCCAGGATCACGGCCAGGGCTCCGAACCCGAGGGCGTTTGCCAGCTGCGCGTCGGAGAACTCGACGCCGAGGCCGGACTCGCCCAGACCGACGCCGATCAGCAGGTAGAGCAACAGACTGGGCAGGCCGACGCCGGTGGAGGCGCGGACCGCGAGGATCGCCACCAGGAGAACACCACAACCCGCCAGGAGTCCCTGGTTGAGGGTGTCGACGTCGAGTGTCATGCAGCGGCACCTCGGCGATGGGGGCTGTGACCCGGAGTCTATCGGCAAAGCGCGGGCGGTTCCCGACCTCGGACGAAGGGTAGAACTCGTTCTAGTTTCCGCTTAGGCTTCGCCCATGACCACTGCGCTTCCTGACGTCGTCCCTGCCGCCACCCTCTCCGGTGACGAGGAGCAGGCCGACGTCGTCGTGATCGGCTTCGGCATCGCCGGTGGCTGCGCCGCCCTCGAAGCAGCGCGTTCCGGCGCCAAGGTCGTCCTCCTCGAGCGTGCCGCGGTGTACGGCGGCACCAGCGCGATGTCGGGCGGGCACTTCTACCTCGGCGGCGGAACGGCGGTCCAGCAGGCCACCGGCCACGAGGACAGCGCCGAGGAGATGTACAAGTTCCTCGTCGCGGTCAGCGAGGACCCGGAGCCGGAGAAGATCCGC
>JBFJNH010000140.1:0-3306 GCA_041618295.1 Marmoricola sp.
GAGATCGGGGGCCGCGTCAGGCTCGACCGCCCGGGGACCGAACGGGACGACCGATGCGTAGCTGGCGACCAGCGCCTCGACGACGCCGAACTCGACGCGGGTCTCGACGACGGGCTCGACCGGCGGGCTGTCCACCTCGGGAACCACGTGCAGGGCGACCTCGGTCAGAGGTGCGGGTGGCGGAACGGAGGGAGCAACCTCGACGACGGGGGCTTCGACGACCGGAGCCTCCACCACCGGAGCCTCCACCACCGGAGCCTCCACCACCGGGGGCTCGACAACAGGAGGCTCCACGACCGGGGCCTTGAGCACGGGGGGCTCGACGACGAGCCGCGGGGGTGCCACCGGAGCGGAGTCGACCTTGGGCGCCTCGGCCTGCGACGAGCGCCGCAGCGACCAGCCCTTCTGCCGGTGTCGCGGCCTGGGGGCCTGCTCGGGCTCGACCTTGGGGACACGTCGCTCCGCCTGGACCAACGAGTCACCGAGGATCCGCATCACCTCGCGCTGCTTGGCCGCGTCCATCACGTCTGGCTGGCCGCTGAGGAGCTCGAGGATGTTCTCGGTCGAGCAGACCGCGACCTCGCCGACCACCCCAGCCACCTCGGAGCTGCGCTGGAAGCACAGGATCGGGGCCACCGGCGCACCGGAGAGGAGGTCGCGCAGGAGCGCCGCGGCGCCCGCAACCTCGTGGACCTCGTCCATCATCGGCTGTCCCGCGCAGACCAGCAGGCCGCTCGACATCGTGACGGAGCCGGTGGGGGCGATCGTGTTGATGACGTAGACGCCCGAGGGGCCGGCCACCACGTGGTCGATCACGACCTCGGGCTGGCTCGGAAGGGAGACGTTGTGCAGCACCAGCCGCCCGATCACCCGGAGAAGATCCAGCCCCGCATCGGTCGCGTGCTGGACATCAGCCGGATGGACGGCTTTCCTCGCCTTCGGACGCGCCGCCGATGACGACTCGGCATGTACGGACATCCTTGCCCCTCCCCCGGAAAATCCCTTATATCGTAGGTTAAGGGATAAATCGGACATAGTCGAGAGGAACGAGGCTCTCCGCGGCAGGAGTTAGCCCAGGAGGCGGGCCCGGAGCAGCTCCGTCCCCCGGGCGTCGGGCCCGAACCAGGTCCGTCCCCCGTCCGAGCGCACTGCGTGCTCGAGGTCGATGTCGAACCCGTGGGCGGCCAGCACCGCCCGGTCAACCTCGACGATCGCGGCCCGGATCTGCACGATCTCAGCCGAAGGCGACGATGCGGCGTGCACCTGGTTGAGGAGCTCGGTCACGCCCAGCGCGAGCCGGTCGCTGGCGGCACCCATCGCCGCCGCCAAGGCCTCCCCCGGACCCCGCACCCGCTCGATCGAGTCCGGGAACGGGTAGGTCCTCAGCAACCGCGACGGGTTGTACCGGTGGCTCTGGTTCAGGCGCGAACCACCCTCCTCGACCGCCCAGAGCCGGTGCGGTTCGGAGGCCAGGAACCCGTAGACCGCGCGGTCGTCGGTCGGGTAGACGATCGCCCCGTTGCTGATCACCGGACTCGCACCGGGACCGACCGTTACCAGCACCGGCCAGATGTACTTCGCGTGCTTCGCCAGGGCGATCACCTCGTCGTACCCGGCCATCTCCTCGTACAGGCGGTCGACGCGGTTGTGGAACCGCCACCAGCGCTCGACCAGGTGCGGGTACTTCGCCCACTGGGCCCGGCGCTCGGGGAGCACGACCTCGGTGAGGTGCCGCGCCACCGGGGGTACGGCGCCCCAGGTCTCCGCCTCGACCTCGCCGACGTCGAGCACCATGCGCGAGCCGGCCGGACCCACCGTCGAGACCAGGTCGTCCCCGCTGAGGTACTCGCGGATCCAGGCCGCCGCTCGAGGGTCCTCCGCGATCATCGCGGCCGCCTGCTCGCGGGTCAGCAGCAGCGACTTGCCGAGCACGATCGTGGCCTGGTGCCCGTGCGGGAGGTACGCCGGCGGCTGCCTGCGATCGACCGGTGCGGCCGAGCCCGCCTGCCCGAGCCCGGGTCCGATCTCGGCGACCTCGCGCCCGTCGAGGACAGCGGTGAGCGGGCCGGCAGCACCCCGGGCGAGCCAGACCAGCGAGATCCGGACCCCGGCCGCGGACGGCCACGGCCGCGACGTCTCGGCCCGGTAGATCCGGAAGCCCCGCGCCGTCGCTGCCGCGGCGCCGAAACGGGCGCTGTCGCCCTCGGTGATCGCGTCGCTGAGGACCAGGCCGACGGTACGTCGCGACAGGGCGACCGCCCGGGCGAGGAAGAAGACCATCAGGTCGGACCGACCCGATCCGCCGTCGAGGAGGGTACGGGCCAGGTAGTCCCGGAGGTTCTGGCCGAGCGCTCCGCGGATGCTCTTCACGCCGAGGAACGGGGGGTTGCCGACCACCGCGTCGAAGCCGCCGCGGGCGCAGACCTCGGGCAGCACCAGCGCCCAGTGCAGCGGCCGCCAGCGGGCGTGGTCGGTCGGCACCGTCGGTGTCAGCCCGGCGGCACAGATCTCCTCCAGAGCCGCCTCGTCGCCGGCGGCCACCGCCTCGACGAGCCGGGCGTACCCGGCCTCCAGGTCCGGTCCCGGCTTACCGCCGTGGAGCAGGCCGGTCGCGACGAACGCGTCCGCGACCCGGGTCGTGCTTGGCGGGTCCGGTTCGTCGAGGACCCCGAGCAGCGCGTTGCCGCACAGCACCCGGTCGTCGGCGAAGGTGAGCGGCAACGACCTGTCGCCGGCAAGGAGCCAGAGAGAGCGGCGGCAGATCTCGACCGCCACCGGGTCGATGTCCGCGCCGTACAGGCAGTGCGTGACCACCTCCCGCAGTGCATCGCCCCCGGCGACCCCTTCACGCGACCAGGCCTCCTCGACCCGGACAGCGAGGTACTCCGCCGCCGCGATCAGGAACACCCCGGACCCGCAGCAGATGTCAGCGATCCGGAGGTCGAGGAGCTCCGCCGAGGCGAGCGCGGACCCGTCGGGGTGGCGCACCAACGGCTCGAGCGCGTGCAACACGACCTCGTCCGCGAGCGCCCGAGGCGTGTAGTGGGCTCCGGCGTGCTTGCGCGACCCGGCCTCGAGCAGGCCTTCGTAGAGGTAGCCGAGCTCCTCGATCTCGAGGCCGGCGAACTGCATCGCCACCGGCCCCAGCAGCGCTGTGGCGAGCGGCTCGGAGCGCAGACCACGCACCGCCGCCATCACCTCGAACGCCGCCCGGACGAGCGCAGCCGGGCTGCCCAGCTGCTCCAGCACGGGGCGCAGGGTGTCGGCGGTCGGCAGGGTCCCCACAGCTCGCGACCCTAGCGGGAC
>JBFJNH010000141.1:0-3039 GCA_041618295.1 Marmoricola sp.
CGTGGACACTGGTCCACGGCCCTTCTCGTTCGTCCCCCGGGACGGGGGAGCGGTCACATCTCGTAGTGCTCGTTCGGGTCTGCGTCGAAGAGGCGTCCGTCCTCGCGACCCAGTGCGGTGATCGCGTCGACCTGCTCGTCGCTCAGCTCGAAGTTGAAGATGTCGCCGTTGGCGAGCTGGTGCTCGGGCTTGGTCGACAGCGGGATCGGAACGGCGCCGAGCTGGAAGTGCCAGCGCAGCACGACCTGGGCGGGGCTGACGTTGTGCGCCTCGGCGGCGTGCCGGACCGCGTCCTCCTCGAAGAGAGCCTTCGCGCGGGCCAACGGGCTCCACGCAACGGTGCGGATCCCGAGCGAGTCGTGGACAGCGCGGAGCTCTTCCTGGGGGAAGTAGGGGTGCATCTCGATCTGGTTGACCGCCGGGACGACGCCGCTGGTGTCCATGATCCGGTCGAGGTGCTCGGCGGTGAAGTTCGAGACACCGATGGTGGTGACCAGGCCGTCGCGCTGGAGGTCGACCAGGGCGCGCCAGGCCTCGCTGTACTCGTCGCGCTTCGGGTTGGGCCAGTGGATCAGGTGCAGGTCGATGTGGTCCAGGCCGAGCCGCCCCAGCGACTCGTGCGTCGAGACGATCGCGTCGTCGTACGCGTGGTGGCGCCCGGGGAGCTTGCTGGTGACGCGGAACTCCGCGCGGGGTACGGCGGAGCGTCGGATGGCCTCGCCCACGGTCATCTCGTTGCCGTAGTTCACGGCCGTGTCGATGAGGCGGTACCCGGATTCGACGGCGCTCAGAATCGCTTCCAGTCCGTCGGCACCCTGCAGGCCAGTCGTGCCGAAACCGACCGCTGGCAGCTCGGTGCCGTCATTGAGGTCATAAATCGGGATTTCCATCAACGTCTCCGCGTTCTCTCTCGGCTACAACACACGTTCACCCGGCCACCTCGTCGTGCATGTCTCCCCGGTGACCGGTTCGAGAGCAACCCTAGCGAGATTGGCCCGGGGTGACACCTATATCCGGGGAGATAACGGGCGTTTCACGTAATTGACTCAACCCCGAGATGGCTCCGGAGGGCCTGGACGATGACGTCGAGGGTCTGCCGGGCGCGTTCCCGGTCGCCGTCGAGGAAGTAGTGGTCGGCGCGGGGGACCACGTGGTGCGTGACCTCGTTGCCGGCCTCGCGGAGCCGGGCGCCGTACTCGTCGCCCTCCTGGCGGAGCAGGTCGTATTCGGCGGTGACGAGCACGGTCGGGGGCAGGTCGGCGACGCTGGGGGCGCGTAGCGGCGAGGCGTACGCCGAGGACCGGGACGCCACGTCGGGGAAGTAGGTCGCCCGGACCAGCGTGAGCAGGCTCTGCCCGATCATCGGGTTCGCCAGGGGAGAGGACTTGGTCGTGGTGTCCCCGGCGACGTCGAGCGACGGCACCCCCAGGAACTGGCTGGCGGGGGTGAAGGTGCCGAGGTCGCGCGCCTGCAGGGCCGCTGCGGCAGCGAGGTTGCCCCCGGCGCTGAAGCCGCCGAGTGCGACCCGGGAGCCGTCGACGCCGAGTTCGCGGGGGTTGGCTGCGACCCAGGCGGCGACGTCGTGCGCTTGGTGCTGGGCGACCGGGAAACGGGCCTGGGGTGCGACGTCGTAGTCGACGTTGACCACGACCGCACCGAGCTCTGCGGCGATGATCCGAGCGAAGAAGTCGTCCATCCGGGGGTAGCGCATCAGGAAGGCGCCGCCGTGGAAGTGCACGTACGCCGGTGCGTCCGGTGCCGGGTGGTGGGGGCGGTACACCTCGCACCGGACCGAACCGTGCCGGGTGGGGACCTTGAGGGACGTGGGTTTCGGCAGGTCGATCCCGGTGAAGGAGAGCGCGTCGCCGTAGCGGACGGTGTACGGGGCGCTCAGCTGGATCGCCAGGGCGCGCAGATCTGCGAGAAGGGCCATACGGGTACTTCGGTGCGGAGCTCCCGCCAGATGGGCGGGGTCGGGGCCTGGCCAGTAGGTGTAACCCAGGGTTACATTCAGGTATGGCGAACCCGAAGGTCCCGCACCGTGACGTCCGCACCCGTCGGATCGCGTTCAGCTACCCGACCGGAACGCTGCGTCAGCACTTCGTCGACGGCGACCTGGTGATGAGCCACGTGGTCGCCGTCCTGTCCGGGATGTTTCCCGAGGGGGAGGACTACTTCGTCCGGGCCGTGCGCGACAGCCGGGACCGGGTCTCGGATCCGGAGCTCCTGGACCAGGTCGCCGGTTTCATCGGCCAGGAGGTCACCCACGGACGCGAGCACCGCGACCTCAACGAGCGGCTCGCGGAGATGGGGTACCGGAGCTTGAAGGTGGACCGGCACGTCCGGTGGCTGTTGGGTCTCAGCGACCGGTTCGAGTCCCGGAACCAGCGGCTCGCGGTGACGGCGGCGCTGGAGCATTACACGGCGACGTTGGCGGAGTGCCTCCTGGAGAAGCCCGAGGCGCAGGCGCTGCTCGGCGACACCGAGGTCCGGTCGCTGTTGCTGTGGCACGCGCTGGAGGAGTCCGAGCACAAAGCGGTGGCCTTCGACGTCTACCGGGCCGCCGGCGGACCGGAGTGGTTGCGGATCTGGACGATGCGCTCGGTCTCGGCGATGTTCCTGCTGGAGATCGTCGTGCACACGGCGTTGTCGATGCTGCGGGACCGGGCGACGTACCACCCGGTGACGCTGGTGCGGAGCTTGTGGGCGTTGCGCCGGTCGCCGTTCCTGAGCCGCGACGTGCTGCGCAAGCTGCGCACCTACACCCGGCGCGACTTCCACCCGGACGACTGGGACGCGACCGAGCTGATCGAACGCTGGCGCGGAGAGCTGTTCGGGGAGCAGGGGACCCTGGTCGACCACCTCCGGTAGTGGCGACCCTTGCGTGTATTGACATAATGTCTCTTATCGGCGAACTGCGAGTAGACGGCCAGGTGCAGATGAGGGGCTCCCCGACGCTGCCACTCCACGATCCAGTGCCACCGGGTGAGGTCGTCCATGCGCCTCAGCCGTTGCAGGAAGTTCTTCAGGAGCCGTTTC
>JBFJNH010000142.1:0-3017 GCA_041618295.1 Marmoricola sp.
ACCTGAACGACGGGATGCTCGACGTGATGGTCCGTGGCCACGGCCCGGCGGCCGTCCTCGTGCCGGGAGCGGTGCTGGCGGCGTTCACCGTCGTACTCACCGTTCTCGCGGCCCGGTTGTTCCGCTGGGAGAGCACCTGAGACCCGACCGAAACCGAGACGGTGACTCCCCCTGGACGGCCCGATGCGAGGTACGGCGGACGGGTCGGGAACGTCGTCGGTGATCGCAAAAGGAGGGTTCCGATCACTCCTCCGCAGCAAGTCGAGCAGCGGCTTCGGAGACCAGTTCGGCGTACCGGGAGTCGAACGGTGCGCGGAGTTCGCGCTCCAGAATTGCGGACAGATTCCAGAGCGCGACTTGCTCGGCCTTGTTCTGCGGCTCAGGGACAAGTTGCTGACCTTCCCAGCGATGGAGGAGGTCAAACAGGATCAACGCTTCGTCGCTGGAGAGCGTAATTGCTACGCCGGTTTCTGACATAGGCCAATCATGCCGGGAGCGATTCGTTTCAGAAGGACCGGAACCGGACGCTTCTGAACTCGGCGCATACGCTTCCCTCATGGATCACAGCGAACCGCGTCCGCTGACCCCTAATGAGGAAGCAATGGTTCGGTACCTGCGTCCCCGCAGGCTGATGGAGTGGACGCGCTGCGCGGCCAGATTGGAGGGCTGCTCGCGTACCGCGATTGTGAGTGCGGCTGTCCGAGCGTCACGTTTGTCGTGAATCCCGAATCTGACGTGTCAACCATCGGCGACCCCTTCGCGACTTTTAACGCGGCCGATGTGGAGCGCAGCGTCATCCTGTTCGTTCGAGGCGGACGCCTCGCCGCGTTGGAATGCGCCTACTACGAGGATGCTCGCGACGAGTGGCCGCCGCTGGCGGACCTGTCCGGGTCGCAACTGACCTAGCGGTTCCGCCCCGTCCACAACCGGCCAGATTCGCGATGCAGCTCGGACTGTCGTTCAATCGGAGGTTTGTGCGACGCAGGCTCGCTCCGCTGTGCCGGTCTGCTGTCAGCGCCTGAACTCGGCACTCGCGGGGGACCGCGAAACACGGACATCAGTGAATCGGACCCCGAACTCGTGGCCGGGCCAGAAGTAGAAGCGGTGCTCGTATTTGCCGTTGCCGATGTCGACCTCGTCCGTGAGTAGTTCCGTGGGTTCCTGATCGAGGCTCATGCCGCGAAGCGACTCGCTGTCAGGGCCGATCAACTCCGCGTCTGTGTAGGTGACTTCCGCCAGTTCATAGCCGCGTTCAAGGTCACCAATGAGCAAGATCCACTTGAACACGCCCTGGTCGATCGACCACGACTGAACCTGTCCGTCATGCAGTGACAGTTCGGTCAAAGCCCATACGCGTTCCGGAACCTGGGCTCGCAACTGGTGGAGGTGGGCATCGTAGGAAGCGTTGGCTGCTTCCCAATCGCTGTCCTCCCAGTCGCCGACGTGCCAGGCATGTGGGAACCAGCGCATGACTCTGACTGGCTCTGCAACAGGGGCCTTCGTCCACCAGCGGATGAAGACGTAGATCAAGACGGCTGCGAAGGGCGGTGCGTAAGCAACTATGTACGTCACGGCGCCAAGCTGATCTACGGCGTCGTCGCCGCGTCGAGAATGGGTTGCGAAGAAGACCAGCAGAAAGACAATTGTCGCTACCCACTGAGCGGGGCGTCGAGCGGGCGGATAACGGCGAGCCAACCACCAGAGCCCACCGCCTCCACAGAGAAGGGCGATGCCGAGGATTGCTCCCACCAGTACCGCGAATCTCCAATCCTCGGCCAGGAACCTGCCATGCGCGACGCGAAGTCGGGACCCGTCGTACACAGCGAAAAATTGCCAGCATCGCAGCCGGGAAGAGGGCAGCTACTCGCGGCTTTCGGTCAAGGAAGGCCGACATCCGCTCGTGGTACGAGGGCACCCGGCTATTCAACAACAACTTCAGCCAGAGCCCGGCATCACAACCGGCCAGATTCGCGATGCAGCTCGGACGGATTCTGAGACCAACCGCTCCCGACTACCCGCCGGGTGGGTCGACGGGTCGTGGGGTCAGGTCCTGGGTGCCGTGGTGGTCGCGGAGGAACTGGTAGCCGTGGGGCGAGCGCCAGAGGAACACACCGGGTTCCACCGTCGTGTAGGTCCAGCCGGTGTGGGTCTTGAGGTTGTGGTGGTGCTGGCACAACGACCCGAGGTTCTCCGGTGCGGTGGGTCCGCCTTGGTCGTAGGGGGTGATGTGGTCCTTCTGGCAGGCCCGGGCGGGGCGGGTGCAGTGCGGGAAGACGCAGGTGCGGTCCCTGAGCTCGACGTGTTCCTTGAGCCGGTCCGGGACGACGTAGCCGGGGTGGACCAGTGACGGGTTCGTCGCACTGGTCCCCACCGGGTCGATCACCGGCTTCACGGTGACCTTCACCCCCGGCTGAGCACACCAGGTCGCGACCTGCGCCTGGGTCAGCAACCGGCCACCACCGTTCTCCACCAGAGCCGTACCTGAGGTGGCGTCGGCCGGGAGGTGGACGTAGAGCGTCACCGGCCGTCCCGTCGTCGTGGTCTCGCCTCGGGCGAGCCGCCCCAGCGCCATCGCGCGGCGGGCATCCAGCGAGGCCTCGCATCCTTCGGCAGCAAGCGCGTCGGCTTCGCGGTCCAGCGCGGCGTCCAGGTCGAGGGCATCGGCCAGGTCCAGGGCCCCGTAGAGGGTGGAGGTCCCGACGAAGGAGACCTGCCGGTGGTCCACGACCACCCGCGGGGTGGTGTAGGTGTCCGCGACCTGTTGGGCGTGCTCGGGCAGCACCGCCGCGATGGTCTCGTCGATCATCTGCTGCGTCGCGGACGCGGACAGCTTCCCCGCCAGCGGTGCGATCCGGGCGTCCAGGTCGGCGGCCGCCTCGGGCGGAAGGATCGTGGTCTCCTTCGCGATCCGCCGCCCCTTCCACGCCGGCAACGACCCCGCGGTGATCCGGGCGTAGAGGTCGGGCAACCGGTGCGCCAGCTCGACCGCGTCAGCCAGGTAGGCCCGACCACCGTTC
>JBFJNH010000143.1:0-2676 GCA_041618295.1 Marmoricola sp.
AGGAACGGACCGCCGACGAAGAGGCCTGGCGCCCGCACTGAACGGACCCGGCCGCCCGACGCCCCCGGCTCAGACCAGCTCGGCGAGCCGGGTCAGCGCCGGCACCAGGTGCTTCGCGAGACGCTCGCGGGCGTCGTCCAGGGCCGGAGAGCCCGGGTGCTCCGGGGGGACCCGGGCCGGGTTGATCGCCACCCGGTTCGCCCACTCCTTGATGTCCGCCTCCCCGCTGAAGGACAGCACCGCCTGGGTGCCGCGGAGGTTCATCCGGGCCCAGTCGGCCATCGAGTTCCCGTAACCCGTCGGCGGGCAGAGCTGGTTCTTCTGCTCGTCGTCACGACGGGTCGCCTCGACGTACCCGACCAGTGCGGCCCCGAAGCACGGGAACCCGGCCCGGATCGCCTGGAGCGTGATGGTGCTCCCGTTCCACACCGGGACCAGCGGCGGGTACTTGAGCCCGTCCGCGGCACAGTGCACCACCACGGCGTCCCGGGCCACCGCCACGGGGCCGTCGGGGAAGACGAGCGCGCCCGACTCCACGGCGGTCAGGTGCCCGCGACGTACGACGTTCTGCACCGTGCGCAGCGCGTCCAGCTCCCAGGTGGCCAGGGTCGGGGCCTTGGCCATCGTCGGCATCACGCTGCGGTCGATGCGGAGCATGATGCCGGCGTCCTCGAGCCGCAGGAACAGGTCCGTCAGCGAGGAGCACTCCTCCGCAGCCTGCATCGTGTCGGCGGCCATGCCGGTGAAGACGGCGGGGTCCGGCTGGACCACCGCCCGGTTCATCATCCACGGGTCCCGCGGACGCACCCAGCAGATCTCGTCCGGGTCGACACCGCGGGAGAGCAGCCAGATGCAAGCATCGGTCGCGGTCTTGCCCGAGCCCACCACGACGTACTGGCTCGGGGCCTCCTCCAGCCGGGCCAGGTCGTTGACCGGGACGACCCGGGCGCCGTCGGCCACCGCGAACGGCGGCGGCTTCTCCGCCGGGATGCTGGGCGCCAGGTAGTGCGCGTCGACCACCCGGCACCGCTCCGGGACCACGAACTGGTCCCCGGAGACCCGGGAGACCACCGTGCGTTCCCCGACGTACTCGCAGTTCGGGAAGAACTCGACCCTGCCGGTCGCGACCATCGCCTCGAGTCGGCGGGCGTAGTACAGGGCGATCTCGGCCTGGGTGGCGCGTTCCTGGAGCCCCTCCTCGGGACCGCTGGTCTGCAGCCGACCGCCGCCGAGCAACGTCGAGGCGACGCCGTAGAACGCCGAGGCCTGGTGCAGCTGGACGAACGGGTACGCCTCGAGCCAGTGCCCGCTGACGCCGTGCCGCCGGTCGATCAGGGCAACCCGCACGTCCGCGTGCTCGATCAGCGCATCGACGAACGCCATCCCCATCGCCCCGGCCCCGACGACCAGGTAGTCGGCCTCCACGATCCGCGTCACGGGAGCAGCCTGGCACCGCTGATCAGGCCTGTCGAGACGCGACCCCGGTCGTCGAGCCTGTCGAGACGCGACCCCGGTCGTCGAGACGCGGCCCCCGGTCGTCGAGCCTGTCGAGGCGTGGCCCCCGGGCGTCGAGCCTGTCGAGACGCGGTGAGGAATCTCTGCCGTGGTCTCAACTATCGAGACCGAGACGCTGTTTCGGCCTCGAATTGTCGGTGGTGGTCCCTAGCGTTGCGGGTATGACGTTCCGCCTTCAGAGTCCGCCGCCGCGACGGCGCAGGCCTGCGCGGAGCCTGGCGGGTGCGGGGGTGCTCGCGGCAGCGCGGGCGGCGCAGGCCGATGTGCACGCGGCCGAGGCCCGGAAGCTGGTGGCTGCGGTGGAGTGGGCGCGGTTGCACGAGGTCGAGGACCCGGACCTGGCCGAGACGTGGGGCGATACCCCGGTGGCGTTGACCGGGGAGGGTGCCCCGTTGATCGGGCGGGGGTGTGTGGCGGAGTTCGCGGCGGTGATCGGGACGACCACGAACGGTGGTCGCGCCTATCTGTCTGATGCGGTCGAGCTGGCGCACCGGTTGCCCGACCTCTACGCCCGGATCACCGCGGGGTCGTTGCCGGCGTGGAAGGGCCGACGGATCGCGAAGGAAACCACGATCCTGCCGCCCGAGGCGGCCGCGGACCTGGACGCCCGGATCGCGCCCCTGGCGGGGAAGCTGTCGGCCTCGGCGACCCAGCAGATGATCGACGAGACCATCGCGGCGGTGCTGCCCGAGCACGCCCAACAGGTCGCGGACACCTTCACCACCCCGCGGGTGGTCGTGGATCACCGGCAGGTCTCCTTCGTCGGGACCTCCACCCTCTACGGTGCGCTGGACCTGGCCGATGCCCTCGACCTGGACGCCGCGCTGGACCGCGAAGCCGAGGCCCTGGCCGCGGAAGGGTGCGAGGCGTCGCTGGATGCCCGTCGCGCGATGGCGCTGGGGCGGCTCGCCCGCGGGACCCTTCGAGACGGCGCTAGCGCGCCTCCTCAGAGACCGGCTTCTGGTCGGGCGGTGACGCTCTACGTCCACCTCCCGGCCGACCCCACCGCAGGCACCGCTCTGGTGGAGAACGGTGGTGGCCGGTTGCTGACCCAGGCGCAGGTCGCGACCTGGTGTGCTCAGCCGGGGGTGAAGGTCACCGTGAAGCCGGTGATCGACCCGGTGGGGACCAGTGCGACGAACCCGTCGCTGGTCCACCCCG
>JBFJNH010000144.1:0-2457 GCA_041618295.1 Marmoricola sp.
AGGGTCTCCTCGACGCGCTTGCGCATCACGTCCGGGGCCAGCCCCAGCTGTTCCATGCCGTAGGCGAGCTCTTCCTCGACGGTGTCGGTGACGAAACCGGCGAGCGGGTCCTGGCCGACCACACCGACCAGGTCGGCGAGGTCGCGGGGACGGTGCTCGCGGGTGTCGCGCCCCGCGATCCGGACCGAACCGGCGAGCGTGCCGCCGGTGAAGTGCGGGACCAGCCCGTTCAACGTCCCGAGCAGGGTGCTCTTGCCCGAACCGGTGCGCCCGACCACGAGGACGAGCTCGCCCTCCTCGACGCGCAGGTCCACCTCGCGCAGGACCGGCTCGACCCGGTCGGCGTAGGTGACCGTGACGCCGGCGAGCTCGATTGCGATGCCGTCGTTCATGGTTGCCGTCCCGCGGTCCGAGGGGCCGGTGGCGTCACCAGGGCCGGGAGCAGGCCGGCGAGGATCCCGGCGGCAGCCAGCAGCGACAGCCCCGGAGCAGCGATCGGCTGCAGCGGCAGGTGCATCAGCTCGGGGCTGGTGTGCCGCGCCAGGATCGTGCAGGTGGCCGCGGCGAGTCCGGAGAGCACCGTCAGCGTCTCCGGGAGTTCCCAGGGGTCCCTGCGGTAGGTCGTCACCCGGATCTCCCGACCGCCGAGCGCCATCCCGGCGAAGGCGAGCAGCACCCCCGCCAGCAGCACCGGCGCACCGGACCAGCCGGGGAGGCCGGTCGGGTCGAGGACCCCGTAGATCCCGAACGCGACCGCGAGCAGACCGATCAGGGTAAGCGCGCCGGTGAGCGTACGGCGCCCGGTCCCGCTGCGCTGGTGGCGGCTCCCGTACCCGCGGGACTCCATCGCCGAGGCCAGCAGCAGCGACCGGTCCAAGGTGTCCTGGAGGACCGGGAGCGCCACCTGCGGGACCGCGCGCAGGCCGCGGCCTGCCTCACCGCGCAGCAGCCGCGCTCGGAGCACCCGACCGACGCTCTCGGCCAGCTGCGGGGCCACGCTCACCGAGACCACCACGGCGGTGCCGACCTCGTGCAACGCGTGCGGGAGCGAGCGGAGCAGCCGCTTCGGGTTGGCCAGCGCGTTCGCGGCCCCGATCGCGATCACCAGGGTGCCGAGCTGGACCCCGAGCAGCGTCGCAGCGAGCCAGCCCTCGAGGTAGACCGTCCCGAGCAGGTTGATGCCGGCGGCCCAGTCCGGGAGCCCGATGGTCGGCAACGGCAGCACGGCGACGGTCCCCCACTTCAGGCCGACCAGGACGTGCAGCACCACCCGGAAGACGACGATCACCACCCCGAGCACGACGTAGAGCCGGAACGCCCGGGCCCACGGCGAGTCGGTACGCCGCGCCATCACGACCACCCACACCACCGTCAGGAGCAGACCGAGCAGCAGTGGGTTGGTCGTGGTGCTGGCAGCCACGGCGAGGCCGATCGCCCACCCCCACCAGGCCAGCGGGTGCACGGCCCGTGGGAGGGCCTGCGGAAGCAGCGCGGTCGCGGTCATCTCAGGTCCGACGCCGGTAGGCCATGGCTCCGCCGACCGCGAGCAGGACAACCAGGAGTCCGACACCCCAGACCCAGGACACACCCCCGCTGGTGGGTTCGGTGCTGTCAGCCACCTCGGCGGCGGCCGGACCGGCCAGGGCGTCGACCTCCGAGGGCGTGGTCGAGCCGCCCGCGGTCGGGGTCGCGTTCGCGGACGGGGTCGCGGTCCCGCTCGCCGTGGCGCCCGGCGTCGCCGACCCGCTCGGGGTGCTGCCGGCGGAGGCCCCCGGCGCGGCGACGGCCGATCCTGCGGTGCTCGACGGAGCGGGCTTCGGGGTGGTCGGCGACCGGGTGGCGGACGGGGAGGGCTTCGGAGTGTTCACCGGGGTGGGTTTGGGGTTGAGCCGCTGGTCGCAGGCCGTCTGGCTCTCCTGCGGCAAGCACTTACCGTCACCAAACCGCCACCCCTCCCGCGATCCGGGCTTCGGGTCGTACGACCCGGCGCCGACACCGCTGTAGGTCCACCCGGAACCCGAGCCGTGGAAGTAGGCCCAGTACTTGTCTCCCCAGCAATCTCTCGCTGGGGCTCCGTCGATGGTGCACACGGCGCCCGGTTGACCTTGAACGAAGGTGTACGGGAATCCAGCCGACTCGAGTGCCTCCAACCCGGTGCCGGGATCACCCGGTGCACAGCCGATCTCCGTGTGTCCGTCGGGGAACTGCACGACCACCGTCACCCCGGTGGTACCCGAGCAGGCGGCTGCCTCCGCGGTCCGCGACAGCAGCAATGCCGCGGGGACGACGGAGCCCAGGACCAGGGCGACGAGCAATGTGCGCTTCATGTCTCTTCTCCAGGTCCTGAGGAAGACCTGGATGCCTGTCACCCAGGCTCCGTCCTGCGACCTCGACAGGTGGGGGTGAATCCGTGTGGGAGCCGTACGGAGCGTTCAGGTGTTCCGGCTCGTCGCCCAG
>JBFJNH010000145.1:0-2002 GCA_041618295.1 Marmoricola sp.
AGTCGCGCAAGCTCGGCCACCGGGTCCGGGTGGTCGTCGACCCGGAGGTCGGCGGCGATGTCGTCGGCACCGCCGTACCCGGCGCCCTCGCGGACGACGAGCAGCGCCGCTGATTGCCGACCGCGCTTGTCGCCGCCGGCTCGGTCGCCGGCGCGCAGGGCGGCCAGCAGCCGCCGCGTGAGCGGGGCGCCGGCGGTGTCCTCCCAGGCCCGGTGCATCTCCTCGACCACCTCGGGCCCGGTGAGGATGTTGCCCTGGATCGCCACCCCGTCCCCGGTGGTGCCGCCGGCCCAGTCGAAGCAGGCGCTGCCGGTATGGGTGGCGGCGTTGCCGTCGAGGTCGACGATCCCGATCTGCCGGTGCTCGGGCTTGTCGTCCTCGGAGAGCAGCCGTTCGAGCGCCACTTCGGCGGTCGCGCCCTCGTCGAGCAGCGAGAGCCCGAGGCCCTTCCAGGCCACGTTGGCGTCCGCCTGGGTGGCCAGGGCGCCGACGCCGGCGACGGCCGCGGGGACGGCGTTGCCGACCGCGAGGAACTTCGAGGCGACCGCCACGCCCCAGGCCGGCTGTCCGTCGGGTTCGTCGTCGGAGCGGGCCACGATGGAGAAGGTCATAGCGCGAGGCTAGCGACTGTGACTAGGGTGGAGCTCACTACTTGAACGTTCCAATCCATCCACTCACCGTGATCTCAGGAGGGCTTGTGCGGGTAGGAGTACTCACCGGGGGCGGAGACTGCCCCGGCCTCAACGCCGTCATCCGCGCCGTCGTGCGCAAGGGCGTCAAGGAGTTCGGCGACGAGTTCGTCGGGTTCCGGGACGGCTGGAAAGGGCCGCTGGAGGGTCTGACGATGCCGCTGGGTGTCGACCAGGTCCGCGGCATCCTGCCGCGGGGCGGCACCATCCTCGGCTCCTCGCGGACCAACCCGTTCCAGGTCGACGGCGGGGTCGAGCAGATCAAGGCGAACCTCGCTGCGGCCGGCGTGGACGCGCTGATCGCCATCGGTGGCGAGGACACCCTCGGGGTCGCGACCAAGCTGCACGAGCTCGGCGTCAACGTGGTCGGCGTACCGAAGACGATCGACAACGACCTCTCCGGCACCGACTTCACCTTCGGCTTCGACACGGCGGTCAACATCGCCTCGGAGGCGATCGACCGGCTGCACACCACCGCGGAGTCGCACCACCGGGTCCTGGTCGTGGAGGTGATGGGCCGGCACGCCGGCTGGATCGCGTTGCACGCCGGGATCGCCGGCGGGGCGAACGTGGTCCTCATCCCCGAACGCCCCTTCGACATCAACGAGGTCTGCCGGCACGTCCAGGCCCGGTTCGAGACGAAGTACGCCGTGATCATGGTCGTCTCCGAGGGGGCCGTCCCGGTGGAGGCCACCGACGGCAGCGGGATGACCCTGCTGACCGGGGAGAAGGACGCGTTCGGCCACGTCCGGCTCGGCGGGATCGGGGAGCGGCTGGCCAAGGAGATCGAGGAACGTACCGGCCAGGAGGCCCGGGCGGTGGTACTCGGGCACATCCAGCGCGGTGGGACCCCGACCGCGTTCGACCGTTGGCTGGCCACGCGCTTCGGGCTGCAGGCGATCAGCGCGGTCCACGACGGCGACTTCGGGACGATGATGGCGCTGCGCGGGACGAACATCGTCCGGGTGCCGCTCAGCGAGGGCACCGCGGAGCTGAAGCTCGTCAGCCCCGAGGAGTACGCCGAGGCGGAGGTCTTCTTCGGCTGAGTCGCCGCAGCCCGTGCGATGTGCCGCTGGAGGCAAAGGCACGTAGGCTTGGCTGGTGCAGGACCAGACTTCCTCGATCCCCGACCTCGCTGCGCTGCACGCCCTGGGCGCTGCGCAGCAGCCGACCTACCCGGACCGCGCCGCGCTCGACGCCGCGGTGGCCCGGCTGCGTTCGTTCCCGCCGCTCGTCTTCGCCGGCGAGTGCGACCGGCTGACCGACAAGCTCGCGGCCGTGACCCGCGGCGAGGCGTTCCTGCTCCAGGGCGG
>JBFJNH010000146.1:0-1767 GCA_041618295.1 Marmoricola sp.
CTGAGCCGGTGGGTATCCGGCGCTGGCGGCCCCAAGGTCCACATGCTCCAGAGATCCGGCCGCGCCCCGGCAGCAGGAATCTCTGACGAAAGGAACCCCGCCCCGGAGCGAGGGGGATCGGGGCGAAGACTCTCCTCGCGGCGGGCGACCCCCGCGACGTACGCCGGCACCAACGGTTCGAGCAGGCGGCGGAGGTGTGCGGCATCCTCGACGACCTGGAACGACCAGACTCCCGGCGGTCCGTTGAGCAGGTCGAGGAGGTCGTCCCCGATCTCCTCTACCTTGGCGGAGGGTGGAGAGCCGTCGATCATCGTCAGGACCGCGACCGCAATCTGACCGCCGCGCGGGTCCCCCGGACGTGGATCGCACAGCCACTGGACGGTGAAGGAGCAGTCCAGGTGGCCTTCAAGTCCCGTGGTGACCGCGACCAGATCCCGCTGAATATCGGCGACGTCCTCCTCCTCCAAGGGCCGCACCGAACGCAGGACGTGCCCGAGGACTACGCCGCCGTCGACCTCGACGACCGCGTGGAGCGGTCCTGACGTCATCGATCTCCTCCCTCGGCCTACCGGATGCGCCCGGACGCAGGATCGATCACCAGGGTGCGCCCTTGGCAGCGTAGGAAAATTGCAGCCCCCTCGCCCGATCGCGTCTTGCGGTAGGTGCCGCTCTTGTCCGCGCCCGACCCGGCAAACCGCGCACCCACGTCGTACGCAGCCGACCCGCACGCCCGGAACCACTTGACGTTCCCGGTTCGGAAGTCGAATGCCAGGATGCCGTACCGCTCAGCGCCATCCGTTTCCTGGGCAGTAACGACAACGGTGTCGCCGTACATAGCCGAGTGCACACTTTCGTCAGGATCGACCCCGTTCGGACCCCTCCAGGCTGAGTCGCTCAGGTTGAACGAGACATCCTTCTCGGCAACAGGTCTCTTTCCTTCACGCACCGTCACCTTCGCGCAGAACCTTCCGGAGAACGTGATCGACGGCTCCGGGGTTCTGTTCCGCCACCAGATCTGGCAGTAGCCCGATTCCGGGCGCACCTGAAGTGACTGGTAGGACTCGCCGTCAGCCTCGGCCGCCTTGGCACCCAGGGGGCCGAGAACCATGACGAGAGCAGCGGCAACGACCACCAGTGGGGTGCCGCGCTGCTTCGTGCCGTTCGCCAGCGCCACCGCGGCAGCGACGCCGGCAATGGCGACGATGCCGAGCAACCAGAACCAGAGTGTGGAGATCGTGCCGATCGTGACCGCGCTCCCCCACGACCTGGCGAGCGGGACCATCTCCCCGCCCTCAAGGGCGCGGCCCAGGGCAAGAGCGGGCAGGAACGTGGCACCGCCGACGATCGGTGCGACCAGAAAACCGTCGCTGTAGGACGTCCGGGTCCCGGTGTCAGAAAGGCACCAGCGACAGGTCTGGAAGGCGAGTACTGCAACCGCGGCGAGAAGTGCCAGCGGCGCCCACGGGTCGTCCGAGTCCAGAGCCCGGAACAGCCCGACCACGCAACCTAGACCGATCACGACTCCGGCCCCAGCGATCACCGGGAAACTCCTCAGCACGTCCCAGCGACGACTGAGGGACAGGACGAGGGTGGCCACCAGGGCCCCGGCCTGGATCCACGCGTCGACCTCGGTGACTCCCGGCAGCGAAAGCTGGACCAAGGGCGCGCTGACCAGCGGGTCGAGCTGGTCGTAGACCCACCGCGCCACCGACCACTCCAAGAGCTCGGGCACCCAGGACAGGATGAAGTTCACGGCCAAGGAGCCGC
>JBFJNH010000147.1:0-1051 GCA_041618295.1 Marmoricola sp.
CTCGGCGCACTCCCGGGCACACCCGGAGACGCCGAGCTTGATCTTGTGCGGCGCCCGCAGCCCGCGGTAGCGCAGCTCCAGCTCGACGGCCATCCCGACGGAGTCCTGGACGCCGTACCGGCACCAGGTCGACCCGACGCACGACTTCACCGTCCGCAGCGACTTGCCGTAGGCGTGCCCGGACTCGAAGCCGGCGTCGACCAGCCGCTTCCAGATCGGGGGCAGCTGCTCGAGCCGAGCTCCGAAGAGGTCGATCCGCTGACCGCCGGTGATCTTGGTGTACAGGCCGAAGTCCTGGGCCACCTGACCGATCGCGATCAGGCCCTCGGGGGTGATCTCACCGGCGGGGACCCGCGGGACGACGGAGTAGGTGCCGTCCTTCTGCAGGTTCGCCATCACGTGGTCGTTGGTGTCCTGAAGCCGGGCCAGGTCCTTGTCCATCACGTGCCCGGTGCCGAGGGACGACAGGATCGAGGCGACCACGGGACGGCAGATGTCGCAGCCGCGACCGGTTCCGTGGGACGCGATGATCTCGGAGAAGTTGCGCAACCCGGTGACCGAGATGATGTCGAAGAGCTGGGCACGGCTGAACGCGAAGTGCTCGCAGAGCGCGTTGCTCACCTCGATCCCGGACTTCTCCAGCTCGGTGGTCATCAGCTTCTTGACCAGCGGCAGGCAGGAGCCGCAGCTCGTGCCGGCCTTGGTGCAGGCCTTGACCGCGCTCAGGTCGGTGCAGCCACCGGAGCAGACCGACTCGCGGATCGTCCCCGCGGTGACGTTGTTGCAGGAGCAGACGTTCGCAGCGTCGGGGAGGTCGCCGGTCACCGGGGCCCCAGAGCCTCCTTCGGGGCCCTCGGGAAGCAACCAGGCGTTCGGGTCCGAGCCCAGCTCGGCGCCGAGCATCGGCCGCAGCGAGGCGTACGCGCTGGCGTCGCCGACCAGGACACCCCCGAGGAGGGTCTTGGCGTCGTCGGACATCACCAGCTTCTTGTAGACCCCGGCGATCGGGTCGGCGTAGACGACCTCGAGACTGCCGGGAGCCTCGGCGAAC